>JAGAJR010000012.1 GCA_017626035.1 Alphaproteobacteria bacterium | reverse complement strand
TTTTTCTTTTTTTAGTTGTGTTTTAAACAACATCAATATATTATTACAGCAATTGCTTGGGAATAGCAATACAATTAAAAACGATGAAAAACAGGCTGGATTATGACCAAATTAGTGAACAGAGTACTTTTAATCAACAATCGCCGGACCAGTATGCGGCTTTGTCTCAAAGAATGGGAAGTACTTGCCGAAATATGCAAAACCGAAGGACTTTCCCGCAATGCTCTGATTGAATTAATCGAAAACAACAACTTCAGTTCTTTAGGCCTGACTTATATGACCAGACTGTTTATTATTTCTTATCTTTTTGAGGCGGCCAAATTTTCTTCAAACGGCTGCTCCTCATCTTCCCGGCACAAAAACAACCGAAAAGTTTTCCAAACCATTAACGCCTTGAAAGCAAGAAGTCTGCTTAAAAATATTTAAGCAGCAAAAACATCGCCAAAAGCAACGGTGCCCAATATAAGAATCCGGATTTACGGTATGCTTTTTCTTTTCGGATGTTCTTTTTTTTCAGAAGATAAGCTATGTCTTGAGGATTTGTCATTTGAGCCTGCGGAGAAGTACCGAAATCGAATCCGTTCTCCCGCATTTTTTGCAGCATTTCGGAATTGTCTTTTTGCTCTTTATCCGGAACGTTTACTTTGCGAATCCCTTTCCAAAGGGAAAAGCAGTCAATATCCGGACAATATCTTTCCAACAGCAAAAGAGCCCTATGCAGTTTCCATTCTTCCGCCGTTTGCGGCTTTCTTCCGTTTTTTATAAAGGCCAAGGCGTAATCCTTCAACCGGTTATCCGCCGGATAAACTCCGTCAAAGTCAAGAAAACCCACTTCGTTATCCGAACTCAGCAGAATTCCGTTCCAAAGGGAGACAAAAACGGATTTTTCCAAAAGCAGCACGGCAAACAACCTGCTCAGATTATTTTGTGCTTCAAGAGGAAGTTTTTTGGTCAGCAGACATTCCCTGCCAAAATGAACATAGAGATTTTCGCGGGATGTTTTTATCCAATCAATGTCCATACGGCAGCAATTTTCATACTCTGCGGATAAATCCGACAAATATTCCAATTCCGAACCATAAAGACGCATATCTTTACAAATATCCAAATTATCGGATAAATCCGGCCATTTCTTTGCCCAAACAGGAAAATCCGTTTTAATTATCTCGGAAAATAAAGAAGTATAAAAACGGTTGTCTTTAATGTTCTTTGTCGTCTTAAGCAAGACATCTCCGCATAATCTTCTTTTTCGAAAAGGCAAATACTCAAACGGCGAATCCGTTAAAGAGGACATTTCCCCGGCAAAAACATATAATAACGGATTATCTTCATCGCGTAAAAAACGCTTAATTCTTCTGATTTTTGACACAGATTTTTTATGAACAAACAAAGATGCCAGCGGACGCACCAGCTTAAAAGTTTTCATTTCTTCGGTCAGGAACAACAAATCTTCTTTTGCCAGCTTAACGGCTAACTGCTGTTTTTTTATGAATTGTAAAAATCTATTTATCATATATAATGCTTTCAAGACTTAAAGAATCCGAGGTTAATATGCCGGAATTACCCGAAGTAGAAACAATTAAAAACGCCATTGAAAAAGCCATCGGCTTTACCAATATAATCAATGTTACAATCAACAACAATCGTTTTAGAGAAATTATTCCTGATGATTTTAGGGAAAAAATCCTTCATTCCCGGATTATATCATACCAACGGCAGGCAAAATACATCATTATCGGCCTGGACAACGGTCTCAGCCTAATCTGGCATTTGGGAATGAGCGGACGAGTAAAAATCTGCGATAAAATGCCTGAGACATTTGATAAGCACGACCATGTCATTATTGAAACGGAAAAAGGAATCCTTATTTATAATGATGCCAGACGGTTCGGGCTGCTGACTTATTACGAAACCCAACAGCTGACAAAGCATCATCTGTTGTGCCGCTTGGGAATCGATCCGTTTGACAATGCTTTTAACGGAGAATATCTGTTTAAAAAACTTAAAAATAAAAAAGTTCCGATAAAAATCGCCCTCTTGGATCAGACAATCATTAACGGAATCGGCAATATTTATGCCTCGGAAGCTTTATATTCGGCAAGAATCCTGCCGACAAGATGTGCCGGAGAAATCAGCAAAAAAGAATGTGAAACCTTGGCAGAATCCATTCGCCTTACACTTGAAAAAGCCATTGAGGCCGGCGGTTCTACCCTGAAAGATTACATAAAACCGGACGGAAGCATGGGGTATTTTCAAAATATGCATTGTGTTTATAACAAAACCGGTCAAAAATGTTCTGACTGCACTTGCAACATCAGCCAAACAGGCGGTATAAAAAAGATTGTTCAGGCAGGACGTTCAAGCTTTTATTGTCCAACAAAACAAAAGTGAAAAAAATGATAAAAACATATAAATATTTTCTTACCTTAATTTTCGGAATGGCTGTTCTTTCCGCCAATGTAAAAGCTTCCACTTTTATTGATGGTCTGGAAGATGTTCCGATTATGAAAGGGTTCACGCAAATTCAAAACGACAACATCTCTTTCGGCAATGAAGAATCCAGATTTGTCGAGGCTTATCTTACCGGAAGCAAAGTCGGATTTAAGGCTGTTGAAAAATTTTATACCGGCACGTTGCCGCAGTTAGGGTGGACTTATCAGGGAAAAAGAGGCAACACGCTTGTTTTTTACAGAGAAAAGGAAAGCCTTGAAATCGTTCCGGAAAAGATTAAACCTTTAATTGTCAGAATTACCGTTAAAAACAGAGTATAGGACAGAAAATTATGGAATATAATCATATCGCAGCGGAAATCAGAAACAATATCGGAATCATTACCTTAAACCGCCCGAAAGCCCTTAACACCATTAATGAAGAAATGTTGTCCGAAATTGCGACTCAGGCAGAACTTTTTGATAAGGACCCAAGCGTAAAAGCTTTGATTATTCGAGGAAATGACAAAGCTTTCGCCGCAGGAATCGACATTAAAGAATTGGTCGGAAAAATTAATCAGGGAACATTCAATCTTTCTGATTTAACCTCCAAAATGAATATTATTGCCAACATAAAAAAACCGGTTATCGCCGTTGTTGCCGGTTACGCTTTGGGTATCGGCTGCGAATTAGCCCTTTGTTGTGATTTTATTCTTGCCGCCGACAATGCCCGGTTCGGTCTTCCGGAAGTCAGTTTAGGCATTATTCCAAGTTTTGGAGCCACACAGCGGCTAACATATGCCGTTGGAAAAGCCAAAACGATGGAAATGATTTTAACCGGACGGGCCATGACGGCAGAAGAGGCCGAAAAGGCCGGAATCGTCAGCAGAATTATTGCTTTGCCGGATTTGTTTGAAGAAAGCATCCGTACCGCTTCAAGAATTACGGCACAATCCGCTGTTGCCGTTGCTTCCGCAAAATCCGCCGTTAAAAGAGCCGCTGCCAATATCGACCTGGCAAGCGGAATCGATTACGAAAACAAAAACGCCGAATTGTGTTTGAATTCCAACGAATTTAAGGAATTGCTCAAAAACTTCGTTGAAAAACACGATTAAGCCCTAATTTTGCTTGAAAAAAGGCTTTTTTTGAAAAATTGTTGTTGACTTAAGAGGCCTCTAGAGTTTATAAAGCATATCAGAATTAAATATCGTTTAACTATTTTAATTGAACAGGATAAGAAAAATGGCCAATCATAAATCGGCAAAGACAAGAATTAAAAGAAACAACAAGAGAAGCATCATTAACGGTGCACGCAGAAGCCGCGTTCGTACTTTCGTTAAAAAAGTTATCGCTGCCGTAGCTGACAAAAACAAAGAAGCAGCCAAAGCCGCTCTTCTGGTTGCAGAATCCGAATTGATGAGAGCAGCTCAAAAGGGTGTTGTTGAAAAACACAATGCTTCTCGCACGGTTTCTCGTCTTTCTAAAAAAATTAAAGCTTTGTAATACACTTTATAAGCGAAAAATTTAACACAAACCATACCTCCTTTATTATTAACCAAGGGGGATTTTGGTTTGTGTTTTTTTATGCGGAAAATAAGAGAATCTGGGCGACTCTGCACAAAACCTCTGTCAAGAACTTTAATTTCAATGTTCTGTAAATGTTCTGTTGTAATTATTTTTTTCTGTGTTTAGTATCTCAATCACTTTCAGGGACACTGAAGTTAAAATTACTCTGAGAAAGTGTTTAACAAAACGTCTCAAATAAAATTTATAAAAATAATATTATGTAAACTTGTTGAATGGGAATAGATGATGGCAGAAGAAGCACTAAACAATAATTCTGTACAGGATCAGTGGGGACAGATTTGCAGTCAATTAAAAACAGAAGTTGGCGAAACTGCATTTGACAGTTGGTTAAAACCTTTAACACCGGGGTCTTTTAATGACGGTGTTATGAATATTTGTGTTCCGACCCGCTTTATGAGAAACTGGGTTATCACACATTACAGCGACAGAATCCATAAAATATGGGAAAAGAAAAACCCGGAAATCAAAAGCGTGAATTTTGTTGTTCAAGCTATGCAGGATGAAAGCCGCGGCCTTTATAACCCTTCTTGCCGTTCTCTGCTGAAGAAAATTTCATCAAGCCCGGCTCCGCAAAATATTTATCAGTCGGGAATCAGTTCCGTTCTGGCTAACAACAATGAACTGCAAAACGTTGGCGAATCCCAGCAGTCTTTGTCTGTTCCGTTAAATCCACAGTATACTTTTGACAATTTTGTTGTCGGCAAAACCAATGAATTTGCTTATGCCGCCGCCCGCAAAGTTGCAGAATCCAGAAACGTTTCCTTTAACCCTCTGTTTTTGTATTCCGGTGTCGGTCTCGGAAAAACACACCTGATGCACGCCATCGCATGGCATATCAAACAACAGGATCCGACCCGCAACATTGTTTACCTCTCTGCCGAGAAATTTATGTATAAGTTCGTAAGAGCTTTGCGTTACAAAGACACCACCGCTTTCAAAGAACAGTTCCGTTCCGTTGATGTTTTGATGGTGGACGATGTTCAATTTATGGGCGGAAAAGACACAACTCAGGAAGAATTTTTCTACACTTTCAATTCTCTGATTGAAGAAGGCCGTCAGATTATCATTTCCGCAGACAAATCTCCTGCCGATTTAGAAGGAATCGAGGCTCGTCTGAAGTCCCGTCTCGGCTGCGGTTTGGTTGCCGACATCCACCCGACGGATTTTGATTTGAGAATGGGTATTTTGAACAATAAAGCTCAACAATTAGGCGTTGAACTCCCGCAGAAAGTTGCTGAATTTCTGGCTCAAAAAATCACTTCAAACATTCGTGAACTTGAAGGAGCTTTGAGACGAGTTATTGCTCACTCCCAACTGCTTTCCGACAAAGAAATCACTTTGGATATGACTCAAGATGTTTTGAAGGATATGCTGCGTTCTTATGACAAGAGAACAACCATTGACGAAATCCAGAAAAAAGTGGCCGAGCATTTCAATATTTCCGTTAAGGAAATGCAATCTTCCAGACGTGCCCGCACCGTTGCCCGTCCGAGACAAATCGCCATGTATCTGGCAAAACAGCTGACCTCCCGTTCTCTGCCGGAAATCGGCCGTAAGTTTGACCGCGACCACACAACGGTTATGCATGCCGTCCGCAAGGTTGAAGAGTTGATTTTGGAAGATGTTTCTCTGGCGGAAAATGTTGACGCTTTGAGAAGAGTTTTAGAAGGCTAACGCCCTTAAAAAACTAAAAAAGCTGTTGACGACTTGTCGTTTTAGTTTCTGATTTCGTAACAACAATGTTATGATTGTGGAAAAATAAAGCGACAAGTCGTTTTTTATGTCTGAAAATATTGAATGGTAGAAAGAAATGAAGTTTACAATTGAACGTGCAAATTTGTTAAAATCTCTCAGCCACGTACAAAGTATCGTTGAGAAGAGAAACACTATTCCGGTATTGTCCAATGTCCGGATTGAAGCTTTGGAAGACGGTATCAGCTTTAAGGCAACCGATATGGATACCGAAATTACTGAAATCGTTGACGCTAAAATTACCGAAGTCGGTGCCACAACCGCTCCGGCTCATATGCTTTATGACATTGTCAGAAAGTTGTCTGACGGTTCTGACGTAGAATTAACTTTCCCGGATGAAAAAGGCCAACTGACGATTGCTTCAGGGCGTTCAAAGTTCTCCCTTTCCTGCATCGGGGTTGAAGACTTTCCGGTTATTTCCGGCGACAAGCTTCCGGTTAATTTTGAAATGTCAAAAGATGAGTTGAAAGACGTTATTGACAGAACAAAATTTGCTGTTTCTACCGAAGAAACCAGATATTATCTGAACGGTTTGTATATTCATGCCAAAAATGAAGGCGAAGCAAAAGTTTTACGTGTTGTTGCCACTGACGGACACCGTTTGGCTTGTGTTGAATCTCCTCTTCCGAAAGGAGCCGAAAACATGGTCGGCGTTATTGTTCCTCGTAAAACGGTTGCCGAAGTCAGAAAGCTTTTGGATGACGCCAACAATGATGTTGTTCAAGTTGCTTTGTCTGAAAACAAAATCAGATTTACAATGGAAGACGTTACTTTAACATCCAAATTAATTGACGGAACTTATCCTGACTATGAACGGGTTATTCCGACAGACAATGACAAGAATCTGGAACTCGGTGTAAAAGAATTGTCTTCTGCCGTTGACCGCGTATCCGTTGTTGCCGAAAGAACAAGAGCCATTAAAATGATTACGGCACCAAATCATGTTACCATTACGACATCCAGTCCGGATTTGGGTTCCGCACAAGAAGAAATTGAGGCAAAATATGACAGCGAATCGTTAGAAATCGGCTATAACTTCCGTTATCTGCTGGATATTCTCAATGAAGTTAAAGGCGACAGCGTTCGAATCAGTTTTGCCGACGGTTCTTCTCCGTCCGTGATTCATGATACTTCCGACGCCAGTGCAATTTATGTCCTTATGCCGATGAGAGTATAAGATTGACGAATCTGGCAAATAAATTATATGCAGTTACTCAAGAAAAGTCAGGCGTTACCCGCCTGACTTTAACTGACTTCAGAAACTATGCTTTTCTGAGGATTAATGCTGATTTATCGCCAATTATTATTACCGGAGAAAACGGTTCGGGGAAAACAAATATTCTTGAAGCAATTTCCTTTTTGACACCCGGACGAGGAATCCGCGGAGCCCGTCTGGCCGACATAAAAAGAATCACACCGGCTCTTATTCCCGACGAATACTCTCCTACCGGAATAAGCAACACAAACTGGGCGGTTTCCGCCACTATTCAAAAAAGCGGCGAAGAAACCGAAATCGGGACCGCCGTTGAAAAATCCGCCCGGGAAACCGATGATGACGATATTCGCAGTTTTGACCGGAGAATCGTTAAAATCGACGGCAATAAAATTTCTTCACAATCAGAACTGGGAAGGTATATCTCCGCCATTTGGCTAACCCCGCAAATGGACAGGCTGTTCAGAGGAGGCTCTCAGCCGAGAAGAAGCTTCCTTGACCGGTTGGTATATGCTTTTGATGTCGAACATGCCAAAAGGACGGCCACTTTTGAGCATTATTACAAAGAATGGTATCAGCTTTTGAAGGCAGGGACTCCCGATAACAACTGGCTTTTTTCCCTTGAAGACAATATGGCCGCTCTCGGAGTGGCTATTGCGGCGGCAAGAAGAGAACAGATTGCCAAGCTGAATAATTTTATTGAAGCGGAGCCGGACGATACGTTTCCGAATGTTATTTTGGAACTTGACGGAACAATTGAAAAAATGCTGGATGAAAAACCGGCTGTTGAAGTGGAAGATTTTTACCGCAATAAACTTTTTTCACAAAGAAGAAACGTTATCTACAATGACAATGTCGACGGGGTAAACCGGACAGATTTCAAAGTTTATTACAAGAAAAAAAGAATGCCGGCGGATTTGTGTTCCACGGGCGAACAAAAATCGCTGCTTATCAGCATTATTCTTGCTCAAACCAAGTGCCAAACGCTGGACAAAGGATTTGCTCCCGTTTTGCTTTTGGATGAAGTCGTGGCTCATCTGGATGACACCAAAAGGGAAGCTTTGCTTGAAAAAATCCGTGATTTAAATGTTCAGGCCTGGATAACGTCCACAGATGCCGAATTATTTTCTTCCCTGCGTAACGAAGCACAATTTTTGGAAGTCCGAAACAATCAGGTTTTTTAAAAAGCAAGAACCGTCCTTATTAAAGACGGTTCATTTGTGCTTTTTGTTCTTACTCAGGAATTAATATTCCCAAGAAATGATTTTTCTCTGTTTTCAGATACGCAGACCTGCTGCTCTCATCCATTTTGTTTCCGGTTCTGTCATTGCAGTAATCCCAGGCATACAAATCGCATTCCCAATAAGAGGTTCCCGACCAGTAATACCAGTCTTCATGCAGAGGCTCCAGATTGAATTTTTTAAGCAACGGATTAATTTTCCGATAGTCATCCAGAATTTTAACCAATGTGTTAATCGGAGCTGCCGCAACTTTATATCCGGGAATTTTAATCTGCTCAAAAAAGGCTTGTGCCTCTTTCCAGGTTCCGTAATACCGACTGTGATAAAAACCATCCCTGTCGCTGCTGTAAGAGTTGTCTTTCGCCAAGGGATAATAGATGATTTCGTCAGTCAGAAAGACCCCCACAATCGGTAGAGCGGGATTAAAGCGGGTTGATTTTATCGTGTTGTCCGATTTCAAGTACAAAACCGGATACTTTAGTTCTTTGTCATCAGCCCTTGTAAACCAGTTTTGGATTTTTAATAATAACTTTTTCATATAAATTTTTTTAGGTTAAATAATACGCTTTTGCTCAGATAAAACTTAGAATTTGTTTTTTTATACCAAAAAATGAAGAAAATGACAACAATTTATTAGCCGGATTATTAACTCAAAATTGACAGTTTACCTTTATTATAATAGGATGATTTTTAAGACTTGTTGGTTAACTCTTTACTGGATAAAAGAATGGAAACACAATATTATACTCTGATTGAAAAACAGGATTTCTATGAAATTATTGAAAACAAATACGGCGAGCTGGCTATTTTTATTGATGCCCGCGACGGAGCCCCGAAAGCTCCTGTTTTGGAGTTTGACGGCAAAAAAACAGCCCTTCTGAAAAGAGATGAACGCCTTGCCGTCCGTTTGGATAATATTGATGAGGAAACCAAAGGCCCTTTGGCTGAAGCCGAATTTGTCATGATTGTCGAATTAAAAGGCAAAATGGTTGAACGCGTTTATGGCGTTCCGGTCGAAAATGTAGAAGAAATCGTTTTTGAAGGCCGTCAGACCAGAGCTGATGAATTGGTTAAAGCCAAAAGCAGGGAAGATGTTTTAAAGAGCTTCGGTGCCGTTAAAACATGGGTCAGCGGAAGTAAACAATAATAACAAAGGAATAAAACAAAATGATAGGGTTGGTTTTGGTTACCCACGGTAATTTGGCCTTAGAATTTATTTCGGCCATGCAGCATGTTGTCGGCAAGCAGGAACAAATTGCCGCAGTCTGTATCGGTCCGGAAGACGATATGGAAGTCCGCCGGGCAGAAATTCTTAAAAAAGTAAAAGAAGTTGACAGCGGAAGCGGAACAATTTTGTTAACCGATATGTTTGGCGGAACACCTTCCAATTTGGCAATTTCCATTATGGATCAGGCAAAAGTTGAAATCATTGCCGGAATTAACCTGCCGATGCTGATTAAAATCGCCTCTCTCAGAAAAGAAAAAGATCTGAAAGAAACCGTTGAAGGTGCTCAGGAGGCCGGCAAAAAATACATTAATATCGCTTCGCAACTTTTGGGAATGTAGCCATGACAGAAAACAAATTTTCCGCAACTTTGGAAATTCAAAACAAAAAAGGCCTGCATGCCCGGGCTGCCGCCGCTTTTGTAAAAACAATCGAAGATATGGACGCGGAAGTTACCGTGGAAAGAATCGGCCAAACAGTCAGCGGTTGTTCCATTATGGGATTGATGATGTTGGCCGCGGCCAAAGGAACGACCATTGACGTTACGGCAAAAGGAAACCAGGCCAAAGAAGCTTTAGATGCCCTGACCAATTTGGTTAACAGCAAATTCGGCGAAGATTAATCTGTAAAAACATGAAAAAGAAAGCTCCGAGAAACAAGACCCTTGAGCTGAGTTCCGGCGAGATAAGTTCTTATGCCAAACAGGCTGTTAAACTCAAAAGCAAGGTTTCTCCGGATGCGGTTATTGACAAGATTATTTATCAGGATGCTTTCAAAGCTCTTGATTTTTTGCCTGACAACTGCGTAGATTTAATAGTCGTCGACCCTCCGTATAATCTTACCAAAAATTTTGCCTCCACCACCTTTAAAGAAATGGGGATGGAAAAATATAAAAAATGGCTGGATTCCTGGTTGTCAAAACTTCCGAGACTCTTAAAAGAAAACGGCTCTGTTTATATTTGTTCCGACTGGAAAACATCCATTGCCATTCCCGAAACCGCGGGAAAGTATTTTCTGCTGCAAAACAGGATTTCCTGGGAGCGAGAAAAAGGACGGAGTGCTCTGAATAACTGGAAAAACTGTCTGGAAGACATTTGGTTTTTTACAAAATCTCCGCAATACAAATTTAATCTTGAGGCAGTCAAGGTTCAACGGCAAGTTATTGCTCCTTATCGGGACGAAAAAGGAAACCCGAAAGACTGGAAAGGTGAAGGAACGGATAAATATCGCCTTACCGCTCCATCCAACATTTGGACCGATATTTCCATTCCGTTCTGGTCCATGCCGGAAAATACGCCTCATCCGACACAAAAACCGGAAAAACTCATTGCTAAATTAATTTTGGCCTCCAGCGATGAAGGGGACGTGGTTTTTGACCCTTTCCTCGGTTCCGGAACCACCGCCGTTACGGCAAAAAAACTGAAACGCCATTTCATCGGCATTGAGCGGGAGAAAGAATACGTCGCTTATGCCCTTAAACGTTTGGAAGACGCTGATGAAAACACCGACATTCAAGGCTTTGAAAACGGGGTGTTCAAAGCCAGAAATGCCCGTTAACAATTATTTCGAATAGTAAATTTATCTATAAAACTTGTTTTGATGTTTTTCAGACTTAAATAGATTAATGAACTTTGCATTAATTTTTTAAGGAGTAATAAAATGTCTTACAGCAATACAAACAAATCAACTAACGAAGAAAAAACAAACGCTGAAAATTCAAGCAAAAAATCCGGCTGTGGCTGCGGCTGCGGTTCTAAATAATCCCAATTCCGTTTAGGGAGATTTCCCCGTTGATAAACATTCAACGGGGAATTTTTTTATTAGACTATTTGCTTATATCGGTTATATTATTTCAGGAATAAAATTTATAAGAAGGTAGAAGATGAAAAAACTGGCAGTATTTTTTGCTTTGGCAGGTTGCTTTTGGAGTTTTAATGCACAAGCCCAAACATCCGCGGATTTAAAAGCCATCGAAGATTATCTCAATAACATTAAAACTCTTGAAGCTGACTTTGTGCAAACGGCAAGCAACGGCAACACGACCGAAGGCCGCCTGTTTATTGCAAAACCTAACAAAATTCGTATGGAATATGCCGCTCCGACTAACGTTTTGATTGTCGGAGACGGAAGTTATATCGTTTATAACGACAAAGATTTGGATCAAGTTACCCATATTGATTATGATGACATTCCTGCCAGCCTTATTTTGGCCAACGATATTAAAATCGACGGCAAAAAATTCAAAGTCAAAGATTTCTACAAAGACGCAGGAACAATCTCGGCTACGCTTGAATATGCCCAAAACAAAGAAATCGGACCGATTACCCTTATTTTCAGCAACAACCCTTTAGAACTGAAACAATGGAAAATCATTGACCCGCAAAGTGTGGAAATTACCGTATCTCTTTATGATGCCGTCCGAGACGGAAATTTAGACGGCGGCTTGTTTAAATTCAAAAAAGATTCTTCTCCGCTTAAGAAAAAAGGCAAACGCAAATAATGACCGAGACTTCTTTCAAACTGATTACATGGAACGTCAATTCCGTTCGAATCCGCCTTGAACTGCTGAAAAAGCTTGTAGAAAACGAAAATCCCGATGTTATCTGTCTTCAGGAAGTCAAAGCCAAAAAAGAAGATTTTCCTTTTGAAGAAATTAAGAAACTCGGATATCCGGAAATCGCCTTATACGGCATGGCCGGATACAATGGCGTAGCTATTCTTTCCAAAACTCCGCTTAAAGACATTGAAGAAAAGAACTGGGTCGGAAAAACCGATGCCCGTCATATTACCGCCAAAGTTTTTGATGATATTGAAATTAACAATATTTACATTCCTGCCGGCGGAGATATTCCCGACCCGATTGCCAATCTTTCTTTTGCCCATAAACTGACTTTTATGGATGATATAGCGGAATACTGGGAGCAGCATAAAGAGGCCTATGCCGGAAAGAAAATGCTTATCTGCGGTGATTTTAACGTGGCTCCGTCAGAAAATGACGTTTGGAATCATAAACAGCTGCTGAAAATCGTATCTCATACGCCGGTAGAAACAGAACGCTTGGGAAGATTATTCCAATCTTTGGATTTTTTTGATGCCGTTCGCAAATTTTATCCGGAACCTGAAAAAGTTTATTCTTGGTGGAGTTATCGCAATCCGAACTGGCAGACAAACAATAAGGGACGGCGGCTTGATCATATTTGGGTAACGCCCAATATAGAAAATCGGCTTCTTTCCGCAAAAATACTCAAAGAAGCCCGTGCTTGGGAACGGCCTTCCGACCATGTTCCGGTAATGGTTGAAATACGTCTTTAAAATTTTAATTTATATCCGCCGTCTTCGGTAACAATTAATTGTGCCGATAAGTCGTCGTGTTCAACTTTTTGCCGCAAGCGGTAAATGTGCGTTTCTATCGTATGAGTGGTAACATCCGGGCTATATCCCCACACTTCCTGCAACAATTCGTTTTTACTGACGATTTTATTCTGAGCCTTATAGAGATAGCGGATAATCGCAACTTCTTTTTCCGTGAGCTTTATAAGCTCGTTATTGCGTAAGTTTAATATCTCTTTGGAAGAAGGGCGAAGTTCATAATTGTTAAAACACAAATATCCTTCCGCACGGTTTTCCAAAACATAGATACTCGATTTCAACTGATTTAGAAATTCATTCAAAGACAACGGCTTAAATATAATAATATTCAGAGGGCTCTCTTCTATGTTATTATCTTCCGCAGACAAAAGGTGAATTACCGGAGATTTTATTTGATGAGCCCGTAATTCCTTTAACAATTCAGGTTTTTCATCAAGAACCACCACATCAAATACCGTATGTTCGTCTTCTTCCTCAAAAACAGCAAAATCCGGGGCATATAAGGTTATCTGATCAGTTAAATCCTGACGAAAATCCGAGTTATCGGAAATCAAAAGCATATTAGGCATAGTCAAGTCCTCGTTTTAAAAACTGATACTTAATCCGGTTACAAAGGCATATCCCTGATTATTATCGGCAACGGAATTATTGTTTCCTTCAAAATCAACATGAGCGGCCGTTAAATAAATATCAATGTTTTTATCAACCTGATATTTGTTAGACAGCATAATTATTTCATCTTCATTGGAGGTATTGTCTGCCTTGGATTTGAAGTAAGACAGGCTGACTTCATACGGTCCGATTTCGTAACTGAGGCCGATATCCCAGGCTTTTCCTTCCCGATAATTATCAAATAAATCCGGCAATCTCGGATTATCGGATGTTTCCGTTACGGTATAATCATCTCCGTCAACATAAGTTTTGCGGAAGCTTCCGCCCAAAGTCCAACCGCCTCTGGAAAGGCTCATTCCTACCGTAAACTCTTTATCATCCCGATGATAAACACCATATCCGGCAGAAACGGCCATATCGGCAAATCCCAAATCCGTCTCATTGTAAAGAGCGGCTATGAAGGCATCATCCGAAGCATAACGGGCATATTTGTTAATCAGGCCGCGACGGTCATAACTGTCAGGGACATAAGTAATACCTAAAAGCGTGTTGTAAATTTCCGGAGTGATATAGTTGATTTTTGCGGAAACGCCATCCGTATTCATTGCCGTTGAATTCAGGGTTTCAAAACTTGTTTTATGCTTCTTTCTGGTCCAATTCGGATTGGAAATAAAGTCGACAATATCGGAATTATTAATTCCCAATGCACCAACTTCCGGAGCTCCCGTATGAAATTGGGCGGCAACGTTATAAGTTTCTCCGGCAGCCAATTGACCAAACGGTGTATCCAATGTCGTATAAACTTCTTGTCCCCAACTGCCGTTGTTAAAATTATCAATTTCCTTATCAATTCCGGCCATTAAATCAACATATACCCCTAATTTGTAGGTATCGTTAAATTCATGTTCTACGCCCAGATTGAGGTAAAAATTATTTAGCCAGTGATTGTTGTTGTCTTTCTTTTCAAAACGTTCGGAGACATCACTGTAACCATAAAGAGAATCCATGCTTCCCTCAAAAATATAGGTTGTTTCTCCGGCATGAGCCGAAGCCGCTCCGAACATTAGTCCCGCAATTAGTAAATATTTTAATCTCATAAGTGCCAATCCTGTTTTATTTGCCCTAGTATATAGCCTTAATGATTAAATATTCAATAACTTAATCCCTTCGGGATTTTATTTCTTACTTGGTTATGCAAAACAAAAAATATCCCGAAAACTTAATTTCGGGATATAATTTATAAAATATCAAATACTTGATTAAATATCCAGGTTGACAACGTTCAGGGCGTTATCCTGAATAAATTCCTTACGAGGTTCAACCACATCTCCCATCAGAGTAGCAAAGGTTTCATCCGCTTCATCCATATGGTCGATACGAACCTGAAGCAGAGAACGGGCTTCCGGATCAAGAGTTGTTTCCCACAATTGTTCAGGGTTCATTTCGCCCAAACCTTTATAACGGTTAATGGTAATACCTTTTCTGCCGCTGGCCATGACTGCGTCAACCAAAGTTACCGGGCCGGCAATTTTCTTTTCCAAACCGGCTTTGGAAACCAGGGTAGATGTTTCAAGGAAGTTTTCTTCAAGAAAAGCTCTCATATCATTAACCATTTTAGCTTCTACGGAATCGAGAATAGTTCCGTCGATGATATGTTCTTCCTTAACTCCCCGCAAAGTGCGATAGAAAGAAACCGAACCGTCATCCAACATTTCAGTTTTCCAACCGCGGTCATATTCGGCTTCCAAAGAATCAAGGCGGGCATCAAGCTTGCCGATTTCCTGTTTGAATTTGTCCTTGTTATTCAAAACTTCCGGATCAAACAGGCCGAAAATAGCCATTTGTTCAATAATTTTTTCCGGAGCTTTTTTGCTCAAAGAGCCAATCAGGCTGCGAACCTTACGAGTGCTTTCAACCAAGGAAATTAAATCTTGTCCGGCGATTTGTTCACCGTTGGCACGGATTAAAACGGCATCATCACAACCGCCGCGGATTAAATAATCTTCCATTTCATGTTCGTCTTTGATGTAAAGAACCGAATTTCCGCGTTTTGCACGATACAAAGGCGGCTGAGCAATATAGACATAGCCTTTTTCGATAATTTCCGGCATCTGACGATAGAAGAACGTCAGCAACAAGGTTCTGATGTGGCTTCCGTCGACATCCGCATCGGTCATGATAATGATTTTGTGATAACGGCATTTGTCGATGTTAAAATCATCACGACCGATACCGGTACCGAAAGCGGTAATCATTGTACCGATTTCAGCGGAATTAAGCATCTTGTCAAAACGAGCCCGTTCAACGTTCAAAATTTTACCACGCAAAGGCAGAATAGCCTGCGTACGGCGATCACGGCCTTGTTTTGCGGAACCGCCTGCGGAATCTCCCTCAACGATAAAGATTTCTGACAACGCAGGATCTTTTTCTGAACAGTCAGCCAGTTTTCCCGGCAGGGAAGCAACATCCAAAACACCTTTACGGCGGGTAAGTTCACGGGCTTTGCGGGCAGCTTCACGGGCTGTTGCAGCTTCGACAATTTTGCCGACAATGATTTTTGCATCTGCCGGATGTTCATCCAGCCATTCTTTAAGTTTATCTCCGACAACGCTTTCCACAACCGGACGAACTTCAGATGAAACAAGTTTGTCTTTGGTTTGGGATGAAAACTTCGGATCCGGAGCTTTTACGGAAAGAACACAACTCAAACCTTCACGCATATCTTCACCGGTAATAACGTTTTTGTCTTTTTTGAGAAGATTGTTTTCAAGAATGTAATTGTTAATCGTGCGGGTTAATGCTCCGCGGAAACCGGCAAGGTGCGTACCACCGTCTTTTTGCGGAATGTTATTGGTAAAGCAGAGCATACTTTCGTTATAAGCATTGGTCCACTGTAAAGCAACATCGACCTGGATATCGTCTTTTTCCCCGTTAAAGGCAATTACCGTTTCATGCAACGGAGATTTTGACTTGTTGATGTGATTTACAAATTCCGTCAAACCGCCTTCATAGTGGAAAACGGCTTCTCTCGGTTCTGCTCCGCGGTTATCAATCAATTTCAAATAAACACCGGAGTTTAAGAAAGCTTTTTCACGGATAGCCCGTTCCAAAGTTTCAAAACTAAATTCAGTAAAGGAAAATGTTTCCGGAGACGGTAAAAAGGTTACTTCGGTACCATGGCGGCCGTTTGAATCTCCGATAACTTTCAGGTGTTCAACCACATTACCATTGGCAAAAGTTACCAAATGCTCTTTACCTTCACGCCAGATACGGAGTTTCAACCAGATAGACAGGGCATTAACCACGGAAACGCCCACACCGTGCAAACCGCCGGAAACCTTATATGAGTTGTTATCAAACTTACCGCCGGAGTGAAGTTCAGTCATAATAACTTCGGCAGCGGAAACGCCTTCTTCTTTGTGCATGCCGACAGGAATACCGCGGCCGTTGTCCCGAATGGTGGCGGAACCGTCCGCATTCAGAATAACTTCCGTCTTATCGCAATAGCCGGCTAAAGCTTCGTCAATGGCATTGTCCAGAACTTCATAAATCATATGATGCAGACCTGAACCGTCATCCGTATCGCCGATATACATACCCGGGCGTTTGCGGACGGCATCCAAGCCTTTCAGAACTTTAATCGAATCTGCATTATATTCTTTTTCTTCTGCCTGAATTTCTTCCTTTGTCATCTCACTCATAATTTATTTTTCCTTATTATTTCCAATACTTTCAGCTTAAAAGAATATACATCAACATCTTGAAATCACCAAGCAATAAATCAAAAATTTCAGGCATTTTGTGCATATTTTTACGGAGTCGTTCGCCGGAATGAAAAAAATTTTAACCGGACTCAAAACGAATCTGAGTCTTGATTTGCAGCGAATCGTGGGAATCTCTGGCTTTATACGGTAATAAACCGTTAATAATTTGCAGGTTAGAATCCTAACAAACAACGATTCTGTCAGACGTTTACAAAGCTTTGTTTTAAGGAATTTTCCGGTAATTATTTTAGATAAAACCAATGTCATAAAAACACGTGCCATTATTACCTTTGAAAAGCTCTTTTTTTAACGGTGTGTCGACGTTAAAAAAATGACAATCTGTGGGGAAACTTAAAGGAAGAAGTCCTTTATGTCTTCAAAACATGGCCAAGGACTGGCTTACCCAACAGAATTTTTTAAAATACTATTATGTCCTTAATCTTTTTCCCCTTCTTTTTGTAGACAAAATATACAAAACATGCTATCCTTTGGTAGATTTAAAAACCAAAGGAATTTGTCGTATGCAAAAAACAATCGTTTTAGAGTTTGAAAAAAATCTTGATGAAAAATACAAAAGATGGACCAGAGAAGCCGTTGATAATTTTTTAAACCTCTTTCCGCAATACAAAGACAAATTCAAGGTAAAAGAAGACAAACCTTTTACAAAAGCAAGCATTGAAGAAATCATTCGCAAATCAAAACTTGACAATCCTAATTTGGATGAACGGCAAATTTGGGAAAAGTTTGAATTACAGCCGGACGGAACTTATTACCTGAAAAACGTTTCCATTGACTGGCTGTTGAGAGAAGCTTCCGAAAACGGAAAAGTTGACCTTCAAAAATGGTATAATCTAAAAAACAACAATCGTGCCGTTATCCGTTTTGAAGAACCGCTCAGTGTTTCAGTATGCCAAAGGCCGACCACTTTTGCCTATGGCATCGGCGGCGGTTTCGGACCCTGCCTTTCCGCCTCAACCATCGGGGATGATGAAGGTTTTTTCAAAGATATTGTCATGCATGAGTTGGGACACACTTTTAACGCCACGCACAACGACAGAAGAAACACCGTGGAAAATCTCGGCTCCCATTGCACGGATCCCGACTGCTTAATGTATGAATATGCTTACACAAAAGAAAGCTACCTGCGGCGGAAAAACGGCAACAAACCTATTTTCTGCAAAGACTGCATGGAATCTATGAATGAGTATTTGAGAGAAACATTCGGCAGGGAAAACATTCAACAGCAGGAAATCAGCGTTGATACGCAAACCAAACCGGAAGAAATTATCAAAATTCCGGTTGACCCTAAAAAGAAAATTCCGTTCCGCACATTTTACAAAAAAGTTGCCGCTTTGGAAGGCTCTCAATATCAAGAAGACTTACAAGCCAAGGGATTTAAAGCTTCCCTGCTCCGCAGCGGCGGAGAACGTCTTGACGTGGAATCAAACTGCGAAGACTTTATCTCCATCAAAGGAAGAGACAAAGACGGCAACTATAAAGTTCCAAGCCTTAAAGATTGTGCAGATACCGTACAACTGGCGAAAGAACGCAACTGTATTGTTGACATATCGCCTAAATCTTCTGCCGAATTTCAGGCTCGTATGCTGATTGCCTGTTTGGAAGCTAACATGGAAACCGACAGAAAACCAGAAATTACGCCTGAATTTTTACAACAACTTGAACAGGAAACAAGAGTCCGGCTTTTGGCTCTCCTCAACAAAGAAAAATGCCGTAAAAAACCAGCTCAGACCGCCTCTGTTTCACGAATGGAACAAACACGGGAAGACAGGTTAAAAGAACTGGAGAGAAAAGAAAAGCTTAATCAATTGACTGAAGCGGAAGAACGTCAACTGACCGTTATGAGAGAATCAGAACGACGGAAAGCAGAAAAAGAACAAGCCATTCAAGACACTGGAAACTCTATTGACCCGAGAGCAGAACAACATCGGCAGAGAACAGGTTTATCTCCCGAAGACTTTTATTATTCCTCCCAAACCAGAAGCGGCAGTGCCGCATGGAAACTTCACCTTGACGTTGTTCCAAACCGCAATGACCCGACGACCAAAGCCGTTTCCGAAATGTTAGAAGCCCTTGATATTGAACATAAGGTTTCCCATGGCGGAGAAAACGGCAAAGGCATGACAATCTATGTCGGTAATTATGAAGACGCCAAACGCCTCAGCAAAGAAATTAATCTTCGTTTCGGGCAGGATATTGAAAAATCTCCAAGCTGGGTTGACCAGTGCAATGAGCATAATTTTAATCCGAAAGTTACCGGACGTTTTTATTTGCAGGGTATTTTCGAACAACAATATCCGCAAAGCACCATTAACGGTTTGTGTCCATCCCGTTTCGGATCGCTGATTGACAGGAAATCGGAATATTTGGTTTTCTTTGCCGCACAAAAAGAAGGCCTGATTCAAAAAAATGCCCAACCGCAGGAATATGTCGGAGACAGAAAAAATCAGGATTACAACACCCGTTATGAATTTGACATTTTGGAAAGCTATTGTTCTCACAAACTGTATCAAAAGCACATGGGCGAATTTTACTGCGGAAAAGACGCCGATAAATTTGAAGAACAGATTTTCGGAGCCGCCATTCCCAAAAAAGGAACAAGTGAACGTCAGCTTTGGGATAAAACCGCTGACCGTTATGTAAGAGCAGTGGAACACGATTTTGCCAATTGTTCCCGAATGGATAAGCTTGTTCAAGGATATACTTCCGTGGATTTTTCCAAACTTCCGCCGGTTTCACAAAACGGCAGAATGCAGGGACGAGGCGGACGGTCATAATTTTTTAGTGTGCTTCTGCCCAGTTGTCGCCGATACCGACTTCCGCAATAAACGGAACATCATATTCGACAACATTTTCCATATTTTCCTTGATGATACGGCTGACTTCATCCACTTCCGCCAAAGGAGCTTCAAAAACCAGTTCATCGTGAACTTGCAAAAGCATTTTGGTTTTAAACCCTTTTTCTTGTAAAAGCCGCAAAACTTTATTCATTGCCAATTTGATAATATCAGCCGCACCGCCTTGTATCGGAGCGTTAATAGCGGCACGCTCGGCGTTGGATGCAATTCGCTTGTTTTTATCATTAATTCCCAGAACCGAACATTTTCTGCCGAACGGTGTCAAAACATATCCGTTACGACGGGCAAATTCTATGGTCTTGTCCATATAGTCTTTAATCTCGGGCATTTCTCTGAAATACGCGTCAATGTAAGCTTTGGCTTCTGCCGGAGTTACATCTATTTGTTTGGATAATCCGTATTGGGAAATTCCGTAAACAATACCGAAGTTAATGGCTTTGGCATGACGCCGCATATTACTGTCGACTTGTTCAGCCGGAACTCCGAAAACTCTTGACGCCGTAGAGGTGTGAATATCCACTCCCTCAGCAAAAGCCTGTTTTAAGGCTTTCACATCCGCCACCGCCGCCAACAATCGCAATTCCACCTGAGAATAATCGGCAGCAATAATTTTACATCCCGGTTTAGAAACAAAACACGCCCGGATTTTTTTGCCTTCTTCGCTGCGTATCGGAATATTTTGCAAGTTCGGATTGGAAGAAGCCAGACGCCCGGTATTGGCAACAATCTGAGAGAATGTCGTGTGTACCCGATTATCCTTATCCAGCAGTTCCAATAAGGCATCCGTATAAGTTGACTTCAGTTTGCTGATGCCCCGCCAATCCAGAATTTTCGCAGCCAAAAGATTTCCTTCTTCGGCCAGTTGTTCCAAAATGTCCGCTCCGGTCTGCCATGCCCCGGTCGGTGTTTTTTTACCTTTGGCACCCAGTTTTCCAAACAGAATATCACCGATTTGTTTTGGCGAACCAATATTAAATTCTTCCCCTGCCAAAGCATAGGTTTCTTTTTCATATTCCCGAAGTTTGGCGTCAAAATCACGGCTTAACTCCAGTAAAGCTTTGGAATTAACCATAATTCCGACATCTTCCATTTTTTTCAGCGTATCAATCAGCGGACGGTCAAAATCCTCATATATCGAAACTTGGTGTTCTTTGATTAACCGAGGCTTTAAAACATTATACAGCCGCAGGGTAATATCAGCATCTTCCGCAGCATAATCCAAGGCTTTGTCTAAATCCACATAATCAAAAGTTACCTTGTTTTTGCCGCTGCCGGCAACATCCTCATAATGAATGGTTTTGTAGTCAAGAAACAACTCGGCCAATTCATCCATACCGTGTCCGTGTTCGGAACTGTCTAGCACATACGATAAGACGGAAGTATCTTCAACCGGAAAGATTTCCGTATCTTCTCCGAAAACCTGAGCCATAAAGTGCATATCAAATTTGATATTATGCCCGATTTTTAAAATGGATTTACTTTCAAAAACCGGCTTAAGATATTTTTTTACCACCTCAAAACCCAGTTGTTGCGGGGCTGAAACTTCTCCGGTGCTGAACAAATCCAAATTTGTACCCTGCCCCGCCGTCTTATGTGCTAACGGGACATAACAGGCAACCCCCGGTTCAACCGCCATGGAGAAACCGACAATTTTATCAAAAACAAAATTTAAACCGGTCGTTTCCGTATCAAAAGCAAAGGCTCTTTTTTCCTTTATCATTGCCGCCCAGCGTTTTAAGCCTTCTTCGTCCCGAATAAGTTCATAATGTTTTTCCACCGGTTTAAATACAACGTTCACGCCTTCATTTTTCTCACCTTCCGGATTTTTAGAACACTGTTCCGAAACCCATTTTTCAATACGAGGACGAATGCTTTTGAATTCATATTTGTCGACAAAGGCCATTATTTTGCTTAATTCCGGTTTCCGACATTCATATTCTTCAATATCATGTTCCACGGGAACATCATTTTTCAAAGTTACCAGCTGCAGAGAAATCTCCGCATTTCGTTTATTGGCAATTAAAGTTTCTCTGCGTTTGTTTTGTTTTATTTCTTCCGCCCGATTTAAAATCTCCTGCAGAGAACCAAACTGATTTACCAATTCCGCCGCCGTTTTCAAACCGATACCCGGAACCCCCGGAACATTATCAATACTGTCTCCGGCCAAAGCCTGAACATCCACAACCCTATCCGGCAGAACGCCGAACTTCTCTTTCACATCTTCCGGCGTGAAAAATTTGTCTTTCATCGGATCATAAAATTCCACTCCCGGTCGAATCAGCTGCATCAGGTCTTTATCCGCGGAAACAACAACCACCTCATAGCCTTTATCCAAAGCTTTTCGGGCATAAGTAGCTATCAGGTCATCGGCTTCATACCCCTCCATATCCAAATAATGCAGATTAAGAGCTTCCACCGCCTGATGAATAATTTCAAACTGAGGAATCAAATCTTCCGGCGTTTCCTTGCGGGTGCCTTTATACTCCGGAAAAATATCGTTACGAAAGTTTTGCCTTTTTGCGTCAAACAAAACCAACGAATAATCGCAGCCGATTTTATTCGTCAGTTTTAAAAACATATTGGTAAAACCGTAAACCGCATTTACAGGAACGCCTTCCGGACTAGTCATCGGAGGAAGGGCATAAAAAGCACGAAAAATATAGCCGGAGCCATCAACAAGACAAATTTTTTTAGTCATCGCCGCTCACTTTGAAAAAAATTGAAATGTAACGTAAATATAGCCAATAAAATCTTATTCGCCAATAGATAAAAAGAAAGAACGCTCCAAACCGCTGACTGCGTTCAAATCCGTCTGGTAAAAATCTTCAAAATTATCAATATATTCAGCCAAAGCCAATTCAACACATTCGTCTACCGAACGACCGTTTTTTGAAGCAATTTTTTCCAGTTTGCTTTTGAGTTCGGCAGAAATATTAACTGAAATATTGGTCATAAAATCTTCCTTAATCTTTTTATGATATTTGATAAATTAAGTTGTAGGATATTTTGCGAATCGTGGCAAGGGCTGAGTTTATGGCAAAAACGGCAAAGAAGAAAAAAACAGTAAGAAAAACAAGAAAAAAAGAGTCAAAACAAAGGGTTGCGAATCGGCGTATTCTCTTAAAATTTTTTGCTTTGCTGGTGATAACTTTATTAACTTATCTGGCCTATTGCTACCTTACCCTTCCCGATATTCAGAAAGCCGTTGCCAGAACCCGGCAGCCTTCCACCACCATTACTGCCGAAAACGGAAACGAAGTTATTACTTTCGGGAACGTTTATTCCGAAGTCATTATGCTTGACGAACTTCCCCCGTTTGTTCCGGATGCCGTTGTCTCTACTGAAGACCGGCGTTTTTACCAGCATTTCGGTTTTGACATCATTGCTTTTACCCGGGCGATGGCCACCAATCTGATTAAACGCCGCTATGCCCAAGGCGGAAGCACGATTACCCAGCAAGTGGCAAAAAACCTGTTTCTCACGCCGCAAAAAAACATCAAACGAAAAATTCAGGAACTGATTTTGGCTTTTTGGCTGGAACATAAATTCAGCAAAGAACAAATCCTGACGCTTTATCTGAACAGAGTTTATCTCGGTTCGGGAACTTACGGCATTGAAGCTGCCGCCAACAAATATTTTCAAAAAACTTCCCGGGACTTAAATCTAAAAGAAGCCGCCATTATTGCCGGAATGCTCAAAGCCCCTTCCCGTTATAATCCGATTAACAGCATGAAAAAAGCCGAAGACCGGGCAAAAGTCGTTCTTAAAATTATGGTGGAAACCGGTGCCATTAACGAAGAACAAATGAAAAATGCCCTAACCATGAAAACCGGAGCGGAAATCTCCGATAAAGTTCAAGGAGGGAGGTATTTTGCCGACTGGGCATATAACGAAGTCAACGCTTATATCGGCGAAAGAGACAGTGATATTTATGTTTCGACAACGCTTGATCAAGATTTGCAGGAACGGGCAGAAAAAGTTCTTCAAGAAACAATCAAAGCCAACAAACACAAAAATGTTTCTCAAGGAGCCGTTGTCATTCTTGACAAGACCGGAGCCGTTAAGGCCATGGTCGGCGGCGTAAATTACAACCGGAGCCAATTTAACCGGGCAACTCAAGCTTTGCGGCAGCCGGGTTCCTCTTTCAAGCCTTTTGTATATTTGACCGCTTTGCAAAACGGATTTTCCCGAGACAGCATTATAGAAGATTCTCCAATTTCCATCGGGGATTGGAAACCGGAAAATTATGACAAAAAATACTATGGCCCGGTCAGTATGGACAGGGCTTTGGCTCAGTCCCTCAATCTGGCAACCATTAACCTCTCCGAAAAAACCGGACGGAGCAAAATCATTCGCAACGCCAAAAGAATGGGCATTACCACACCGATTGAAAACACGCCTTCCCTTGCTCTCGGAACGTTTGAAGTCAAAGTTTTAGATATGGCGGTGGCTTATTCATCCATTGCCAACGGCGGACTGGCAACCTGGCCTTATACGGTAAAAGAAATTTTTACCCGTGACGGTTATCAGCTTTACCAAAGAGAAGTCGACCACCAAAACCGGATTATTGACGAGCAAATCACTCATACCCTGACCGGAATGTTAAAAAACGTTATTGATTACGGAACCGGAAAAAAAGCTCAAATTCCGGGTTTTGCCGCCGGAAAAACCGGAACAACGCAGGATTACCGGGATGCCTGGTTTGTCGGTTTTAATGACAAATATATTTGTGCCGTCTGGGTCGGAAATGACGACAATTCTCCGATGAAAGGTGTTACCGGCGGTAATATTCCGGCGGAAATCTGGCGGAAAATTATGATTGCCGCAAAATAAAAAACAGTAATTAATTTTATGAAAATAGTGCTTTTATAATATCTTTTATTATATATAATGGCGACAAGATTATAAATTCTAAATTGAGGAAAAAAAGATGACACAGAAACCTGTACTGCTTATGATTTTGGACGGCTGGGGCTATCGCGAACCGAAAACTCCGGACAATGCGATTGAAATGGGACATACACCGAATTGGCATCGTATGTATGATGAAAATCCACACTGCCTGATTCAAACTTCCGGTCTGGATGTCGGGCTGCCGGACGGACAAATGGGCAACTCAGAAGTCGGACACACCAACCTCGGAGCCGGACGTGTTGTTATGCAAGATTTGCCACGTATTGATTTGGCCATAAAAGACGGCTCTTTACAGAAAAATCCGGTCTTGGTTAAAATGATTGAAACCCTGAAAGCCAACGGCAAAGCCGCTCATGTTATGGGGCTGATGTCTCCGGGCGGTGTCCATTCTTCTCAGGAACATATTGTCGCTTTATGCAAAATTCTGGCTGAGAACAACATTAAAACCTGGGTTCACGCTTTTTTGGACGGCCGCGACACGCCTCCTTCTTCCGCCGCAGGTTTTCTGGCTGATTTTGAAAAATCAATCAGCGGCTTAAACAATGTTAAAATCGCTACGATTGAAGGCCGTTTTTACGCAATGGACCGCGACAAACGCTGGGATCGCGTCGAAGCCGCTTACAACACCATCCTTGCTGCGGAAGGCAAACGTTATGCCACTGCCGATGAAGCCATCAAAGCTTCTTATGCCGAAAAAGTTACCGATGAATTTGTTATTCCGGCCGTTATCGGCGATTATCAGGGAATGGAAGACGGCGACGCATTGCTTATGGCAAACTTCCGTGCCGATCGTGCCCGTGAAATTTTATACGCTCTTGCCGATGCCGAATTCAACGGATTTTCCCGTAAGAAAACCGTCAAGTTCTCCGCTCATGTCGGCATGACTGAATATTCCGTTGATCACAATCGTTTTATGCAAACGATGTTTCCGCCGGAAGCCTTGACCAACATTCTCGGCGAAGTCGTTTCCAACCACGGATTGACCCAGCTGCGTATTGCCGAAACGGAAAAATACGCCCATGTAACTTTCTTCTTTAACGGCGGCGAAGAAAAAGAGTTTAAAGGAGAAGAACGTATTCTTATTGCCAGTCCGAAAGTCGCCACTTATGACCTTAAACCGGAAATGAGCGTTTATGAAGTTACGGAACAACTGGTTAAAGCCATTGAAGACAAACGTTTTGACGTTATCATCTGCAACTATGCCAACGGCGATATGGTCGGACATACCGGTATTATGGAAGCAGCATTAAAAGCCGTTGCCGCTGTTGACGAATGTTTGGGCAAAGTTGAAAAAGCCATTAAAGACGTTGGCGGCGTTATGATTGTTACCGCAGACCACGGTAACGCCGAAAAAATGGTCGATGAGAAAACCGGACAACCTTACACTGCTCATACAGTCGGAAAGGTTCCTGCCATTTTGGTTAATTGCCAAGAACACGTCTGCCGCTTGCATGACGGCCGTTTGGCAGATATTGCTCCGACAATGTTGGATCTTTTGCATATTGAAAAACCAACGGAAATGACCGGACATTCTCTTTTAATCAAAAAATAAAAAAACAGAATGGAACTAAAAAAGGCATATAAACCGGTTTTATTGAGCATGGGGCTGTTGTTCCTCATGCTTGAGCCGGTTTTTGCCGTTTCCGTTTCGCAAAAAGACCTTGAAAAAGTGGAAAAGCAGGTTGAAGCCCAGAATATGGAGCATAAAAAACTTCAGGCTCAGGCAACCAAAATCAGCATGGAGCTGGCTTCTGTCAATCAGGATATGATAAAATCCGCAAAAATGATTCAAAACAGTGAAGCAAAAATTTCGCAAATGGAAAATGAACTGCTTCAGCTTCAGGAAAATTTAGAAAAAGCCGAAGAAGAATTCATTATTGAGGACGAAAACCTGATTAAGACCCTTTCCGCTTTACAAAATCTAGCCTTAAAACCGACCGAGGCCTTGTTTGTTCAACCATTGACACCGGTTGAAATCATCCGCAGTGCCATGCTGCTTCGGGAGACAGTCCCTTATTTGGAACAAAATGCTTCCCGCATCCGCAAAGACTTGGAAAAAATTACCGCAAAAAAAGCCTTGGTGGAAAAACAGGTCGCAAAAATAACCAAACAGAAAAAAATCCTTGAAAAAGAACATGAGCAAATGAAAGTTTTGGTTCAGAAGAAGTCCAAAATTCGCAATGCCGTGGAAATTAAGAGCGTTCAGACCAAGAAAAAAGTTCAGGCTTTGGCGTCTCAGGCTCAGGATTTGAGGGATTTGCTGTCTAAGCTTGAAAAACAACGTCTGGCCGCAAAAAAGAAACGTCAGGAAGAAGAAAGAAAGCGTCTGGCCGAACAAAAAGCTTTGGAAGAACAGAAATTGGCGGAAACACAAAAACTTGAACAGGCCCAAAGAGCCGACTTGATTAAATTGAAACCTGAGTTTATAAAAGAAACAGGAAGTAACTTTATAAAAGCCAAAGGAAAGCTTTCCCGTCCGGCAATGGGGCCGATTATTACCGCCTACGGACAGGAAACGGCCAAGGGCGTCAGCTCAAAAGGCGTGATTATCAAAACAAGAAATCAGGCTCAAGTTATTTCTCCTTATGACGGTTCGGTTATTTTTGCCGGCCCGTTCCGCGGATACGGAAATCTTATTATTATAGAACACGGACAAGGTTATTTATCTTTGCTGGCAGGGCTGGAAACCATTGATTGCGAACTTGGGCAAATGCTTTTGGCCGGAGAACCGCTCGGACAGATGCCGGACGATAAAGACGCCAAACTTTATGTTGAGCTTCGCAAAGATAACCACCCGATTGATCCGATGGCGTGGATTGCTAATTAGTTTATGAATGGAAAATCTTATGTTAAAAAAATCATCTTTTGCGTTTGTTTTTATTCTCAGTTTATTTTTCTCGCTTCCTGATGCCGATGCTGCCAAGAAAGCCCCTGAAAAAGAAGATGCCGATACTTATGAACTTTTGAACCTCTTTGGCGAAGTTATGGAACGGGCAAAAGTCTCTTATGTGGAAGAAGTTTCCGATAAAAAACTGATTGAATCCGCTATTAACGGTATGCTTTCTTCTTTGGATCCGCATTCCAGCTTTTTGGACGGACAGAGTTTTAAGTATATGAATGAACAAACTAAAGGAAAGTTTGGGGGATTGGGTATTGAAGTTACCATGGAAAACGGCGTGGTTAAAGTTGTTTCTCCGATTGATGACACTCCTGCCGCCAAAGCCGGATTAAAACCGGGAGATTACATTACCAATATTGACGGCGAACAAGTAATGGGGCAAACCCTAAATGAAGCCGTTGATAAGATGAGAGGCAAAATCGGAACAAAAGTCAAACTGACAATCCGCCGACTGAACGAAAAACCTTTTGACGTTACGCTAAAACGCGAAGAAATCAAAATCCAATCCGTAAAAAGCGACATCAAAGCCGATGATGTGGCCTATATCCGCATTACTTCTTTCAGCGAAGATATTGACAATATGATAAAAAAATCTCTGAAAGAAGCTCAGAAAAAAACTAACAATAATATCAAAGGCGTGATTATCGACGTCCGCAACAATCCGGGCGGTTTGCTGGATCAGGCCGTCAGCGTTTCAGACCTGTTTTTGGATAAAGGGGAAATTGTTTCAACCCGTTCCCGCAATGAATCCGACACGGTTCGTTACACGGCCAAAAGCGGAGATATTGCCAAAGGACTGCCTATTGTCGTTATTATCAATGACGGTTCGGCTTCCGCTTCCGAGATTTTGGCCGGAGCTTTGCAAGACCATAAAAGAGCCATTATCTTAGGTGAAAAATCTTTCGGAAAAGGCTCCGTACAGACAGTTATTCCGTTGGGCGGATACGGGGCAATGCGTTTAACAACGGCCCGTTATTACACGCCGTCCGGACGTTCCATTCAGGCAACAGGCATTGAACCGGACATTGAAGTAAAACCGGCAAAAGTTGAAATTATTGAAAACAATTTCGGTGTCAGTGAAGCTGAATTTAAAAACGCTTTGAAAAATGAAAACGAAGATAAGAAAAAAGACAAAAAACAAGAAAAAGTCGTTGATGAATCTTTGGCTAACGATTATCAGCTTTCCAGAGCCGTCGACCTTGTTAAGGCTTTAAGCCTTTATGGTTCTCAAAACAAATAATAAAGGATGATTTTTTGTTAAAACAGTTAAAACAAAAAAAATGGCTGATTATCATTACGTTGTCAATTCTTGTTTTGTTGGCGGCGACAGGGTACTTTTTTGCAAAAATGAAAAGCGAGCCTGTTTATCTGACCAAAATTGACAGGATTATGTATGATAAAAAAAATCGTTCGCCAAAATATGTTTTAACCATGCCGGAAAAAAGAGCACAGCAAAAGAAGCCGTCTCCGATTGAAGAAAAACAATCTGCCGAAGAAATCAGCACCGTTTCAGAACCGGAAGACATCAACGATATTATCCGTGCCATTCCCCAATTGTCTTCTTTAGGCGAAGCTCCGGGAAAAACGCCGCTTCATCCGTTTGAACGGGAAGAAAAATTTACCCGTCAGGACGGAGATTTGATTGTTCCGTCTCTTTCTCCCGAAGGAAAAAGACCTTGGATTGCTTACGGACGGAAAGTTAATGTTCAGCCGAATTTCTATAAAGTTGCCGTTGTTATCAAAAATATCGGCCTTAATCCGAAAGAAACGGATTTGATTGCCAACGGATTACCGGCAGAAGTGTCTTTATCTTTTTCTCCTTATACCGTTGATGCGGAAAATCAGATAAAAAAGGCTCGCTATCTTGGTCATGAAACTTATATGGATTTGCTCTTATCATCCAAAGATTTTTTGAAATCAGACACCGGGCCTTTGGCAATGAGCATTATTTCAAGCATTGATGACAATATCCGACGGATGAAACAAACCCTTTCCGTTAATGTTCCTCTCGGCGGCGTAATTATTAATCCGGGGCAAGCGGATAAAGAAAATAAAGAAAGAACCGAAAAGCTGCTTTCTTCCATTAAAGAAATGGGGCTTTTAATGATTGACGCTACCGGGGAAGACGGTATTGACTTTGTAAAAGTTGACGGATTAGCTCGTAAAAAAGCAGATATTCTTATTGATGAAAATTTAGATCAGCAGCAAATTTCCCAACTATTGAAACAAGCGGAGAAAATAGCCCTTGAACAAGGGCAAGTTCTGATTGTCGCTTCACCAAAACCGGCAGCGGTCGTTACCCTGAACAAATGGCAAAAAACTTTTTCTCCGCAACTGACTTACGAACAAATGCGGGAGAACAACATAACAACCGTTGAACGGCCGTTTGCATTAGTTCCGGTTTCGGCCATTGTCGTGGAGTAAATTATGCAAAAAAAATACAGACCGAATGCCGGTATTGTCGTGTTCAGAAAAGATAAAAAAGTTTTGGTTTGTGCCCGTGCCGACAGGCAGACAAATAATTGGCAATTTCCTCAAGGCGGCATAGACAATGGAGAAACCCCTGCGGAGGCAGCCGTCAGGGAGTTGTCCGAAGAAACGGGAATTACTTCCGCCAAATTGGTTTATACAACCCCTTCTCCCATTCGTTATGATTTTCCCAATCATGTTTTGAAGCATTTTGAAGAAAACGGCAGAGATTTTTACGGACAAGATCAATATTGGAGCCTGTTTTATTTTGACGGCAATGACAGCGAAATTAATTTTTATACGCATCCGGAAGAAATCGAATTTAAAGCTTTTCAATGGATAGACATTGAACAAGCTCCGGAACTTATCGTCTTTTTTAAAAAAGAGGCTTATGCAAAAATGGTAAGCATTTTCAAACCTATTATCGAAAAATTTCAGCCGGATATTTAAAAATTATAGAATCAGGCCTTTTTTTGTGCTACAATCCCTTTTGTAAACCGACAGATATCAGGGATATGTTATGGATAACAAAAAACTGCACAAAATGATACATCAGGCTATAAACAAAGCCGTTAACGTAGAAATCCGCTCAGAAATTCCCTTTAATTATGACCAGATTGAAGCCCTTGACAGGCTCAACGAATATTGCGTCAATCAAGTTCTTAACGATACCGAAGTTTTGTTTGATCCCCGCAAAATCGGATATAAAGCCAATCAGGAAATGCTGACGGCTCTTACTGCCATGTGTCTGGCTCAATCTTTAATCAATCCCGCCCGAAAAACAGGCGAAAGCAAAGAATTTTTTCAGGAGAACATTACAATCTGCGTTCCCGAACCCGGCGTTAAGCTGTTGTGTTTCGGGAAGATAAATCCGGATAATGTTTATCAGGCAGTTTATCCGGAAATTATTGACGACTGGATGATTTATCGGAACAAAGAAGGTTTGGGAATCCAATCCCTGATAGATGAAAAAACCAACCTTGCCGGATTGGACAATTATCAACGCGGCGGAAACCCTTTATATGAGTTTGCCCGTTTCCATCGCAAATATACCGAAAAAGAACGCAAAAAAGAAGAAAAAGCCCGAGAAAGTGCCCAAGAAGCTTTCCGAAACGAAATGGTTAAAACATTGGCGGCCAGAATTACCGAACAGCAGCTTTTGGAAGGCAAAAACCCAATGGAAATGTTGGAATTGTTGTTTGCTCCGGAGAAAAACAGAAAGCAAATTAAGCAAATCTCTCAAAAATCCAGAGAAATTGATCCTCAAATTGAAAACAACATTATGAAAATGCTGGAATACTCCAATTCCCGGGATGATAACACCCACTCCCGTTAAAAAACTACTCCTTATCTTTTTTAGACTTCAACTGACCGCAGGCGGCTAAAATATCTTGTCCTCGAGGAGTGCGTATCGGAGCGGCAAAACCGGCATTGTTCAATTCTTTGGCAAAGGCGTGTATCCGGTTGCCGGAACTGGCTTCAAAGCCACAGCCCGGCCACGGATTAAACGCTATCAGATTAAATTTTGCATCCAATTTGTATTTGTGCATTAAGTCGATTAACTGACGGGCACAATCCAAAGAATCGTTAATATCTTTTAACATCAAATATTCAAAAGTAATAAAACGGCTGCCTTCCATTTGTTGGTATTCCTGACAGGCTTTCATCACTTCTTCAAGCGGATATTTATTGTTAATAGGCATTATCTGTGAGCGGATTTCATTATTCGGGGCGTGCAGGCTGACTGCCATTTGGACTTTCGTTTCCCGGAAAAACGGAGCTATTTTGGGAGCAATACCGGATGTGGAGAGAGTTACCCTTCTTTTAGAAAGGGAAATTCCGTCTCCGTCCGTTAAAATCTTCATGGCTTTTGCGGCATTTTCCGCATTATGCAACGGTTCACCCATTCCCATAACAACAATATTCGACAAATAACGGGTTTCATCGCTCGGGGTCGGCCATTCCTTATAAACATCACGGGCGACAAGAAACTGTCCGACAATTTCTCCCGCAGTCAGATTTCTGGTTATTTTTTGGCTCCCTGTATGGCAAAACCGACATCCTACCGCACAACCGACCTGCGTTGAAATGCAGACGGCTCCCCGGTCTTCTTCCGGAATATAAACGGTCTCTACCCGCTGCCCGTCTTCAAATTCCAAAAGCCATTTGTGCGTTTTGTCTTTGGAGATTTGTTCGGCAACAATTTTAGGTCTGGTTATGGTATAAGACGCGGCCAGCTTTTCCCGCAAATCTTTTGAAAAACTGGTCATTTTGGAAAAATCCGTTTCGCCCTGCCAATAAATCCAGTGCCATAACTGTTTGGCACGGAAAGGTTTTTCGCCGATTTTTGCCAGTTCCTGCCCGATTTCTTCTTTGCTCAGGCCGATTAATTCTATTTTATCCGTCATTATTACTTCTTTTTGCATTTAGAGCTTATGGCTTTATAAGCACCGGTAAATCCGGCCAAAGAATAAGTATCTTTGGTATTGGTTCCCTTGGATGAAACGCCGTGGACAATCATTCTTTCGCCTTTTTTCATGGCATTTACCAATTCTTTATCAACTTTGTCGCTTACGGCCCAGGCTTTGTCTTCGCTTGTAAACAAGCGGCTTATGGTCGTTTTGCCGATTTTAACGGTTACTTTGCTTCCCGGTTTAAAAGTATATCCGGCAACAAAGTTGACCACATCAAAGCTTTTTTCTCCGGGGCGGTGCGTTACAACGGCATAAATATCGCCGCGTTTAGTGTATTTTCCTTCATCCCGCTTCGGGGCCGATGCCATGTAACAGACTATTCCGCCGGCGTCTTTGTGATAATAAGCAACCCAGTCATCGTATTCCCCTATCATCTGCTGCGTTGCGGCAAATGATATTCCCGGGAACAACAATCCCAATAAAACAAATGATGATAAAAATTTATTCATACCGATATACTCACAAAAAAAGTTATTTTGTGCCGATTATATTTGAAAAAAATATAAAAACTGTTAACAATACCCCTGAAGATAAAAAAATCAGGAAGATTGAAATGATTAGAGACAATTACCTGGATGTAAAAAAAATTGTTCAGGATAAAAAATTTCTTAAATTGTTCCGTGTTGTCGAAAGCCATGGCGGTGTTCTGCGGTTTGTCGGCGGTGCCGTCCGCGATGCGTTGGCCGGGCTGAAAGGCTTTGATATTGACCTTGCCACAGACCTTTCTCCTGATGAACTGGTGGAAGCCTGCACCGAAAACGGCATTAAAACCGTTCCTATCGGTATAAAATTCGGTACCGTGGGCGTTATTATCAATGATCAGGTTTTGGAAGTAACCTCTCTTCGCAAAGACATAAAAACCGACGGAAGGCATGCCGAAGTTGTTTTTACCACGGATTGGGAAGCTGACGCCTCCCGCCGCGATTTGACAATCAACGCCGTTTATGCCGACGAAAAAGGCAATGTTTTTGATTATTACAACGGTATTGAAGATTTGGAAAAAGGAATTGTCCGTTTTATCGGCCTTCCTGCCCAGAGAATTAAGGAAGATTATCTGCGTATTATGCGTTTTTTCCGTTTTTATTCAATTTTCGGAAAAACTGAAATTGATAAAAAAGCCTTGAAAGCCTGTATTGAAAATCGGGACGGATTAAAAAACCTTTCTCTGGAAAGAATTCGAGATGAACTTTTCAAAATCTTGCTGACAAAAAATGTCAGCAAAACTATCCGCATTATGTTTGATAATGAAATTCTGAGCTATCTGCTTCCGGATTCAAAAAATCTGGACAAGCTTGATTTTCTTATCAATATGGTGGCAGAAGAAGGCTTAAGGCCAAATCCGGTCCGTCGGTTGTTCATGCTTTATCTTCCGGATAAAATGTTGGCTGAAAATTTGGCTTCCCGTTTAAGGCTGACAAAAAAACAAAAAGAAGAATTTATCAATTGGGCGACAATTCATCCGCAATTATCCGAATTTATGAATGAAGAATCCCTTTTGGTTTTGATTTATAAATACGGAAAAGATTTCTGCCAAAACAAACTGTTGCTGCTCCAGGCCGCTCAGATGAATAAAATTCCGCACTTGTCGGAAACTCTTAAATTCATTAATGACGCAATTGTTCCGATTTTTCCGGTCAAAGGCAAAGATATTATCAATGCCGGCGTACAAAATCATCATAATATCGGCATTATTCTTGATGAACTGCAAGAAATTTGGATTAAAGATAATTTTTCTGCAACAAGAGACGAACTTTTGCAAATTGCTGCCGAACTGGTTAAATCTAAATCAGCTTAGCCACGCATTGGGAATATGCTTTAAGGAAAAAGGCAGTTTTACCAAAACGGCATCAAACCTCATATCATAACCTGCATATTGCGGATGTTTGGTTAAAAAAGCTTGTGCTCCGTTAATTATCCTTCTCTTTTGCTGTTCGGAAATCGCGTAAGCCGCTTTTTCCAGATTTTGCCGTTTTTTCACTTCAACAAAGGCTATTGTTTTTCCTCTGCGGGCAATAAAGTCTATTTCTCCGGCACGGGTTCCTTTTCCGGTTACATAATTACCGCAGATTATCCGGTAACCTTTGCACCTCATTAACATTCTGGCCAGAAATTCCGCCAATTTACCGCTGTTGTTATTGTTCATTCTTTATTCGCAGAGCCTGTTCATAGACATCGTTTTTGTTGAGCTTATATTCGCCGACGATTTCTTTTACCGCTGTTTTCAACGGCATTTCTGCCAACTTCTTTCGTAAAAGAGCCGTTACATCCACCTCATCGTTTTGTTTTTCTTCAGCAGGGGCTATCATCAACACCATTTCGCCTTTCGGTTCTTTTTCTTCAAAGTGTTTTATTAATTCTTCCGCCGTTCCGTTGACACACTCTTCATACATTTTGGTAATTTCTCTGGCAACGGCCATTTCCCTGCCGCCGAAAACTTCTCCGGCAACGGTCAGGGTTTTGACAATACGGTTTGCCGTTTCATAAAATACCAAAGTCGCTTTTATATTTTTCAAATCTTCAAAATTATCTTTTCGGGCTTTATCCTTATTGGGAATGAATCCGGCAAAAAGAAAACGATTGGTCGGCAAACCGGACAACTGAAGAGCACAAATCAGAGCACAACAACCCGGAATAACCGTTACATATATGCCTTCTTTGCGGCAATGTTTGATTAACTTATATCCGGGATCGGAAATCAGCGGAGATCCGGCATCGCTGACCTGAGCAACGGATTTTCTTTCCAGCAGAATTAAATCTGCCAGTTTTGCCGCCTGCTCCTCTTCATTATGGTCATGAAGGGTTATAAAAGTTTTTTTCGTGCTTATGTTCAACAAGCTGAAAAGTTTTTTGGTAACCCGGGTATCTTCGCAGGCAATAACATCGGCATTTTCCAGGGTTTCCCGAGCTCGGGCGGAAATATCCCCCAAATTTCCTATCGGCGTGGCGATGACATATAATCCGTTTTTCATTGTATCTATATTCTTTACATTATGACTTTTTTAACTTAAATCTGTTACTTATTTAGTATCTTTGTTATATTTTAGGGCAAAAAGCAAGTGTTAAAAAAATTTAGTATTCTCTTTTTGGGTTTGGTTTTAGCCGGTTGTTCAACAAACTCTTCCAGCCGCAGCGGGTTTGACGCTTTCAATTCCGATATCAGCGAAGTTAATTTCGGTTCTACCACAAATTTTCGCGTCGGCGTTTTGCTGCCGTTGAGCGGAGAAGCCGCAAAGCACGGACAAGGCCTTAAAAATGCAACAATGATGGCTTTGGAAGATGTTAAAAACCCTAATATGATTTTGCAGTTTTATGATACCAAAAGCACGCCGAGCGGTGCCAGAATTGCGGCGGAAAATGCTTTAAACCAAAGAGCACAGCTGATTATCGGCCCTTTAATGAGCGGTTCCACCAGAGCCATTACCGAGCAAACCACCGCAAAAAATGTTCCGGTTATCGCTTTCGGAACATCCGAGGAGGTTTTACAGCCGGGAATCTATACCTTGGGTTTATTGGTCAGTGAGCAAGTTAACCGGATTATCGGTTATGCGGCTCAAAACGGACGTTCAAAATTCGCCCTTCTGGTTCCGGACAACAATACCGGTATTGCCGTTGCCAAAGCTGCCGTTATCGCCGCACAAAAAAATGACGTTGAAATTAAACGTATCGCTTTTTATCCGCCAAACACAACCGATTTTTCGGAAATTCTCAAAGCCATGACCGATTATCCGCAGAGAAAAGCCCGTCTGGATAAAATTCGTTCCAACTTATCTTACAAGGCTCAAAACGGTGATGCCAACGCGGCAAAAGTATTAAGACGCCTGCAAACGCTTGATACCATGGGCGATGTTGATTTTGACGCCGTTTTAATTCCGGAATACGGTCCGAGATTAAAATCTGCCGCTTCCATGTTCGGGTATTATGACGTCTTTTCGCCAAAAGTTAAGTTTTTGGGCATGGCAGTTTGGGAAAATACCAATCTCAACAAAGAAACAACTCTAAACGGCAGTTGGTATCCGTCCCTTTCCAGAACGCACAGCATTTATTTTTCCAACAAATATGCCGATTTATTCGGTGAACGTCCGAGCAGCCTTTATTCCTTGGCTTATGATGCCATCGCTTTGTCCGCCGCTTTGGCCAAAAACGCAGATGGCGATTTGAATGAACAGATTACAAATCCGGACGGTTATATCGGCATAAACGGAGCTTTCCGCCTTTTCGAAAACGGAACAAACGAACATAGTCTGGATATTGTCGAGGTTCGGCAAAGCGGTGATGAGGTTATTGAAAAATCCCCTCATAAATTCCTATCTTCTTCAGAACACAAAGGAGCTGAAACCATTGTTGTTGACGAAAACTACCGAGCTCCGAGAATCTTCGGAAAAGACAAATATCTGGCCCAAACCCTGATTTACGGGTATCAACTTAATCCGGAAAATCAGCCGTTCGGATATATTCCGGCCGCGGAAGAACATCAATTGGTAAAAGATTCCCTGAAACAATACAATGTTGTTATTCCTGACATGTAATCGGACATCATGTTAATTATGAATTTTTTCCTTGAAAAATAAGCGAATTTCGACGATATTGAGGAATAGATTTTCATGGAGGGCTTCGGGCCGGCAATCCGCCAATCCGGTCAGGTTCGGAAGGAAGCAGCCGTAACGGAATTTGCCGGGGTCGATTGCTCTCCACCTTAACGTTAAACAGAAGATTTTTTATGGCAGACGAAGAAAATAAAGACAATCAATATGTTGTTTTAGCAAGAAAATACCGCCCGCAAAATTTTGATGATTTGCTGGGGCAGGAAGCATTGGTTCAGACTTTAACCAATGCTATAAAAAACAATCGTCTGCATCATGCTTATATTTTAACGGGAATTCGCGGTATCGGTAAAACAACCACCGCCAGAATCATTGCAAAAGCTTTAAACTGTACCGGTCTTGACGGCAAAAGCGGTCCAACCATTCACCCCTGCGGCGTTTGTGAAAACTGCAAAGCCATTACCGAAGGGCGTCATATTGACGTTATGGAGCTGGATGCCGCTTCCCGCACCGGCGTTGACGATATTCGCGAAATTTTGGACGGGGTTCGTTATAAACCGACCAATGCCCGCTACAAAATATACATCATCGACGAAGTCCACATGCTTTCCAAAAACGCTTTTAACGCCTTGTTAAAAACGTTGGAAGAACCGCCTTCACATGTTAAGTTCATTTTTGCGACAACGGAAATTCGCAAAGTGCCGATTACGGTTTTATCCCGTTGCCAACGGTTTGATTTGCAAAGATTGTCCATTGAAAATCTGATGACCCTTTTCAATAAGATTATTGCGGCAGAAAATCTAAAGGCTGAAGACGAAGCTTTGCATATTATCGCCAAAGCGGCCGACGGTTCTGCCCGCGACGGGCTTTCCTTGTTGGATCAGGCTATTTCGCTCGGTGCCGGCGTGGTTAAAACCGATGTCGTTAAAGACATGATTGGGCTGGCAGATAAAAATCAGACTTTCGAATTGTTTGAATCTCTTGTTCAAGGCGATGTTTCGACCGTTATTACCAAACTTCAGGAACAATATAAAAACGGAGCTAATCCGACAACTCTCCTGCAAGATTTGATTAATATAACCCATATGCTGGCAAAATCCCGGATTATTCCAAACTCAATCAATGATGTCAGCATGACTGAAATGGAAAAAACATTCTGTCAGAAACACAGCGGCACGGTTCCTATTGCCGTTCTCTCAAAAATCTGGCAAATGCTGATAAAAGGTCTCAGCGAACTGCAAATCGCTCCGGTTCAGATTGACGCTTTGGAGATGATTTTAATCCGTATTGCATATTCCGCCAATCTGCCGACACCTTATGAGCTTTTGAACGACGTAAAAAAAAACTCTAATTTAAGCGTTAGTATTCCTCAGGCAGCCGTTTCCCGGCCTGTGTCTGAGAATCCCGCCATTCAGGTTTCTTCCAGGCAATCTCCGGTAATTGAAGAAGAAAAAAAGGATAAGGCTTCAGAAGTTCCTGCCGGTAATCTGGTTTTTAATTCTTTAAGCGAATTAGTTGCTTATTTGGAAAGCAACCGGAAAATGCTGGTATCTTATTCTTTGAAAAATGATGTTTCCGTCAGCGAGTTTTCCAACGGTTCAATGAAAATGAACGTTTCAGATAAAATTCATCCGGATTTTATTATGAATCTGCATAAAATTCTGACGGAAGCGACCGGTTTAACCTGGAAAATTGACATTTTACGCGGCTGTGTCGGCGAAACACTGGCTGATCAGGAACGTGCCGAGTTGGAAGAAGATAAACGCAGCATTTCCGAATATCCTTTGGTCAAGGCTATTTTAGCTGAATTCAAAGGGGCAAAAATAGAAACTTTAACCCGCAAAATAACCTCCGAATCCGCTGAAGAAGATGAGGATGAGGTCTTTTTTGACAACGGGGAATAATTTTAGAAAAGGATAAATAAAAATGATGAATATTCAAGGCATTATGAAACAAGCTCAAATGATGCAGAAAAAAATGGAAGAAGCTCAGGCTAAACTTGCCCAGCAAGAAGTTATGGGTTCCAGCGGCGGCGGTATGGTTAAAGTTACGCTTAACGGCAAATTTGAAATGAAAAAAATCGAACTAGACAAGTCCCTTATTGTTGCGGATGAAGCTGATATTCTCGAAGATTTAATCGTTGCCGCATTCAACGATGCCAAAGCCAAAGCAGATGCCATGATGGCTGAAGGTTTGCAGGATGTTACCGGCGGACTTAATTTAGGCGGATTAAAACTTCCTTTCTAATCAGGAACAGAAAAATGGCCGGCAAAGAAATAGAAAAGCTGATAAAAATCATCGCCAAACTTCCGTCTTTGGGAACAAGGTCTTCACGGCGTATTGTTTTGCAGCTCTTGAAAAAAAGAGAAAGTCTGTTTCTCCCTTTAATCGAATCTCTTAACGAGGTTGCCCAAAACATTAAAACCTGTGAAGTTTGCGGCAATTTTGACACCACCTCCCCTTGTTCCGTTTGTTCATCCGATAAAAGAGAACAACATCAGATTTGCGTTGTTCAGGATGTGGCTGATTTATGGGCGATGGAAAGAGTTGCTTTTTTCAAAGGAAAATATCACGTTTTGGGCGGTGTTTTATCGGCCTTGGACGGTGTTGCTCCCGAGGATTTGAATATTGAAAGCCTGCTTTACAGAATAAAGAAAGAAGAAATTACCGAAGTTATTCTGGCTCTGCCGGCAACCGTTGACGGACAAATTACTGCCCACTATTTGGTTTCCAGACTTAAAGACAGCAATGTCAAAGTTACTACTTTGGCTCAGGGAATTCCGATGGGGGCCGAACTTGATTATATGGATGAAGGAACTATCCAACTGGCATTGAATTCCCGAAAGGTTTTATAAGGCTATAAAATGAGATATTATGATTTATTTATACCTGTAGGATCCTTTTGTGCTGCATCATATCATTTACGCCGGTCTAATTTACAAATTGAAGCTTTACCTTTTGATTGGATTGCTGATTTAACATTTTCTAAATCCATTGATTTTATTGCTTCTCGATTTGAGGATTTTTTTAAGAAAGAAAACCTTAAATTCTTGAAAATTGAAGGTCCGAATATTTGCTGTTTAGATACTAAATATGATTTAGGTTTTCTTCATCATATGGATTGTTCCCTCCCTTTTGATGATGCGTATAAAAAAGCCAAAAACACTTTAAATCGTCGTTGTGCAAGACTTCTTGAAAAAATACAAAAGGCTCAAAGCATCTTGCTTGTTTATACCGAAAATAAAGAATTGAATTTAGAAATCATTCAATCATCCCTTTCAAAACTACAAAGAATTTATCCTGAAAAAAATATTGATTTGCTTATTTTTGATTTAAGCCCAGAACATAAATACTCTGAAACCTATTCTATTGGTAAAAATATTACCGTAGCAAAAATTAATTTCGAATTGCAAAAAGACACTTTTTCCGGAAAAGCCAAAGAATTTAAAAATGTTTTGAAGAATTATCATCAAACCTTTAATAAAGGCATTATTGCTTCTACTATGAATATCTATTGGAATAACTTCAGACGTTATTTTGTAAAAATTATTTGTATGTTTATCTTCAATAAAGAAAAACGTAAAGTTTTGCGTAAAAAATTTCACGGAAATAATTCTATTTTTGACAAATAAAAATTACCCTTAATAAAAGTTGTAATATTTGTCTAATTGTGTTATCGCTTTTTAAGAAAATTAATTCTTAAAAAGCGAGAGAAATGAAATATTACGACTTATTTATCCCTATCGGAGCTTTTTGTGCTACCTCATATCATTTGCGACACTGCAATTTGCAGACAGAGGCTTTGCCTTTGGACTGGATTGGCGTTTGGAAAATCAAGCAAGCCGCTGAATTAATAAAAAACAAATTTGACGGTTTCTTTCAAAAAGAAAATCTGGTTTTTGAAAATGTTAACGGAACGCATAATGCTTATATGGATAAGCCGAATCATGTGGCATTTTTTCATTGCATAGACAAGGATTTGCCTTTTGATGAAGGTTATGCCAAAGCCAGAGCCATGTTCGACCGAAGAATTAACCGGGTATTTGATAAAATAAACAAGGCCAAAAGCATTTTATTTGTTTATGCCAACAACGAATCTATTTCTCCTCAAGAAGCTTTAGAGGCCTATGAAATTCTTAAGGTCAATTATCCAAACAAAAGAATTGATTTACTGGTTTTGGACTTGAAAAAGGATTACAGCGGCATTGAAACAAAGGAAATCAGCAAAAATGTTCTTTTTATAAAGATGGAATTTGATTTGGAACATGATTTATATTCCGGAAGAAAAGAATCTTTTAATGAGATTTTTCAGAATTATCAGATAGCTTCCTGGGAAAAACGTCTTAAAAATATCTTTGACAAGTTTTCTTTTAATATGAAAAGGATTTCTGTCAGTCTTGTTTGTATGTTTATTCCAAGCAAACAAATCAGAAAAAAACTGCGAAAGAAGTTTAAAACCAACCGTTGTGTTTTTGACCGGTAAAATAAAAGCCCCTTTTCGGGGCCTTTATTTTATTCCAATGTATTTTCTATCAAGCGGTCAAGATTATCTCTCTCGCTATTATTGTAACCGTCAAAATCTTCTTTGATTTTTTCCAGTTTTTTCCTGTCTTCCCGCAGTTTTTCAACTTGAGGGCGGGCAAACTTTTCAAACAAAGCATCAACATCGTCTTTTTTAGCCTTTTCAGACGCGTTTTTAGATTTTTCCGAATCATTATCCGCTTTTTCTTCGCCTGCCGCTTCCTGCGTCTTCTTACGGATTGTATCAAGCGTTTCTTTTGGAATCAGGGCTTCTATCGGTTGAGCGAAAGACCCGGCAATGTTAAAATACTTAGATTCCGTAAATACCGGAGACTGCCTGTCTCTCGGAACCATCCAATTCAGCAAAATATAAAACAACGTTACCAATAAAAACGCCCGGGCAATTCCAAAAAACAAGCCTAATATGCGGTCAATATTGCTTAATTTGCTGGAGCGAATCTTACTGACAATACGTCCGGTTAACAAAATCCAGATAATCAAAAACGTTATTAAAATAAACAAGGAGGTTACAACACCAACCATCCATCCGGTTTGGATATACAATTCCGCAATCGGACTTAAAACCGGAAGCAGATAAATAATGGACGCCGTGCCAAGCACCCAGCCGATAATCGACAAGACTTCTTTTATCAGCCCTCTGCTTAAAGCTATCAAGGCTGAAATACCGACGATAATTAAAATTATCACATCCAAATTATTTAACTGGTGCATTTTATTTGTTCCTAATTAAACCAATTGATTAATCTCTGGACATTTCCTATCTCATACAGGTTAATATCCAGTTTATTTTGTTTTTTGTCATTATGGCTCGGCGGTGTAATTGCACTTGTAAAACCAAGCTTATAAGCTTCTTTCAAGCGGGAATTCGGCTGGCTGACGGCTCTGATTTCTCCGGATAAACCGATTTCGCCGAAAATAACCATATCTGCCGGCAGAGGCTTGTTTGTCAAAGAAGAAATAACTGCCATCGCTACGGCCAAATCTGCTGCCGGTTCAGAAATTTTCAAACCGCCGGCAATATTTAAGTAAATATCCTGAGAGCTTAAATTCATTCCGCAGCGGGCTTCCAAAACAGCCAAAACCATTGCCAAACGGTTAGAATCCCAACCAACCACTGCCCTTTTCGGGCTGGCATATCCTGTCGGGCTGACCAAGGCTTGAATTTCTACCAAGACCGGACGGGAGCCTTCAATTCCGGCAAAAACACAAGAACCGGACACGTTTCCCTGCCTTTCGGCCAAAAACAAGGCGGAAGGGTTTTCTACTTCCACAAGTCCTTGATCCTGCATTTCAAAAACACCTATTTCATCTGTGGCACCGTAACGGTTTTTTACAGCCCGAAGAATACGGAAATGATGTCCCCGTTCTCCTTCAAAATACAAAACCGTATCAACCATGTGTTCCAAAACTCTCGGTCCGGCTATTGCTCCCTGCTTGGTTACATGGCCGACCAAGAATAAAACGAATCCTTTTTTCTTAGCCAATTTTATTAATTCATAAGCACAAGCCCGGACTTGGTTAACACTGCCCGGCGTCGAATCCACATCTTCAAGATACATTGTTTGGATAGAATCAATAATTACTACGGCGGCGTTGGATTTTTCCAGTGTCGTAATAATATCCCGAACATCCGTCGCACTGGCCAAATTAACCGGCGATTGTTCCAATTTCAGCCTTTTGGCACGGATACGGACCTGATCAATGGCTTCTTCTCCGGAGATATAATAACATTCGGGATGTGTCGGAAGATTGGAAATGCTGGCACAAGCCTGCAAAAGCAACGTAGATTTACCGATACCGGGATCGCCTCCGACTAAAATGGCAGAACCGGGAACCAGTCCTCCGCCGGAAACCCTATCCAACTCTTTAATATTTGTTTCCAGACGGCTTAACGCTTGTTCAGAACCGCTGAGAGGAACAAATTCCAAAAGATGTCCTTTTTTCTTGGGAGCAAAATTGGAAAAACCTTCCCCGCCTACTTTTTCTTCAACAATGGTATTCCATTCTCCGCAGGCATCGCATTTTCCCTGCCATTTGGGATAAACACTGCCGCAATTCTGACAAACGTATTCGTTTCCGCCTTTTTTTGCCATATTAAATCTCTACTTTAATAGGTCCCTGAGAACATCCGTTGATAAATTGTCTGACATAAGGGTTTTCGGTATTATCCATTTCTTTAACCGTTCCCTGCCAGATGATTTTTCCTTTATACAACATGGCGATTTTATCCGCAATTTTTCGTGCGGAAGCCATATCATGCGTAATGGTGAGAGCGGTTGCCCCCAATCCTTTGGCGGATTCGATAATCAAATCGTTAATCACGTCGGACATAATCGGATCCAATCCCGTTGTCGGCTCATCAAAGAAAATGATCTCCGGACGGGTGGCAATGGCTCGTGCCAAACTAACACGTTTTTGCATACCGCCGGAAAGTTCACTCGGAGACAAATCTGCAACATCAGGGGTTAAACCGACCTGACGCAACAAGCGGACAGCTTCCATTTTTGCTTCTTTTCTCGGCATTCTTTTATTTTCAATCAATCCGAAAGCAACGTTTTCCCAAACGGTCAAGCTGTCAAATAAAGCTCCGCCTTGGAACAACATTCCCATTTTGCCGTGCATGGCATCGCGGATTTCTTCATTGGCATTAACGATTTCCTGTCCGTCAACTTTAATTGAACCGGAATCAGGCACCAAAATTCCCTGAATACATTTAATCAAAACCGATTTTCCGGTACCGGAGCCACCGATAACAACCAAAGACTCTCCTTTTTTGATTTCCAAATCAATGCCGTCTAAGACGACTTTTTTTCCAAAAGCCTTATGGAGATTTTTAATTTCAATTTTATTTTCGCTCATTTTTTATCTCCAGATTATTTTGTAAAGAACATACCGGTAATGATATAGTTAAAAATCAAAATCAGGATTGAAGAAGCCACAACGGCATTTGTTGTTGCTTCACCCACACCCTGAGCACCGCCGCGGGATTTGTAACCGTTATAACATCCCATCAAGGCAATGATAAAACCGAAAACAGCCCCTTTGGTCAGACCGATATTAATATCAATCGCCTGCAATTCATTTATCGTGTTGGTAATATAATTTGCCGGGTTAAAGCCCAATTGGTAAACACTGACCAAAAAACCGCCGAAAATACCGATAATGTCGCCAATCATAACCAACAACGGCAAAACAAAAATTCCGGCCAAAAGACGCGGTGTAAACAGGTATTTGAACGGATTGGTAGACAATGTAACCAACGCGTCAATTTGTTCGGTTACTTTCATTGTTCCGATTTCAGCCGCCATTGCCGCACCAATACGTCCGGCAACCATCAAGCCGCAGAAAACCGGTGCCAATTCACGGGTTACGGAAATGAGAACGACCGAAGCAATAGCACTTTCGGCACCATAACTGGAAAAACCGGAATATGTCTGCAAAGCAATAACCATACCGGCAAAAATCGTTGTCAAGGCAACTACGGGAAGGGAATAAAAACCAATATCCAAAAATTGGCGGCCGAGAAGTTTAATATAAAAAGGCGGCGTTACACAATTGTAAACCGCTTTTGCAATAAATAAAGACAACTCACCCAACCTTTGAATAAAAACAACCAAAGGTTTGCCGAGTTTTCTTAAAAAATTTTCAACAATATTTTTAGCCATTGTTTTCTCTCTGATAATTAAGTGATTTGTTTGTATATTAAGGCATGGAAATCTTTAAATCAATAACAACCTAACTTACACCCAAAGCCAAAATAAGCTTATTTAAAACCGAAGATTCAAATGCATATAATTTTATTTGCGGCAGAATAACATTTTCCAACGTGCTGTTTTCCTTTTCCGGAAGCCGTTCTATTTCCTGCGGATTTTTAACAAGTTGAACGAGCAAATCTATTTGCGTTTTTTTCTTAAAAGGAAAGTTAAGTATTCCAACACCGCGAACTTCCATCAATCCGGCAAGATTTTGCGGTGCGGAAGCAAATAAACGGCCGTCAATATTTTCAATATCCGTCCTGTCGTCGGAAACCAGTTCCGCCCCCTTATCCATTATCATCCGCAATGCCAAATCAGACTTTCCGGTGCCGGAATCTCCCAAAATCAAAATTCCTTTGTTCTTATATGAGATACAACCGGCATGAATATTCTGCATTAACGAGCTTTCAAATCTAAAAGACGATGATATTTTTCTTCGGAAGTCGTGCTAATTTCTATCTTTCGTCCGGTTTCAAAAGGTGTGATATTTACCCGAAAAACATCTCTGGGCAAATAACCGGCCATTTTTTCCGGCCATTCAATTAAACTGACGCCCTGATATAAAGCCTCTTCCATTCCCAATTCAAAAATCTCATCAGGACACTTTATTCGATATAAATCAAAGTGATAAATTTCAAAACCCGGCGTTTCATAACTTTGAACCAATGTAAACGTCGGACTTGGCACTTCTTGTGCTCCGGTCAAGGTTTGAATAAAAGAGCGGGCAAGAACGGATTTTCCCATTCCCAAAGTGCCAAACAAAGCAAAACAATCTCCTATTCGGGCTATTTGAGCCAATTGACGGCCAAATTCCATGGTTTTTTGCTCATCAGGACAAATTACCGTATAAGTTTTTTCCATTTTTGCCCCGAATTACAAATCCAAAATGCCTTTGCGTTTTACTTTTGGCTTAATGATTTTGATTTTCGGCTTTCTGGCCTGAACTTTTCTCCAGTCCCAAGGCATATAAAATTGTCCCTGCCACAAACCTCGGTTGTCCATTTTAGCCTGTTCTTCATACGGAGCATAAACATCGCTGTATTTACGATATGCTACCGCCCAGCCTGCATTTACCAAAGCGGCCCCGATATCATACTGTCCCAAAGAACAAACTCCGAGCATATTTCCTTTAGAATCCTGCTGCATTACCCGGCATTCAACAACATTATCGGCCAGCCAGCCTTTCAGCCATGCGGCGGCTTGTCTTCCGCAGGCATAAGAACGGCCGCTTCTGTCGGCACAGGTCTGATTGGCTTCAGGAGCATCTACGGCATAAAGCTTCATATATTTTCCGTTAATTTGCAAAGTATCTCCGTTAATAACCCTGACTTGTCCGTAAACAGCCGGCAAATTAGAAGGATCAAAACCTTGGTTAGCACTTTCGCTTTCTCCGCCAAAGGAACTCAACAGTTTTTGGAAGCCGCTTTGTTCCTGAGGCTGTGCAGCGGCCGGAGGTTCTGGAGACTGCATGTTTTCGCCTAAGGAGACCTGATTGGAAGCCATTCCGTCTTCAAGTGCCGGAGCATAGTCGCCCTCTTCCAACAAATTAAGAGAAGCACTGCTTTCCGGCTGCTGTTGCTGAGCAGAGCCCTGTTGTCCCAAGAAAGTCCGGATTGTCTGCCCTATTCCACCGATACCGTTGTTAAACGCTCCGATAGCATACAAGATAAAGGTTATGATGGCCGAAAAAACCAAAAAAGACGGCAGGCATCCCATTGCACGCCACGCCATCTTCATAAAGATATATAAAACAACCAAACCGACTATCAGGCCGATAAATCCGCCGCCCTGCAATAACAAACTGCTGCTCTGCGTTCCGGAACCGCCGACAAAAATCAAAGCTATGGCCGCAAAACCTAAAATAAATTTCTTAAGAAAAAGCATGGTCGTCTTTCCTTTTGGTTGTTTGTGTAACCTATTAGAACATATCGGCAGATATATTCCAAGCTTTTTTTAAAATAATTTCCTAAGGTAAATATATAGTTACCAAGCGGCTTTTTCTCCATAAATTTTCATTTTTGAAATAAATAAAAAGAAAAGGCAGAGTTCCCCGCTCTGCCTTCGCTTAAATCTCCCCTGATTTTATTACTTTTTTGTGTAACAGTTGCAATGGCAAATACCATCACGCTCAATATCACTGCGGCACAATTCGGAAATACAATAACGTTCCGGATTTTGTCCGTCGCAAGGGCATCTTTGCCATTCGGCATCGCCGAACATCATTGTTTTGGCTTTAGCAATTTTTTCAACGTTTTTGGTGGTGGTGTAACCGGCTTTGGCACAATTTTCCAACATTTTTTCAAGAATAGTCATTTTTTCCTCTTAATCGATTATTTTCATTGTAAACTTTTCTCCGCCGGATGACGAAGGATTGTTTTGTGTTAAATTTTCCTGATAATTTCTGCTGTCATTCTTACGCTTTTGTTCCAGAATGTCAACAATCATATCAAGTTCGGCCGCCGAAGCATATTGTAAAACAACTTTACCGCCGCCTTGTTTGCTCGGACTGATTTTAATGCGAAGCCCCAGACTTTCGACCAAACTGCGTTCAATATCAGCCAAATCTTCATCTTTTTCGACCTTTTCCTTTGGTTCTTTTTTGCCTTCTTTTTGTTTGGCAACCAATTCTTCAACCTGACGAACGCTTAAATCCTTGGCAATAATCTGACGGGCAATTTCTTCGGCATTTTCCAAACCGACCAACGCTCTGGCATGACCTGCGGAAATTTTGCCTTCTTTTACAAAAGTTTTGACGCTTTCCGGCAAATTGAGCAATCTTAATGTATTGGCAATATGGCTGCGGGATTTTCCGACAATTTGAGACAATGCTTCCTGCGTATGGGCAAACTCATCTATCAGTCTCTGAAAACCTTCGGCCTCTTCAATCGCCGACAAATTCTCACGCAGCAGGTTTTCAACCAATGCAACTTCAAGAACCTCTTTGTCGCTTAATTCTTTTTCAATAACCGGAACTTTATCCAAGCCGGCAAGTTTAGAAGCCCGCCAACGGCGTTCTCCGGCAATTAATTCAAATTTATCGCCTTGTTTTCTGACTAATAACGGTTGCAGAACGCCTTTTTCTTTAATGGATTCTACCAGAGCATTTAAAGCCTCTTCGTCAAATTCCGTACGCGGCTGATATTTGCTCGGCTGAATGGCATTGATGTCAACATAATCGGCACCGCCTTTTTCTGCATGTGTTTCTATATTGCTGAGTTCCATATCCAAATCTATGCCGTCTTCTCCCAGCAAAGCCCCCAACCCGCGGCCAAGGCTCTTGCGTTTCGGATTGTGAGATGTTTCTTCTTTATCTTTAACGATATCAATATCTGCCAATTCTTTTTCTAAATCTAACATGCCAACAATTCCTTTTCTCTTTTCAAAACTTCACCGGTTAAACTGATATATGCTTGAGAGCCCGGACATTTAAAATCATAAATCAAAACCGGTTTGCCGTGAGAAGGGGCCTCCGAAATACGGACATTTCTCGGAATAACGGTCTGATAAACTTTTTTGCCAAAGAAATTGCGGACATCATCTTCAACCATTTGGCTTAAATTATTGCGACGGTCATACATCGTCAGAACAACACCTTGCAATTCCAATTTCGGATTAAATTTTCGCTTAATCTGATTAATGTTGCGAATCAAATCCGTAATGCCTTCCAATGCCAAAAATTCACATTGCAAAGGAACAATAACCGCATCGGCTGCAACCAAGGCATTAATTGTTACCAAGCTTAGGGAAGGCGGGCAGTCAATCAGAATATAGTCATAATTAACCGCGTCTTTCTTCAAGGCGTTTTTCAGAGCATATTCCCGATTTTCCATATCAACCAATTCAACTTCAGCTCCGGCTAAATCAGCAGAAGACGGAACCAGAGAAAAATTTGGTATCTCTGTCCAAACAATTGCTTCCGCTAATCTTTTATCGCCAAGAAGAACTTCATAAGAAGAAGCCATGCGGCCGCGTTTATCAACCCCCATAGAGGTGGAAGCGTTTCCCTGAGGATCCAAATCGACCACCAATACTTTTTTTCCGGCGGCAGCCATGGCTGTTGCCACGTTAACCGTCGTTGTGGTTTTTCCGACCCCGCCTTTGCGGTTGGCTATTGCTATTATTCTTGGCATTATTTAACTCCTTTAATTGCAGATAAATTCGTTATAATCAAAATTACGCCTTCTCTGCTCATTTCGCTGGGAACAATCTTGCAGTCAAATTTCCAAAACTTTTCAGCTTCGGCAATTTCTTCAGCGTAACTTTTACCTTTAGGAAAAATACAAACTGTGTTTTTCCCGAAAAACTTTTTTGTATAGTTCAACAAATCTTTCAAAGAGGCCATCGCCCGGGAAGTGATAACATCAAAAGATTGGGGCGGAATATTTTCTATTCTGTCATTGATTATGACAGCATTTGCCTCCGTAATTTTATTGACCTCATTTAAATACAGTGTTTTCTTTCTAATACTTTCTATCAAGCTTACTTTTAAATACGGTGTTTTTTCTTTAGCCATTATCGCCAGAACCATTCCCGGAAAACCAGCTCCGGAGCCAAAGTCGCAAAGGGTTCTTGCTGTTTTCGGAATAAAATTGAATAGTTGCATTGAATCTAAAAAATGGCGATTCCAAGCATCTTCCAGAGAGGCGTTGCTGACTAAATTAAACTTCTTTTGCCACTCGTGCAAAGAAACCTCATAAGCTTTCAAACGCTCCAATGTTTCACGTGAAACACTATTTTCTACCACTGTATTTTTCATAAAAATATTTATATATTTTTTATATAAAATTTAAAATACAAAAACAGAAGTTATAAACACTTATTTCAGAGAAAAAGAACTCAACAGACAAAAGAATCTTAAATCAATAAGTTAAACACCGTTTATTGACTCTCATTATGAATATTTTTCATTTTAAATACACCGTTTAAGAAAAAACTGGAGATTAAAGTTTCCAACGGTTGGTATAATTGCGTGATTGCAAGTAAGATTCGGCTTTATCAAATTGGCTTCCGAGTTCCGATATTTGATGAGCATCATCACTAATGACTATGGGAATGTTTTTTTCAATTAATAAATCAGCCAACCATACGGCCGGATAATAATCAGGATTCTCTTTTCTTAATCCTTTGGTACTTAATTCTGTCGGGATATTGTGTTTGGCTAAGCACTCAACAACATTTTCCTTGTCTTGTCGGAAGTCTTCATTGAGATTCTTTTCAACCCGCCGCATATAATCTATATGGGCAATAAAGTCAAACAAGCCGCTGGCAATAGCTTTGCATAACATTTTATAGTGATTGGACACGACTTTCTTTTGCTCTTCAATGCTGCCGGCCAAAGATAAATCTCTCGGATCAATAATTCGTCCGTCAGGTAAAAACAAAAAATGATTTCCACTCAAGCAATAATCCGGCCGACATTCAGACTTGAAATATTCAAACCCTTCTTTCCAGCCGTCATAATCAAAATAATCGACTTCCGCTCCAACATAAATTTTCAGAGGATATTTATTTGCAACAGTATGGATATGCTCATAATGAGCCTTAAAATCTTTTACCGCTTTTTCAAAATCTACCCGATAGATATGCGGTGCATGATAGTCTTGGAGCAAATTTAATGACGGGCTTTGAGGAAACCCTTTATGAACAATAAAATGATCTGAAATGCCTATTTCTTCAAATCCCAATTTGACAGCTTGTTCCAACATTTCTTCCAAGCTGTTTCTTCCGTCAGAAAAATTCGTGTGTGTGTGATATGAGAACTTTTGAATCATTTTATTTTCCAATTTATTATATTTGTATTATAGAGATAACTTTTTAAGATTTTATTAGCAGCAATCAAAATCAATCAGCGTATAAACATCACAGCGGCATAAATCCGAAAAATACCTTTTTAAATATCGGGCATTTTCCGAAATGTCTTTTATTTCCATTTCTGACAAACCATATCTTTTTTGGATGGCAGACAACCGCTTTTCAATCGTTACAACATTCATTCCCTCCGGAAACATATCGCTAAATTGTATCAACCGGTCATAATCATTATATTCCAAGGAGGCCAAAATCTTTTTACTTTCTTCCATATCCGATCTGCTATAAGCCGGGTAATTGTCAATATCAAAATCCCGCCGGGGAAAACAATGACTGAGGCATATTCCGGCCATTTCAGGATAACCTTTTTTCAGCATTTCCCGATATCCTTCCAGCCCATGAAATTTTCCGGATTTTCTTTCATCAATACGTTTCCCGTAATCATGCAACAAACCAAAAATATAAGCTTTTTCTTCATTCATCCCGCTTTTTGAGGCAATTGCAGAAGCTATCTCTGCTACTTTTCTGGTATGAAAACGATATTCTTCCTCTTTGGAAAAAGTCCCTTGAGCAAGACGAAAGGCAATGCCTTCCTCCCATATTTTTAAAGCTTCGGAAAGACAAGGGTATCCGGCAGACATTATTTTATTCCCAACAAAACATAAACATCACATCCGCATTTTTCATCAAAATCTTTTTTTATTTCATTCACAATATCAATATATTGTTTCAACTTGGATTGCGGACGTTGATAACGGCGGAACACATCATCAAAACGTTCTTCTATGGTGCAAAATTCTCCCAGATTATTCATTTGATCGCACAATTGAATTAAGCGGTCATAATCATCATATTCCACATTTGAAAGTAACTTTTTACATTCCTGAATATCCGGAATTTTCATATACAGGCTTTCATCAATGATTTTTCCATAAAAAGAATGGGTGAGGGAGATACGGGCAATTTCAGGATAACCAAGCTTGTTGAGATATTTATAGCCGGTGTAAAAATGATAAACATTATTTGTTTTTTCATCAAGGATTCTGCCGGCATCATGAAGCAAGCCGAAAACATAAGCTTTGTTTTTATCCAATCCTGCAGCTGCAGCTATTTTTTCAGCAGCAAGAGCAACCCCTTGACAATGTTTTCTAAACGTATATTCCTGATTGTCTACAAAAGGGCAATTACTGCCGTTTCTCAAATTTATAACATTTTCAAACAACTCTCGAGCTGTTTGTTTATCCGGAAAAGAGGTCATCTATCCACCCCAAGGAGCATATATATATCGCAACCGCATTTTTTATCAAAATAGCGTTTTAACTCTAAAGCTTCCCGATATTTTCGTTTGATAATCAGAGAGGAAATTCGATATTTATCCCGAATGAAATCCATACGGTCTTTCAGATTAACCAAACCAAGTCCGGCAACAAACATATCGCACAATTGTATCAATCGGTCGTAGTCATTATATTCAATCTTCCGAAGCAGGCGTCTGGCTTTACATAATTCCTTTACCGGATAAGAAGCATAATCACGAATTTTGAACTTCTTGTTAGGGAAGCTGTGAGACAGGCAAATACGAGCCACATCATCATACCCTTTTTCTAAAAAGGCCTCATATCCGCTGACACCATGAAAAGTATCTCCCTTTTCCTCAATGGTAATTAATTTTCCGTAATCATGAAGCAATCCCAATATATAAGCCGCCCGGCCGTCTAATTCAGGAATTTTCGAGGCAATTATTTCTGCACAAAAGGCAACCAAAGTTCCATGAACCCGATAAGTGTTAATAATTGACGGAGGAAACTTCGGATGATTGGCACTTAAGACTTTTAATCCCTCATCAAACAAATTCAAAGCTTCTGTCATTGATGGTATTTTCATAACTCACCTTTTTACATAACCTAAAATTGCTGTTATTGCGGCCGGTGTTACTCCCGGAATACGAGAAGCCTCACCGATTGTCGCCGGTTTTACTTTTGTTAATTTAGCAACCATTTCTCGGGAAAGGCCGCCGATTTTGGTATAATCTATATCCTCGCGGATTTTTAATTTCTCGTCCTTCTTAAATATTTCCACATCTGCCAACTGGCGTTTCAAGTAACCGGAATATTTTGCTTCAATCTCTATTTCTTCAAAAACATCATCCGGTATTTCTTTTAATTCCGGCCAAATATTGTTAATTGTTTCACGTGAAACGTCTTCATAAGACATCACATTAAAGGCTGAACGTTTTAATCCGTCTTTTTTGGTTTTCACGCCAAAAGTTTCCAGTTCATTCGGGGTTATTTTTAAACTTTCACACAAATCCCTATAATGGTTAATCTTGGCATATTTTTCTTTAAATACACTGTATCTTTCCTCTCCGACACAACCGATATCATAACCAAGCTGCGTTAATCTGGCATCAGCATTATCTGCCCGAAGCAACAAACGATATTCCGAACGAGAGGTAAACATTCGGTAAGGCTCATCCACACCCTTGGTTATCAAGTCATCAACCATAACCCCTAAATATCCCAAGCTACGGTCAACAACAAACTCTTTCTGCACGTTCAAAGCTTTTAATGCGGCATTTACTCCGGCAAGAAGCCCTTGGGCAGCAGCTTCTTCATAGCCTGTCGTTCCGTTAATCTGTCCGGCTAAAAATAATCCGGATACTTTTTTAGTTTCCAGGCGATTATTTAATTCCTGAGGATCAACATAATCATATTCTATCGCATAAGCGGGACGTAAAATTTCCACATTCTCCAATCCCTTCATGGTATGAATAAATTCATGCTGCACATCTGCCGGCAAAGACGTGGAAATTCCATTCGGGTAAACCACATCCGTATTCAAACCTTCCGGCTCCAGAAAAATTTGATGACTGGTTCTGTCGGCAAACTTTACCAGTTTGTCTTCAATACTCGGACAATATCTTGGTCCGACACCGGTTATTAATCCGGAAAACAAAGCACATTTGGAAAAATTATCCCGGATAATTTTGTGCGTTTGTTCGTTGGTATGCGTTATATAGCATTTTATTTGCGGATTGCTTATTTTCTTGGTCATATATGAAAAAGGCACCGGAGGGTTATCTCCTTCCTGAACTTCCAATATATCCCAATTTATTGTTTTGCCGTTCAAACGGGCAGGGGTTCCTGTTTTCAATCGGCCGACCTTTAAGCCCTTTTTCTTTAAATACGGTGTTATTCCTGAACAGGAAATATCATTAACGCGGCCGCCGACAGTTGTTTCATGCCCAATAAACATAACTCCGTTCAGAAATGTTCCGGAAGTTAAAACAACGGAACGGGCAGAAAAACTTCTGCCATCTGCCAAAGTTACTCCGGTAATTTTATCTCCGTCAAAAGATAATCCTTCAACAGCTCCTTCTATCAAGTCCAGATTTTTTTGATTTTGCAAAGCCTCAAGCATATATTTTTTATATAATTCTCTATCTGCCTGAGCCCTGGGTCCTCTTACCGCCGGTCCTTTTGAAGCATTCAAAATACGAAATTGTATTCCGGCTTTGTCAATAACCCGAGCCATTAACCCGTCTAAAGCATCAATTTCACGAACAAGATGTCCTTTTCCCAAACCGCCGATTGCCGGATTACAGGACATTTCTCCAATTGTCGAAATTTTATGCGTTATCAAAGCCGTTTTAGCTCCGACCCGGGCTGCCGCCGCACAGGCTTCACATCCGGCATGGCCGCCGCCGATAACAATAACGTCATATTCAAAGCTGTTATTATTCATTATTATTGTGCCTTACATAGAAAATTTTTCAGTTTAACTTAACAAAAAAAAATTAAGAAACCGTCAAAATTTTATAAAATCAATCTCTATTTAAAGCGAAATACCGCTAAGTTTATAAACTCAGCGGTATTAAGTGAATACTTGTTTAATCCAGTTTCAAATCTCTATCCCGAATCGTTCTTAAAAAGATTTTGATCGTATCATCATCAATCAAAGAAGGATTGAAATAATAGAGTGAAAGCAAAAACCGTATGGCCGTTACCACTTCTTCAGAAACAATATCCTTAAATTTGATGAAGCATGAAACATCAAATAAAATGATTGTATAACCTCTGCGGATATTTTCTTCAGTTATCCTTGTTTCCAAGTTATCCGGCACTTTATCCAGTTTGTCCAGATTATCCAATATCTCAGAAATCTGAGACAAGGAACATTCTTTGAAATCACAAACAGTTTTAACAGCCGGACGCCAATTTTCGGGAGGTTGTAAATTTTCTCCGACAAGATGGCGTATCATTTCCCGGTTGTAAAACCTGACGTGATTGCATCCATTGTTCATAAGCACAAAAATATATTAGTTTAGAATAATCAAAAAAGTCTGAGGCATTTTATTCAGAAAAACGTATCTGTCAACTATTTACCAATACAAAAACTTCCAAAAATTTTATCCAGAATATCATCTACCTCTATTCTTCCGGTAATTTTTCCCAAACCCCGGGCAGCAAGACGAATATCTTCAGCAGAAAGCTCTATTTCTTTTTTGAGATTAAACATCTCCAGATTTTCCAAAGTTTCTTTAAGAGCCTCCCGATAACGGGTGCGGGTAATTAATAAATTGGAATTAGAAGTAAACTGTTCTTCTATATAAGAGTGAATCTTATCCAGCAGAGCCTCTATTCCTTGACGCTGTTTGGCAGAAATAGCTACACAATTTTGTTTTTCCAAATCAGAACACTGTTCAAAAGTTAAATTATCACATTTATTCGCGATAAACAGTATTTTGTTTTTAAATGATTTTTTAATTTTATCAAAGATTTGAACAGAGTCTTTTGAAGCGTCAAACAAACATAACACCAAATCGGCATCTTGTATTTTACTGTAAGCCAATTTTATACCCAGTTGTTCAATTTCTTCTTCCGTTTCCCTTAAACCAGCCGTATCGGTAAACATTACCGGATAACCTTTAATATCCAAATGAATGTCTATTGCATCGCGGGTTGTTCCGGCAATATCGGAAACAATGGCAGCCTCTCTTTTAACAATAGCATTTAATAAACTGGATTTTCCGGCATTCGGAGGGCCGACAATAACAACCCGGAAGCCTTCTCTCAGGCGTTCTCCTATTTTATCTCCCTGCAAATGTTCTTTTATGGCCTCCGCAAGTTTAAATACAGTGTTTTCAAGTTTAAATACAGTGTCTTCAGGAATATCTTCATCAGGAAAATCAATATAAGCTTCCAGATAAGCCAAAACTTTTATCAATTCTTCCCGCCAAGTTTCATAGAGATTTTTTAAGTTTCCCTCCATTTGCCTTAAAGCGTATTTTCTTTGTTCCGATGTTTCGGAATCAATTAAGTCGGCCAATCCTTCGGCTTCGGTCAAATCCATTTTTCCGTTATAAAAAGCCCGTTTAGAATATTCCCCCGGTTCTGCCATTCGAAAATCATCCAGCCGGCTTAAATTGTCCAATACGCCGGACACAACAGCTTTAGAGCCGTGTGTTTGAATTTCCACAATATCTTCCCCGGTAAATGAATTCGGCGATTTAAAATAAATCAACAGGCATTTATCCAATGTTTCACGTGTAACAATATCTTTTATATCCGTAAAATAGGCATATCTGGGTTTTATTTTTGCCGTATCAATCGTGGTCATTCTTTTTACGGCATCCAAAGCTTTCTGCCCGGAAATACGAATAACGGCTACGCCTGATTTACCGTAAACCGTAGAAAGTGCATAAATTGTTTTGTCGTCCATTTACTTTCCTTTAATTCAATATGTTTTATTGTATTATAAAATTATTTAATGAAAGTTTTATCATGACCAATTTTCTATACTATTTTCTCAATATTTTTAATATGCTTTTTTCTTTGTTTATGATTTGGGTTATGATTAAACTCCTTTTCATCAAAGAATACAGAGAATGTCCGCCATATGTTCCGAGTTTCGGACAAGAAAAAAAGTTTATTACGCAAAGGGTCGGCGAAATATTGGCCAATACGACAGAAACAAAAACTATTCTTGATCCGGGATGCGGAACAGGAACCTTGCTTATTTCTTTGGCAAAAAAATTTCCTCAACATAATTTTATCGGTATTGAATGGGGATATATTCCTTATTTAATCACAAAGCTAAAAGGAAGAAAATTAAAGAACCTTACCGTTATTCACAACGATATGTTCAAATGCTCTTTTAAAGAAGCCGATATTATTGTTTGTTTTCTGATGCAGCCGCTAATGGAACGTTTCGGCAAAAAAGTAAAAGAAGACGCTAAAAAAGATTTAATCGTTTTTTCCAACAGTTTTGAAATTCCGAATATCAAATTATCTGAGAAAATAGAAACCAACCGTTTTTTGTTTGTAAAAAACATATATGTCTATAAAGACGTTTTTCAGACTCTCTGAGAGGTTTTTGCTACGGCGACGGATGTTTCTTCATAAATGTCTCAAAAATTCTCTGTGCGGCTGTTTTTCGGACTCATTATTTTTAAATCAAAGGTTGTAAAAATGAAAGAAAATTTATTAAAACTTATAATATGGGATTTTGACGGTGTTATTGCCGACAGTGAAAAACTTTGGCTGAAAAACAGAATGGAAATTTTAAATCGGGATTACGGGCTGAATTGGGATTTTGAAACGGTTAACAAACATCTCGGCGGAATGAGTGATAAGACCAAAAGAATCGTTTTACAAAATATGGGCATTATTCTTAAAGATGACTTTGAAGAAGAATCTCTTAAACTCGATTACATTTCCATGGCCAAAGAGATGAAGGCCACACCCGGCGTTGAAAATATTTTCAAAACCCTTTCCATAAAGCAATGTATCGCAACCGGCGGATTATATGAAAAAACGATTGATAAAATAAAAGCCGTAAACTTTGAAAAATTTTTTAGTAAACAAAACATTTTTACCGCAGATATGGTGGAACACGGAAAACCCGAACCAGATTTATTCCTGCTTGCTGCAGAAAAAATGAAGGAAAAACCGGAAAATTGTTTGGTTGTGGAAGATTCAATTGCCGGAATGACGGCGGCTATTCGGGCTAAAATCCCCGTTGCCGCTTTTCTCGGCAGTGAAATATACCACTCTTCCGCTTATAAAAAACAAGTGGAGAACCTGGGTATTAAGGACATTTTCTACAATATGGATGAATTAAAAGTTTTTTTGGAAAAGAAACTTTCTCAGGCTAAAGCATAAGCCAGAATATCACACCATTTGGCAACGCCTTTTTCCAGGTTGTCAAACTCGTCATCACGAATTTCAATCAGGCAGTTTTCCAGGTTGTTTTCAGCTCCGTGAACGACGGATGCTCCGGTTTTATAACGCCGTAAATCATAAGGGACGTTTTGCCCGACAACCAAATTTTTAAATTCTGAAATTCGTTGATTTACTTTATTTACAAGAGGATTTTCTTCCAAATAAAGTATTCCGGCATTCCAAGGACGATAACTTCCGCCTTGCAGCTGCGGTGTAAACCCGTGGACGGAAAAAACCCGCGGCGTTATTCCCGCCTTTTTTAATTCGGTAATTTTATTCTCAATTGCCTGATGATACGGACGATAATAAACAGACAGCCTTTTTTCCTTTTCTTCCGGCGAAATATCCGCATTTCCGGGAATCGTGATTTTATCGCTTTCTTTTACAATCAATTCTTCTTCATTTTCACGGCGATTCAAATCTACCAACAATCTGGAATATTCGCCTATAAATGCCGTAACGCCCAGTTTTTCCGCTAAAAGCTCCGTTAATTTTCCGCAACCTTTATCCCGGGCGATGTGCGTGTCATAATATTTTTTTTCTAATCCCAAATTATTGTATTCCTCAGGTATTTTCTCAGATGCGTGCTCACAAGTGAGAATCAGAGATTGCTTGGAATCCTTATTTATTATTTTAAAATTATTATTTTGCATGGCCCTTCATCCTTTTCATCATCACAGGATTAACATAAGGCAGTTTTCCGGTTTGTGTCAAAGCCTGAACAACAGATTGGGCATATCTTTGCTCACCGTCTATCGTCTTTTTGGAAACTGTTTTTTGCGGACGATACTCGTCATAATTATGTTCGTAGTAGTAAAACAGCGGTTTATAAACTGTTTTATTATCTGTCGCCCGATTTCTTGTCCAACTGTATTTATTCGCTAAAGGACGATTGATATGCGTCCCTTCATTATTGACGGCACTGTTAACCATATCCCGGTTAAACTGCAAAAAGGCAGAAACAAATTCCTTATTGAAGTGAGCATTCATAAAACGAAACTCCACCGTATGTTTCGGAACAATATTCAGCGTTTTGTATTTATGCCCGAAACAACTCATATCAATCAGCTCGTCTTTATTATCACACATATCAACCATAACACAAAGCAAAGGATAATCCCTTTGGGAATTTGTGCTTAAATTATGGCTTATGTAAGTGGCATATAATAATCTTCCGTCCCGACGTTCCGGTGCGGCAAAATTATCAACGATATATTTTTCATGCTGCATCATTCTTTTTACCAGTCTTTTATAGCCGTTAAAATCCAATCCGGCTGCAGAAACGTGCTGATGCAGAGAACAATGGACATTTACAAATCCTTTATCAAAAGAATCAAAAAGTTTCAAACAGCTTTGCTCATCGGCTTTTGACCGCATTATTTTGGAAGCATATTCAACAGGTGCCAACTGGTTATAAGGAGTTAAACTTTCATCTCTCATTATCACACCGGCAGAATCTCCGTCATTATACACATCTGCGTTTTTATTGCTGGTATAGATGTTTTTCCAGCCGTTTTTACTTTTTAAATAGTCTATCAACACACTATAATTGCCCATATTTTCAGGAACATAAAATTCCAATTCAAATCCATTCGGCGTATATTGTCCGAAGGTAGCCCCCGATTTTGTTTCCTTTTGGAACATATTTACAAAATCAAAGCTATCATTATTTTGATTTTGTTGATATTCCCGGCTTAATTTTTCTCTTAAATCACATACTTTTTGAACAAAATCACATCTTTTGGCATAAGTATAATTTTGATTATATTTATAATCTTTGACAACGTTTTTTCTTAAATAAGCATCTGTCAAAAATCTGGTTTTATCTTCCTTGTCTTCTGCATTTTGAACAGAATAAAAATTCTTATCCAGATAATCCAAAATACCGCAAGCCGTATTTAATCCGTGTTGATGACTATATGGCATATTTGTTTTTATCGGCCAATTGCAAAATTCATTGTCATGGTCTTTTTTACTGGCAAAAGAATAAATAAACTGACGATATTGAAAGCTGAAACTCTCTATTTCATCAATGATTTTTGACAGTTTACCGTCTTTGGTTACGGCAAAATCTTTGCATTTAAGAGAACTGTTTGTCGGATCGTCCGCATTATAAGTTGAAACTCGCTCTTTAAATTCTTTGACAAATTCAGAGAATTTTTCAGGAGCTTCTTCTTTATAGTTTTCACAGAAATAGGTTGTTAATTCGGCAAAAGGCTGGCTCATGGCATCTATATGCCAATCAAAATAAAATTGCTTAAAATTCTTACTTCCGGTCATTTCAAAATAACCGTCAAATGTGTCTTTTACTTCTGAAACCGTATCAAATATTGTATTTTGTTGAAACATTGTATCCTCTATAATTTTTGAAAAATGTGATTATTGTTTTTTGTAATTTTCAAAAAAATAACCCCCTTGATTACCCAATTACGAAAATAATCAAGGGTTGGTAAGCAGAATCAATGTTTTTGAAAATTGTCCGCAGGTGGTAAAATTAAAAGATTTTTGATTATTATTACTCATTATTTTCCTCATTATGAAATTTGTTAATATTCTCAGTTTGTTGAAAATACCCTCTAAGCGTCCAAAGCTGATTTAGAACGAAAACGCCTAGAGGCTCATAATGAGCAAAATGTTAATAAGCAAAAAAGATAAGGAAACAGCAACAAATGATGTTAAATGCTTGTCATTTAACATTTCTGAAGTTTGATATATGTTACCAAATTTTCTCATTTGTGCCTTTTTATAAAAAATCTGAAGAAGATTATTTTATTTTTCAAAAAAAATGTCAATAATTTATTTGTAAAATTACTGACATTTTTTTGAAAGTGTATGAACAATTAACTGTTCATCGTATTAAAGAAGTCTTGATTATCTTTAGATAAACGCAGTTTATCAAGCAAGAATTCCATACCGTCAGTCATTCCCATCTGCATTAAGACACGACGCAATACCCACATTTTAGACAAGGTGGCTTTATCAACCAAAAGCTCTTCTTTACGAGTACCGGAGCGGGTAATATCAATAGTCGGGAACAAACGTTTATCAGTCAATTTTCTATCCAAAATGATTTCAGAGTTGCCTGTTCCTTTGAATTCTTCAAAGATAACCTCATCCATACGAGATCCCGTATCAATCAAAGCCGTAGCAATAATTGTCAAAGATCCGCCTTCTTCCACATTACGGGCAGCACCCAGCAGACGTTTCGGACGCTGCAAAGCATTAGCATCCACACCACCGGTTAAAACTTTTCCGGATGAAGGAATAACCGTGTTATAAGCACGCCCCAGTCTGGTAATGGAATCCAAAAGAATAACCACGTCTTTTTTGCTTTCAACCAACCGCTTGGCTTTTTCAACCACCATTTCGGCAACTTGAACATGGCGGCTGGCCGGTTCATCAAAGGTTGAGGATATAACTTCTCCCTTAACGGAACGGGTCATATCCGTAACTTCTTCCGGACGTTCATCAATTAAAAGCACCATTAAATAAACTTCCGGGTGATTGGCCGAAATGGCATGAGCAATATTTTGCAGCATAACGGTTTTACCTGTACGAGGAGGAGCCACAATCAAACCACGCTGACCTTTACCTTGCGGTGAAATCAAATCAATAATGCGGGTTGTGTAGTCTTTTTCACCGTTGATGATGTCAAAATTTAACTTTTCGGTAGGATAAAGCGGGGTTAAGTTGTCAAAATTGACTCTTAATTTTGATTTTTCCGGATCTTCAAAATTTATTTTATTGATTTTTGTTAAAGCAAAATATCTTTCATTATCTTTTGGACCGCGGATTTCTCCTTCAACCGTATCTCCGGTTCTTAAACCGAATTTTTTTACCTGTGCCGGAGAAACATAAATATCGTCAGGGCCGGCCAGATAATTGGAAGCTGAAGAACGCAAAAAACCAAAACCGTCTTGCATAACTTCAATAACACCGTCGCCATAAATAATGTTGTCTTCAGATGCCACTTTTTTCAAAATAGCGAACATTAAATCTTGTTTACGCATTGAAGAAGCGTCTTCAATGCCTAAATCTTCAGCCTGAGTCAAAAGCTCAGTAGGACTTTTTTGCTTTAATTCTTTTAAATGCATGGGGAAACCTTGAAAATCAGATTTGAGTAAATATTTATTAATAAGGTAGGACTAATCTTTGATTAGCATATGACTGTTATATGATTTAAAATCTTTTGAGTCAAATAAATGTTGGAGGTTTTTTATGCACAGTCAAACTCCTCATAAATAATATTTAAAAGTTTTAGTAGTTGTTTGTTTATTCCTGTGAGTCTTGTGTATAAATGCCGTGTTAACAGAGTTATCCAAAGGTTAACGGTTTGTTAATAAAAATGTTAACTCTTTTTTTACTTTCAGCCATTCTTTTTCAAATTCATATATTTAAATTCGTAAATAAAAATTTCAAGGTTTTGTTAATAACTTTTTTATTCCCGTTTTTGTTATCCGTTGTTCAACTTGTGTGTAAGTCAGTATATTAGATTTTACATTACGGTGATTAATTTGTATAAATATTAGGGAAAGGGCAGTTATACACAGAAAAAGCCTGTTTTGTTGATAACTCTCTATGCTTTTGTTTTAAGGAATAATTTATGAAAATCATCGGTATTACCGGATCTATCGGCTGCGGAAAAACAACATTGGCCGGATTGGTTAAAAAACTGGGATATAGCGTTTATGACGTGGATGGCTGGGTAAGGCGTTTATATTATAAAAAAGATTTTATTGCCGTTATAGAAAAGAACTTTCCTCAAGTTGTCAAAGACGGAAAAGTTGATAAAAGAGCTCTTCGCAATATTGTTTTTACACATAATGAGCAGCTTAAAAAACTGGAAGCCCTAATTCATCCTTTTTTGAAGCAGACGTTGAAACAGTTAGTCAGAAAAAATCATTATTACAATGATTTATATTTTATCGACGCCGCTTTGCTTTACGAAATGGGGTGGAATAAATATTGCGACTGTGTGATTGTTGCCGATGTCGATTATGAAATTCAGAAGCAAAGAGTTATGAACAGAGATCATATTTCCGCGGAAGATTTTGACAAGATTAATAATGTTCAAATGAAAAATTCAGATAAAATCCTTTTGGCGGATGTTGTTATTAATACGGACAAACCTAAAAATCTTTTGTTGGTTGAATTGGCTTGTTTGATGGACGGATTGGAATAAGGAATGGTCAGAGAGATTGTTTTTGATACGGAAACAACCGGTTTTAAAGCCGAAGAAGGGGAAAAGCTGGTTGAAATAGGTGCTGTTGAACTGATTAACCATATTCCTACCGGAAAAACATATCATCAATATATTAATCCTCAAAAAGAAGTTCCTGAAGAGGCTTTTAAAGTTCACGGATTGTCTTATGATTTTTTGAAGGATTATCCTATATTTTCGGAAGTGGCCGACGAATGGTTGGAGTTTGTCGGTGAAGATGCTGTTTTGGTTGCTCATAACGCTTCATTCGATATTAACTTTCTTAATTATGAACTAAAGCAAATTAATCGTCCGCAGTTTTCCTGGGACAGAGTTGTCGATACTTTGGAAATTGCCCGAAATTTGTTTCCGGGTTCCAGAGTAAATTTGGATGCTTTGTGTAAGCGTTTTAATATTGATAATACCGAGCGAACATTGCACGGAGCTTTGCTTGATGCTGAACTTTTGGCAAAAGTATATCTTGAACTTTTGGGTGGTGTTGAACCGACCATGCTGGGCGGAGAGAAAAAAACAACTTCCAAAACCGAATTTTTTGAAGGAAAAATGGAAAAGGCTTTCCGAGAAGCCAGGGATTTTCCGATTGATGAGGAAGAACTTAAGGCTCATGAAGCATTTTTGTCAGGCAAAATAAAAGAAGCTATTTGGTTGAAATAATTATCTTTTTCTTCTTAATAAAATATATAAGGCTCCTTCGCCGCCGTTTTTTGCGGATGGGTGGCGAAAAGAAAGAATTAAAGGCCTGAGTTCCGGTGTATTTAACCATAAAGGCACTCTTTCTTTTAAGATGCCTTTTGTGGCAAAAAAGTCTTCATCGTCCTTTTTTTGCAACCCTTTTCCCGTGATAATCAATATGCAGCGTTTTTGTCTGATATATGACGTTTTTACAAAATCAAAAACTTTATTATAAGCTTGGTCTTCCGTGCAGCCGTGCAAATCTAAAGTTGCTTCAACGGGAAATTCTTCCCTTTTGAATCTTTTGGCCGTGTTGTTGTCTATATTGTCTGTTACGTTGAGTTCCAAGGTATCCAGGGCGTTTCCTTTGTAAACGTCAGACATATTTATATGAGGTTTTATTTCTTTTATTATCAATGGTTTGGATGACGGTGGCTCCGGTTGGGATATTTTTTTTATTCCTTTGGTTAATTCTTTCCAGGCGTCATCTTCTGTCGGGTTAAACTGAGGTTTTGATGGTTTCATTTTCTTTGTTTTCCGTTTCTTCTTTGTCAGTCATATACTCGGAAAAATTACGAACGACAAATTCTTTCCAGTCTCCTTCCGGAGAAACGCAGCCCAATTTTTTATTTTCAGCGTTAACAAGAACAATGCCGCCGAAATTCCATAATTTTTCGCAGTTGGAATAATCTCTTGTCAGATAATTTTTTGTTCTTTCTATAAGGTGTCTGTATACTTTCTTTTTGAAATAGGTGCTGTAAACGAGAATCATGGCAACAATAAAAGCCAAGCCGAAAAAAACACCGACGGAAAGGATGAGAGCCAGACCTATCATTACCGGAACCAATATCGGCAGCAGGCATTCCCACGGGTCATATACGGGAGATAAGGGCCTGTTAATTTTTCCGTAATCCAGATAGATACGGAGTTTATCCAGTTCTACGGCTTTTTTCAGGGCTTTGTATATTAATTTGTCTGCTTTACTGGGCTTTTTGAGTTCAGTCATTATCGGTTATTCTCCGAATTATTGGGAATTAAAATAAAATATTGTCCGGAAGAGTTCATTTTTCCGGCTTTTTCAAGAATGTCATCTTTTCCGGAACCCCAGAAATAATCGCCTCTGACAGCTCCTTTTATTGCTCCGCCGATATCTTGGGCAATGACCATTTTTTCAATTTTTTCTTGGTCGGGACCTGTTGTTTCCAACCAAAGCAATGCTCCCAGAGGAATAAATTTCTTGTCCACGGCCAGACTTCTTCCGGCGGTGAGGGGAACACCCTGTGCTCCTATCGGTCCGTCAGCTTCAACCAGTCTGTGAAAAACATAGCGTTTGTTTTCGGCCATATTTTCTTTAGCTAACTTATCATTTTTAGCCAGCCATTGTTTTATTTTACCCATGGAAGCTTCGCCCGGTTTTATCAGTCCTTTTTCAAGAAGAATACTGCCAATGCCGCGGAAAGGGTGTCCGTTATTGTCGGCATAGCCTATGCGAACACGAGAACCGTCAGGCATATAAGCGACAGCCGATCCCTGAATTTGCATAACGTAAATGTCTATATGGCTGTCAGCCCAGAGAAGGACAGGTGCTTTTATTTTTGTATTTTCTATTTCTTTGCGGGTATAATAAGGAATTAATTTGTTATTTTGTATTCTGCCGACCAAACGCTTAGCCGGAAGTTCGTTATCAAAATCTTTTAAATTAATTTCAATTAAATCTGCAGGTTTTCCGTAAACAGGATATTTGTAAACACTGTTTTGAGTATAAGAAGCGTTTAGAGCAGATTCATAATATGATGTGAATTTTCCTTTATTATCTCCATTTTGATAAATAGCGTAAGGTGTAAAGTTTTTTTCAAAAAAGCCTTTTATTTCAGCGTTTTTTTGAGGATTTTCTTTTTCAAACAAATTACAAGTTTTTTGGTAATTTATTGTCGGTATTTGTATTAGTGAATTGGATAAAAACCGGTTCTTTTCATTCTTTATGCGGGCACAAGAAGCTTTGAAAGCTTTGACTATTTCTTGAAAATTATCGTTGTTCCAATTTTGTAAATCATTAAAACTGACTTGTTTTAATTCCAATTCTTTTGGGGTTTCTTGTTGCGGTAACGGCGTTTCAGGAATTTGCGGTTGTTCCTGTTCTTTTTTTTCGCAAGAAAAAAGAAGTGCCGAGAAAAGAAGTGTGCAGACGATTTTTTTCATTATTTTTTAGTTGATACCAATAGCCAGTTAGGGTTTGTTGAAGTTAAGCTGCGTTCAAAAGTCCAAACGTCGGTGATATTTTGAATAAAATTTTCATCGCCTTCAATGACTTCGTCTTTGCTGTTTTTTAAGATATTAACCTGTTCGGAAACGAATTTAACGGTGATTTTTGCGATATCGTTTTTAGAAATTTTTGCATCCGTGATTTCGGTATTTTCAAATCCGATAAAATCTGTTTCGGAGACAATGCCTTCCGCTTTGCGTTTTTCTATTATTTCCTGAAATTTTTTAATCAAAGTTTTGCTGACGAGCATTTCAAGCGTTTGAGTGTCTCCTTTGGAAAAAGAAGTTACGATGATTTCAAAAGCCCTTTGGGCACCGTTAAGAAATTTCTCTTTGTTAAAGCCGGGAATGAGGGACAGAACTTTATCCGTTGAATTTAATTCTTCTTGATTTTCAACAGTATTTTCTTTTGTTTGTTCAACCGCATTTTTTTCAGCTTCCTGAATAATCATATCAAAAATTTTGGCGGCGTTTTCATCAGTAATCTGATTTTGTGTATATTCATCCGGTTTTGAACCAAGAACGCTTTTAAGTCTTTGAAAAACAAGAATAACAACAACCAAAAGAATTATAATATCAAAATACTGAGCCATTTTTTCCTCTTCAATAACTTTCAATTTGCTTTTTTATTAATATATAGCTGTAAATCAGTCTATTATCAACAGTAAATATTTGACGTGCAAAATTTAATGTTGTATCACTTAAGGTAACTTTTTCTAAATTAGGAGATTTTTTATGAGTGAAGAGAATAATAATCAGGAAAATGCCAATGTTCCGGCAATTGTAATCAATACCCAATATGTTAAAGATTTATCTTTGGAAATTCCTTTTGCCCCGGAAATTTTCCGTGAGATTAACTCTGCACCGAAAATGGATATTAATGTTGACGTTAAAGCCGAACATTTGCATGACAACTTTTTTAATGTGTCTTTAAGTATTAAAATGGACGGTGATGTTAATGAAAAAAAATTGTTTATTTTGGAATTGGTTTATGCCGCCGTCGTTTCATTGAATGTTCCGCAAGAGCATGTAGAACCTGTTCTTTTGGTGGAAATTCCGCGGATGATTTTTCCGTTTGCCCGCAGTATTATTACCAATAATCTGGTTGAAGGGGGATTGCCGCCGTTTATGTTGAATCCGATTGATTTTGTGGCTATGTATCAGGCCAGAAAAAACGCTCAGGACAATCAGCCTAAAGATTAAAAAAAAAGCCCTCATTTTGAGGGCTTTTTTAATAGTTTTTTATTTTATCTTTTGATTTGCAATATTCAAAAACCGGACAGGATGAACAATCAGGTTTTTGAGCCTTGCAAATATATCTTCCGAAGAGAACCAGCCAGTGGTTGGCGTTTTTTATATATTTGTCAGGGAGGTTTTTTACCAAGTCTTTTTCTATTTCCAAAGGCGTTTTTCCTTGGCTGAAATCCAAACGGTGGGAAATTCTGGTTACATGGGTATCTACGGCGAGGGTCGGTTCATTAAACCAAACGTTTAAAACAACATTGGCGGTTTTGCGTCCGACACCGGCCAAGCTTTCTAAAGCTTCTCTTTGGTGAGGAACTTCGCCATTGTGTTTTTTTACCAAATCTTCACTTAAGGCGATGATGTTTTTAGCCTTATTATTGTAAAGGCCGATGGTTTTGATATAATTTTTGAGTTTTTCTATTCCTAAATCGAGCATTTTTTGCGGTGTGTCGGCTATTTTAAATAGTTCTTCCGTTGCTTTATTAACGCCTTTGTCGGTACTTTGGGCGGAGAGGACTACGGCAACCAGAAGCGTGTAAGCGTTGGAATAGTTTAACTCGCAGCGGGGATTGGGATCTCTGCTCTCAAAAATTTTCATTATTTCGAGAATTTCGGATTGTTTTCTCATCAGGCTTTTACTCCTCCGGCACCGGCGGCTTTGGGTGCATTTTCATCCAGAGGCCAACGCGGCCGCGGTTTGAAATCCAAGTCGTTTGTCAGGCCTTTGGAGAATCTTTCCAATCCGGCCCAAGCAATCATAACGCCATTGTCCGTGCAAAAACGAACAGGAGGTGCCGAAAATTCAAGTTTGTGTTTTTGAGCCAGATTTTTGAGTCTTTCTCTAAGGAAAGTATTGGCGGCAACACCGCCGGAAACGACCAAATCTTTACCTTCCGGATAGTTTTCTTTGAAATATTTTATGGCTTTTTCAAGTTTGCGGACAAGACAATCGGTTGCTGCAACCTGGAAAGAGGCACAAATATCAGCGGCTTCTCTTTTTCGCATAATGGCGTGTTCAATGTTTCCGTCCGGAGAATAAGATTCAATGATTTTACGGACAGCGGTTTTTAATCCGGAGAAAGAAAGGTTACAATCTTTGGTTCCGTATAACGGACGAGGCAAAACAAAACGGTCGGGATTGCCGACAGCGGCCATTTTTTCAATCATCGGGCCGCCCGGGTAACCTAAGTTGAGCATTTTTGCCACTTTGTCAAAGGCTTCTCCGGCTGCATCGTCAATTGTTGTGCCGAGACGTTCGTATTCTCCGACATTTTTAACAACAAGAATTTGGCAGTGTCCGCCGGAAACGAGCAATAATAAGTAAGGATATTCGACATCGCTGGTTAAGCGAGCGGCAAGAGCGTGTCCTTCCAAATGGTTGACGGCGACAAAAGGTTTGTTCAGGGCCAGAGCGATGGCTTTTGCCGCCATTACGCCGATGACAACTCCGCCGATTAACCCCGGTCCGGAAGAGGCGGCGACAGCGTCTATATCTTTTAGTTCTATACCGGCTTTTTTAACACAGCTTTCTATGATTTCGTCAATGTGTTCGAGGTGTGAACGGGCGGCAATTTCCGGGACTACCCCTCCAAATGCTTTGTGTTCTTCCTGAGAAAGCAGGCTTTCCCCGAGAATTTCCCTTTTATCGTTGACTATGGCGGCCGCGGTCTCGTCGCAGCTGCTTTCTATCCCTAAAACAATCATTTGAATATTCCACTAATTATATTGCTATTCTTCAATTTTTTTATTAAGATACATCACAAGAATTTGTCTTTCAAGAATTATGTAGAGGATTTTAAAATGGCCAAAATTAAAGAATCTAAAAAGCAATCCGAACAGGATAATCTTATTGAAAAATCTCCGGAAAACCCTCCCGTAAATGCAAAAAAATCCGTTTTTAAAACGATTTATTGGGTTGCCGTTTTATTGGTGATTTATTTTATTTGGCAAAATCCTTCCGTCTTGGACAAGTATATTAATTATGCAAAATCTCTTCAGCTTTCCGACAATAATACGACAACAACAGAAGAAACCGCTTCCGAAAACAATTCTTTGAATGAGCTTTCCGAGCAGTTTGTGCGTTTGCAAAACGAGGTTTATGCAATCCGCCAAGTCCAAAACAATACCGTTCCGGCAGCTCCGGTTGATTTGAGCGGTTTTGAAAACAGATTGGATGCCATTGAAAAGCACAATGTTAACGTCATTGACTCTAAAGCCGATGTGGCAACGGTTCTCGGTCTTGTAACACGACTGGACAAGCTGGAAGACCAACTGGAAAAAGTTGCCAAGGTTACAGATCAGGGAGCGTTGGTTCTCAGTGCCACGATGATGATTAAAGAGGCCGGAGACAACGGGCAAAATTTTGAATATGAGACAGAAATTTTACAGCAGTTGGCCGACGGAGATTTGAAACTAAAAGAACCGATAGCCGTTTTTGTTAAATATGCCAAAGAAGGTATTCATACTAAAAATTATATTATTAACGAATTTGAAAGTATTTATAAGGCTTTATTAAAAGAGCAGAAAAAGGAATTGGGACAAACTTGGAAAGACAGAATCAACAACAAATTTAACGAAATCATCAAAGTTAAAAGAGTTAACAAGGATGCTCAGGAATTTGAAGCCGAAAAAGAATTGGATTTGGTTTACCGCTTGGTTAAGGGCGGCGATTTGTATAAGGCTTTGAAAGAAATTGATAAAAATGAGAATCCTGAATTGCTTGAAAATGCTTCGTTAAAGAAATGGATTGCCAATGCCAGAGCTAGAGTTGAATTTGATAATGCCGTTACAAAAATTTCCTCTTATTCTCTTGCCCTGATGAAAGTCAATTATATTAAAAAGGAGACTATTAATGACTAGGAAGATATCAACTTTTATCTTTATAGGCTTAATTTTTACCGTAGCCGTATGGATGGGGGATAAAAACAGCCTGATAACAGTTGACTGGCGGCTGTATAATCTGGAATTTTCCGTTCCGGAGGCAATGCTGTTGGTATTGTTGTTTGTTGCCGTGGTTGATTTTCTTAACCGTATTTTCCGCCGCTTGCTCAGTCTTCAAGTTCGGGAGGCATATAAGAGCAATTATGCCGAGAGTGTAAAAGAAAATGAGGCTATCGATGTTTTGGCCGGAAAAATCAGCGAAAAAATCATTATTGACCGGAAGGACTTTGATAAGTCGCTGTTATATGTTTTACGAGCAATGACTTCCATTACGGCCGGTGATATGAAAGAAGCACGGGCTAATATCAGAGCATTGAAAAAACTCATTGGCAAAGATCCGATTATTGATGTTTTGACCATGAAAATTTATAAAGGCGAAAAAGATTTTGACAGTATGGAAAAACTTTCTGCCAAGTTGATGAAGAATGAAGATATTCAAATTGTGGGAATGAAAGCCGCCGTTGAAGCCCAAATGCAGAAAAAAGAATTTGCCGAAGCTTTGGCTACGGCAAACAAGGCTTTTGAACTTCGTCAGGATTTGTATTGGGTTATTGAAAGTGCTTTTGAACTTCGTGCCAAAGCCGGAGACTGGGATGGTGCCATGCAGGTTCTGGATGCCGGAATTAAGAAGAAAATCGTTCCGGTCGAAAAGCATAAACGTTTGAAAGCAATTGTTTTCTATGAAAGAGCATTGGAAGCCCGCAAAAAAGGCGATGACGTTAACTTTTTCAGATTATGTTCACAGGCAATTGAGGCTGATGATACTTTGGTTCCGGCAGCTTTGGCCATGGCACAGTATTATGTTGAGAATGATAATCAATTCCGTAAAGCTGCAAAAGTATTGACAACCGCTTGGAAGAAAAATCCGACGGATGAAATTGCTTATGCTTATTTGAATTTGTATCCGAAAGACGATGTTTTGGCCCGTATTCAGAAAATGGAAACTTTCGCTTTGTTGAATGGTTTAAGGCCGTCTTTGAATAACCGTATTTTAGCAGAGTTGTGTTCTGAAGCAGGATTGTGGGGCAAGGCCAAAGGCGAGATAGAAGTCTTTTTGATTAATAATCCGTGTACCCGCAAAGTGGCTGAATTGATAGCTAAGCACGAGGAATATTACAATAATGACAAGAATGCCGCAAAAGAGTGGAGAGAAAAAGTCAAAACCATGGCTGATGACGGCGAATGGGTTTGCGAATCCTGTGGAGAAACTTCTCACGAATGGCATTCTGTTTGTCCTTCCTGCGGAGCTTTCGGGCAGGAAAGATGGCATTTGTATGTTGAAAATCAGGAGCCGGAAGTTGAAGAACAGAAGGCCGAAGAGGAAGATGACGAGGATTAATATTCAAAATAAGCAAAAAGGCGGGATGTTTTCCCGCCTTTTTTATATCTTGGATTTGTTTATCGTTAAGTTTTTTTTAGGTATGAAAATGTTATTTTTTGTATAGCGTTTTTATATATAAATATGGTGAGTCAGATGAATAATTCCGAATTGAAACGAGATTGGCTGAAAAAATATTCAATTGTTCCGGATGTATTGAAATCCATGTCGGATATTAATACCGCGGCAACGGCTTTTAATACAAATATTGATGCGGTGTTGAAAATCAGCGGAAAGGGAATTTCCAAATTAATAAACGAATCCGGATTGTCTTTGGTGATGCTGGAACATATTCGGGAAACAAGACTAAATGCTCCAGAAGATGTGATAAAAGGTATTTTTAAGTGTTTTACCAAAGGAATTGCCGAAGAATGGCTGACGGAAGACAAGGCTGTTTTTGACTGGATGGTGGCTAATTTGGGATATGACCGATTGCAAATGGGCGGACAAGGCGGAATTGTCGCCAATGTTTTGGCTGTTACCGGAGTAAAAAAAGTTTATGCCCATACTAATTCGCTGCCAAAGTTACAAGCGGAGCAATTTTTGACGCTGGACAATTTGGTTTCTTTTGATTCTGAAGGAAAAGAGGCCTCTGCTTATAAAATTGACAGGAAAGAAGACATTCCCCTGATTCACTGGATTATTGAATTTGACAAAGGAGACTATGTGGAAGTTGACGGACAAAAATTTGTTTGTCCGAAAGCGAACCGTTTTATTGCCACTTATGATCCGCTTAATCTGCGTTTGGTTAAAGATGAAGCTTTTATCAAGGCAACAACCGGGCAGGCAATGGATTATGTGATTTTGTCCGGTTATCATGCTCTTACAGAGAAAAATGAGGGCCTTCGTCTTCAAAGGGAGACTTTGCCGATTATTCAATCCTGGAGAAAAAACGGGGTGGTGGTTCATCTTGAAGTGGCTTCAACGCAAGATATTGCCGTCAGAAAAGCCGTTATCGGCACCATAGCTCCCGAGGTGGATTCCATTGGGGTTAACGAACGGGAAACAATAGATATTTTAGAGGCTCTCGGTAAAGAGGATTTGGCAAAAGCTTGTGAGAAAAACACCCACAGCGTGAATTTGTTTAAAGCGATTTTAGAGATAAAAAAGCATATTAAATGCGGACGTGTTCAAATGCATATGTTTGGTTTGTATATTACGTTGCAGGATAAGGGATTTAAAATCTCTCCGGAAGCAAATCTGAGAGGAATGATGATGGCGGCCACGCTTGCTGCCGGAAAAGCCGGAACGGGAAGTTTGAACGACAGAAATACGTTATTGTGGGCTCAAGGGCAGGAGGTTTCTGATATTGGGCTGGAAGAATTAAGGACTCTTGCCGATTATGTCGGAAATGAAGCTTTGCTCAAAACCGGTTTGGGCGAATATGACGGTTTTGATGTTATTGCGGTTCCGACAATTTTGATTGAAAAACCGGTTACTTTGGTTGGCATGGGAGATACGATTTCTTCGTTATCTCTGTTGGGTGCCCGGTAATGCTTGAAATATTGAAAATTTCTGAAGAGGCTTTTTCTTGCAATGAATATTTCGGGCAAGAAAACGGTGAAGAATTTTTTTATTTTGAAGACCGGGGAAGCCGGGTTGTTTTATCCGCTCCTCATGCAACGAGAACTTTTGTTTGTAAAAAAGTAAAAGCTCCGGATTTGTTTACGGGAGCTTTGGCCACGGTTATCGGCAAACGTTTCGGGTATTCTTCTTTGGTTAGAACAGGTTTTTGCCCTCAAAAGGCTTTAATCAGCGATTTTATAAAAGAGAATAATCTCGGCAGCAAATATTTTTTGGATATTCACGGAATGGATAACGGCCGGGAGTTTGATTTGGCTTTAGGGACAGGGTATTTTTCCGCAGATGTTTATCGGAGAGAAATTGAAAAAATCCGTGAATTGACGGAAAAATATAAAATAAAAATGGTGTTGAATCATCCTGATTACAGAGGTATCAGGGGATTGACGGGGCGTTATCAGAAAGAATTCGGTTTGCCGCAGGTTTTGCAATTGGAATGGCGGCAGGATTTTCGAAATTTTTATGCTTGTCCGGAAAAAGTTTTGGAGCAGACAATCCCTTTTATTGCAGAGTTGGCTGATTTTCTATCTTAGAGATTTTTATCTGGCTGATTTGGTTTTTGTTGCGTTTGATTATTTCAAATTCAAAGTCGCCAAAAACGAATTTTTGTCCTTGTTCCGGAATGGATTGAGTCATATCCAAAAGATAGCCGGCAATGGTAGCGGCGTTTTCATCACTGATGTTCCAGTCAAATTTACGGTTTAAGTCCCGGATGGGAACTTGTCCGTCAACCAAATAAGTTTTTTCTCCGATTTTGCGAATCCCCATAATGTCCAGAGAAGAGATGTCGCTTTCATCGTTAATGTCTCCGACAATTTCCTCTAAAATATCCTCCAGAGTAACAATTCCCTGCAAATCGCCATATTCATCCACGACAAAGGCAAAATGCTCTCTGCGAGCCTGAAAAAGCTGCAATTGCTGGATTAAAGTGGTATTGTCGGGAATAAACCATGGTTTTGACATTAATTCCGCAATTTTTATTTTGGAAAAGTTGTTGTTTTTATCGACACATTCCTGCAAAAGGTGTCTGACCCGGATAACGCCGACAATATTGTCCGGTTTGTTTTTGTAAAGGGGGATTCTGGAGAATGGGCAATCTTTAATTTTTTTGACGATTTCTTCTGTCGGCAGTTCAACGTTTATGGAAAAAAGATTTTTGCGGTGGTTCATAACGTCATAAACTTCAACTTCATCCAAGTCGAGGACGCTTTTAAGCATATCTTCCTCTTCTTTGTTGGGGTTTTCTTCGCAAAAATTGTTTTTTTGGGTGTTCTTTCTGTTTGTAAGGAAAGCTGCCAAGAAAATGCAACACAGGATGAATATGTTGAAAATGACGTAAGACACTTATTTTTCCGTTATGAAGCCGTTGATTGCCGAGATAACCCTGTTTACCGTATTGTCCACCTGTTCTTCTCTTGTTTCGACAACAATATCAGCTTCGGAATAATAAGGATATTCTTCGCTGATGTATTTTTCGAGTTTGTTTTTGAGATGGCTGTCATCGCCTTCCAAAAACGGGCGGTGTTTTCTGCCTGCGGTGCGATTGTATAAAACATCTATGTCCGCTTTGAGCCAGATGGTTATGGCGTGTTCTTTCGCCAGTTTTCGGGTTTGTGCCGCTACAAAAGAACCGCCTCCAGAGGCCAAAACACAAGGCTCTCCCTGTAAAAGACGTTTCATTACCCGCATTTCGCCGGCACGATATTCTTCTTCGCCGAAACATTTTAAAACGTCAACCAAAGATAATCCGGCTGCTTTTTCGATTTCCTGATCGCCGTCGACAAACGGCAGATTTAATTTTTTTGCCAAGCGTTTGCCTACGCTGGTTTTACCGCTGCCCATAAGGCCTACCAGCAAAATTATTTTGTTTATTTTATCACTCATTGTTGTTTTTTTATTTTTCTTTCATCTTTATTATGCTAACAATATAGAAGATGTTTGAGTATTTTATCAATATATTTTTACAGAGGTTATAGCAAATGAGACAGAAAAAATCAAAAGCAATTTTTTATGTTGCCGGGGCAGCAATTTTATTGGCAATTCTTTTCATGGCATCCAGAGAAGTTCCTGTCAGCGTTGAAACCGTGGAACAGCCTTTGGAAAATACTTTTTTGAATAAATAAATGAAAAATCCGGTTGATAATTTTCTGGAGATGCTGACGGCGGAAAAGGGAGCGTCGCAAAATACGACAGAGGCTTATCGCCGGGATTTGGAACAATTTTACGATTTTGCGGAAAATAAGGATTTGTCTCTGATTACAAAACAGGATGTAACAGAGTTTATTCGGTATTTAAGCAAAAAAGGATATGCGGCCAAAAGCGTATCCCGCAAACTTTCCGCCATTCGGGAATTTTTTAAGTTTTTGTTTTCGGAAAAAGACATTAGGGATAATCCGGCTGCCAATATTTTAACCCCGAAGCAGGAAAAGCCGCTGCCTAAGTTTTTAACCAGGGAAGAGATAACCCGTTTGATTGAAGCGGCGGAAAGTTATGATGATTTAAATCATAAAAGAACGGCTGTTATGCTGCAACTGATGTATGCCTGTGGTTTGCGGGTTTCCGAATTGGTTTCTCTGCCGGAAAACTGTATTAATTTTGAAAAAGGCCAAATTCTGATAAGAGGTAAGGGAAGCAAAGAGCGAATCGTTCCCGTAGCGGGTGTGGTTTTGGATGCGGTAGACAGTTATTTTAATTATCGGGAGTTTTTTTTAAGAGCGGGTCGAAAATCTGTTTGGCTGTTTCCTTCAAAAACATCTGCCTGCGGGCATTTAACCAGAGATGCTTTTTTTAAGCAGATAAAAACGATAGCCGTGAAAGCCGGGATTTCTCCGGCCAGAATTTCCCCCCATGTTTTACGCCATTCCTTTGCCACGCATTTGTTGAATAAAGATGTTGATTTACGATCAGTGCAGAAAATGCTGGGACATGAAGATATTGCCACCACGGAAATTTATACGCATATTGTTTCCGAGCAATTGATTGAAACGGTTAAGAAGAAACATCCGTTGGCAAAATTAAAACAATAAAAAAACGAGGGTGTCTCACGACAGCCTCGTCTGATTGTTTTTGAAAAGCAAAAAAAAATTTGAAAAAGTCAGCTCATCGCTGTTACTGTATTAAGAACGTGATGAGATCTCCGATGGTTCGTGTTTCGACGAAATCGTTGCTGACGATCTTGTTGAATTCGCCTTCACACCACATGACGACAACGTAGTAGTCGTTCTTTCCGCAGCTTCCTATGGTAGGAACGAGCGTGGTAATGGGTGCTTCTTCGTCTATCTCTTCGGTGCTTTTCTCGCAACAGTCGGCGATGTAGCTTTTGACTGTTTCGCGGGAAATTCGCGGACGGGCGATGCGGGACAGGATTTTTCCTATCTTGCGGCCCTCTTTGGCACAGATGAAGTCGGCGATGTCCATAATCGTGATGACTTCCCCTTTCTCACAAGCTCTTTCGAGGTAAGCCAGCGGTGCTAACGAGTTGTCAGACAGCTTGCGGCCGGTGTAAGACTCAAGCAGATCGACAAGGTCGATAAGGTACGGCCTGGTAATGGCTCCCCCGGAGATGGTGGTATCCTTGCTGATGCAGGCGTGAGTCTCAAAGAGACGAATAACCTGTTTGCGATGCAGGCGGGGATACTCGGCGAAGATGTTTCCCAGTTCACAGATGAGAACGGCTCGACCAAGCTTGTAGAGCTTTTGGGGGTCTACGGAGGTTTGATACTTGTCGTTGACTTTTTGCACCGCAAGGATGAAATCCTTTTTGGGCATCATGATGATCGGCGATTTGAGAATTTCTTCGCGACTGGCATTTTCCAATGCTTTGTTGCTGTACTTTGCTTTCAAGCCGAAATACAGCGGGATCAGTTTTACGTTTACGTCCATAATGATAAAAATTTAGAGTGAGTATTCCGTTATCTAGATTTTTGTTACTTCATAATAGAAAAAGTATTATTAGAAATAACACAAAGAAAATAATTTGACAACCCTTTTTAAGTCAAAAATTGACAAAATTTTTATTTTTTTAATAATTTTATTCGGGATGAAAAAACAGCTGCATGATATTTGTTCATGCAGCTGTTGAAAAAGAGAAACTTTGCTCTTTAATTTTTCTGAAGAAAATCAATCAGCTGTCCGACGGTTCCTCTCTCGATAAGTTCAACGGGAATACGTTTTTGAAAGAACTCTTCGCACCAGAAGACGGTGGTTAAGTAAGAGTTTTTTTCTTTTCCGCAGACAGGAAGCGTGAGACCGGTAACCGGTTGATTCTCGTCAAGAGATTCCACGGGCACTTCAATAGCGTTAGCCAGATAGAGGCGGATGATTTCTCTCGGGATTTGCGGAGAAATGATTTGTCCTCTCAGCATGGCGGCATTTCTTGGCGAGGTCGTAAAAAGATTGATAATCTTTTCGATAGATACGTTGTTCCATATCCAAGTGTTGCGAGAGTTTTTGTTAAACTCCATGCTGCCGATACGTTCTTTGACCATTTCGATGATTGATTTCAGAAAATTGAAGTCAATTTTGCCGTCATGAACGGTAATCGTCGCCAGTTTGCTGTTTTTGAATTGGGTCTTTCTCGTGAAGATTCCAATGACTGTTTTTTTCATATTTTATGGTATTTAGTGATAATTATAGTTTTATCAGAATTGTTTATATACTATTTTTTCGAAAAAAACAACAATTTTGTCAAATTTATATCAAATCTGCCAAAGCCAGATATTGTTGAGGTGTAATTTCTTCGGCCCGGGAAGTCATTAATATTCCGATTTGAGAACATTTATTCTCAATATCCGGAATTGATTTTAAACTTTGACGAATCATTTTTCTTCTTTGACCAAAGGCAAGGCTTGTCAGTTTTTCGATGTTATTGATTTGCTTTTCGGTTAAAATGTTATCCAACGGACGAAACAACAGAACACTGGACCAGATTTTAGGAGCAGGAACGAAACAGTTCGGATTAATGTCCAACAAGCGGTCGATTTTACAAAGAAGTTGGGAAAGAATGGATATTCGTCCGTAATCTTTGCATTTTGTCGGAGCGGTAATTCTGTCTGCGACTTCCTTTTGAAACATAAGCGTTAAGCTGGAAAAGCTTTGGATGTCTTTGAGCCAGCCAACCAAAAGAGGAACGGAAATATTATAAGGCAGGTTGCTAATGATATGGCGGGGAGATTTATCTTTTGTGCCGAAATTTTCTTTCAGAGCGTCTCCGTTGATAATTTCCAGTTTTTCGCCGACTTTGCCTTTGATTTCGTTCATTATGGCAATGCAACGCTCGTCCATTTCCACAACAGTCAATTTTTGCGGATTATTGGAGAGAATCGAGCGAGTCAGCCCGCCGGGACCCGGTCCGATTTCATATACAAATTCATTGTTAAAATCATTTTTGTTTTGAGCATTTAGTGATAAACGGATGATTTTGTCCGTGATATTTCGGTCGAGCAGAAAGTTTTGGCCTAAAGCTTTTTTGGCCATAAGTCCATGATTTTCAACGGTTTCTCTTAAACTCGGGAGCGTATCTATAAGTTCGGCAACGCTTGTCATCAGTTTCTCAATTCTATAACAGCCTGTTGGCGAAGATGCTGAAGATGCCGGTTGGCAAATTCTTCCATTCTTTGGTTCTCAATAAATGTTTCCATTTCTTTGCGGCTTGGAATTTCCGGTTTGTCTTTTTTCGGGTCATAAGCCTTTTCCAGTTTGAGAATATAGTAATTGTTTCCGGATTTTATCGGATCGGAAATGGTTCCCGCATACATTTTTTTGAGTTTGGCTTCCAAAACTTCCGGCAGTTGTCCTTCATTTACCCAGCCGAGTTTTCCGCCGCTGGAGGAACTCGGGCTCTGGGAGAATTGCATGGCGTAAAGCTCGAATCTCGGATCACTGCGTAAGTTAGAAACCAAGGCTTGAATATTTTGGGCTTCTTTTACCGGAATGACGATTTCTGATACTTTGTATTTGCGAAGGGATGCGTCTTTTTCGGCTTTTTGAATTGCTTCTTCAACTTCTTTGGCGGTTGGTTGGGCATCTGTCGCGGTTTTTCTTTTTACCAATCTTATCCAGGCCAGGTCGGATTTCATTTGGCTGCGGAAAACATCTTCGCTTACCCGTTCTTTTTTCAGGATATTTTTGAGTTGTCCGGCCGGAATTTTGTTGGTTAATTCAAAATTGCGAATCGAGGCATCAATTTCTTTTTCACTGATATTGATACCGTTCTTTTCGGCATCCTGAATTTTTAATTTTTCGTCGATTGCCGCTTGTAAAACACGCTGTTTAATCATATTTTTTGTTTGGTGATTAAGCGGAATTTGCGTTGTCATAACAAAAGCGTTGACTCTGTTTTCCATATCTTCGGTCGAGATGATTTCTCCGTTTACCAAAGCGACGATTTTGATGTTTCCGTTATAAAGTTTTATTCTCTGCGGAATTACGGGAGCCTGCGGCTGTGGAGCCGGTTCTTTTTCCGGAGCGGCAGCCGGGGTTGGAGCTGCTTTCTTGAAAACCACGGATTTTCCTGTTTCAGAGGATGGCTGAGAGGCGTTTAATGATGAAAAATCATAAGCTTGTCCCGGAGATGAAAGAATCATCAATCCTAAAATCAGCAGCATTTTTTTTATCATGATTTTCTCCTTTTAACTTAGTTTGAGCCGAATCCGCCGAGCGTTTTAAGCAGGAAGGAGAAACTTATTTCGTAGTTTCCGCCGTCGCTGTCATATTCTTCATTGTAATTTGAGTTATATTTACGCAAGGAAGTTATTAACTTCAAGCATTCGTCTTCATAAATTATGTTTCCGCCGTATTCCAGGGTTCCGCCGTTTGGAGCCAAGTCTATGCGGTCAAAAACTTCAATGCTCCAATCTTTGGTTAATTTGGATTTGAAGGCCAGATAAAGTTCTTTACGTTCGTTATAGCCTTCTTTTATGGTTTCGCGGCCTTTTCCCTGTAAATAGATATAGGAAATATAAGAACTGAAAATTTCCGGGCCGATGCTTGTTGACAGTTCGCTGTATTGCATTTCAAAGTTATCTTTATCCATGCGGAAACGATAGTTTAAGTCCAGATATTTATGCGGATTGGCATAAATTCGTCCGACATAATCGCTGAAACGTTCTTTGGTTCCGATACTGCGGGAGAAGCTTTCGTCCGAATCAAAGTAATAACTTTGGGCAATGAAGGCTGAGGAACGTCCGGTTATATCTCCGTAAGAACTCCAATTTAAACCGTAACTGACGCGACTTCCGGTATCGTTTCGGTCATATCCGGCATAACGATCCAAATCCAAGACGTTTGTATCGTCAAGTTCAATATTCATGCTGTCTTCATTTGGAATTTTATTGATTTTGTTTCCGCCGTTTGGTGCGGCAACAGCAACAACGGTCGGTTCCAAAATCTGTCGGGAGGATTCCGTTGCCCGAACAAACGGCAGTTTCCATTCCAATCCGACTTGCGGCATCATTCTTCCGACTGATCCCGTATATATTTCGTCTTGAGGGTTAAGATAATTGTCAACGTAATATAAATCAGATTTTAAAGACGCAACCATACGGTACTTTTCTCCGTAAGGGCTGGTGTACGGCAATACCCAGGAATTAATCATGGTTGCCCGTTGGGAAGAATCGTCTTGTTCTCTGTAAACGGAAGCAAAGTCAAAAGTTGTTTTGCTGTATGAACCATAAGCTCCCGGTTCGCTGAGATTTTCATAAGTAAAGACCGGAACAACATAAGGTTTGTCATATTTTATGAGGCTGCTGCTGATTTGTTTGTAATAATAAGCTTCAATAGCCGCGTAATTTCTGTTGTCGAAACCTTGCATTCTGGCACGGCTGGTTAACCATGCGTCGTCTTTTTTCGGCAGAGACAGGTCTTTTAGGTAAGCTCCGTCAGAAGCGTAATTAATGTCTAAATCCGCTAACCAGAAATCATTTATTTCATAACGAGCCGTTCCAAACAAATTTCCTCGGTTTTCATCATTATCTTTATCAGTCATGATTGTTCCGCTGAAATTGAAATCTCCGCGGGAAAAATATTTTTTGTAAGTACCGCCGAGAATTAATCCTTTGTCAGAACTGAGAATCGGAGAAAACAGAAAATCTTCGTTATCTGAAATATCCCAGAAATAATTTGGCTGTAAAGCTGCACCCAAATAGCTGTTACTGGAAAGTTTCGGCGGCAGAAAACCTGTTCTTCGGGTAACCTGAGGATCCGGGTGTGAGAAAAACGGCGTATAAAAGACCGGAACCCCTTTTACTTCCAGAAAAGCGTCTTTGTAATAAACATCCTGGCTTGCGGCATCGTGTTTTACCTGACGGGCTTTTAACTGCCAGAGAGGATCTGTGGTTTGGCAGACGTTGCAAGGAGAATAGACAACCTGATCCAAAATTTTGTTTTTATTTTTCAGCTGACGGACTTTTCTTGCAGCCATCCTGGTTTCATCTTTCATGATAACCTTGATATTCTGCATTTCTCCACGGCTCATTTTGTCGCTCAAAACGACATAGTCCGAGAACATGACGTTTCCGTCTTTTTCTACAAGAGTTACATTTCCTACGGCAGTAATGATGTCATCTTTTTGATTGTAAATGACCTTGTCGGCAATCAGGCTGAGATTTTTACGAATGATGTTGACATTTCCGCTGGCTGTTATGGTTTCTAAATCCTGATTGTCTTCCAATTCATCGGCACTGAAGTAAATTTCCGGTGTTTCCGTTTCAATTTTATTGTTTTTTTCAGCGGAAGGGAAAACATTGGTTATGTTTTTTTCCGGGTCAATGGCAACATAAGGCGATATTTTCTTTTTATCATTGTTAGGCAGTGTTCCCGCGTCCATATATAATTGAGCGAGAGCGGCAGGCGTTTCTGTCAGAAAGCAACCGGCAACCATAAGGAACAATGATTTAAAAAAGGATTTATTCATTACTTTCCAATCCTTTATGTTTTTTTCTCTGAGCTGCCGGGTTATAGAACAAAAGCATATAAAAACAAATTGTCAGCGGAATGAAAAAGTTTATAAACAGCAAAGGAAGAAAATATAAATTTTTGACGGAGATGTTTCCGAAAGCCAAATCTCCGGCCTGAATCAGAACCATAGCAACGATTGACACGGAAATCAGTTTGGTTTGTCCCCGGCGGTTGAAGTTTCCGACCAGTAAGCCGGTGCAGGCAACCAAAGCAAAAAGCAGATTATACAAAGGCGTTAAAATTCTGCGGCAGCCCTCTACGATATAACGGTTTACTTCTTTCGGGGTCAGGCTGGTGTCATTTTTTGCGGTTAAAAGTTCCCATAAGCTTTTTTCCCGGGCACCGGTTTCTTTTGCCTTTTTGGAACCGACCGTTCCGAAATCCACGGAATAACGGTCAAAACTCAGGGATGAAAACTGAGCATTGGTACGGTTGATTTCTTGGCGGACGCCGTTAATCATAATAATTCTCGGGCCTTTTTCCGTATAAACAATACGTCCTTTTTCCGCGGACAGAGTTACTTTTGTTTTTGGGTTTCTTTCGTCGTTAACAAGAATGCCGCTGATTGAACCGTCTTTTTCGTGTGTGGTAATGAAAACGGTCAGATTATTTTGCATGGTGGTAAATTCGCCTTCCCGGAACATTAAGTGCGAGACGTCATTTTTTACCTGCCATTCCAATTCGTTAAAAGCTTTTTCCGCGGCGGGAATACCGATATTGTTGGTATAAATGCAAAAAAGGGTCATGAATATTCCGATGTAAAAGGCCGGTTTTGCACATTGCCAAGGGCTGATGCCGGCAGCCATCATAACAGAGAGTTCCCGGTCGGCAATCATCCGGTTATAAACGAATAAGGTGGATACAAAAAGGGAAATCGGGGAAAGAATAATGAAGATACGAGGCATGAGCAGCGATGTCATTTTTACAAAAATGCTGACCGGCAGGCCTTTATTGGTAATTAGTTCAACAAAACGAAGGGATTGGGTGAGCCAGATGATTGACATCAGGGAAAAGGTTACCAGCAGAAATCCGACAATGATTTGTTTTACTATATATAGGTTAAGTTTCTTCATAGCGGGGATTATAAACAAAATATATTAGAAAAACACTAAAATTTTTTGTTTCTGCCAAAGATTTTTTATAAATTTGGTATGCTTATTAATTGTTGTTTTAATATTTTTATGCTATAATGGACAAAAATGATGGTTTTTGGAGAAAATTCATGGCAGAAGAAAATAATCCGGAAGATGAAAAACGAGAAAAAGACAATAAAGAAACAGAACGTTTTGCGTCTAAATATGGAGTAAGGATTGATATAAAAAGTTTTCGAAAAACTTTTAAGTCTTATTTTGATTTTGCCAAAAAGACTTTGCCAAGAGTAAAACATGCCATGGAACAGACAAAAGTTATTGTTCAAAAAGCAGCAAATATTCTTAAAAAAAATAGAGAAATAATAAAGAAACTTAGTGAGGCTGTGAAAAAAGGGAAACATTTTTCAGGAAGAGTTTATAATGCTTGCTATGCTGCGTTGTTAAAAATTGTGGCAAAAAAAGTGGGGAATGAAATTCAAACTCAAAAACAGGGTATGGAGACAGCTTTGAAATCTGGCACTACCGGGCCTAAGGATGTTATTGTAGATGTGAAAGCTGAAGAAATTCCGTCAAGGATGATATCTATTCCGGCAAGAAAAAATAACAATAAAAAGAAAAAAGGAAAAAATAAACCAATTGGTGCTGAACAGAAGAATCCTGCTCAAAAGAATGGGATTCAAGAAATCGGTGCTAAAGCTAAAAAGAAAATAGTGGCTGAAAATCCTATCAAAGCAAACACAAGTCAACAGCAAGCAAGGGCTGTTAAGGTTAAAGAAAATGATGTTTCTCATCAAAGAGAACAGGTTTTTCGGTTGGGAAATGCTTTAAAGGTTAACCAAGAACAAGGCCGAAACAGACAAGAAGAAGCCAGAAAACAAGAAGAAATAAAGAGAAAACGAGAAAACGAACGAAAAAAAGAAGAAGCAAGACGTAATGAAAAACTGGCTGCAGAGAGAGAAAAAAGGCAAAAGTTAGAGGAAGAAGACAGGAAAAAAAGAGAACAAGAAAGAAAACAAGAAAAAGAGCTTGAAAAACAAAACAAAGAAACTGATAAGGCAATAAATGAGCTTGCCAGCAGGCATAATCAGAACAATATACGTCGAGAAAAGTTAAATTCTTTAAGAGAGAAAATTAGTCATAAAAATAAAGTAAAGGAAGAAGACAAAGCTAATCAAACGATGGTTTTAGACGGATCTCAAAATAATAAAGTTTCAGAACAGGCTAAAGAAGAAGCGGAAAAAGTTATAAATGAAGTTAAATCTGAAGTGAAAGAGACCAAAAAACAAACAATGAATCATTTGAAAGAGTTGCGTGGACAAGATACAGGTGGTGTTTTGAAAAATGATTTAGCCAGAGTTTCTCAGAATCTTGACGTTAAAAACATGGCTCCTGAAATGCAAGAAAAAATTAAAGAGGCTCAAGAAGATGTTAACAACAGGCTTAATGAGATAGATTCTCCGGCGGCGGCTAAAGGAAAAGGTGATAAATTAGAACTTCGTCCTGACTATATGACTGAAGATTTCAAAAATAAGTGGAAAGAAAAAGATGCTCGAAATGGAGAACAGCAATCAGAATCTGAGAATTCAGAACAAGAAGAAAAAACATTGTCTCCGGAAGAGGTTGCAGAAATGATGAGAATGGGTGTTAATCTCAATGATAAAGCCCAGAGAAACCGTTTTGAAATGGAAAAGAATAAAAATCATTCATCAGACGGACAAGGCCGAACAATTAATATGCAGGAATATGCACAGCAAAAATATATGCAAGGCGGTAAACGTACCGGTTAATTTTTCTTATAAAACTAAATAGTTCTTGAATAAGGATTTCTTTACTAATATCCTGTTATTATCATTTTTATGAAAAAATAACCCTCCAGTCGAGTAACTTGTTCGGATTGGATAAATGGAACTTTAGTAAAGAAGGGTGGAATTAATGAGTGAAGGGTCTGTAGCTTCCCAAGTTGCTGCAAAGTGGCGTAAGAAACGCGGGTCATTGATTATGGCCTTGCATGAAATTCAAGATATAAAAGGATATATTCCGTGGGACGATGCGATGGAAATCGCCGTCGGAATGAATATTCCTTTGGCACGGATTTATGAAGTGCTTACTTTTTATAACTTTTTCAAGTTAGAAGCTCCGGGAAAAGCCGTAATTTCAGTATGTACTGGTACGGCTTGTTATTTAAAAGGAAATGACAAGGTTCTGGAAGAGTTCAAGAAAGAATTGGGCATCGGCGAAGGAGAAAGCACTGCCGACCGGATGTTCCATTTGCAGTGTGTTCGTTGTGTCGGCTGCTGCGGTTTGGCCCCGGTTTGTGTTGTGAACGGCAAAACTTACGGCCGAGTTACTCCGAATGACGTCCGCGGTATTTTGGACGAATGGAGAAATAAACTTGCGGATGATAAGGAGTAAGGACTATGGCTGACGCAAATATTGACAAGAGATTTGATATTCATGAAATCGCCAAAGAAAAAAACAAAGATTTGGAGCGTTTTGACTGCAATGTTTATATTTGTCATTCTACCGGCTGTAAATCTTCGGGAAGCGATGATATTATTGATATTGTAAAATCCGCTTTGGCTGACCACGATTTGGAAGGGCAGGTTCGCATTGTTCCGACCGGATGTATGGGGTTGTGTGCTCAAGGTCCGTTAATGAGAGTGGAAATCAAGGGACAGAAGGATGTTTTGTATAAACGTTTGGAGCCTTTGGTTGCCCGTATGATTGTTACGGAACATATTGCTCCGGCTTTGAAACTGAAAGAAGGGGAACCTTTTGAAATTCCTGAGTTTTTGGCTCAGCATGTTTTGTCTTTGGATTTGCCGTTCTTTACCAAGCAGGAAAAAGTTGTTTTGAAAGATGCCGGCCATTTGGATCCGGAAGACATTCAGGAATATATCGCTCACGGCGGTTACCTGGCTTTGGAAAAAGTTTTGAAAACAATGAAGCCGGAAGATGTGGTTCAGGAAATTAAAAAATCCGGTCTTCGCGGACGCGGGGGCGGCGGTTTTTCTACCGGTATGAAATGGGAAATTGCAGCCAAAACACCGACTGTGGATGAAAAGTTCATTATCTGTAACGGAGACGAGGGCGATCCGGGAGCTTATATGGATCGTTCCATTCTGGAAGGAAATCCGCACGCGGTTATTGAAGGGATGATGATTGCCGCTTATGCTATCGGAGCGACAGAAGGCTGGTTTTATGTTCGTGCCGAATATCCTTTGGCAGTGGAACGTCTGGAAAAGGCTATCAAGGCTTGTAAGAAAACCCGTTTGCTCGGCAACAATATTATGGGAACGGATTTTTGCTTTAATATTGATATTCGTTTGGGTGCCGGAGCGTTTGTCTGCGGTGAGGAAACGGCTTTAATCCATTCCATTGAAGGTAAACGCGGAACACCGAGACCTCGTCCGCCTTATCCGACAGACAAGGGATTGTGGGGCAAGCCAAGCTGCGTTAACAATGTGGAGACTTTAGGCAATATTCCGACAATTATTCTGAAAGGGGCCGACTGGTTTGCTTCTTTCGGTACGGAAACTTCCAAAGGAACGAAAGTGTTTGCTTTGACAGGACAGGTTGAACATTCCGGCTTGATTGAAGTTCCGATGGGAACAACTATTCGGGAAATTGTCGAGGAAATCGGCGGCGGCGTGCCAAACGGCAAGCAATTGAAAGCCGTTCAGACCGGTGGTCCTTCCGGAGGGGTTATTCCTTTGGAATATATGGATTTGCCGGTATGTTACGAAGAATTGAAAAAGGTCGGTTCAATCATGGGTTCCGGCGGTATGATTGTTATGGACGAGACCGCCAATATGGTTAATATCGCCAATTTCTATCTTGATTTTACGGTTGACGAATCCTGCGGAAAATGTGCTCCGTGCCGTATCGGCGGAAAACAAATGCTGTTGCTTTTGGAGAAAATCAACAAAGGCAAAGGCACTAAACAGGATATTGCCGATTTGAAGAGAATTGCGACAGCTATGCAGAAAGCTTCGCTATGCGGTTTGGGTCAGACAGCTCCGAACCCTGTTTTATCAACACTGAAGTTCTATGAAAATGAGTATCTGGAAAAAGTCGGTGAGGGTAAAAAAGATAATTCAGAGGCAGAGGAGAAATAAAATGGTAAAACTGAAAATTGACAATCATGAAGTTGAAGTTCCTGCCGGTACGTCTATTCTTGAAGCGGCAAGAAAAGTCCAGATTGATATTCCGACCCTTTGCAAACATCCGGATGTTGACCCGACAGCAGGGTGCGGTATTTGTATTGTTAAGGTTAACGGCAGAATTTTACGTTCCTGCTGTACACCGGTCGGCGAAGGTATGGAAGTTATTACTTCCGATCCGGAGATTGTGAATGTCCGCCGGACTGTTTTGGAACTGATTTTGAGTAACCATCCGAATGAATGTTTGACTTGTATTCGTTCCGGTCATTGCGAATTGCAGGATTTGGCTAATACTTTCGGTATTTCAAATTCCCGTCTGCCGAGTTTGAATAAAAAATATCCGTTGGATGATTCTACTAAGTCTATTGTTTTGGATTCTTCCAAATGTGTTGTTTGCGGCAGATGTGTCGAAGTTTGCCAGAATCAGCAGAATGTTTGGGCTTTGAGTTATCTTAACCGTGGTTTGGCAACGCGAATTACCGCTGCCGGCGGCATTAATCTTGCCGACAGTCCGTGTATCAAATGCGGACAATGTTCTGCACACTGCCCGACGGGTGCCATTGTTGAATATGATGAAACTCAAAAAGTTTGGGATATGCTGAATGATCCGGATATTTATACGATTGTTCAAATTGCTCCGGCCGTTCGCGTGGCTATCGGTGAAGAATTCGGTTATGAGTTTGGCGAAAATCTTACCGGAAAAACCTATGCGGCATTGCGTCGTTTGGGCTTTAACCGGATTTTTGACACCAACTTCGGTGCTGACTTGACGATTATTGAAGAAGCTTCCGAATTTGTAGAACGTTTCAAAAATAATCCGGAAAGCCTGCCGATGATGACGTCTTGTTGTCCGGCTTGGGTGGATTTGCTGGAAAAATATCATCATGATATGATTCCTCACTTTTCAACCTGCAAGTCTCCGCAATCTATGGTCGGTGCTTTGGCAAAAACTTATTATGCCGAGAAAATGGCAATTGATCCGGCTAAAATCAGAGTTATCTCCATTATGCCTTGCACGGCCAAAAAGTGGGAAATTGTCCGCAGTGAGGACATGAGCAGTTCCGGTTTCCAAGATGTGGATGTGTCTTTGACAACCCGTGAGTTGGCTCGTATGATTAAGCAGGCCGGTATCAGTTTCCGTGATTTGGAAGCAGAAGATGCCGACAGTCCGTTGGGCGAATATTCCGGTGCCGGAACAATTTTCGGAACAACCGGCGGTGTTATGACCGCGGCTTTGAGGACGGCTTATTACTATATTACCGGAGAGGAACTGAAAGATATTAATTTCACGGAAATTGAAGGTCTGGAAGGAATTAAAGAAGCCGAAATCGACATTAAAGGAACAAAAGTCCGTATAGCCGTTGCCCATGGCATAGGCAATGTCGAGGAGGTTTTGAACCGGGTTCGCGAAGCCAAAGCCAACGGGGAAGAGATGCCTTACCACTTTATTGAGGTTATGGCTTGCCGCGGCGGATGTGTTGCCGGCGGCGGACAACCGCGGGTAATGATGCCGGGACAGCCTAAGCCGAGAGGCATTACCGACGATATTCGCCGGAAACGGGCAAAAGGTTTGTTAAATGAAGATTTGCAAGCTAAAAACCGTTTGTCTCATAAAAACGAAGCGGTTAAAACCCTGTATGACGAATATTTGGGCAAGGCCGGTTCTCACAAAGCACATGAACTGTTGCATACGCATTATGTTCCTCGTTCTTTGTATAAAAAATAGAAATTGAATTTAAGGCAGGATTTCAATATCCTGCCTTATTTTTAAGGGGAAGAGATGAAAGTACGAGTTGCAAAATCCGGCGATGAGCAGGAGATAACCAGAATTAACGTGGAAACCTGGCATTCTGCTTATAAAGGAATTATTCCGGAAAAACTATTAGCGGAAAAGAAAGCTGATGACCGGCGAATTTCCAATTGGAAAAAGACAATAGAAGAGGCGGAATCCAGAGGAATAAGGGTTTGGGTGGCCGAGGACGATTACGGAAAAATTCAGGGCTATCTCTGCGGCGGAAAAAGCAGAGATGATTTTGCCGGTTATGATTATGAAATTTATGCCTTGTATGTTCATCCGGATTGTCAAAAGAGAGGTGTTGGCAAAATGTTGGTGAATGTTTTTCGGGATTTTATCGGGCATAAACCTTTTTATTTGTTTATGGCTGAAGGAAATGTTGCGGCGGAGAAATTTTATAAAAAACTTGGCGGTGTTAAAAATCGAGAATTGAATCGCAGTTTACAAATTTCAGGTTGTGTTCTTAAAGAAGAGTGTTTCAATTTTCAATTGTAAAATATGTATTATTTATTTGTAATATTAAAAAAAATCTAGTAATATGTGTGCTATTCGGAAAAGGTGTGTTAAAGTTTTTTAGCAGACAGGAGTAAGACATATGAAAAGAGGAACAGAAAGAACAAGACAAATAGATGCTGAAATCGGCCGGCGTTTAAGGCTTTTCAGGGAAATGAAAGGGATTACCCAAGTCGATTTGGCAGGTCGGGTCGGTTTGACTTTTCAACAGATACAAAAATATGAACGGGCTCAGAATCGTATCAGTTGTTCCAAATTAGTGGAAATTGCAGATGCTTTGGGTATTGGCTTGCAGGATTTCTTTGAAGAGATTTTGGAGGGGGAACGGACAAAGCTGTCAAATGAAGAGCTTATTTTAATTGCCAATATTCGAAAACAGCGGCCGGATATCCGCAGGAATTTGTGCAAATTTTTGTTGGCTATTTAGGACAAAGCCCTCTCTAAGGAGAGGGCTTTTGATATTAGTCAGTGAGTTCTATTTTAATTTTCTTTTTAAGAAAACTCGGCAAAACAAAAGCCTCCGAGAAGGAGGCTTTTATCTTCGAAATAAATTCGAAATTAAATCATGGCCATACCGCCGTTGATGTTAATCGTCTGGCCGGTAATATACTGAGCTTCGTCGGAAGCAAGGAAAGCCACGACATTGGCGATATCCTGAGCTTCGCCGAGTTTGGCTTCCGGAATTTTAGCCAGCAGAACTGCTTTTACATCTTCCGGCAGAACATCGGTCATCGGAGTTCTGATAAAGCCCGGAGCAATGGAGTTTACGGTAATGCCGCGGGAGCCGACTTCCTGAGCCAAACATTTGTTCATGGCAATCATACCGGCTTTGGAAGCAGAGTAGTTGGCTTGTCCGGCGTTTCCGGTAACACCGACAACGGAAGCAATACCGATGATACGGCCGAAACGGCGTTTCATCATACCGCGAACGGCAGCCTTAGCCAATTTGAAACCGGCGGAAAGGTTAACGTCCAAAACTAACTGCCAATCTTCATCGCTCATACGGATGAAGAGATTGTCGCGGGTTAAGCCGGCATTGTTTACCAAAATATCAATACGGCCAAGTTTTTCTTCAACTTGAGATACCAGATTTTTAACGTCTTCCGGATTGGTCAGGTTGGCTGTGAAAACTTCTACGCGGTCGCCGAGTTCGGCTTTGAGTTTTTCCATTGGTTCGGCACGCATATCCGTTAAAGCCAGAGTTGCACCTTGTTTGTGCAATGTGCGGGCAATTTTGTCGCCCAGACCGCCGGCAGCACCGGTAATTAAGGCTACTTTATCATGTAATTCAAACATTTTGTTTTCCTTTTTTAAGTTGTTATAAATCTTTAGCCAATGCTTCAATTTCAGCAACAGTGCCGACAGAGAAAGCATTCATTTCCTTATCACTTCTCTTGATAATTCCGGAGAGAACTTTTCCGGCTCCGAGTTCCACAACGTCTGTTATGCCTTCTTCTTTCAGATAAAGAACGGTTTCACGCCAACGAACGGAACCTGTTACCTGTTCAATTAGTCTTTTGACGATTTCTTTTTCGTCGTTAACGGCATAAGCCAGAACATTTGAAATGAGCGGAATTTCCGGTTTGCGGGCTTCAACCTGCATTAAGGCGTGAGCCATAACCTCAGCGGCCGGCTGCATTAACGGGCTATGGAACGGAGCACTGACCGGAAGTTTGATACATCTTTTAGCACCAAATTCAGGGGCTATTTCAACAGCTTTTTCAATTGCCTGAATATGACCGGAAAGGACAACCTGTCCGTCGGAATTGTCATTGGCGGCGACACAGGTGTATTTGCCGTCAGCGGCAGCTTCAGCCAGAGCGGAAACGTCTTTGAATGACATTCCCATAACGGCAGCCATACCGCCTACGCCTACCGGCACGGCCTTTTGCATGGCATCCCCGCGGATACGGAGTAATTTAGCCGTATCTTCCAAAGAAAATACTCCGGCGGCACAAGCGGCGGAATATTCGCCCAGAGAGTGTCCGGCGACAAAAGCCGCTTTATCTTTAAGTTTGATTCCGAAGTCTTTTTCCAAAACGCGGACAATCGCCATGGAATTAGCCATTAAAGCCGGTTGAGCGTTCGCGGTGAGCGTCAGCTCGTTTTCCGGACCTTCGGTCATTAATTTAAATAAATCCTGATTGATGGCGTCATTAACTTCCTGAAATACTTCTTTGGCAGACTGAAAATTGTCAGCCAGTTCTTTTCCCATACCCACGAATTGTGAGCCTTGACCGGGAAATACAAATGTATATTTCATCAATAAAAAACCTTTATATTATTAAATATATCGGGTTTCAGCTTTAGCGGAATTGTGTAAAAAGTCAAGTTTTTAATCAATTTTATCATTTTATCCAAGTGTTTATTAACAATCTTTTGATGATTTGCGGCGTATAATCCGGGTAATTATGAAATGATAAGGTGAGATGATGGCGAAAGGTAAAAACAGCAAAAAAGAAAAAACTTTTCTGACAAAATTGGTTTGGCGTTTGTTCGGAGCACTTTTAATTACTTTGTGTCTGGCGGTGATTGCCAGTATTTTTTCTTTTGACGAAGGTGACAGTTCGTACAATGTGGCGGCTTCGGGCGACGTGCAGAATTATCTTGGTATTTTCGGGGCGGCAAGTGCCGGTTTTACGCTGTCTTGGTTTGGTGTGGCTTTGCCGGTTTTTTTGATTGCTCCGATTATTTGGGGATATAATTTTTTGCGATTGAGAGAATTTGTGAATGTTTATTCCCGTTTGTTTGCCTTTGTAACCGGAGTTCTTTTCTTTGCCGCTTTTTTGGCTTTGTTGCCGAGCCAGTGGGGAGCTGCCAAGCTGGGAGGCATTGCCGGAAAGTTTTGTGCTTCTCATTTGATGAGTTTTATTAATAGTTTATATACTTATGCTTACAGCAGGCAGATTGCTGCCGGGATTTTATTTATTCTGGCGTGGCTCGGTTTTAATTATGCCGCGGGGATTACCTGTAAAAGCTGGTGGCGGTGTTTTGCCGCAGCAGCCAAGGGAATTGGCGTTGTTGTGATGTTCTTTGTTTCGGGTATAAAAGCTTTGTTTAAAAAACGCGAGGTAGCGGAAGAAAAAGAAGTTTCTGCCCGTAAGAAGAAAACCAAAGAACCGAAAGTCCGCAAAGAACCTAAGTTTAAAGATGAGGATAAACAGGCGGAAAAACTGGCCGTCAATGTGGCTTCGGTTGATGACGGTTATCAGTATCCGGATATTAACTTAATTTCCAAACCGGAGAAGAAATCAGGCAATGCCGTTTCAGAGAAAGAGTTGGATAAAATCGCCCGTGATTTAGAAAACGTGTTGCAGGAATTCGGGGTTAACGGAAAAATTGTTAAAGTTCGTCCGGGTCCGGTCGTTACATTGTATGAACTTGAACCGGCACCGGGAACAAAAACCGCCCGTGTTATCGGTCTTGCCGATGATATTGCCCGTTCGATGTCGGTGGTTTCCGTTCGTATTGCCGTGGTTCCGGGATCTAATACCATAGGTATTGAGATGCCGAACTCCAACAGGGAAACCGTATGGCTGAGGGAACTGTTTGAAGATGATAATTTCAAAGTGTCCAAAAATGATTTGAATATCGTTTTGGGTAAAGATATCGGCGGCCGCAATGTTTATGCCGATTTGGCGAAGATGCCGCACTTGCTGGTTGCCGGTACTACCGGTTCCGGTAAATCCGTCGGGGTAAACTCAATGATTTTGTCTTTGCTGTTCCGTATGCGTCCGGATGAATGCAAACTCATCATGATTGACCCGAAAATGCTTGAGTTTTCAATGTATAACGGTATTCCGCATTTGTTAACGCCGGTTATTACCGATCCGGCCAAGGCGGTTATCGGCCTTAAATGGGCTGTAAAGGAAATGGAAGACAGGTATCGGGCCATGGCTCAGATGAATGTTCGCAATATTGCCGGATATAATCAGAAATTGGCAGAATTGAGAGCCAGCGGCAAAACGGTTAAGCGGACGGTGCAGGTTGGTTTTGATTCTGAGACGGGAAAGCCGATTTATGAGGAACAAAATCTGGATTTGACGCCGCTGCCGTATATTGTCATTGTGGTTGATGAAATGGCCGATTTGATGTTGGTTGCCGGAAAAGAGGTGGAAGCCGCCATTCAGCGTTTGGCTCAGATGGCTCGTGCTGCCGGTTTGCATTTGATTATGTCAACGCAAAGGCCATCGGTGGATGTTATTACCGGAACGATTAAGGCCAACTTCCCGACCCGTATCAGCTTTCAGGTTACTTCTAAAATCGACAGCCGGACGATTTTGGGAGAACAAGGAGCCGAACAGCTTCTCGGTCGAGGCGATATGCTTTATATGCCGGCCGGACAACGCCCGATACGTGTGCACGGAAGTTTTGTAAAAGACAGTGAAGTCGAAAAAATCGTCGAATTTTTGAAATCCCAGAAAGCTCCGGAATATGTGGAAGCCGTTACGCAGGGAGAACTTAACGAAAAAGACAAGGGGTCCGTTTTTGACAAAGGCGATTTCGGCAGCGGGGACAGCGATGATGATTTGTATCGGCAGGCGGTGGAAATTGTCCGGAATGATAAAAAGGCTTCAACCAGCTATATTCAACGCCGGTTGCGAATTGGATATAACAGAGCCGCTTCAATCATTGACAGAATGGAAGAAGAAGGCGTGGTTTCCGCCGCAGATCATGTCGGACGCCGTGAGGTTCTTTAAAGTTTAAAAAGTTATTGTCTTTCTGCTTGTTTTAACAAGAAACGCGGATTTTGGATAACTTTTCTGTTTTCGGTAGCTTGTTTTTGCTGTTGACGAACAGTGTCCCGATTGTGTTCGATTTTACTTCTTTTTTCCTGAGTTTCTTTCTGATTATTGGATTGTTTGTCAGCGGCAGTTTGCTCTTTCAGTTTCTTTTTGAGCCGTTCCTTTGTTTCCGGTTCAATCCCTTTCAGTTCCGAGAAATTTGGAAGATTATTCATTTCAATACCGTTTTCCAGACAGGCCAGCATTAATCGTGCTTTGAATTCCGGAGATTTAATATTTCCGAAAATAATTTTTTGACCGGTTTTCTTCGCTAACAAAGCTAAATCGTTAAAGTCTTTGTAATCAGGGATTTTAGGCTTTTTATCTTTATCTTTGCTGCCAAGACTGATACGGTTTTCCGGTGTGGCGACAATGTTGAGCTCTTCGCCGTTCTTGCGGGTTAATGTTGCGTTATAGTAAGGAGAATTTTCATCTTCGGAATATGTGGAGTTTTCCTGTTTGGCAACGTTTTTATAGAATTTGCGGTAAGGTTCGGCAAAGTCTTTGTTGTGAGGTTTGTTTTCCGGAGGCGTCTTTTCTTTCGGTTCGGAGATATTTTCCTCTACAGAAATCTTTGGTTTTGGTTTGGTTTTAGGTTGTGGTAAGGCCTTTGGTTCTGGTTGCGGTTTACCCTTTGGTTCCTGTTTTATTTCCGGCTGCGGCTTAATATTTGTTTCGGAAGAGTCTTTTTCTGTTTGATGTTCATCCAAACGGGTTTCTTCCAGATTGTCCATAACCCGGATTTTTTCCTTAAGCATTTCTTTGGCTTGTTGAATTATTCCAAGAAGTGTTTTTTTAGTTTGGGGGTCAAGAAAAACACTACCGGTAATTTTTCTTTCTCTTTCACTTTTTTGAATTATGTTTTGTTCTTCATTTCCGATAGTTACGTCAACAGTCATCAGTTTGGAGAAGTCTTTGGTTTCTGTTTTTCCGGTTTCGGGATTATAAACCTCGAAACTATAATATAAAGAACGTTGTTTGTTGTATTCTTCGTGATTAACGTCATCCGGAAGGGTAAGGTAGTGTTTGGCATCCTCCGGGCAATTGTATGAAAATTGATCGTAATATAGTGGTGCAAAATTAGTATTCCAATCTTTTAAGCAGGCATTGAGCAGAAAAGAATGGTCAGATAAAAAGGTTTTAATTTCTTCGGGGGACTTTCCCTCTAAAGCGTCTTTCAGCCAAGGATTATCCTCTTTGCAGATATTTAATAAGTCATTTTTCCCGGTTTTGAAATAGTTGTTTACCGCCTCCAGTATTTCAGAGAATTTTGCAGAACGTTCATCTTCAACGTTTATTTTGTAGATGTCTTCGCAGGAGAGTTTTTTTGCATCAGCTTTTAGTTGTCTTCTTTCTCTTAAAAAACGGTTTTTTTGATGTTTGCTTTCATGTGTGATGGTTAAAAGATAGTTTTTTTGTCTGGATAAGCAGTTTTGGATAGTTAGATAAAGGTTTTCATCTCTGAGAGAAAGATTGTTTAAAGAAGCGGGGTCTTTTTGTTTCTGTTTTTCTATTTCTTGATATCTTTGATAGTCTTCTTTTTTGAAAAGATATCTGGGTGTATTAAAGTTCATAAACAGGTTTTGGGATTGTACATAAGCATTGGTTCCCAGATAGTCATCGTTACTGAACAGCTCGTTTTTATCTTTGTCAAAGTAAGATGTATAGCCAAGCTCATCAAAGTCTACATAAATGTCCCGGATGTCTTTTTCAATTGTATAGCCGAGTTTTCTTATCATCAGGAGATAATCGTCATCTGAAACGGGTTTGTATTCAAACAAGGCGGTATAGTTTTCAATCGGAGGTAAATCCGGAAAACGGTTTAGTCCGTTTTTGAAAGTTCTTCTTCTGAAAGGAAAGCTTTGCGGCGGGAATTCCGTATTGAGAAGTTCTGTTATGTCATAATAAATATTCGGATTGTCTTTCGGAAGATTTTTGAACTGGGCATAGTCTATTTGATTGAAGGGGTGATTTTCTCCGTTATCAGGTACATCCTTTGTTATAAAGAAAAAGCCGGATTCAGTAAGGAAAAGTTTAGTGGACATTTCAGTTTCTTTCGTAAGAATTAGTCTTTATGGTCTAATCATATCACAAAGAAAAGAATTGTTCAAATCTTTTGTTGACAATAATAGACAAAAAACACCCCGTTTTTTGAACGGAGTGTTTTTTTTAGAATTGTTTTTTCGGCTTATTTTGTTACAACGACCATGGCTTCTCTTAAAATACGGTCATTAATCATATATCCGGTCTGAACTTCGGCGATAATTGTGCCGGCAGGTTTGGTTTTGTCTTCAACTTCCTGGATAACCTGATGGAAGTTCGGATCAAAAACGGTGTCCAGAATTTCCATTTTCTTGATACCGAATTTGTCGAAAACTTTCATAAGTTCGTTTTCGGTTAATTCCACGCCTTTGAGAAGACCTTCGCAGTTTTCTTTGCTGTCTTCGGTAACGGAAGTAATTGCCCGGTGAAGATTATCGGCAACGGAGAGCAAATCTTTGGCGAAAGATGAAATAGCGTATTTATTGTTTTTTTCGATTTCCTGAGCACAGCGTTTTTTAGTGTTTTCGGCATCGGCATAGGCTCTTAGAAAATCCTCTTTTAACTGGCGGTTTTCGGCTTTGAGTTTTTCCAGTTCTTCATCAAATTCTGCGGCTTCGTCAGAGGCTTCTTCTTCAGAGATTTCTTCGGAAGCTTCGTTAAGTTCTTCCTTCAGATTTTCTTCCTCGTTTTTGAAGTCTTTTTTATCCTTTTTCATCTTTTTCCTCTTTAAATTAATTCACAAGGCGTGTATATATTAGGAAATTTAGTAATTAAAGTATAACAAGTCAAGAGCAGAAGTTTTTTATAGCTTAAAAAGCTATACTTTTGTAAAAAAGTTGTTATAATATGCTTAATTATTTTTTAGATGTTGAGAGATTTAAAATGGTACAGTTGTCTGCTGCTTCAGAAAGTCAAAATATTTGCAAACCCCTGCCAAAAGGTTTTAATAAAAAAAAGTTTTCTATTACTTATAATGTTGTTAATAATCCTAATCTCTCAGAAATTCAAAATCTTGCCAAAAAGCAATGTTTGGGCAAAAATGAATGGCCTGTCATTGATAAAATCAATGCCTGGATGATTTCTTCCGAAACGGCAACTTTTATGAAATGGGGTGGTTTGGGAATGATTGCTTCCGAACTCCCGGACGCTTTTAATTCTGTTTACGGTAAAAACGGAGACAGGCTTTGTGTTGTTACCCCGATGTATTTGGGAGATACGGGGAAGAAAAAAGCTCGTTTGGACGGAGATGTTTATTACGGAGCGGAAAAAGCCTCGGCAAAAGTTAAAAAAATAAAAGTTTTTGATGTTCCGTTTATCGGCGATAAGAGTGCCCTGGTTAAGTATAAGGTTACGGTTTATACAGGAAAATGCGGGGATACGGATTATATTTTCTTGAGCAATGACCGTTTTTTCTCTATTAATCCGCATAAAGACAATCCTTCCGCCCAAGACGGTTGTTATGTTTATAACGAATTTGGAATTAACGAAGTAGAGCGGTTTGCCTTTTTCTCAAAAGCCGTTTATACCCTGATTAAAAATATTTTTGAAGGAAAAATAAAAGAAATTTCCCGCCCGAATGCTTTAATTGCCAATGATTGGCATAGCGGAGCGATTTCCGGTCTGATGAAGTATTTTACCGTTGCTCAGAAAGATGTCTGCAAGATGGACGGCACTTTAGCCGATGAACTGAAGAGCCTGCCGGTTATTCATGTGGCTCATCATTTGGGGTATCAGGGTTGGGATTATGAAAATACTTCAAAAATTCTGAACTCTTTGTATGAAAATATGGCAACAACCGTTTTCAAAAACGCTAAGGCTATTAAAAACTCCAATCCGAGAGCAACAAATACGTTGATTGTGCATGACTGTTATAATCAGGCTTCCTGTAATTTTCATTTGGCAGACAGGGTGGTTACCGTTTCCAAAAACTATTTGGAAGAGGTTTCCAAAGAATTGGGTTTTGGTTTCGATTTTCGCGATATTTTGAAAATCCGCAAAGACCACAGAAACTTTTTCGGGATTGTCAACGGGTATGAAAAATCTTTGATTTCGCCGAATAAGGATAAGATTTCGGTTATTGACAAGTATTTTGAGAATTTTGATTTTAAGTTTTTTGATGAAAATCATCTGGATGTAAAATTACATAACAAAGAAGAATTTATTAAGCTGATTTCAAAATTGGCTTCTGACGAGGCATATCGCAAGAAAGTTATTCCTTTAATTGACACTTATAAATTTGAGGATATTTCCAAATCGGTTAAAAATGCGGCAAAAACCCCGATTATTTGTGCAACCAGCCGTTTGGTGGAACAGAAAGGGTATGATATTGCGGCTCAGGCAATGTTGCAGTTGATTGAAAAATATTCGCAGTTTGAATTGGAATATCCTATTTTTGTATTGGGCGGTGCCGGTGATGCGAATTATTTTGAAATGCTGACAAAGCTGAAAGATAAAGTTGCCGAAGTCAGCAAAAAGGCAGCCCAGAGGATTTTTGTTTTTCGCGGATATAAAGATGAATTTGCATATGCCATTCAGCTGGCTTCGGATTTTTATATGATGCCGTGCCGATTTGAACCTTGCGGATTAACCCAAATGGAGGCAATGGCTAAAGGGGCTTTGCCGATTGCAATGTCTACCGGCGGTTTGGTTGATACGATTGACGACGGTGTGGACGGTTTCAGGACGGAAGTGTTCTTTACCGAACGCCGCCGTGTATATGGCAGTAACTTAACGGCTCAACGGTTGAAAAACAATGTTAATGCTTATGCTGAGACCCTGCAAAAGGCTTTAACCGTTTTTTATCGTCATCCGGAAAGAATCAACGAGATGAAAATCAATGCCATGAAAAAAGATTTCAGTTGGAATGTTGAAGGCGGTTCGTTATCGAAGTATTATAATTTGCTTCGTTTCGGCCACCTTTAAAAATTTATCCTGAGGTCGTCTAACGTCATTTTATGCGGTCTCGAAAAATTCATGTACTTTTTTGTACACTAAAATTTTTCTCGCCTTTTAAATAACGTTATTCGTTCCTCATGCTAAATTTTATAGTATTTGTAGAGGACTTAATATGAGACACACAGGACGCAGAAATGACGAAGTTCGTCAAGTTGAAATTATTCCCAATTATAATCCGTATGCCGAGGGTTCCTGTTTGATTAAAAGCGGGAACACCCATGTTATTTGCACGGTCAGCCAGGAAGAAAAACTTCCGCAATGGCTGAAAGGGCAGAAAAAAGGGTGGATTACGGCAGAATATGCCATGATTCCGAGAGCCACGCAAGTTCGTGTTCCTCGGGAACTGAAGAAACCTTCCGGTCGGACGCAGGAAATTCAGCGTTTAATCGGGCGTTCCCTCAGATCGGTGGTGGATTTGGAAAAAATGCACGATATATCACTGGTTGTTGACTGTGATGTCGTTCAAGCTGACGGCGGTACCCGTACGGCCTCCATTACCGGAAGTTTTGTTGCTTTGTATTTGGCAATTCAAAAATTAATGTCAGAAAAAAAACTGAAAGAAAATCCGATTAAAGAGTTTGTTGCAGCAATTTCCTGCGGAATTTATCAGGGTGAGAGTATTCTTGATGTGGATTATGAGGAGGATTCCCATGCTCAGGCGGATACAAATTTTGTTTTAACGGAAAGCGGAAAAATTGTTGAAATTCAAGGAACGGCAGAAGAAACACCTTTTGAAGAAGAACGTTTTTCGGAGTTGTTGTCTTTGGCTAAAGGCGGAATTAAGCATTTGATTTCGAAACAAAAGGAAGCTTTGGGGATTAAATGATGAATATAAATAAGATTGTTGTTGCCAGCCATAATCAGGGAAAAATAAAAGAGATTGATGCCATGCTGGCTCCTTTTAATATTGAGGTTTTATCCGCTGCTGAATTGAATTTGCCGGATGTTGAAGAAACGGGAACAACTTTTGAAGAAAACGCCCGTTTAAAAGCAGATACATTGTGTCGGCTGACAAGATTGGCTTGTTTGGCTGATGACAGTGGTTTATGCGTTGATGCACTGGGCGGACGTCCGGGGGTTTATTCTGCCCGTTATGCTGAAGATGCTTCCGGAAACAGAGATTTTGACAAAGCAATAGAGCGTTTAATCGGAGAATTAAGAAAAACAGGAAATGACGATTGGTCGGCTCATTTCAGCTGTGTCTTGGCTTTTGCCGTTCCAAATCAGGAAACGCAAATTTTTGAAGGACGGGTTGACGGCAAAATTGTTCTGGAAAGAAGCGGGGATAAAGGATTTGGTTTTGATCCCGTTTTTATGCCGGAAGGTTTTGATAAGACTTTTGCTAATTTTACCAAAGAAGAAAAAGCCGCAGTTTCTCATCGGGGGCGGGCTTTCCAAAAGTTTGTAAAGATTTTTGGATAAACAGGTTATAAAAGTAACCCACCGTCCAAAACGGTGGGTTACTTTTATCAGATATATAGCTTTTTGTTTTCTTGAATGATTTCTTGGAACGGAGATGCCGTAAAAATAAAATCTTTTTCTTTGTCTTGCATCCGTTCTTTGAGGACAGCTTCCTGAACTTTAAAAGCAACAGCCCGGGCGACAACGTTGAGGACTTTATCGTTTAACAGAATTCTTTGGCTTTCCAAATCTTTCGGGTAAACTTGAGAGATAACATCCAATTTGTGTTCAGGAACATATACCCGGTGCGGAATGTAATGACGCATGAAAGCATAAGCGGAAGCGGCAGTCATATCATCTGTACGAGTATCGTATCCGATAAGGCTCAAGGCGTCTTTGGTGCTTAGGGTTCCTATTTTTCGGGCGTCGCTGAGGTTATACCACAGACCAATGCCTTCATCGGCAAATCTTTTCCACGGAAATTCTATGCCCGGATCAGGTTTGCGGTTTGGTGCAATATCCGAATGGCCGACAATCATATAAGGGCTGATATTGTGCTCTTTAATTTTGGTTTTGCAAAATTCCAGCAAAGATTTAATCTGGGCTTCGTTGTAAGGTTCTTGCCCCATGGACGGGCTGTGAATTTCAATACCGATGGAATTGGAGTTAATGTCTCCGTCGTGTTGCCGCCAGTAAGAAGCTCCGGCGTGCCAAGCCCGCAAGTGATCAGGAACACATTGGGTAATAACGCCTTCCAAGTCCATAACATAATGGGCACTGACTTCATAACGGTTGAATGAACCGATAATGTCAGCGGACGGGGTAGCGTGAATTACCAGCATATCAATGTCTTTTTTGCGGTAATTGTAATGTTCCACAGGGTTAAAATTCATTTTTTACTTATGTATGTGTGATTCTTTAATTAAAGTTGACCTTAACTTACAATCTTTTATTTATTTTGCAACAACTATAGTTAATAATCTGCAAATTTTTTTCTATCTTGTTGACTTGCGGGGAAAGAGTCCCTAGAGTTTATTTTATGAAAAATAAAATATACAATATTCCCGCATCCTGTTCTTTTACGGATGTGTTGGCGGAAAAGTTTTTAGCGGAATATCAGGATAATCCGTTGGATTTGGCGGATGTGCTTTTTTTGCTGCCGAACAGAAGAGCGGTTAAGGCTCTGGCTGATGCGTTTGTCCGTTTGAAGGGGCTTTCTCCGACAATGCTGCCCCGGATGATGCCGATTGGGGATGTGGAAGAAGATGAACTGCTTATTTCCGGTTTTGATAATTCGGAGCTTCTTAAAACTCTTTCTCCGGCAATGGAAAAAAACGAACGCCTGCTTTTGTTTACGAAAATTATTCTTTCCAAACCTTCGGAATTCGGATTGGAAAAGCTTTCGGCAAATCAAGCTTGTTTTTTGGCTCAGGAACTGGCTAACCTGATAGATACCGTAAATAATGAAAACCTTTCTTTTGATAATTTGAAAAATCTGGTGCCGGAGGAATATTCCGCCTATTGGCAGGAAACGCTTAAATTTTTGGAAATTATTACCCGTTTTTGGCCGGATATTTTAAAAGAAAGGAATTTGATTGATCCGAGTTTCCGCCGCAATCAATTATTGTCCGCTCAGACGGATTTATGGAAAAAGAATCCGCCGCAAAGACGAATTGTCGCGGCCGGAACGACCGCAACGTTTCCGGCAATGAAGAATTTGGTTAAAACTATTTTGGGTTTGGAAAAAGGAAAACTTATTCTTGCCGGTCTTGATAAAAATCTGGATGACGAAAGCTGGGCGGAGATTGATGAAACAAATCCTCAGTATGAATTGAAGGATTTGTTGGATTATTTGAAAGTCGACCGGCGGGATGTTGCGGATTATGTTGCCGCAAACAATCCGGACAGAGAAATTTTTATTTCGGAGATTATGCGTCCGGCCAAGACGACGGATAAGTGGAGAGATATTAAAAATAGGCATCTTTCTCGAGAAGCTTTTGACGGTTTGCAGGTTATCAGTTGTCCGGATATTCGGCAGGAAGCTTTGAGTATCGCTTTGATTATGAGGGAAAATCTGGAAATTCCGGAACATACGACCGCCCTTGTTACAACAGACAGAAATTTAGCCCGCCGTGTGGCTGCGGAATTGGAACGTTGGGAAATTAAGGTAGATGATTCTGCCGGGCGTCCGTTAACGACAACCCCGATCGGAGCTTATTTGCGGTTAATTGTCAAAGCCTGTGAAAGTGATTTTGCTCCGGTAGATTTTCTCAGCCTTTTGAAACATCCGTTTACCGCGGCAAATATGAGTTATGCCGAAATTCGCAAATTGGTTCGGGAATATGAGAAAAGGGTTTTGCGTTCCGGAAAAGAAGATGAGGCTTTGGAAGGTTTTGCAATGTCCGTTAAGGAAAGTTTGCGGGATTTTTATGAGATTATGAAGCAGCCTTCCGCTGATTTTAAGGAACTTATCCGTCAGCATATTTTAGCGGCGGAAACTTTGGCTTCAACGGAAAGCAAAGACGGAACACAAATTTTGTGGCGGGGAGAGGCCGGAGAAGCCGGAGCCCGGTTTATTGCTTCCGTTTATGAAAAAGCGGATATTCTCGGGAATATTGAACCGGGGGAATATGCCGGGTTGTTGGAAGCTTTAATGTTCGGTGTTACGGTTCGTCCCAAATACGGAACTCATCCCCGTTTGAATATTTTGGGTCCGATTGAAGCACGGCTGACTCATTTTGATACGGTGATTATAGGCGAAGTAAATGAAGGTGCCTGGCCGAAGCTGGCAGGAGCGGATCCGTGGATGTCCCGGCCGATGAAAAAGGATTTCGGTTTTCCGATGCCGGAGAAGGCAATCGGTGTTTTGGCGAATGATTTCAGCCAGTTAATGGCAAATTCTCAGGTTTATCTGACCAGAGCCGACCGGGTGCAGGGAACGCCGATGGTTAAGTCGCGGTGGTGGATGCGTTTGGAAACGGTGTTAAAGGCCATGGGGGTTAATCTTGAAGATGTAGAAAATAATCTTTATTCTGCCTGGGCAAGATTTTTGGATCGGACGGAAAAGTTTGTCCGTCTGTTGCCTCCCGAGCCTCGTCCGCCGGTTTCTGCCCGGCCGCGGGAGTTGTCGGCCAGTGCAATAGAAAACTGGATGAGGGATCCGTATATTATTTTTGCAAAATACATTCTTAAGCTCAAGCCGCTGGATGAGTTGGAACAGGATTTGAGTATGAAAGATTACGGAAATATTATTCATGCCGTTTTGGAAGCTTTTAATAAAAAGTTTCCGCATTCTTATCCGCAAAACGCCGAAGGGGAGCTTTTAAAACTGGGGCGGGAGTATTTTTCTGAAAATGAAATAGCTCAGGAAACAAAGGCTTTTTGGTGGCCGAACTTTGAAAAAACAGTTGCTTGGCTGGTTGATAAAGAAGATGTTTATCGTGAAGGAATTGCAAAAGTCAGCAGTGAAGTGCAGGGAAGGTTTTCTTTTGAGGCTCCGGCCGGAGAGTTTACGATTACGACAAAGGCTGACCGGGTTGATGAAACAAAGGACGGCAAGATAAATATTATTGATTATAAAACGGGGCAAGCCCGTTCTCCGAAAGAAGTGGCCGAAGGATATGCTCCGCAGCTGCCGATTGAGGGATTAATCGCTCAATTCGGAGGATTTGACAATATCCCGGAAAAAGACGTGGAAAGTTTGATTTATTGGCAATTGGGACGTAAAGAAATTGTTATTGATAAGGATATGGGGCAGCTGTTGGAAAATTCGTATCAAAAATTGAAAGAATTGGTCTCGGTCTTTGATTTTGAAACAACGCCGTATATTTCCAAGCCAAATCCGAAACACGCTCCGAAATATTCCGATTATGAACATCTGTCCCGAGTTAAAGAATGGTCGGTTCAGGAGAGCGGCGATGAGTGAAGTTAAACAGAAAAAAGAGCAACGGGGGGCTTTGGCAACGGAGCAGCAGCGAAAGGCAGCGAATCCAAACCGTTCCGTTTGGGTGGAAGCTTCGGCCGGTACCGGAAAAACCAAAGTTTTGTCTGACCGAGTGCTGCGAATTTTATTGAGCGGGGTTCATCCTTCGAAAATTCTTTGTTTGACTTATACTAAAGCTGCGGCAGTGGAGATGAGTTCCCGTATCGCCGGCAGGCTCAGTAAATGGGCGGTGGCCGGAGAGAATGAACTTCATCAAGAACTTTCAGATTTATTGGGAAATCTTCCGGGAGAGAGAAAGGCTTATGAAGCGTTGGAAGCTTCTGCCCGAAAATTGTTTGCGGTTTTGTTGGATACACCGGGCGGAATGAAAATTCAGACCATTCACAGTTTTTGTCAGGAAATATTGAAGCGTTTTCCTCTGGAGGCCAAAATTTCTCCGTATTTTGAAGTTATGGATGACCGGACGTCAACGGAAGCTTTGGATGAGATAAAAAAAGGGCTGTTGAGAAAAATCGAATCCGAACCGGAGAGTAAATCTGCACAAGCTTTGGCTTATTTGACCCAAAATGTCAGCGAATATAAATTTCCGGAAGTGATGAATTCCATTGCTGCCAACCGCAGTAAAATCGCCATTTTGTTTGCCGAATATCCGAATTTTGAAGAATTAATTAAAGAAACGGCTGTTCGTTTGGATATTTGTCCTGATGATACGGAAGAGAAACTTATTGATGCTTTTACGGCAAAACTGGATAAAAACGTTTTACGGCGAATAATGAACGCTTGGTTTAAAGGGACGCCGAGTGATGTGGCTAAGGCGGAAACGCTTTCTTTATTGTTAAGCGGAAATTTTGATTATGAAACTTATAAAAGTCTGTTTTTAACCAAAGACGGAAAACCGTTAGCCAAAGCCGGAACGAAAGCAGCCGTAACTGATTATCCGGAACTTCCGGAGGTGTTTGCCGCAGAAGCGGAACGAATTTCGGAACTTGAGGAGAAAAGAACAGCATTAAGGGTTTTTGTTTCGACGAAGGCTGTTTTGTATTTGGCTGAAGATTTAATCAGCGGTTATGAGCATTATAAAAAAATTCACTCTAAAATGGATTATGAAGACCTGATTGTTGTTACCAGAAAACTTTTGGAAAACAAAAGTGTGGCCGACTGGGTGTTGTTTAAGCTGGACGGTGGAATCGACAATGTGCTGATTGATGAGGCACAAGATACGTCTCCGAATCAATGGGCAATTATCCGCTCTATTACCGAAGAATTTTTTGTCGGAGAAGGAGCAAGAGAAAAAGTTCGGACGGTTTTTGCCGTGGGGGACAGAAAACAGTCTATTTATAGTTTTCAGGGGGCTGATCCGCAGGAATTTGAGCGTATGCGTCAGTATTTTTCACATAAGTCGGAGAATTTTGACGAAGTTCATCTGGATGTTTCTTTTCGTTCGACGGCGGCTGTTTTAGATAGTGTAAATTCGGTTTTTCAGGATGATTACGCCAAAAAGGGAGTGGTGCTTGAGGGGCAGGATATTACCCATATTCCGTATCGTATCGGGGATGGGGGCAAGGTTGAACTTTGGCCGCTGATTGAACCGTTGGAGGGAGAAAACGAAGAAGGGTGGCGGCCGCCGGTAGAAAGAAAAGCCAGCGAATCCACCAGTTCCAGACTGGCAAAACAAATTGCCCGCAAAATTAAAGCAATGGTTGACGGCGGGGAACTTTTGGTTTCGCAAAACCGCCCGTTACGGTATCGGGATTTTATGATTTTGGTACAGCGGCGAAACAGTTTTGTGGAAGAATTGGTTCGTGAATGTAAAAACGTAAATGTCAATATAGCCGGTGTCGATAAGATAAAACTGCTTGAACAAATTGCCATTCAGGATTTGATTGCCGTCGGGAAGTTCTTGCTTTTGCCGACAGATGATTTGACTTTGGCGACTATTCTCAAATCGCCGTTGTTTGGTTTGAATGACGATGATTTGTTTGATTTATGCTATGACAGAGGGGCTGCGGCTTTATGGTCAAGGTTGGGAGCTTCCGCTAAATATTCCGAAGTTTACAGTCAGCTGCAGGAACTTTTGGATATGGCGGATTTTGTTCGTCCGTTTGAGTTATATTCACATATTTTAAATAAACAGGGCGGCAGGAAGAAGTTTGTTGAACGGATGGGGTTTGAAGCCGAAGACGGTTTGGATGAATTTGTTAATTTGATGATTGATTTTGAAAGAGAACATATTCCGAGTTTGCAGAATTTTATTGATTGGGTTGCCAAAGACGAGATTGAAATCAAGCGGGAACTGGAGCAAAGCGATGCCGATGCGGTCAGGGTAATGACGGTTCACGGTTCCAAAGGGCTGCAAGCTCCGGTGGTTATTCTTCCGGACACGGTGCGGGTGGTAAATGTTAAAAAAGAAGGCGGGATGTTGTGGGATGATTTATTTTATTTTCCGCTTTCTTCCGGAGATTATAATCATAATTGCGATAAAATCAAAGAAAGGGAAAACGAACTGCAGCTTGAGGAATATAAACGCCTGCTGTATGTGGCTTTAACCAGAGCGGAAGACCGGTTGTGCATTTGCGGCTATCGTAAGAAAAATAAAGCCAAAGAAGAATCCTGGTATGAAATTTGTCGGAAAACGCTGGCTAAAATCGGAAGTGAGAAAGAAAACGGCGATATTGAATATAATATTGCTCAAGAAGCAGATCCTAAAGAGGTTAAAAATGTTAAAAACAAGAGTTTGGAACTTCCGGATTTTGCTTGGATAAGGAATAAAGCTCCGGAAGAGAATCCTTTATCAAAACCGTTTACGCCTTCCAAGCCGGATGAAGATGAAGAAGAACTTCCTTTGTTGTCCCCGATTGGAGATAACGGACAGAGCCGATATCGCCGCGGATCTCTTATTCACAAGCTTTTGCAGTTTCTTCCGGATGTTCAGAAGAATGACAAGTCGGCGTTAATTGATGAGTTTTTGCTCAAAAATGCTCCCGATTATCCTGATTATGAGAGAAAACGAATCCAAAATGAAGTTCTCAGGCTGTTGAATGATGAAAAATACGGAAGTTTGTTTGGGCAGAATTCAAAAGCGGAAGTGCCGATTATGGGTGTTGTCGACGGAAAAATCATTTCAGCGGTTATTGACCGTTTAGTCGTTGAAAGAGACAGAGTTTTAATTATTGATTTTAAAACGAATCGTCCGGCGGCAGTTTGCCGGGAGGATGTTCCTTCTGTTTATGTCAAGCAGCTTGGGGCGTATAAGGAACTGCTGCAAAAAATTTATCCGGAAAAAGAAATTGTTTCTTTAATTTTATGGACGGATACCGCTTTGCTTATGCCGATAAATTAGGAAATTAATTTTGCGGATTTTACATAAATGCTCTTTAATATAAAAAAATATTCATTATATTAGAACTATTGATTACATAATTTAGAAAGGGAATGAAAATGAAAGCTATCAGCGACAGTCAGTTTGAAACGGAGGTTTTGAAATCAAGCGGTTTAGTTTTGGTTGATTTTTGGGCAGAATGGTGCGGTCCGTGCCGTCAGTTGATTCCGGTTTTGGAAGAAGTTTCCAAAGAAATGGCCGGCAAGGTTGAAATCTGCAAGATGAATGTTGACGAATCTCCTAACACTGCTGCTCAGTATGGTATCAGAAGCATTCCTACCTTGTTTTTGTTTAAAGACGGAAAACAGATTGACGTAAAAGTCGGATTAAATTCAAAATCTTCTTTAATCAGTTGGATTGAAGCCAATCAATAATATTTGTTGTTATTGTTAAAAAGAGCCTTTTGAGGCTCTTTTTTTGTGCTTGTTACTTCAATCTCTTTTTTTTGGGATTATATTTCGGATATGCAAAAAAGAGAGGTCGGATGGTTTGGATTATAAACGGTTTGATTTATGGTTTTTTTACCGCGTTATATACGTTGGTTAATCAGCATTATAAACTTAACGGTTATTTGCTGGGAATTTGGCGTGGTTTAGGCATTTCTTTGTTCTTTTTTCCGTTTATTTTTTTGTTTCCGGTTCCGACGAGTGCGTATTATTGGTTTTTGCTGATTATTCAAGGATGGATGATTGGTTTTTATGATTCCCATTTGTTTACGGCATCGGCAACTTACGGAGCGGGGCCGACTTCCAGAGTTATGGCTTTGACGGCCGTGGTAACGACGGTGATGTGGTGGGCTTTGACTCCGGATGAGTTTATTCAATTATTTGATGACGGAACGGTTTTTATTACGTTAATTTTGATTTTGTTCGGTTTTACGGTAAGTTATTGGCAAATGCAGAAAAGTCCCGTTTCCAAGGCTCTTTTGAAGTATATGATACCGGTAATGTTGGCTTTGGGCGGTATGAGCGTGATTACCAAAGACATTGCCATTCACGGAAGCAATGTTTGGATGTCGGTAACTTATTATTTGGTTGTGGCTACTTTTGTCAGCGGGGTTTACAATACATATTTTTATATTTCCCGTGAAAAACCCGGTTTTAGAGGATTTTTTGCAAATGTTTTCTCAAAGCAGGCTGTTAAAGCCGGTTTGTATATTATCAGTTTCAGTGCGGCGTTAATTACGGCCAAAACCGTGGCTATGAGGGTGGCTCCTAATCCGGGGTATGTTGCGGCTTTACTTTTGACTTCCCCGATTTTTGTATTTATGCTCAACCGTTATAATAAAATTCCGGATAATGTTTCCGTTAAGGCCGGATTTTCCATGCTTTTCTTTTTAATTATGCTGCTTTTGCTGGTTAACGGCAATAACGGTATCTTGGATTGAAAATAAATTTCCGTATAGACTAATTATTTATAGAAAAACTTGATTTCGGGGTTGTTTTTCTGTAATGATATATTATGTTTTAGGCATCTTGCGATGAGGATAGCTTGTCGTGGGAATACATGGCTTGCTGCTGAGAGAGCAGGTTATGTTATTCTCTTTACCTTGCCTTTTTGAGGTTATACCTTGCGTTTTGTTCGTTTTATGGAAAGGTATATGAATGATTGAAGAGAATCTTGATATTAAACAGTCTAACGATTTTATAAAGGCACTAATACAAAAACAATCCAGAAGAAAACTGGTGGAACTGACACAGAATACAGATTGCAGCATGGATCAATTGGCACGCCTCTCAGGAGTTAATGAAGAGGTGTTATCGGCTATGATTAACGGGGAACGAGAAATTACTCCGAATATGCTGGCCAGAATTCTGGATGTGTATAATTATTTCGGGGAAGAGGATTTGCTTTTTAACCAAATGGTTTGTTAGCATATTTCTTCGATTAATTTATTGAGGACTAAGAATCCTAAAGGGGTTGCTTTAAGAGATGACGGGGTTTCGACAAGAAATCCCGTTTCTTTTAATTCTTGAAGTTTGTTTTTATTTACAAAGTCATTAAATGCTATGCCGCATTTTTCTGCAAAATGTTTTTTGTTTATGCCTTCTGTTAAACGTAGTCCCATAATAATAAGTTCTTCCGCCCGTTCTTCCGGGGTTAATTCTTCTGTTTGCCGGCGGTGGGTTGTGGCATAAATTTTGCCGTTATGAGTTATTCTGCCGTGGGCCGATTTACCGATACCGATGTAATCATCGCCCTGCCAATATAAAAGATTATGCCGGGATTGATATTGCGGCGGAGCAAAGTTAGACACTTCGTATTTGGGATAGCCGTTTTGGCGTAAAAAATCTTCCGTGAAAGAATACATTTCCGCGGCGGCTTCTTCCTCCAACGGTAAAATGCCTTTTTTGGCAAAAACGGTGCCTTCTTCAATGGTCAATTGATATAAAGAGATCTGTTTCAGACCAAGATTTACGGCCGCGGAAAGCTCTTTTTTCCATTCGGGCAGGGTTTGGTGCGGACGAGCATAAATCAAGTCTATGGAGTGGTTGTCAAAAGTCTTTATTACTTCGTCAATGGATTTTAGAGCTGTTTGCAGATTATGCGTTCGACCCAGAAATTTTAAATCTTTATCGTTGAGTGCCTGAACCCCTAAGGATAAACGGTTAATTCCCGCCGCTTTTAAATCGGAAAACAAATTTTTCCGATTGCTGTTCGGGTTTGCCTCCAAGGAAATTTCCATGTTTTTGGCACAAGGCCATTTTTTATGGATGTGATTGATTATTTTATCAATATATTGCGGTTGTATCAAAGATGGTGTGCCGCCGCCGAAAAAAACGGAAATTATGTTTTTGTCTGTTGTAAAATTATGATAAAAATCTAAATCCTCAAGATATTCCGCAATAATTTGTTCTTGCGGAACATCTTTTCGGACCTCTTTGTAAAAGTCGCAATATGGGCATTTACTCAGACAATAGGGCCAATGTATGTAAATTCCCAGTTTTTGCATTAGAGGATAAATTTCGACAAATCACTGGCTTGCGTGTATTTGGATAATTTTTCTTCAACCATGGCTGCGGTAATGGTTTCTTTTTCTCCGCTACGGTCGGAAGCGTTGAAACTGATGTCTTCCAACAGGATTTCCAAAACGGTGTGCAGTCTGCGGGCTCCGATATTTTCAACATTTTCGTTGATTTCAACGGCAATGTCGGCAATCTTGTCAATTGCTTCTTTTTCAAATTCCAAATCAAAATTTTCGGTTTTCATCAAAGCGACATATTGCTCAATCAAATTAGCTTCCGGTTCGGTTAAAATTCTGACAAAATCTTCGTGATTCAAGGCCTTAAGTTCAACGCGTATCGGCAAACGTCCCTGAAGCTCCGGCAATAAGTCGGATGGTTTCGACAAGTGAAAAGCTCCGGAGCAGATGAATAAGATGTGGTCTGTTTTTACCGGGCCGTATTTTGTGTTGACCGTTGTTCCTTCAATCAGCGGAAGCATATCTCTCTGCACGCCTTCTCTTGAGACATCTCCGCCGCGGCGTTCATCTTTGCCGGCAATCTTGTCTATTTCATCAATAAAGACAATTCCGTCATTTTCAACCGCTTTGATTGCTTCGTTAATAATGGTGTCTTGATCCAAAAGCTTATCGCTTTCTTCATCCATGAGAACTTTATAAGCATCGCCGACAGTCATTTTTTTGGTTTTATATTTATCGCCGAAAGGTTTTCCCAGAATGTCGCCAAGGCTTATCATTCCCATTTGGGCTCCCGGCATTCCGGGAATGTCAATCGTCGGCATGCTCGGATTGGTGTTATCAATGACGCTGATTTCGATTTCTTTGTCGTTTAATTGGTTTTCCCGCAGGAGTTTGCGAAATTTTTGTTTGGTTTCATCGCTGGCATTTATGCCGACCAAAGCTTCAAGAACCCTTTCTTCTGCGGCAAGTTCCGCTTTGGCATTAACGCTTTTGCGGAGTTCGTTTTTTGTGGTGTTGATTGATATTTCCAGCAAATCGCGAATAATGGATTCAACATCGCGGCCGACATAGCCGATTTCCGTGAATTTTGTGGCTTCGACTTTAATGAAAGGGGCTTTGGCCAATTTTGCCAAACGGCGGGAAATTTCGGTTTTTCCGACACCGGTCGGGCCGACCATTAAAATATTTTTCGGAACGACTTCCTCTTTCAGGTGTTCGGAAAGCTGCATTCTTCTCCAACGATTACGCAGAGCTACGGCAACGGCTTTTTTCGCTTCACTTTGGCCGATAATGAAACGGTCTAATTCGGAAACAATTTCGCGGGGACTAAAATTTGCCATTTTATTCAACCTTTTCAATAATTACGTTGTGATTGGTGTAGACGTCAATATCGCCGGCGATTTTAAGGGCCTTGGCGGCGATGTCTTCAAGATTCAGGCCTTCTATGTCATATAAGGCTTTGGCAGCGGCCATGGCGTAATTTCCGCCGCTTCCGATACCTATAATTCCGTCATCGGGTTCCATGACCTCCCCCGTTCCCGAGATGACTAAAGAGACATCTTTATCGGCAACAATCATATAAGCCTGAAGCTGACGGAGATATTTGTCCATCCGCCAGTCTTTGGCGAGTTCTACGGCAGCCCGTTTTAACTGGTTGGCATGTTTTTCAAGTTTGCCTTCCAAGCGTTCAATCAATGTTATTCCGTCAGCGGCAGCTCCGGCAAAACCGGCAATAATTTTGCCGTTGCCGATCCGGCGGACCTTTACGGATTTTGATTTGAAAATGACGGCTTCGCCTAAAGTAGCCTGTCCGTCTCCGGCCATCACCACCTGATTTCCTTTTCGTACACACAATATTGTTGTCATAAGAATTTCCTTATTTGAATGTTATATCTCTTATGTAGTTAAAAATTTTTTCGTTTGCAAGAAGAGAGAATAAAATCCCCACCGTTTCCGATGGGGATTTTGATTATTTACGTTCTTTTTTATTCATGCTTTCCGGCGATTTATCTCCGGTGTTTGTTTCAATGGCATTAGAGATTGGCCGTGTTATTTGCGGGATTTCTTTTTCAGGGCCGAATGCCTTTCCGCAGATTTCCAGGCCGACACTCTTGAGGGCGGTTTCAATCGGAATAAATAAGTCCGGTCCGTCTTCAAGTTTTTTGCCGGAGTTTGAAAGCCCGGTAATTGTTCCGTGGCTGTCAATCAGGGCTCCGCCGGTGGTTACGGTTTGAACAAAGGTGTCAACGATGATTTCGGCTCCTTTTTCTTCAGAATAACGATAACCGCTGACTTTTCCGTTGTTGTCGAGATAGCCTTCGCCGCTTTCAAAATCCAGCAACCCTAAAGTCATGTAAGTATCTTTGTTGATTTCCGGTAAATCAAGATTTAAAGACAGCGGGGTGTAAAGCGTTTTTTCATCCAACAGCAGCAAAGCCGTATTTTTGTTTGGGTTAATACGGAAAACGGTTCCCGTATAATGAACACCGTTGATTGTTTTCAAGTCGTAACGGTTGACGTCTTTGGTTACCAAATCGGCAGAAGTTAATACGAACTGGTCAGAAATGATAAGTCCGGCACCTTTTTTGCCTTTGGCATTGGTTATTTCCATAATTGATGCACGAATCGTATACAGATTTTCCGGTGTGAGAGAGTCATAAGGTTCTCTGCTTACGATACAAAGGCTGTTTTTGCTGGTGGCAAAGCTTTCTTCGGTTGTGTTTCGGTTGTCTATACTTTCCTGCGGAGCTTCCTCGTCAAGCGGAATGTCGACCCAATTTTCTTCAAGAACGGCAACATTGGTTCCGGAGCTGATTGAATCTCCGCTTTCTGAAATAGCTGCTTCGGCGGCAATCGCATTGACACCGGTTTGAATAATGCCGCTGCCGGAAGATGTGCTTCCGCCGTTTTCTTCAATTTCCGCGGTAGCGATTTCCACTTCTAAAGGCTCTTCTACAATTTGAACTGTTTCAACTTCCGTTGGCAGAGCTTCTTCTTCTATGATAACCACACTTCCGTCAGAGCATAACCCACCGGCCTGTTGAACAATACTTCCATCCGGACAAACGCCGCCGTCTTCAACAAAAGTTCCGTCTGAGCACAAACCGCCGATTTGAGAGACCGCCGTTCCGTCGGTGCAAAGCATGAGCTGCTCCGGTTGATATTGAGGCTGTGTTTGAACCACGGTTTGAATTTGGGCAGGGTCTTCAATTTGTATTTGAAGAGGTTGTTCAGCGAGAACTGCCGGGTTTTCACACAAGGTTATTTGTTCTCCGGCTTGCTGCTGCTGTAATTGTTCTTGTATTTGCAAGCAGCTCGGACACTGAGGGCAGACCGGGCAGGTGCTTTGCAGGCAGTCGGTTTGTCCCAGTTGTTTTTTCTCCAGTTCGGCTTGTTTGATTTCCTGTTGGTATTGGCATTTTATCGGATTTTCAATCCGTTCCATAGCAATGAGGGAATCTCTTTGTTCTTTTAATTCTTCAGGGGTTACGCGGCGAGCCAGCTGGTTTTCAAATCCGGGCAGGTTGCGAAGATTGTCAACAGCATCGGCAAACGCCCGCTCAATCAAAATAAGTTCGCCGTTGTATTCGCCTTCGTTTACTTCGGAATATCCGACCGAAGTTCCTTTCCACAAGACATTGGTTTTGCTTAAGTCCATCAGTCTCCAGGTTACGGTCATTTCAGCCGAACCTGTACGCAGGTTTTCTTTTTTGCTTTCATCCCAGTCATAACCGTCGCAGATGTTCATAAAGTAGTCGGTAATTTCCGCAGTCAAAATATATTCCGGTGTCGGTTCGTTGTTGCCTTCCAGACAAACGTCGTTCGGGATTTTTACAATAGGATAGCAGTCGCCGACGGCATCATCAAAAATACGGATGAACTGCATATCTTTCTGCATAATCCGACCTTGATTGAGAATGGCGTTTTTGGTTTCGCGGCGGCAACCGAAAATTCTGAACCGATAATTTCCGAGTTTGTTGGAATAAGGAGAGAATTGTCTGCCGCGTTGAATACGAAAATCAACCCATTCCAGTTGAATCGGTGCAAAATCTTTGCATTCGCGGTGAACCGTGCGGTAAATTTCGTCTTCTTGTATCGTTATGTAATTTTGAATAAAACTGCGGCGTTTTTTTGGCTTTGGTTTCGACTGGCAATCTTTACACGGTGTTTTGCAGCGTTCGCAGCGTCCGCCCGGAAACATACTCCCATCTTTGGTGCATGAAGAACAACTTCCGCCCGGAAATATGCTTCCGTCTTTGTCTTCCTGTTCCTGCGTGGTGTTGAAGAACTCTCTGGTTGATGTTGCTCCAAAGCAGTCCGTGCTCAGACCCAAACCCAAAAGGGCCAGAATCGGTAGTAGTAAAAACTGCTTAGATTTTAGAGTTTTCATAAGTATTTTCTCCATTAATTTTGTTTGGGCGGAAAATGTCTGCGGTAAGACAAAGCCTCAGCTACGTGTATTTTATGGATATTTATTTCATTTTGCAAGTCTGCAATCGTTCTTGCTAACCGTAAAGTGCGATGATATGCCCGGGCGGAGAGTTTGTTTTTGTCGGCAAAATTTATGAGAAGCTGTCGGGCGTCTTCATCCAATACGGCGATTTGTTCCAAAAGTTCGCCTTTCAGTTGGGAATTGGTTGTGAATTCCGGGTGTTTGAATTTTTTGAAACGTTCTGCCTGAATTTTGCGGGCGTTGATGACTCTTTGTCTGATTTGAGCCGAATTTTCTCCGGTCGGGGCGGTGGACATTTCCCACGGACTGACAGCAGGGACTTCAATATGGATGTCAATACGGTCGAGTAAAGGTCCGGAAATTTTTGACTGGTATTCTTCAGCACATTTCGGAGCCCGGGAACATTCTAAGTCCGGGTTGCCGAGGTGTCCGCAGCGGCAGGGATTCATGGCGGCAATCAGTTGAAATCTTGCGGGATAAGTTGTATGGGCATTTACTCTTGAGATGGTTACGCAGCCGTTTTCAAGAGGTTGACGGAGGGCTTCCAAGGTTGAACGGTTAAACTCGGGAAGTTCATCCAAAAACAAAACACCGTTGTGTGCCAATGAGATTTCGCCCGGTCTGGCTTTTCTTCCGCCGCCGACAAGTGCCGGAGTTGAGGCCGAATGGTGCGGGTCGCGGTATGGACGTTCAAAGCAAAGTTTTCCGTTTTTGAGTTCTCCGGCAACAGAGTGAATGGTACTGGTTTCCAGAGCTTCTTCCGGTGTCAGGGGCGGAAGAATGGACGGCAGTCTTGCGGCGAGCATGGATTTTCCGGATCCCGGAGGGCCTATCATTAAAAGGTTATGAGATCCGGCAGCGGCGATTTCCAAGGCTCGTTTGGCACTTTCCTGTCCTTTTACGTCTTTCATATCCGGCAGATTTTGTTGTTCTGTTATTTGAGAAGCCTGTGGAAAAGGAATGGTTTGGCTTCCTTTGAAGTGGTTGATGACATCAAGGAGATTGTGCGGAGCCAAAATATCTTTTAATCCCGACCAAACGGCTTCGCTTCCTTGAGCGGACGGACAAATAAGCCCTTTATTTTGTGAATTGGCTTTGATGGCAACAGGAAGAACCCCGTTAACAGGGACAATACTTCCGTCTAATCCGAGTTCGCCGAGAACAAAGTAGCCCGAGAGCTCTTCCTGAGGCAAAATACCCATGCCGATTAACAACCCCAGAGCAACAGGCAAGTCAAAATGCGATCCTTCTTTGAGTAAATCGGCCGGAGCCAGGTTGACGGTTATTCTTTTGGCGGGGAGACTCAGTCCCAGAGATTGTAAAGCCGCTCTGACCCGTTCTCTGCTTTCGGCGACAGCTTTGTCGGGAAGTCCGACAATTGTAAAGGCCGGCAGTCCGGAAGAAATTTGAACCTGTAAATCAACATTGAGAATTTCAAGTCCGTTAAAAGCAACGGTATTTATTCTGGCTAACATTGCCGTGCCCTACCAACGAGGGGTTCTTTCCCCGTTTCTCCAGCGGCGGGTAGGATAGCTTCCGGGTTTTAGAAAGTCGTAATTGGCTGTTTTATAAGGAATTTCACGAAAACGGACATAATCTTTTTCTTCAAAAAAACGGGCGCAGGTTTCTGCCGGTTCAAATACGTTGGAATAGCACCGGACAATGACTTTTGTTGTCTGGTTTATGAGGCTGATGGTTGTTTCTTCGTTGGCATAAACGGTGCGAGCGGGTATTTGCTCTTTTTCCTCTTTGGAAAACAAGGAGCAGGCACTCAAAACGCTTAAGGCGGACAACAGAAATATCAGGCTTTTTTTGCTCATTTTTTTGAAATCCCTTTTATTTAGGGTAAATATAGGCATAAAAGATTAAAATTACCTTAAATATTGCTTGCAAAATTAAAGTTTTAGGGTATATTACGCCTCGTCCCTTGCCGGATGTTTCCGGCTATACATAACCCGGCGGCTCAATAATTAAAAAATTATAAGGCTGCCAATTGTTGAGAATCCATAAGGAGATTTTATTTATGACTAATTATGAAAGCGTTTTAATCGCTCGTCAGGATCTCGGCACCTCTCAGGTTAACAACATTGTTTCAGAATTGAGCGATGTTATTAAAAAAGAAGGTGGCGAGGTTGTTAAAGTTGATAACTGGGGTTTGAAAAACCTGGCTTATCGCATTAAGAAAAACCGTAAAGGCCACTATGTTTTGATGAATATCACTGCTCCGGCTAACGCTATTGCAGAATTCGAAAGAATTATGAGATTCAACGAAGACATTATTCGTTATATGACTGTTAAGGTTGATGAGTTCAATTCCGAACTGTCTTCCTCTGGTGAAACTTCAGCTGTAGAAGAATAGGAGAAACGTAATGGCTAAACAAGTATTCTTTAGAAGAAAAAAAGCTTGCCCGTTTTCCGGTGAAGACGGTCTTAAAATCGACTATAAAGATGTAAAACTTCTTTCCAGATATATTTCTGAAAAAGGTAAAATCATCCCTAGCCGTATTACAGCTGTTTCTGCAAAAAAACAAAGAGAGTTGGCTCGTGCCATTAAACGTGCACGTTACATCGCTCTTCTTCCATATGTTGCAGCTTAAGGGAGGGTAATGAAATGGAAATTATTCTTCTCGAACATGTAGAAAAATTGGGTAAAATGGGTGATAAAGTAAACGTTAAAAACGGTTATGCCCGTAACTACCTCCTGCCTGCCAAAAAGGCTCTTCGTGCAACTGAAGCCAATATTGCTTTTTATGAAAAACAAAAAGCCGAATTGGAAGCTCACAACAAAGCTATGTTAGATGAAGCTGCCGCAAAGGCAGAATCTTTGAAAGGCTTTAGTGCCGTTCTGATTCGTCAGGCTGCAGAAACCGGTCAATTGTATGGTTCCGTTACCATTCGCGATATTGCTTCTGCTATTAAAGAAGCCGGTTTCAATGTTGAACGTCGTTGTGTTTATCTGGAAAAGCCTATTAAAGATTTGGGCATTTATTCCGTTAAACTGAACCTGCATCCGGAAGTATCTCAGACTATTCTTGTTAACGTAGCAAGAACAGATGATGATGCCAAGAAACAGGCAAAAGCTTATTCTGCCGAATAATTTTATTCAGGTTTGAAAAAAAGAAAGGCTCCCTTTTGGGAGCCTTTTGTTGTTATATGTCATCCCAGCCTTCGATAGCCGTACTTTGGTTATAAGAAGAAACATTCGCTTCAAAGAAGTTGCCTTTAACGTTTCCTTCTCCGTTGGTGTCGGAAATTTTTTCCAAATGTTGATAAGGATTGGTGTCAAAGCCTTCATATAACGGTTGGTATCCGATGTCTTTGAGGCGTTTGTTGGCAATGAATTTGGTATATTGCTCAATTGTTTGCGGTGTAATTCCCATAATTTTATCGCCGATAATGTGGTTGCTCCAAGCAATTTCCTGTTCAACGGCTTTGGCAAACATTTCATAAACTTCGTCATCGCTGAAAAACGTTGAGTGTTCCTGCTTGATTTCTTTGATGATGTTGGCAAAAATTACACAGTGGGTCAGCTCGTCACGGTTAATGTATTTGATTTCATCGGCGGTTCCAATCATTAAACTGCGGGATGCCAAATTATAAAAGAAATTAAAACCGTTGTAAAAATAAACGCCTTCCAGCAGGAAATTGGCAATCAGAACTTTGGCAAAGTTTTTGTCGTTTCTTTCATCAACAAAATTCTGATAAATTTCGGCAATGTATTTATTGCGTTCCAAAAGGACTTTATCTTCCCGCCAGCGGTCGTAAATGGTTTCGCGTTTTTCCGCCGGAATGATGCTCTCAATGATGTAAGCATAACTTTGAGAATGCACGGCTTCCTGATAGGTCTGAATGGCCAAAATCAAATTGACTTCAGGAGCGGTGATATAATCGCTGATGTTCGGGAGATTGTTGGTTTGAATACTGTCTAAGAAAACCAGAAAGGAAAGTATTCCGTCATAAGCGTTTTGCTCATGAGGGGTAAGTTCGTTGTAGGCTCTTTTATCGTCAAACAAAGATACTTTTTCAGGAATCCAAAAGTTTTCCATCATCAGGCGGTAGAGTTTGTTTGCCCATTGGTATTTGACGTTGTTTAAGTTAAAGAGGTTGGTAACATTGCCTTTAATCATTTTACGGTTAATCAGGCTGTCATCCCCGTTAACATTGAATAATTGTTTTCTTTTAATGTTCATTTTCTTCTCCTAATCCTATCCGGCACAGCTGACACATTCTGATTTTTCAACGGAAGAGCCGTCTTTTTGAATGGTGCGGGTGTAATAAAGGGTTTTGATGTCTTTTTTCCAAGCGTCCATAATTGTTTCATAAATGTCTACTGCCTTGATGTTGCGGTTAAGGTTATACATCAGTTCAATAGAAATTCCGGTATCAATCCATTTATTGATACGGGACATAATGTCAATAATGGTTTTCTGGTTAATGTTGCGGTTTTCCTGATAGAACCAGAATTTATCCTTGATAAACGGCGGGCAGTTCGGAATGCTTCCCTTGCCATGGGTTTCTACAAAAAATTTGCTGTAAATCGGCAGAACGGAAGCGGTGCAGCCCTGAATCAGAGAGGAACTGGTATTGGGAGCAATGGCACTCAGCTGAGAGTTTCTGATGCCGTGTTTGGCAAGATCAGAAAATATTTTGTTCCATTCCTCTTTGTATTTTGAACCTTGAAATTCAAGCTGGCGTTTTCCTAAAATCAGGCCTTTATCCCAATCGGAACCTTTATAAGCTCCGAAAGTTCCTTTTTCTTTGGCGGCGTTGATACTGGCTCTGATGTTGTATATAGCAATTTTTTCAAACAAATCGTCAACGTAATCAGCCGATGCAATATAAGGGATGTTCCGTTTGGCCAGGTGGTCAGCCAATCCCATGGCTCCGATGCCGATGGTGCGGTATCTTTGGTTATGTTGAGAGCCTTCGAGAATCGGAACTTCGGTAAAATCAATGGCGTTATCCAGAATACGGACGGAAGTTTGGCAGATGCTGTCAAGTTCTTCGTCGCTGTCAATATTGGCAAGGTTGATGGAAACCAGATTGCAAACGTGAACCAATCCGTTTTGGGTTTCGGAAATTATTTTATTGCCGTCCAGGCGTTTCGGAAGAAACTCCGTCGGACGGACGTTGCTGTGAGATTCTGTGCACAAATTGGTGCCGACAATAATTCCGTCGTGTTTGTTCGGATTATAACGGTTAAGCGTATCTTTGAATGCGATATACGGCATACCGGTTTCAATTTGAGATTTCATCAGCCGTTTCAGTAATTCTTTGGCTGAAACAAATTTAAACATTTCCAGTTTTCCGAATTCGGCATCCAGATAGAGCTGGGCGTAAAGTTCTTCAAAGTCTTTTCCCCAAAGATTGGCGATTTCCTTGCCGTATTTGGTGCGGACTTCATTCGGGTCGACAAGAAGCCATTTTTCGTTGTTTTCGACCTTTTTCATAAATAAATCAGGAATAACAACCTGAGGGAATATATCGTAGGCTTTCATTCTTTGGTCTCCGTTTTCGGTGCGGAGTTCAAGGAAATCTTCAATATCCAAGTGCCAGATGTCGAGAGAAACCGTAACGGCTCCTTTGCGTTTGCCTTGTTGATTGACGGCGACGGCGGTGTCGTTAATAATGCGAATCCATGGAATTACGCCGCCGGAAGAATTTTTTATTCCCTTGATTCTGGCTCCTTTACAGCGAACACGGGAGAGATTGCAGCCCACGCCGCCGCCGAATTTGGAAATGGCCGAAATTTGGTCGATGACATAAAAGATAGAATCTCGATTGTCATCCATAACGGTAATGAAGCATGAACTTAAGTTTCCGTTCGGGCGGCGAAGGTTCATCAGTAATGGGGTTCCCAGAGAAATTTTGCGGTCGGCTAATTTTTCATAGGTGTCTTTGACCAAAGCAAGGCGGATATTCTTAGGGGCGTTTTGTTCAATTAACAAAGCTATCGTTAAAAACATTTCCTGTGGGAGTTCGACAATTTTATCGTTGTATTCGCAGAGATAGCGTTTAATCAAAAGATTGATACCGGCATAGTCATAAAGCAAATCAAAATCGGGATTTATGAATTTTCCGGCCTCCTGCAATTCTTCATCGGTGTATTTTTCCGTCAGAACAGAGGAATAAACACCGCATTTAACGGTATTTTTTACAAATCCGCAGAAGTCATGATAAAGGGATTTTTCCGAATGGTTGAGACCACGATTAATGGCGGTTTGTTTGTATAGTTCAAATAATTTCAGTCGTCCGGCGGCGTTTTTCCAATCAGGTTCGTCAATGCTAGTTAAACTTAAGGCCGTTAAGGTCAGGTAGTTGATAATTTCTTTTGTTGTTGTTTCGTTTTTTATGAACTGGTTGATTTTCTCAATCAAAGGAGCTTGGTTTAAATCAAATCCTTTGATGGCCCGATCCAAGGTTTTTTGTATTTTGGAAAAGTCGTAAGACTGATGTGTTGAATCTCTTTTAATTATTTGAATTTCTGTCATATTTAGCCAACCTCTTATATACTATATATTGTGTTTTCAATTAAATTAAGCACAATATGTGGTAAAGTAAATAAAAATTTTTATGAAAAAAGCAAGTCTTTGATTTTATGTTTTTATGATGTGGAAAATTATAGTTTATTTAACCTATTTGGGTTAGAAAGAAATTATTAATTTGCACAGAATATTGGGGACGGAATGTTAAGACAGTGGTGGAATGCCGGTCGAATTTATTTTGACAGAAGAATGCTGATAATGACCTGCTTGGGGTTTTCCAGCGGTTTTCCGTTGTTTTTGGTCTTCAGTACTTTGAATTTGTGGCTTAAAGATTCCGGAATTTCATACGCCCTTATCGGTGTGTTTTCTTTAGTCAAAACACCGTATAGTTTTAAATGGGCATGGGCTCCGTTTATTGACAGGATTAAATTACCGCTATTCTCCCGATTGGGAAGGCGGCGGGGCTGGGCTCTGTTTTCGCAGATTTTCTTGATGCTGGCTATTCTGGGTATGGCGGCGACTGATCCGGGAAAAACACCGATGGTTATGGCTTTTTTTGCGGTTTTGGTTGTTATTGCTTCCGCCTCGCAGGATATTGTTTTGGATGCTTTTCGAATTGAGAGTTTTAATAACAAAGAGCAGGGAGCCGGTTCGGCGATTTTTGTATTGGGATATCGTCTGGGGCTGATTTTTTCCGGAGCGGGAGCTTTGTGGCTGGCGTCAATTATGAGCTGGCATCATGTTTATGTGATTATGTCTTTGGGAGCCTTGGTCGGTATGGTTACGATTTTGTGCTGCAAAGAGCCAAAGAAAGAACAGCATTATAAAGAAGAAAAATATAAAGATTTTGATGATTTTTTGAGGACGGCGGTTTATGAACCTTTTGCGGATTTTATGAAACGCCGTCATTGGGGTTTGATTTTGCTGTTTATTTTTCTGTATCGGATGAGTGATGCTTATATGGGACCGATGGCATATCCTTTTTATGATGATATGGGTTTTACCAAGGCTCAGATTGCTTATGTTTCCAAACTTTACGGAATGATAGCCACCATTTTGGGCGGAATTGTCGGCGGAGTGGTTCTGAACCGGATCGGAATTATGAAGGGTTTGATGGTTTGCGGTATTCTTCAGGGAATTACCAATTTGATTTTTGTTATTCAGGCTTATGCCGGAAATAATATATATGTGCTGATGATGACAATTTCTTTTGACAATATTGCCGGAGGAATGGGCGTTACGGCTTTGGTGGCTTATTTGTCTTCTTTATGCAATGTGGCTTATACGGCAACGCAATATGCTCTGTTGTCTTCTTTGATGAGTTTTGCCCGGGATGTTTTTGCCGCAACCAGCGGCTATATGGCAGAACTTGTTTCCTGGCCGGTGTTTTTCCTCATTACTTCATTTATGGTTGTTCCGGGTTTGGTTTTGTTATGGTATTTGATGAAACTGGAAACCCACAAAATAATCCTTGAAAAAAATCCGGTTTGATAATAACTTAAAAATTCATCTATTTAGATTTCTGTGAATGTATTATTTAATTAAAAACAATAGATATGGAGATTTTAAGTTTAACATCCGTTCAGCTTATTGTTCTTTCGCTTATCTCTTGGTTCTTTTCTTTCTTTGTCGGGATGTTTTTGCCGCTTGGAAAGAAAGACTGGGTAGCAAGATTCAATTGGCTTTTGTTTGTATTGTTCTCTGTCGGGGGATTGGTTTTGTTAACGCTTAACACTTCGTTGTGGATTGGCGGCGGTTCATTCGTAATTTTCGTTTATCTGGTTTATAAGGGACGAAAAGAGGGCGGCAAACTTAACTGGCTTTTCGGCAAAGAGGATGAAGAATCAAAAGGCAAAGATATGTGATTTTTGTCTGTCTATTGTGCAGAAGCGGCTTTATGATAAAGCCGCTTTGCTTTTTTTAAACTTTATACGGCAGATGGGAATAGATGAATTCGCTTATTTTGTTCGGCAGAACGGAACCAAACCAGGAAGCAAAACGCATCGGCCACGGAAAAGCAATTAATCCGACATTTTTGTTCAGCCGTTTGGCAATAATGGCAGCGGCTTTGTCCGCTTCCATAAAGAACGGCATCGGACAGGTATTTTTGTCGGTAATCCCGGATCGTACAAAACCCGGACAAATTACACTGACATTAATGTTGTATCGGCGTTTGAGGTCAATTCTCAATGCTTCTCCCCAAGCTTTGACACAGGCTTTGCTGGCACTGTATGACGGACAGGTAGCCATGCCGTGGTATCCGGCTATGGAACTGACAATGGCAATGGCTTTCTGATCGTTGTGATAAAGTTCGCAGCCTATATCTCCCAAGAATTTTTTACGAAAAGGATTCATGGAAAAGGCTCTTTTTTGCTTTTTCATGTTATGGATAAACTGTTCTAAAGAAGAATTGTTTCCGGATAGTTTTTTCATCAGGTCATATTGGCGTTTTTTGTAAATTTCAATGGTCGGGACAACCGTGTTTATAACTCCGCCGACATTCGTATCGAAGGTGTTGCGGATGTTTTCCGGGGTTTCTTCCAGGGTGGCAACGCCGGCATTGGCAATCACCAGATTGAGAGGGGCATTTTGTTCGCATTCTTCAAGCCAGTTTGAAACAGCCTCTTTATCTTTAACATCAAGGATTTTTGCAAAAACCAGAGTTCCGAGCTTTTCACATTTTTTTTGAACAATTAAAAGCCGGTCTTCGTTGCGGCCGCAGATAAACAAGGTCTTTGCCGTTGTGGCCGCATAGTGCAGGGCAAGGGCTTCGCCAATGCCGGAAGTGGCTCCGGTAATTAAGATATTTTGGTTCCTTTTTTGCATTTTCTTTTCCTAAAGTAAAATATTCTTAATGTTTTATTACATATAATAAGTAAAAATTTTTTTAAAAGGAGAGTATCGTGCCGGTATCAAGTATGACAGGATTTGCCAGAAAAAACGGAGAATGTACGTTTGGCAAAGTTGTGTATAATTGGTTTTTTGAAATTAAGAGCGTGAACGGCAAGTCTTTGGATGTGAAAATCAAGCAGCCGGTTTGGCTTGAAGCTTTAAACTCGCCTTTCAAAAGTCTGGCGGCAAAGTATTTTAACCGGGGATGCGTGAGTGTTTTTTTGGAAGTGAAAGCGTCCGGCGGCGTTCAAAAGGTTAATATTAACACAGATTTGCTGACACAATTATCTGATGCGGCCGTTAGTTTATGGGAGACTTACGGCGATAAAATTCAAAAACCGTCGGCAAGCGAGTTGCTCGGTATTCGGGGTGTGGCAGATGTTGAAGATGTTTGTTTGAGCGAAGATGAACAATCCGAATTGGAAAAAAAGCTGCTGGCCGATTTTGAAGAGGTTTGTAAGGCTTTGCGGCAAGACCGGATTAATGAAGGTGAAAAAATAAGCCAGGCTTTACTTGATATTGTTGCTAAAATCGGTAAAATAGTTCAAAAAGTGGAAAGTATTTCCCAGTCTATGCAGAAAAATTTGAAGGACAGGCTTCTGCAACATATTCAAGAATTGCTCGGGGCTGAAAATCAGATTTCGGAAGACCGTTTGGCTCAGGAAGTGGTTTTTTATGTTACCCGGGCGGATATTCAGGAAGAAGTTGATCGATTGAAAGCCCATTTGAAAACTGCTGAAGAATTGTTGAATTCAAATGAGCCGGTGGGAAGAAGATTGGATTTTCTTTGTCAGGAATTAAACAGAGAAGCCAATACGACCTGTTCAAAGTCAAGCGATATTGTGTTGACGAATTTGGGAATGGAATTAAAAACTTTAATTGAGCAACTTAGAGAACAAGTTCAAAATATGGAGTAAATGCGATGGATGAGATTATTGACAGACTGAAAAAGGTTCGCAAAGGGGCAATGTTTATTATTGAAGCTCCTTCCGGAACGGGTAAAGGAACAGTTGCGAAAGAATTGCTCCGCCGCGATAAAAATATTAAATTTTCGGTTTCTGTTACGACCCGTCCGAAACGCGAAGGCGAAGTTGAAGGAGTGGATTATTACTTTGTCAGCGATGAACAATATGATGAATTTTTGGCTCAGGACGCATTTTATGAGCATGTTGATTCCCAATACGGTTCTCGCTACGGAACGCTGCGTTCGGAAGTGGACAGTTTTATCAATGTCGGCCAGGATGTGTTGTTTGATATGGATTGGCTGGGTGCCCGCCAGATGAAGGCTAAGGCGAAAGACGATGTGGTAACGATTTATTTGTTGCCGCCGTCAATCAAAGAACTTCGCCGCCGTTTGGAAAACAGAGGAACGGACTCTCCGGAAGTGATTAAAAAGAGAATGGATTTGATTTTGGATAAAATGAGCCATTGGGACGAGTTTGACTATGTTATCGTTAATGTTGATTTGGAAGAAACCATTCTTAAAATTCAAAAAATTATTTCGGGAGAAAGAATGAAGAGAGTCCGCCAAGTCGGATTGAAGCGTTTTGTTAAAGAACTGGTTAAGGAAGTAACCGATGAGTGAAGTGTTTTTTGACAGAACGGGAAAACAGAAATATGCCGATGACATTATCCCCGTCAGTCAAAAAGGGTATTTTGCGATTTTAGTCAAAGATGACAAAGTTTTGGTTACTTATCCGCCTTTAGTGGATACGCCGGAGTTTCCGGGCGGAGCCGTCAGCCGGAAGGAGGACTTCCGCTCTTGTTTGTTCCGAAAATTGTATGAAGAAACCGGAATAGAGTTTATGCTTGATAAAGGAGAGCGTCAATTTCAGCAGGAAATCAATTATTTTGCCGAAGATGCCCGTCCGTTCGGTGAATTTTGCCGCTATGATCAGACTTTTATTGTTTATGATGCGTCATCTTACGGTTTTGACACTGACCATGAAATTTGGAAAACGCCTGAAAACGGCAGAGCCGGCTGGGTTGATATTAAAGAAATATTTTTAGGCAACATCCGGATAAATTATACACACTGGAAAGCTTTCAAGTCTTTATTCGGAAGTTATAAAGACTGAGTATTGCTATAGGAAGTCAGGCTTTCTCTTTGTTCCCTGTTCATCGCCTTGTAGACCAGGGCTGCGTTTTTTGCTGCCTGCGGGACGTTTTTGTGGGCGGCAATTTGGTAGAGGTGGAATGATTTTACCAAGTCTTGTTTGACGCCGACGCCGCGGGCAAACATCCATGCGTAAATTTCAATGGCGTGAAGGTCTTTTTTCTCAACTCTTTTTTCAACTTCATGGAGTTCGACCGGAGTAACTTTTCCGGCCTGAACGGCTTCAATTGTTTTTTGCCATTTGAGTTTTTCGGCTAACAGAGCCTGTTCTCTGATTTTGCGTTCGTTTTCGAGGTTAATGGCTTTCAGTTCTTCCTTGTTGGATATGGTTGAGGCTTTTTTGACTTGCCTCAGCGTGTCTTCTTCATCCAAAAAGTTCGGAGCATTGCGGTTTTTTACAAATAAAGGGAGATAGCCGTTATTGTCCGATTTTACAATATCGCGGTAAATTTCATCCAGACTGGTTGCCAATGCCGAGCCGGTGTAAATAACGGTTATTAATGTTGCAAAAATAAGAGTTTTAATTGTTTTCATTTCTTTATTTTTAACTTTTTAATATTATGATAACACTAACAAAATTAATGGGGTTTTAAAAGCATATTCTCAAGCTTATAAACAGATAGAAGGGAAAAATGAAAAAGATATATAATTCCGTTGCCGAAATGGTCGGTCATACGCCTTTACTTAAAATGTCCAAACTGGCAAAAAAATATAAGGTAAAAGCCACGCTTCTGGGAAAATGCGAATTTTATAATCCGTTGTTTTCCGTCAAAGACAGAGTGGCGTTGAATATGTTGGAAAAGGCGGCCAAAACCCGCCCGATTACCAAAGACACGGTTTTTATCGAAGCGACTTCCGGAAATACGGGTATCGGTTTGGCAGCAATGTGTGCGGCCAAAGGGTATAAGCTGGTTATTGTCATGCCGGAAAATATGACTAAAGAGCGGATTATGCTGATGAGGCATTTGGGAGCCGAAGTTATTTTGACCCCTGCGGAAGACGGCATGAAAGGGGCTATTGCCAAAGCGGAGTTGTTGGTTGAAAAAGGGGAAGACGTGATTATGCTGAAGCAGTTTGAAAATGAGGCTAATCCGGATGCTCACCGTTTGGGAACCAGTATGGAAATTATTGAAGATACGGGCGGAGAAGTGGATGTTTTGGTTTCCGCGGTTGGGACGTCGGGAACTTTGACTGGTATTGCTTCAACGCTCAGAACCTGTAATCCGGAATTGTATGTTGTTGCGGTTGAGCCGGCGGCCAGCCCGGTTCTAAATGGGGGAAAGGCCGGCCCGCATAAAATTCCGGGCATCGGAGCGGGATTTGTTCCTCCGTTTTATGATGATGAATTGGTTGACGAAGTTGTCGATATAGCCGATGAAGAGGCTGCCGATATGGCAAAATCGACGGCGGAGACGGAAGGCCTTCCGGTAGGGTTGTCCGCAGGAGCGGCCATTGCGGCAGCGGTTAAAGTCGGGCAGCGTCCGGAAATGAAAGGCAAAAATATTGTTATTGTTCTCCCTGATGCGGTGGAACGGTATTTTTCAATGAATGTGTTTCAGGATTAAAAATGTTATTTAATAAAATTGTTATTATCGGTATCGGGTTGATTGGTTCATCCCTGGCTCGGGTTATTAAAAGAGAAAAATTTGCAGGACATCTGACAGCTTGTGATAATAATCCCGTGTATCTTAAACAAGCTTTGGAACTGGGGATTGTTGACAGTGTTGAAGAAAATCCGGCCAAGGCGGTTGAAAATGCGGATTTGGTTGTTTTGGCAACACCGGTCGGCGTTTACGGTAACCTTACCGCCCAGATTGTTCCTTTTTTGAAAAGGGGAGCCATTATTACCGATGTGGGGTCGGTTAAAAAGTTTGCCATGGAAGAAATCGAAAAAAATGTCCCTGCCGATTCAGGGATTATCGTGGTACCGGGGCATCCGGTAGCCGGTACGGAAAAGTCCGGTCCGGAAGCCGGTTTTGATACGCTTTTTGACGGGCGGTGGTGTATTTTAACTCCTTCGAAAAAATCGACGCCGGAAGCGGTTGAACTTGTTCGGCAAATGTGGTTGGGAGCGAAAATGCGAATCGATACCATGACACCGGAACATCATGACAAGGTGATGGCTGCCGTTTCACATCTGCCGCACCTTATAGCCTTTTCAATCGTGGGAACCGTGGCGGATTTGGAAGGTTATGAACAACAGGAAATCATTAAATATTCCGCTTCCGGTTTTCGCGATTTTACCCGTATTGCCGGTTCCGATCCGACAATGTGGAGGGATATTCTGCTTAATAACAAAGAAACAATTTTGGAATTGATACAGCGTTTTGTTGAGGATTTAATCGCTTTGCAAAGAAATATCCGCTGGGATGAAGGGGACAAGTTGTTTGAGTTATTTTCCCGAACCCGGAAAATCCGCAAAGAAGTTATTGAAGCCCGGCAGGATCAACCGGAAATCGAGAAGAAAATTCTTGCGGAAATTAATAAGCTTGCTAAATAAGTGATTTTTTTATATCGTAATAAAAATTTTTAACCGAAAGCCTTGTGATGAAACCTAATACCATTCTCGGAACCTATTTGATAAAACAGATTGTTTTCAGCTTTCTGGGTGTTCTGTTTACGGTTTTGAGCGTTGTTTTTATGTTTGAAATTATCGAATTGCTTCGCCGTGCGTCCGGGCATGACGAGGTTACGTTCGGGTTTGTGCTACAAATGGCGTTTACCAAGCTTCCGAAAACGATAGATATGGTTTTCCCTTTTGTGATGATGATTGCGGCCATGATTACGTTTTGGAAACTCAGCAAGACCAGCGAGTTTGTTATCATTCGGGCCGCAGGTGTTTCAATTTGGGGTTTCCTGGCTCCGGTTTTGGTGGCGACGTATGTTATCGGCGTTATCAATATCACGTTGGTTAACCCGATTTCCTCCAAGCTTTATGAAATGTATGAGACGATGGACTATCGTCTGAAAACCCGCAATCAAAATGCGGTTTTGTTCACGGATAAAGGTTTGTGGACCAGAGAGGCAATTGATGAAAACAAGTTTTTGGTTTTACAGGCTAAATCCATTCGTCAGGAAGGCAAAAACCTTTTGTTTCGCGATGTGAGCATTTTGGAAATGGACAGAAACTCGCAAATGATACGCAGAGTGGAGGCTTTTGCCGCAACGCTGGATAAAAAGAATGATTTTGAGCTGAAAGACCTTAAGGTTTTTGAAGCGGGAAAACCGACCATTGTTTTGAACAGCGTTAAATATAAAACATCTTTGACACTGGATCGAATTAAAGAAAACTTTATTGATCCGGAATCGATTTCTTTTTGGAAACTTCCGGGGACAATCCGTTTTTATGAGATGTCGGGTTTCTCGGCATTGAAGCATAATATGCGGTATATGTCTTTGTTGGCATCTCCGTTTTTGCTTTGTGCCATGGTTTTGGTTGCGGCGGTTTTTGCTTTGCGTCCGAATACCCGTAAAGGCGGCGTGATGTTTTTGATTGTCGGCGGGGTTTCCACCGGTTTTGCCGTTTATTTCTTATCTCAGGTTATTTATGCTTTCGGGCTTAACGGATATATTCCGGGGGTTTTAGCAGTATGGACGCCGACCCTGATTGTAACGCTGATTGCCGTTTCGGTCTTGTTGCACCTTGAAGATGGGTAAAACTTGCAGTTTGTGAAAAAAATGCTGGATTTTAAATTGTTTGTATGTTATATCACTTGTATTCTTTCATAAATGATTTTGAGAGTGGGGCCAAAAACCCCGCTTTTTTGTTACAAGGAAGTTATTGATGCAGAACAAACACCCTTTACAAGATTTGCTTGAGCCGGTTGTTGACGGGCTTGGTTTTGATTTGGTCAGAATATTAACCATCGGTCAGGCGAATCCGACTTTGCAAATTATGATTGAGCGGAAAGACCGTAAAGATATTGTGGTAGAGGATTGTGCCAGAGCAAGCCGGGCAATTTCAGAAGTTTTGGATGAAAAAGACCCGATTAAAGACCGTTATTCTTTGGAAGTAAGCTCTCCGGGGCTGGATCGTCCATTGGTAACGTTGGAACATTTTCAACGCTTTGCCGGATATGAGGCAAAGTTGGAAACTTCAGTGGAAGTTGAAAAACGTAAACGTTTCAAAGGTAAGATTTTGAGCGTTGATGATAAAAACGACATCCATTTTGAGATGGATGGTGCGGAATATGTTATTCCGTATGAGAATGTTGCTAAAGCAAAATTAATCATTACCGATGAAATGCTGAAAGCTTATGAACAGGATTTGCCGGAAGAAATTCTTGCCGGTATTCAAGAGTAACTTAACCGAAGAGGATTACAATGCAAAATATTGAAAGTATGCCAAGACCTGAGATTATTCTCGTTGCAGATACCGTTGCCAGAGAGAAAAACATTGATAAGGAAGATGTTTTTCAGGCTATGGAAATCGCCATTCAAAAGGCCGGACGTTCCAAATATGGTTTTGAACATGATATCAGAGCCAATATTGATCGTAAAACAGGTGCCATTACTTTAGCCCGTTATCGTGAAGTTGTTGCCGATGATGCGGTTATTGAAAATGAAGTTACTCAGCTGCCGTTGGAAGATGCCAAATTGTATGACAGCAATGCAAAAGTCGGCGAATTTATTGTTGACGAACTTCCTCCGATTGATTTCGGACGTATTGCCGCTCAGACAGCCAAACAGGTTATTGTTCAGAAGGTTCGTGATGCCGAACGCAACAAGCAGTATGAAGAATATAAGGAAAAAGTAGGCACGATTGTCAACGGAACAATCAAAAGAATCGAATTTGGCAATGTGGTTTTGGATATCGGCAAGACAGAAGCCATTTTGCGTCGTGACGAAATTATTCCGAGAGAAAAATTCAAAAACGGAGATCGTATTCGTGCTTATGTTTTGGAAGTCCGCCGCGAAAACAAAGGTCCGCAAATTTTCTTGTCTCGTACTTGTCCTGAATTTATGGCTAAGCTGTTTACTCAGGAAGTTCCGGAAATTTATGACGGATTGGTTAAAATTATGGGAGTTGCCCGTGATCCGGGTTCCAAGGCTAAAATCGCCGTTAAAGCAGACGATATGACGGTTGATGCCGTCGGTGCCTGCGTTGGTTTGCGTGGTATCCGTGTTCAGGCCGTGGTTACGGAATTGCAAGGCGAAAAGATTGATATTGTTCCTTATTCCGAGGACAAGGCTCAATATATTGTCAGTGCTTTGGCTCCGGCTGAAGTTACCAAAGTGGTTCTGGATGAAGAAAACGGACGTATTGAAGTAGTGGTTCCGAAAGAGCAGTTTTCAATTGCTATCGGCCGCCGCGGACAAAATGTTAAACTGGCTTCCCAATTGCTGGGCTGTGATATTGATGTTTTGACCGAAGAGCAGGAACAGGAACGTCGTTCAAATGAAAATAAAGTTCGCTCTCAAAGATTTATGGAAGCTTTGGATGTGGATGAAATGATTGCCCATTTGTTGATTGCCGAAGGTTTCTCAACGGTTGATGAAGTGGCTTTGGTTTCTTTGTCCGAATTGGCTGAAATTGAAGGCTTTGACGAAGATGTTGCTTCCGAATTGCAAAATCGTGCCAAAGAATTTATTGAAAAAAGAAATAAAGAATTTGCCACAAAGAGCAAGACTTTGGGTATTGACGACAAACTTAAGGAAGTTTCCGGTTTGGATCAGGATATGATTTTGACTTTGGCTGAAAAAGGCGTTAAAACAATTGATGACTTGGCTGATTTGGCCAGTGATGAATTAATCGAACTCCTTGGCGAAAATTCGCTTTCCGAGGTCGAAGCCAATCGGATTATTATGGCTGCCCGTGAACACTGGTTCACAGAAGAGTAGCATCTTTACGGAAGGAACGGAGCGGTTTTATGATTAAAGCCTCTCTGTTCCCTTTCCGAAAAACGAGGCGATAAGCAAGATGAAAAATGAAGAAGAACGAAAATGTATTGTTGACGGAGAAGTAAAAAGCAAAGATGAGCTTTTGCGTTTTACAATCACGCCAGATAATATGGTGGTTCCGGATTTTAAGAAAAAACTTCCGGGGCGGGGAATTTTTGTTTCTAATTCAAAAAAGGCTTTGCAGACAGCCATTGAAAAAGGGTTGTTTTCAAAAGCCGTCCGGAAGAAAGTGCGTGCCGATAATCAATTAATTGAATTGGTTGAGAAAATTTTAAGAAAAAAAGGGTTAGACTTTATCAGCCTGGCAAAAAAAGCAGGGGTGTTAGTTACCGGTTTTGAAAAAGTTAAAGAAGCCCTTGTAAAAAATAAAGCGGCTTTTATCTTGGAAGCCAAAAACGCCGGTGAAGACGGCCATGAGAAGATGGTTTCTTTGGCGAAGGATTTGGAAGTATTTGTTCTGTATGATGTTGAGGAGTTGGATCAGGCATTAAATAAAGTTAATACGGTGCATGTTGCTTTTCTGAAAAGCGAGATGGCCAAAACAGTTCATGATGAGTTTAAGAAACTGCAAGTCTTTTTGAATTCATAGAGTTTTTTATAAAGATACGGAGATAAAACAATAATGACAGGTGATAATGCAAATAACAAACTAACATTATCGGGAAAATCAACACTTACCCTTAAAGGGTTAGGCGATGCCGCCAAATCACGCAATAATGACGGGAAAAAAGTCGTACAGGTCGAAGTTCGCAAAAAGAGAGTGATTAACACCAGTGCCCCTGTTGAAACCAAGGTGGAGATTGACGAGGCCACGGCGGCCAAACTGCGTTTGATTGCCGAAGCCAAAGAGCATGAAGCTAAACGTAGACTTGAAGAGGAAGAAAAAGAGCGTCTTCGCCAGATTCAGCGGGAAGAGGAAGAAAAAGCCCGTCAGCAGGCTAAAGTTGAAGAGGCAGCTGCCAAAGAAAAGGCAGAAAAAGAAGCTGCGGCCAAATCGGCTCAAGAAGCAGCCAAAGCTCAAGAAGCAGAAGAAAAACATTTTGTTAAGCTTAAAGATAAAAAATCAAAAGATTTTGAAGATGATGAAGACGATGACGAAGATTTTCATAACCGTAAATTTAAAAAGGATGCTTCAAAGTCTTTAAGCCGTGAAGATACGTTTGAACAGGAACGTAAAAAAGTTATGAAACGCAGTTTTGAACCGCAAAGACGCAGCGGCAAGGTTAATGTTCATAACTTTGGCGGAGATGATGACGATGATGATTATGGTTTTGGCAGCCGCCGCCGTTTCAAAAAGAAACAGCCGAAGCCTGTTCAAGCCGTTCAGCCGCAGGAAAAGATTTTCAAAGAAGTTATCATTCCTGAAATTATTACGGTTCAGGAACTGGCTAACCGTATGGCCGAAAAAAGTGCTGATGTTATTAAAAAACTGATGTCTTTGGGTGTTATGGCGACGATTAACCAGTCGATTGATGCCGATACGGCACAAATTGTGGTTGAAGAACTCGGACACAAAGTAAAACGCGTGGCCGAAAGCGATGTCGAATTAGGGCTCGGCGGTCCGGATGATACACCGGATCAGTTGCTGCCGAGAGCTCCGGTTGTTACGGTTATGGGACACGTTGACCATGGTAAAACCTCTTTGTTGGATGCTCTGAGAGAAACCAATGTTGCCGACCGTGAGGCCGGTGGTATTACCCAGCATATCGGGGCTTATCAAATTGAAGTTTCAACCGGCGATAAAATTACCTTTATTGATACTCCGGGACACGAGGCTTTCTCCGAAATGCGTGCCCGCGGTGCGAAAGTAACGGATATTGTGGTTTTGGTGGTTGCCGCCAATGACGGTATTATGCCGCAGACGATTGAAGCCATCCGCCACGCTCAGGCCGCGGAAGTTCCGATTGTTGTTGCCATCAACAAAATCGACTTGCCGGGGGCTGATCCGATGAAAGTTAAAACTGCTTTGCTTCAGCATGGTATTGCCGTTGAAGAGATGGGCGGCGAATGTTTGTGTGCCGAAGTTTCCGCTAAGAAACGCATTAATATTGATAAATTGGTGGAAGCTATTTTGCTGCAAGCAGAAATTTTGGATTTGAGAGCTAATCCTTCCCGTGGTGCGGAGGGGGCTGTTGTGGAGGCCAAAATGGAAAAAGGACGCGGTTCCGTTGCCACTGTTTTGGTTCAAAAAGGAACGTTGCGTATCGGTGATATTTGTATTGCCGGTAAAGAATGGGGACGTGTCAGAGCCATGTTTAACGAACGCGGCCAAAAAGTATTTGAAGCCGGTCCGGCTACTCCGGTTGAGGTTCTCGGTTTGCAGGGTACTCCGTCGGCCGGTGATGACTTTATTGTTGCCGCTGATGAAAATCAGGCCAAGGAAGTTACCGGATATCGTATCCGCAAGGAACGTGAGGCTAAACTGGTTAAAAGTGCCAAGTCGGCTATGGAACAAATGCTTGATAAGATTAAGTCCGGTGAAATTAAACATCTTCCGGTTATTATCAAGGCAGACGTTCAAGGTTCCATCGAAGCAATTGAAGGAACAATCAACAAATTGTCCAATGATGAAGTCAGTGTTCAGGTTCTGCACTCTGCTGTCGGTCCGATTTCTGATTCCGATGTTACATTGGCAAAAGCTTCTAACGCGTTTATTATCGGCTTTAATGTTCGTGCCATTCCTCACGCTCGTGATATGGCTCGTCAGGATGGCGTTGATATTCGTTATTATTCGATTATTTATGATGTTGCCGATGATATTAAGAAGGCGTTGGAAGGAATGCTTTCTCCTGAACTGAGAGAGAAAATCCTTGGTTATGCCGAAATTCGCAATGTCTTCAATATTACGGGTGTGGGCAAAGTTGCCGGATGTATGGTTACGGAAGGCATGGTTAAACGCGGAGCCAAAGTTCGTCTGCTGCGTGATAACGTGGTTATTCATGACGGAAGCCTCGGACAGTTGAAACGCTTTAAAGAGGATGTGAAAGAAGTTAAATCCGGCTATGAATGCGGTATGAGCTTTGAAAACTATAATGACATTCAGGTCGGTGACTTTATTGAATGTTATGAAGTGGAAGAAATTGCCGCAACATTGTAGTTTTGGTTGTCGATTTATTTGAAGGAATAAGAATATGGCAGAGAAAGAACCGTCGCAAAGACAATTACGGGTCGGGCAGGAGATTAAAAAAATTATTGCCGGACAGATTGAGAGAGGCGAAGTCAGAAACTTGGAGGGGATAGATGTTTTGGTTACCGTTATGGAAGCCAGAGTTTCTCCGGATTTGAAGTATTGCAATGTTTATTTCATTACTTCTCAAAATGACAAAAACGAAGAAGTTCGCGAAGCTTTGCAGCTGGCCGCCAATCATTTTCGTAAAGTGGTAGGGGCAAAAACGGATTTGAGATATGTTCCTGAGATAAATTTTCGGATTGACGAGAGTTTTGAGCAGGTCGACAGGATGGAAAAACTGTTTCGAGATCCGAGAGTGGCTCAAGATTTGAAAAAAGCATAAGGAAAAGGGACCTGGTTACGGTCCCTTTTTTAGTTTTTTTGTTGCAAAGTGTTTTTGTCTATCTGTTGATTTATTTTAGTAATGCGTATTGATTTTTGTCAAAAAATAAATTAAGCTACCGACATAATCATGTATTAGTATTCATTAAAAAAATATAATTATGGGAAGGAAAACGACTAAACAGTTTATTAATCGGGGAGAGGTTTTATCTGTTATTAAACATGGCAAATTCATTTTTGCGTTAAAAGGAAATGGTGTAACGGATATTTATCTTAAGAAAAAAAGATCATGCAAAGTTTTGATCGCGTCCGAGGTAGTGGAATTTTACCACAAAAGCGGTTATTTGTTTTTTAAATGTAAAAGTTCACAACAAGAAGGTTGGTCTTGTGTAAAAGAAAGCAGTTTCAAGGTTCTCCGTTTGGGAGAAGCTGTTGATCATTTTTTTGTTCTTCAGCAGAGAGACAGTTCTTATACAATTTCTTTCTTTGATAAGAATGGCGAGATAGAAAGACACCTTTTTTGTTCGAATTATTTTTTTGACAACGATAAAGGTCTGTTGGTAACAGAAGGGGAAAACGGTTACAAGCCTCGGCTGTGGGAGAGAAAAAATATTTGGAAGAGGTGTTCAATGACAATGATGTATTCCGACAGTAAGTATTTTGCTCCTGTAAGCTGTGTATTGGGTGCTGAAAGGGTTTATATTCTTTGTGATGCTAACGGAGAAGATTGGGCATTTGTTCCTTGTCCGCCTTATTATGCGGGAGGAGTTCGAAAGCTTAGAAAAGCCGATAATCATCTGCGTAAGCTTTGCGAAAAAAATCGTCCATACCGTCGAACGTTGAAAGAATTGTGGTTGATTTTAAAAAACAAAATGTTTCATTGAGTGATTTAATAAAAATGTTTAACTTTTTTAATTAATTATTGCGTATGAGAAAGTATGAATTAATCGCTTCACGCCAAGGCAGTATTTTGGTTGAGGCAGATTCTGAACTCTTGGTTCGGAAAGAGATTGATTTTGGCCGGAATTCTGAAGAATTGTCCGAGCAGGTTATTTACCTCGAAAAGAATGATGATTTTGGCACAATCTTTATTTTTAATAAGGATAGAACCGAGATTATCAAGAAAATCGACAATGTTCATTGCTATGACTACACCGATTGGGAGGAAGATTTTGTTTTTTCAGTGGGGACAGATTATTTTCTGTTTGACGGAAAGACGGTTATTTCTCTCGGAAGCTGGCTGGAAAAAAAAGTTTTTTTGCAGAAAGAGGGGAATCATGTAAGAGCCCGTTATTTTGTAGAAGACAAACTGGTTTCTAAAGAGTATAAGTCAGCGGTGTTTTATCCGGAAGACAATGATAATCCGGTTGTCTTTGAGTGTGTAGAGTCCGCTCCGGAAGGTTTTCCCCTTTATGAGGTGTTTTCCGGGGCTCGCGGTCACGGTTTTCGGGATTTCGAGAGGATGAATCTTTACACTTGTAATCCATGGTTTAAGATTTATTGCGATTGCGATAATGACGTTGTTCAAATTTATTGCCGTTATGCCGAAACCAATCAGTTCGTTAAGGTTTATGAGGGTGTTGACAAAGGCTCTTATGTTAATGCGGTCTGGTTTTTTGACGAGGAGTCCCAACTCTACAAATTATATGGCTCTGATGATGCCTATAAGCTTGTTTTATGGGGTGAAGGTGAAGATCTGGAAGATGACGATGACTTTGTCAGAATCGGAAACCGGATATGGAAGACGGATGACGACGATGATTATTTTTTGAACTCAGAACCAGAGTTGATTGAAGAGGAAAAGTCTGAAGAAGCAGAAAAGGCAGAAGATTCTGATTCTGCACCGAAAACTGATGAAAATTCGGCTGAAGAGAACAGTTCTGTTTCTGATGATGCAGGTTTTATTGATGTCATCGGTTCAGATGAGCCTAAGGCCCCCTTCGTCAAAAAAGAAGGTTGGTTTTCCGTCTTGAAGAGCCGCTTGTGGCCGTGGTAATTCTTTCTTATTTATTTGCAGAAAGGTGTCTCTTTTGAGGCACCTTTTTGTTTTTGACAAGGTTGTTTTTTTCGCATACAAAGGACGAAGTATTAATTAAAATCGGATTTACAGATGGGAAAACATAAAAAAGGGGAAGAGGTTAACGGTTGGCTGGTGGTAGATAAACCCCGGGGTATGGGTTCTACGGATGTTGTTACGTTAACAAGGCGGGTTTTTAATGCGAAAAAAAACGGGCATACCGGAACTTTAGATCCTTTTGCGACCGGTGTGTTGCCGATAGCTTTCGGGGAAGCAACAAAACTTATTCCCTTTGTAACGGACGGAGAAAAGGAATATGAATTTGTCATACAGTGGGGGGCTTCCACCAATACGGACGACAGTGAAGGAGAGATTATCTCCCGCTCCGAGAAAATTCCAAACAAAGAGGAAATCTTAAGGGCTCTTCCGCATTTTATCGGACAGATAGAACAGGTTCCTCCGGTGTATTCCGCGATTAAGATTAACGGGCAAAGGGCTTATAAGTTGGCAAGGGAAGGTAAGGAAGTGGATATGCCGTCCCGAAAAGTAGAAATTTATGAATTGGAATTGTTGGAAGAATTGCCGAATCAGCAGGCAAGGTTCAGGGTTTGTTGTTCCAAAGGGACTTATGTTCGCACTTTAGGGCATGATTTGGCGGAATTTTTAGGAACTAAGGGTTATTTACAGGAATTGCGGCGGACAAAATGCGGCAAATTCGGCTTAGATGATACGATTTTAGTAGAAACTTTGAAAAAGATAGTGTATGTTGTTGAAGCAAAAAAGTTTCTTCTTCCGATAGAAACATCTCTGCGCGACATCGCGGTTATTGCTGTTTCGGAAGTTGATGCCGGCAAGCTCAGGCTTGGACAGTCTGTTTCTCCCAAAATGTATGATGTGGAGAAACTGGTCGGAAACCAAGCGGTTGCAATGTGTGGCGGGAGTTTGGCGGCGATTGTGCGAATCGAAGAAAGGAAAATTGCTCCGGTTCGTGTGTTTAATCTTTAAATATAAGGAAAATATTGATGTCGATTACAAATGAAAAAAAACAAGAATTAGTTAAATTATATGGTTTGAAAGAGGGAGATACAGGTTCTCCGGAAGTTCAGATTGCTATTTGGACAGCCAGAATCAACTCTCTTATTGAACACTTCAACGTTCATAAGAAAGATTTGCACTCCCGTCTCGGTTTGATGAAAATGGTTTCTAAACGCCGTCACTTGTTAGACCACCTGAAATCTAAGAGCGAAGCTCGTTATCAGGATATCATCAAGAAATTGGAACTGAGAAAATAATATTTATGCAATATTCAGAATCAAAAATGGCAGACTTTTTTGTGCAGGTTATTTTGCACAGTGTTGTTATGGCGGTCTGAACTTGCAGAAAGTTGAGTTGAGGTGGAGCAATGGGGCTTCACCTTAACTTTTAAATCCCGGATATTATGTCCGGGTGAGGAAATCCCGGGCAATGGGGCTTGGGTGTTGATTGTAGGAAATAGGAAAGGAAAAAATATGATCGATTTTAAAGTGTCCCGTAAAGAGATGGATTGGGGCGGACGCAAGTTAGTTTTAGAAACAGGTAAGGTAGCAAGACAGGCAACAGGTGCAGTTATTGCTAAATATGGCGAAACAGAGGTAATTGCAACGGTTTGTGCAGCAAAAGAGGTAAAGGCAGATCAAGATTTCTTTCCTTTGACAGTTAATTACCAAGAAAAATATTATGCAACCGGCAAGGTTCCGGGCGGTTTTATGAAAAGAGAGGGTAAGCCTTCCGAACGTGAAGTTTTGATTTCCCGTTTGATTGACCGTCCTATCAGACCGTTGTTCCCGGACGCTTTCAAAAATGAAGTTCAAATCATTTGTACGGTTTTGTCCCATGACCAGAAAACGGATTCAGACATTGTTTCCATGATTGCCGCTTCTGCCGCTTTGGCCGTTTCCGGTATTCCGTTCCTTGGTCCTATCGGTGCCGCAAAAGTCGGCTATAAGGACGGGGAATTTATTTTGAACCCGACTTTGGACCAGATGAAAGAAACCCAGTTGGAATTGGCTGTTGCCGGTACCAAAGAAGGTGTTTTGATGGTTGAATCCGAGGCTCAGGAATTGTCTGAAGAAACCATGTTAAACGCCGTTATGTTTGGTTTTGACAGCTTCCAGCCGGTTATTAAGATGATTGAAGAACTGGCCGCCGAAGCCGGTAAGGAAAAATGGGAAGCCCCTGAATTTCCTAAAGAATTTGATGAGTTATACAATCGTGTCGAAAAAGAATTTATCGGCAAATATGAAGAAGCTTTCAAAGAAACTGACAAATTGAAACGCGGTACTTTGGTCGGTCAGGCTTCCGAAGAAGTCAAAGCTTCCATTGACCCTGAAAATGAGCTGGAAACCCGCTATATCGGCGATGTTATTGAAAAGCTCATGCACAAGGTTGTTCGTGAAAAAGTTTTGACAACGGGTCATCGTATTGACGGCCGCGATACCAAAACCGTTCGCCCTATTCAGTGCGAAGTTGACGTTTTGCCTTGCACGCACGGTTCCGCTTTGTTTACCCGCGGAGAAACACAGGCCATGGTGGTTACGACTTTGGGTACCGGCGAAGACGCTCAGATTGTTGACGGGCTTTTGGATGAATATAAAGAAGACTTTATGTTGAACTATAACTTCCCGCCGTTCTCCGTCGGCGAATGCGGACGTATCGGAAGTCCGGGACGTCGTGAAATCGGCCACGGAAAATTGGCTTGGAGAGCAATTCACCCGATGATGCCGAAAGACAAGGACAAATTCCCTTACACAATCCGTGTTGTTTCCGAAATTATGGAATCCAACGGTTCTTCTTCCATGGCTACGGTTTGCGGTACGACATTGTCTTTGATGGCTGCCGGCGTGCCTATGGTTAAACCTGTTGCCGGTATTGCCATGGGGTTAATTAAGGAAAATGATGGTCGGGTTGCCGTTTTGACGGATATTCTGGGTGATGAAGACCACCTCGGCGATATGGACTTTAAGGTTGCCGGTACAAAAGACGGTGTTACCGCTTTGCAGATGGATATTAAAATCACATCCATTACCAAAGAGATTATGAAAACCGCTTTGGCTCAGGCTCATGAAGGACGTATCCATATTCTGGGTGAGATGGCAAAAGCCATTGCTGAACCTAGAGCTCATGTTTCCGATAGAGCTCCGCGAATCGTTACCTTGAAAATCCCTACCGATAAAATTCGTGAAGTTATCGGCAGCGGCGGTAAAGTTATCCGTGAAATTACCGAAACAACCAAGACCAAAATCGATATTTCCGATGACGGTATCATTAAAATCGCTTCTATCAAAAAAGAAGACGGCGATGCTGCTTTGGAATGGATTATGGGCATTGTTGCCGAGCCGGAAGAAGGCAAAATCTATAAAGGTGTTATTACTAAAATTATGGATTTTGGTGCGTTTGTCCGTTTCTTGGGAACAACCGAAGGGTTGGTTCATATTTCCGAAGTGAAAAACGAACGCATTGCTTCCGTTTCAGACTTCTATAAAGAAGGCGATACAATGTGGGTTAAATGTATTGGCCAGGATAATCGCGGTAAGATTAAACTTTCTGCCAAGAGGGTTAATCAAGAAACCGGAGAAGATCTGGAAAATAAATAGAAGCAGTTGATTGCTTTAACAATTAAAACCGTCGGATTTTTTATTCGGCGGTTTTATTATTATATTTGACAAGAGGGGCATTTTTATTTATTTTTGAAATAGATATTTTAAAACTCTGTATATATTAATCGATTAAAAAAATAAATCTATGACAGACAAAGAACTCTGGCTGTTCATGTTGTTGATTTTGGTTCTTGGTCTTCGGAGCATCCAATGGTTGGATGAGCATTTTGAGAAGAAAGAACAACAGCAAAACACTGAAGAAGTGTATCTCGCCGAGGCTGCTTATTATGCGGATGGCCGCTGGTTTTGCGAATTTGAGCGAGATGGTGTTTGGAATTATGGGGTATTAGATGTTTCAGAGGATTCTCTGAAAAAGGGGACTCAGGTTAAAGTTCGGGTTCTTGGCTTTGAAGAATATTATATTCTGGAACTTGCTTAATTCCTAAAAATTGAGAAGGAGAGGTATTGTTTACAAAAAACAATACCTTTTTTTTATTAACTGCGTTTTTTAGTAGAATTTTTAAGAAAACTCTATTATAGCTTATATTAGCAGATTTGAATAATCCTGAGAAGTTATTTAATTCTGCAGGCTGTCTTTGGACAGAGGGAGGGGTTGTTTTTTCGAAAGCAGCCTCTTTCTGTTTTTGAAAAACTACTTGAAAGATTTAAAATAAAGGTGTAAGAACAAAGAACTTGCCGGCACCCCTGGAGGCCGGCAGGAGTAAAATGACAAATAATAAGGAATAAAAAAATGACAGATATTACTTTTGATGCAAAGTTGCGTGAGAAAGCAGGTAAGGGGGCAGCTCGTGCGTGTCGTCGTGAAGGCCGTATTCCGGCTGTTATTTACGGCGGAAACAAAGAAGCCCTTTTAATCAGCCTTGATCCGGTTCAATTGGAAAAAGCTTTGGATATGTATGGCTTCTATGATGCTGATATTGAAGTTAACGTTGACGGCAAGAAACACAAAGTTGTTTGCCAGGATGTTCAATTTCACCCAGTATCTGACAAACCTTTGCACGTTGATTTCTTAAGAAGATAATCCGTTTACGGATTGAGAATAAGCCGCTTTTATGGGTGCTTAGGTACTTATTGGGCGGCTTTTTTGTTGATGGGGAGCAAAATGTTTTTAATCGTCGGTTTGGGAAATCCCGGTGCGGAATATGCCAATACACGTCATAATGCCGGATTTATGGCCGTGGATGCCATTGCGGATAATTATGGTTTCGGACCTTTCAAGTCAAAGTTTGACGGTCTTATCAGCGAAGGCAGTATTGAGGGGGAGAAAGTTTTTTTGTTAAAACCGCAGACTTATATGAATTTGTCAGGAAATTCCGTGGTAAAGGCGGCTAATTTTTATAAAATTCTGCCGCAGAATGTTATCGTTATTCATGATGATATTGATTTGTCCATAGAACAAATAAAATCCAAGCTTGGCGGCGGAACAGGCGGACATAATGGGCTTAAAAGCATTGATGCCTGCATCACGCCGAATTATAATCGAATCCGTATCGGCGTGGGTTCTCCGAAGGGAAGCGGAGATGCTGTGGTTAATCATGTGCTTTCCGGTTTTTCAAAAGCAGATGCGGAAACGCTGCATAAAAATATTGAAACGGTTGTTGAAACAATCGGAATTTTGATAAAAAAAGGTGTCGCCGAGTATTCCAACAAGCTTGGAATGTTATTGAAAGCAAATCAAAAAAAGCAGATTTAGTTTTCAAGTGTATTAGAGATTGACAAAACTCTAAAAACCCGTAACTTGTTTTTATGGTTCAAGTTGCGGGTTTGTTTTATTATGAAAAAAAAGCTTTTGTTTGATGCGACGGTAATAGCCAATGCGGTTTATAAAAATGCCAGCCGCAGCGGTATCTTTTTTGCTTCTTATAATATTTTGACAGGGTTGGTTAACTCCGGAAAGTTTGATGTTTATTTATATTCAAATTTGAAAAATGTTGAGTGTCTGAGAAGTATTGTCGAAGATGATAAATGTCTGCGAGGAAAAGTACGGATTGCTCCGATATTCAGCAAAAGGGATTTTGCACAAGCTCATTGGATGTTGCAAAAATCGGAATGCAAAAGGCGTAAATTGGGATTGCGGAGAAAGCTTTATATTAAATTCAGGTTGTTTTTAGCAAAGTTTTTATCGTCGTCCAATCGGCAAAAAGAGGAATTTTTGAAAACGGTTAGTGTTTATTTTTCTCCGATGGAAGCGGTGCCTAAGGAAGTATGCGTTTTTCCGAATATAAGAAAATTTGTTTTTTTGCATGATGCCATACCGGTATTGTTTCCTGACTTTTATCCGGAAATGAAGAAAGGAGGATATTGGTATCAGGCCTTGTTGGATTCCTTAAACAAAGAAGATGTTTATTTTGCTAACTCGCAAAGTACGAAAAATGATTTTGTGAGACTGTTTCCTCAAATCGAAAAAGACAATATTCATGTTGTTCCGTTAGCGGCTTCTGACAACTTTTATGCTTGCAAAGATGAAGAAATTGTTTCTGCGGCGAGGCGGAAATATCATATTCCGGAAAAAGCAAAATATATTTTCAGCTTATGTACGTTGGAACCGCGGAAGAATTTGATTTTTGCCGCTAAGAATTTTATCCGTTTTATCAAAGACAATAAACTTGAAGACTTGTATTTGGTTCTGGGCGGCGGACACTGGGACAGTTTTATCCGTTCGTTGGAAAATGAAGTTGAAAATTTTGAAGATTATAAGAAATTTATCATAAGAGCGGGATATGTTGATGATGAAGATTTGGCTCCTTTGTTCAGCGGGGCGGAGTTCTTTATTTACCCGAGTTTGTATGAAGGTTTCGGGATGCCTGTTTTGGAGGCGATGCAATGCGGGTGTCCGGTTATTTGTTCGGAAACGTCTTCTATGCCGGAGGTTATCGGAGAGGCGGGCCTTATGTTTAATCCGAAAGATGATAAAGCTTTTGTGAAAGCTTTGGAACGGATGTATCGGGATGATGATTTCAGAAGAGAATCCGGGCAAAAGGGAATGCTCCGGGCAAAAAACTTTTCATGGAAGAAAACCTCAGATTTAATTGTGGAGGAATTGGAACATGTCTGAAGTTATCAGAGTAGTTTTTATTTGTGATGCCAAGTATGTTTTGCCGACGCAAACGGCTATTCAGTCCATTATCTGCAATGACAAAAAGAATCTGTATGAGATTTTTGTCTTGGGGGTTGATGTTGAAAACGATGTGTTTTCCCGGTTGAGTACGAAAAATATTAAAATCTCTTTTATGAGCCTTCAGGATAAGTATCAATCTTTGAATGCCAAGCATTTGTATGTTTCCAAGGCTGCGTTGTTTAAGTTTGATTTGGCGGAAATCTTTAAAGATTTTGATAAGATTTTGTATTTGGATTCAGATATGGTTGTAAATCGGTCTTTGAAAGAATTATATCAGACGGATTTATCCGACAAGTATGCTGCGGTGGTTAAAGATATGGCAGGAGAAAAAGCCGGACACCATACAAAGATGAATCATCAAAGTTATTTTAATTCGGGAATGATGTTGCTGAATCTAAAAAATCTGAGACAAGACGGTATTCCGGCAAAGCTTTTAGAGTATAAGAAGCATGAGGTTTGGAAGAGCTTTATGGATCAGGATGCTTTTAATTTTGTTTTTGGCGAAAAAGTTTTATATGTCAGTCCCGATTATAATCTTATGTATGGTAATCTTACATTCTCTTTGGAAGAGATTGCCGTTTATTTTGAATGTTCTATGTCGGAAATGGTTCGTTTGCTAAAAAAACCGTGCATTTTGCATTTGACTAACCGTATTAAGCCTTGGGATGATATTCGGGTTTCGACATTTAAAAATTGGAATGTTTATTATGAAAAACTCCGTCATAATAAGAAATTGGGATATCGGCTGCCAAGAAAAGATTTGACTTTGTTTCAGAAAACTTGTCTGTTTTTTTCTTCTGAAAAAGCGTTGGATAAGCGGTATGTTTTTAATATCTTCGGGTTTAAAATAAAAGTAAAGCATCGTCCTCTCCCATAATTTATCTTGTGTTTTGTTGACTTTCCCTGAGGGGCATGATAGACAGAAATTTGTTCTGTTTAAGGAGAGTGCCGATGGGATTTTTGTTTGAGAAAAAGTATGCTGCCGGAAAGATAAAGTATAAGGTTTTGGGGATAAAACTGACCTTGAACGACAAAGGTTGGAAGGAACGGCTTTCTTATTGTCCTGTTTGTCGGACATATGAAAAGTTTAGAACTATTCGTTATAATGATTTTCATCGGGATAATGCCGTTTGTCCGAAATGTGGTTCTTTAGAAAGGCACCGTTTTTTATATTTTTTGTATCAAGTTTTGTTTTTGAACAGAAAAGATCGTTTTTCGATTTTGCATATGGCACCGGAAGAGTGTTTGTATCGTTTGATTGTTAATCAAGATAATATTGAGTATGTTCCGATAGATTTGAATCCGGAAGGGTTTCCGTATGTTGAAAATTGCCAAAAGGAAGATGTTCGTCATTTATCTTTTCCTGATAATTCATTTGATTATGTTCTCAGTAATCAAATAATGGAACATATTGATGATGAGCAGGCTTTTATTAAAGAAATTCTGAGAGTTTTGAAAACGGACGGTATTTTGATTTTGAATATTCCTTATAAACAGGGTTTAGAAAATACATTTGAAGATAAAAATATTCAAACGGAAGAAGATCGCATTAAATATTATTATCAGGCAGATCATGTTCGTTTGTATGGCGAAGATACAGAAGACAGAATCAAAAAGCTTTTTCCGTTTGCTCGTGTTGAGCGAATATCAGAAGATTTTTTCGGTAAGGATATGATTGAAAAGATGCACTTGTCCAGAGAAAGCGGTGCATTAGGCGATATGTATTTCTTGGTCAGAAAACTTTAAATATTTGACAAATCATACCCCCTCGGATAGTTTTGTACAAAACGAGGGAGAAAAAGATGCTGTTTTATAAAAAACGTCGCGGAAATAAGCGGGAAGTTGCATTTTGCGGAATAAAACTCAAGTACAAAGTAAAGAAAAAATATGCGAATGCTCCTAAAGAGCCGGCTTGGGATAATGGCTTGAAAGACGTGTTTGCGGAGGCCGGAATTTCTCTGTCCAGAGAAAATGGACAATATTGCATTGATAAGGGCAATTTACACATTGAAGGCTCTTCGTTCAATACACTGATTACGGCTAATGATGTCTTGTATAAAGATGAATATTTTTTACAAAGTTCAGACAACTATGTTATGTTTGATATCGGCTTAAATATCGGAATGACATCTCTTTATAAAGCCGAAGATAAGCATATAAAAAAGATATATGCTTTTGAACCCTTTAAGCCAACCTTTGAATTGGCTGTAAAAAATTTGAAAAACAATCCTCAGTTATCTGAAAAGATATCAATTTTTAATTTTGGTTTGGGAAACGGGGATAAATTTTTAGAAATTAATTATAATTCAGAACGTCCGGGAGCTATGAGTTCGGTTCGGAATGTTTTTGAAAATTGTTCTGATGTTGAAAAAATAGAAATCAAAAAAGCATCGGATGTTTTGAAGCCGTTATTTGATCAGCATAAAGAAAAAATCTTTATGAAAATAGATTGTGAAGGTGCCGAGAAAGAAATTATTCCCGATTTAAATTCTTCGGGACTTTTAAAAAGGGCGGATGTTGTTATTATGGAATGGCATTTTGAAGATCCGTCTTATTTGGTTTCTATTCTTAGGGAAAATGGTTTTGTTGTCTTTTGTAATCATGTAAAGTTTAATGAACTGGGAATGATTAGAGCCGTTCGGACTTTATAGGGAAAAATTCCCTTGAAAAATCAGAGGGGATTGGGTATAAGGTGTTTATTATGAAGAGCGGGGGCGAAAAGCCTCTGTTCGTTTGTTTGGATATTTTTCGCGGAGTTTTTAATATGGGTTTTAATTGTGGAATCGTTGGTTTGCCTAATGTCGGGAAATCTACTCTTTTTAACGCTTTAACGCAGACGATTGCCGCTCAGGCTGCTAATTTTCCTTTCTGCACAATTGAGCCTAATACCGGGCGTGTTGCCGTGCCGGATCCTCGTTTGAAGCAATTGGAAGATTTGGTTAAGCCGCGGATGGTTACGCCGACGCAACTGGAGTTTGTGGATATTGCCGGTTTGGTTAAAGGGGCTTCTAAGGGAGAAGGTTTGGGAAACCAGTTTTTGGCCAATATTCGTGAAGTTGATGCAATTATTCATGTTTTGCGTTGTTTTGAAAATGACAACATTACCCATGTGGAAGGTTCGGTTGATCCTATCCGCGATGCCGAGATTGTGGAAACAGAATTAATGATTGCCGATTTGGAGTCTTTGGAAAAACGTTATGAGCAGCTTGCAAAAAAAGCCCAAACCGGCGGAGACAAAGAAGCAAAGCTCAGAGTTTCGGTTATGGAACCGATTATTAAAGCCCTTAAAGAAGGCAAGCCTGCCCGTACCGCAGCTCCGAACAAAGCGGAAAAAGACGCTTATAAGCAATATCAGATGTTGCAGCTGCTGACCTCCAAACCGGTATTGTATGTTTGTAATGTGGATGAAGATTCTGCCGCTTCGGGCAATAAATTTTCCGAAGCCGTTTTTGCAAAGGCTCAGAGTGAAAATGCCAAGGCGGTTATTATTTCGGCAGAAATCGAATCTGAAGTAGCCCAGCTCGAATCCGAGGAAGAAAAAAAGGAATTTTTGGAATCTCTGGGGTTGGAAGAAACCGGACTGGCTAAAATTATTCGTGCCGGATATGAACTCTTGGGATTGCAGACTTATTTTACCTGCGGGCCGAAAGAAGTGAGGGCTTGGACTTTTCTTAAAGGGTCAAAGGCTCCGGTTTGTGCGGGGATTATTCACTCGGATTTTGAAAGAGGGTTTATTCGTGCCGAAACGATAGCTTTTGATGACTTTATCAAGTTTGGCGGTGAGCAGGCTTGTAAAGAAGCCGGAAAAATGCGTTCCGAAGGTAAGGAATATGTGGTTAAGGACGGAGATGTCCTTAATTTCCTCTTTAATGTTTAATTTGAGAAGGGACAATCAATGAGGCTGGCTTTGTTTCAACCGGACATTCCTCAGAATACGGGCACATTATTGCGTCTGGGAGCTTGTCTGGATGTGGAATTGGACATTATTGAGCCTTGCGGCTTTATTTTCTCTGAACACACCTTAAAACGTTCGGGAATGGATTATTTGAATCTGGTTTCTTATCGTCGCCATAACTCTTGGGAAGATTTTTTGCAATATCGGAAAGAACATCCGGAAGATTACGGCCGTTTGGTTTTGTTGACGACACATGCTTCTCGTCCGTATACGGAGTTTGAATTTAAGAAGAATGACATTATTCTGATGGGAAGAGAGAGTGCCGGTGTGCCACAGGAAGTTCATGATACGGCGGATGCCCGTCTGATTATTCCGATGAACGAAAATGCCCGTTCAATCAATGTGGCTGTTTCCGCAGTTATGGTTGTGGGCGAATGCTTGCGGCAGACGGACGGTTTTCCGAAAAAGGGCATGTAATTCTCTTCCTTGTCTAAAATTTGGGAAAAACATCTCTAAGTGTTTGTGCTTAATTACTTTTTTAATTTTTTGTCAAAAATTTTCATTTTAGGGGTAGATTTGACCTCAAAAATGTGGTATGTTATGACCCGTAAAGAACAAAAGTTCATTTTAATCAATTCGGTTTTTTAATAAATAGGACAAGTAAATGAATAAAAAAATAGCTTCTACCCTGACATTTAACTCGGGAGATTACGTTGTTTATCCTGCTCACGGCGTCGGTAAAGTTTCTGATATTGCCAAGCAGAAAATCGCCGGGTCGGAATTGGAGTTGATTGTCGTTAATTTTGACAGAGATAAAATGACTTTGCGTATCCCTATGGCTAAAGCGGAAAATGTCGGTTTGCGTAAAATTTCCGAATCCGCCACGATGAATGATGCTCTCGGCGTTTTGAAAGGAAAAGCCAAAGTTAAAAAAATCATGTGGTCCCGCCGTGCTCAGGAATATGAAAATAAAATTAATTCCGGAAGTCCGGTGGCTATTGCCGAAGTTGTCAGAGACTTGTACCGTAATGAAAATCTGGCTGAACAATCTTACAGCGAAAGACAGATTTATGAGCAGGCATTGGATCGGCTGGCAAATGAATATGCCGTTTGTGAAAATATTTCTTCTGCGGATGCCACCAAAAAATTGTTGTCTATCCTTGCTAAGGAATAAAGGTTTACGAATATTTTTCGTATTAAAAAAGGCTTTCTTCGGAAAGCCTTTTTTGCGACTCCGAAAGCTTGAATTTCAAAGCTTTGGCAAGAATTATCCGCCAATAAAAATATTATGTGGATAAGATTGTGAACAAATAAAGACTCAGATTGCGAATCATTGCCGCCTTATTTATGAATCAATTATTAACGAATTCTTAATAAAGGTATTAAGCAATGACAGAGAATGAATTAGTGGTTTATCAGACTGAGGATGTAACTATTTCCGCCGGTTCGGAATTGGTGGAAAAAGGTGTTCAACAGTTTGTCTGGGGATATTATTTCTGTATTGAAAATACCTCTAACGAAAGAATCCATTTGTTGGGAAAGAACTGGAATATTACCGATGAGAAAGGGAATCGGTTTTGCGATGATTCCGAGGGTTTTAAAGGTGAGATTCCGGAGTTGGAACCGGGTGAATGTTTTGAGTTCTCCAGTTTAGCTCCGATAGCTTCTCCAAATGCTGTTTTTTATGGAAGCTGTAAAATAAAGAAGGATAGTCAGCTTCAGGCTGAAAATGTCAAGATTCCGACTTTTTCTTTAAGCAGCGGACAGATGTTTTCTTCTATGATTAACTAAAAAAAGCCTCTCGGTTGAGAGGCTTTTTTCTTAGTTATATTCTTGGATTACCTGATTATTGGCAACGTACATATTTAAGTATTGGTGAATGTTGTTTTCCATTTGGCGGTTGAATTCTTCAAATAACTTTTGAACCATACCGTCCCAATATTTTTCTTTTTCGGCGATGTCCGTATCAATCGGAATAATCAATTCTCTCCAAGCTTCGATTTCGGTTTCGGCATTGGTAGATTTTTTCGGATCGCTGATTTTCAGAATAACGTTAAGAGTTGCTCTGTATTTAACCCGGTCTTTGTAAAGAAACTGTTCTGCTTTTTCGACTTCTTCGGTAACGCTGGCGTCGCGAATGATGAAGTCGGCCTGTTTGTCGGAAGCATAATCAACGGCCTCCAAACGGTCTTTGGCCCATAGTTTTGCCGTTTTTTCAATGGAAATCGGGAAAAGGTGTTCAACATTAGGTCTGGTAAAAGACGGCGTGAATTCGGAAACGATGTTTATTTTGTTGACTTTCAGTTCTATCGGCTGTTGTTCGGTAAAACGAGGTTCGTTGTAACGTTTCGGTTCAGCTTCTTCTGATTTGAACGAGGCACATCCCTGAATTAATCCGAGGATTAGAAATACTGAAAAAATTCTTGTTAGTTTTGTCATCTTTTTTACCTATTCTGTACTTATAAATATAGAGACTACGCATATCGGAAGTCTCTATAGATTATAAACATAAGATTAATATATGTTTAATGCTTAACCAGTTCGCCTTTGTCAAAAACATATTGTTCCGAACAGAAATTGCAGGTTGCCGAGATTTTGTTTTTTTCGGCCATGGCTTCGATTTCTTTCGGGTCGAAAGAGCGGAGAGTGTTTAATAATTTATCCCGGCTGCAACGGCATCCGAATTTATATTCTTTGGTATCGGAAACCACAAGGTGGTTGGAATGATACAGGCGGTGAAGAATTTCCCGTGAAGAAAGGTTTTCATCAAATAATTCTTCTTCTTTAAGGCTTTGCATGAAAATTTTTGCTTCATTCCAGAGTTCGTTAATGTCTGTTTCTTCTTCAATCTTTCCGCCTTTTTCCGGAAGTTTTTGGAGAAGGATGCCGGCTGTTTTCCAAGAGCCTTTTTCGTCTTCAGGGGCTTGAGTGTATAATTGCAAATCGGTGTCAATTTGTTCGGATTGTTTGAAATAGCGAAGGGCACATTCGGTTAAATTTTTACCTTGTAAATCGACAATTCCCTGATAAAGCTCGGTATCAGGCCCTTGGTCGACAGTGAAAGCCAAGACACCTTCTCCGAGAAAATGCGGAGCCGCTTCAATTTGACCTTCGGTTTTGCGAAGTTCCTGAGCATGTTTGATTCTTTCTTCATCAAAATTTGCACAGGCACGAATACGGCCGTCTGAAGTAACATCGACCACAACCATGGAGATTTGCCCCTTGCTCTGAATTTGGAGAGTAAACAGGCCGTTGTATTTTATGGTGCTGGACAAGAGCACGGCTAAAGTGGTGCATTCAGCCAAGACGGCGGAAACCTGTTTCGGATAATTATGCTTGTTCAGAATGACGTTTACAATTTCATCCAAACGGACAATGCGTCCGAGAAAGGCTCCTTTATCAATGTGAAAGGATACACAATTATCAAAATTACTGTTAACCAATTTATTTCTCCATGATAGATTGTTTGCTAAGTTATATAGTTTAATTTATAGGATTTTGCAAGTGTTAGAAGAAGCAGAAAAAAGAAAGGTCAAAAAGCCTCTGAAAAAGATTACCAAGCAGAGATTGAAAAATATTGCCTTGTATTATTTGAAGCGATTTGAGAGTTCTGAAGCTAATCTTCGCCGGGTTTTGCTTAAACGGATTAATGATTACGCTTATCAAAATCCCGAGTTTGTGAAAGCGGATGCTTATGAGTGGGTGGACGAACTTTTGGATGATTTTAAGCGATTTAAATATATTGATGATATCCGTTTTGCCGAGTTGAAAATCCGGGATTATCTTGCGGCAGGAAAGGCCGAACGTTACATTAAAGGAAAATTGGCGGAAAAAGGCATCAGCGAAGTTTTGGCCGATCAGATTTTAGCTCAGCAGGAGTTCAGTCCTTTTGAAAACGCCATGCGTTTGGCAAAGAAAAAACACATAGGCCCGTATCGTATAGATGAAGAGCAACGCAGGGAGTATCGCCAAAAAGATATGGGAACACTTATCCGTGCCGGATTTGATTATGATGTGGCGGTCGAAGTGCTTAATACATCACTCGATTGAGGTATAAGCCGCAGGCAGGGGCAGTAATTCCGGCTTGAGAGCGGTCTTTGGCGTCAAGAATCCGTTTAACGTCATTTGGTTGGAGGTGTCCGTCGCCGACCATTTTCAGGGTGCCGACAAAATTGCGGACTTGATGATGTAAAAAAGAACGGGCTTCAACGCAAAAGCGAATTTCTTCCCCGTTTTGGGAAATCTCAAGTTTATCCAACGTTTTTACCGGGGATTTGGCTTGACAAGCCGCCGCCCGAAAAGAGGTAAAATCATGGTTGCCGAGCAGGTATTGGGCAGCTTCCTGCATTTTTGAAACGTCTAAAGGAACAGGAACCCACCAAGAGCGGTCCTTGTCCAAAGCACTGGGGGCCCGCCGGTTGAGAATCCGATAAATATAGCCGCGGCCGACGGCAGAAAAACGGGCGTGAAAATCGGGAGAAACCTCTTCAACATTAATTACGGCAACCGGAGCCTCCATTATCTTAAGATGGGCGTTGAAGGCTTCTCTCATGCGGAACAGCGGCATCTTTTTTTCCGTGTCAAAATGGGCAACTTGTCCGAGGGCATGAACACCGGCATCCGTTCGTCCGGCTCCGGAAATTTCCGTCGGGCGGCAAAGGAATGCTTCGGCGGCTTTTTCCAAGTATTCCTGAGCACTGGGACCGTCGAGCTGTTTTTGCCAGCCTAAAAGTTTGGTTCCGTCATATTCTACCGTGATTTTATACCGCATGGTTCCTCTGTAAAAAAATTATGGGGCAATTTTAATGCCCCATAACATAAACGATATTTTTTAATTATGCAATTATTCTGCGGCAATCGTCAAATTGGCAGTATTGTTTTGCAACAAACCCAATTTTTCCTGAACCTTCCAAATAATACGCAAGGCTTCAAGAGCATTTTCGCCGGTAATGCGAGGAGTTTCTTTGCCGTTGATGCAGTTTACAAAGTGAGACAATTCAGCTTGCAAAGGCTGGTTTGTCGGAATAAACAACTGTTCGACACTGCCTTTTAAGCCATAGTGCATCCAATCAGGAATATCTTCCTGATTTACATAAGGCATACGGCCTTGAGAATGAACATTGATGCTCTGGTTAATGAAGTCCATATCAATATAGTTTGTATCCGTGGTTACCGTTAAAGTTCTGACACGGGCTTGAGTAATGCGGCTGGCTGTGATATTAGCCGTTACGCCGTTTTCAAATTCCAGAACAGCCGTAATATAGTCTTTGCCTTCCGCATGGTCAGGCGTTTTGACGGAAGCGGCATGAATGTTGGCAACCGGAGCTTGTACCAAAGATTGGATGATTTCAACATCGTGAATCATCAAATCCATGGAAACGTCAACGTCGGTAATACGGCCGGAAGCAGCTGACATTCTTTGAGCCGTCAGAGAACGGATTTTTGTTTTGTCAGATAAAATCTTGCCCATTTGTTCAACAGCCGGATTGAAACGTTCAATATGACCAACCAACAATGTAACGTTGTTTCTCTTGGCGGCGGCAATTAATCTTTGGCATTCTTCTTCAGTTGTGGCCAAAGGTTTTTCGATTAAGCAGTGAATTCCTTTGTTTAAGAAAAATTCGCCCACGTTGGCGTGGGTTACGGATGTGGTTACAACACTTACGGCATTGACATTGGCGGCAACTTCTTCCATGGAAGAAAAGGCCTTAATGCCGAATGTTTCAGCGGCAGCATTAGCTGCGTCGGAGAAAATGTCATAAACGCCGACGAGTTCGACACCCGGAAGATTTTTGTAAGTCTTCAGATGGTTTTTACCCATCATGCCGGCACCGATAACGGCTACTTTGATAGTGTTAGTCATGTTTTTTTACCTCTAATTTTTCAACGTGATTTAAATTTAGTTTACTAATAGCAAATTTCTTGATAAAAAGCATCTAACATCTTGTTACATAATATTACAAGGGTGATATTTGCCGGAAAGCTCCGGAATCCTTTGATTTATATAAGGTTTATGCCTATGAATAACTTTTTGAAGATATGTTTTGCCGTCGGTTTTGTAACAATTTTTTGTTCGTGCTCGACGCCGAATGAACCTAAAAATATGGATATTCAGGTTGACGAGTTGTTTTTTGCCCAGGATCCGGAACCTGTCAAAGGAAAACTGGATGTTTATTCTTCTATGGCCAGAGCCGTTAAGTATAACATTGATGTTACCGCCCAAAATATGAATAAGAAAATTTTCAATGATAATCCGAATATGCAGCCGAGGGAAGTTATCCGAAAGGTTTTGAATGTCAAAACGGGAAAGGAGAATCCTTTATATGACGGGCTGCGGGCTTTGGATTTTTCGATTGTTTATGCCGTTTCCCGTTTGAGCGACAATCGGGCTTATGTGGATGCGGCCATATATGCAAAGTCTGCTCAGAATCTGGCTTTGGCGGCAATAAAGTCGCACAAGGATGCTTTGTTTGCCCAGAAGAAAGTGAAAGAAATCGACCGACTGATGGCACGGGAAAATAAAATTTTGGCCGAACTTAATAAGAAATTGGAAAGAGCGGGCAGTTTGGCGAAGGAAGAACTCGCTTACAAAAAAGGGTTGGAAGTTTCTCTTCTTAAACTTTCCGAAATGAGAAACGCTCTTTTGTTCAATGAGGCTGATTATGCCCGGTTGGTCAAGGCTGATGAGCGAAAAATGGAATTGGAAGGCCGCAAGTTCTATGAGATTGATGATTTTGACGAGAAGCTTGATGTTCAGACTTTTCAACGTTCGGCATATTATAACCGGAGCGAATTTGCTTTATCCAAAGAGTTAAACAAGTCTTATTCTTTTCAGGAAGTTGAAGCCAATTTGCTGAAGGCATATCCTGAACTTGAACGCTTGCAGATAAACGGTTATAACGCAGAGGATCCGATTTATGCCGAAGAACTTGAACGGAGAGCCAACAAAGTTTCCGTGGATTTGGTGGATGCGGTTATGGCTTATCAGGCCAGTACGAAAGCAGAAGAGAAAAAACTTTTGAAATCTAAAGCTTTTGATGCGTTAACCATTGCCGTTTTCACGCAGGTTGAATTGGCTTTTGATTTGGTAAAAGCCGCTGATTATGATGAAGAAGTGATAACCAAAAATATTCACTCTCTGCGAAAGGAAATTAAAAATCTGGAAAAGAGATACCGCTTGAACGCCGAACAGAAAATAGAACTGCTGAACTTGAAAGTAGCTTTGCTTTCTGCGGAATTAAAGGAAAGTCAGATATTGGCAGAGCAGGCTTTGGCAATTCGTTCTTTGTATTTTTATGCCGGATTTTCTCCGTTTAACAAAACATTGCTGCGAGCAAGGGTTAAGGATATTGCGACGACGTTAAAGCTCGGTTTTAATCAGGATGTTGTGGAGATGTTGGCAGCTGTTCCCGAGGAGCAGAAAAAAGAAGAACGGATTGAAAATAAGTGGGCCAAGCAGGATGATTGGCTTGAAAAACTTATGACGGAGAAAAAGCCGGGTAAAAAAGTTATTGATTTGCCGAGCAAGCCGATGACGAATTTTGATTTATATGAAGGCGAGGAGTTTAATAAAAAGAAAATTATGCAGTTGGGCTCTTATCGCCAAGCGGAAAACGCCAATGTGGAATGGGCCATGTTAAAGGAACTGTATCCGCAGTTTCGGGAATATAATCCGGTTATCGAAAAAACGAAAGTTAATAAAAAAACGATGTATCGTCTGGTTATTCGTTCCGCCGACGGCGGTTTTCGGGATATTTGCAATAAGCTGAGACGCGACCGGGTCGAGTGTATTTTGCGGTAAGCAAGATTTTTGTAAAAATGTTTGTCAAAATTTATTTGTTAGGTTAATATAACAAATACGGTTGTGAAAAACACGGCCGTGCATCTGATTTATTTAGCCGGAGCTTAATGTTTTTATGTCAGATAACGGAAAGAAAGATTTTGACATTAATTCCATGAGAGACAAAGTGAAGTCTTCTCAGTCTTCAAACGGGCAAAAACAGGTTTCATCTTCTTTATTTGAGCCGGATACCGGCGGTTTTTCATGGAGTGCGGTGGCCAGCCAGTCGCTGTCTTCGGTCGGTCAGCACGAAAGTTCCGATGCTTTGCTGAAAATTGCAGATCCGTTAGCCTCTAAAGGAATTGATTTTGGCGGTAAAAATCTGGCGGAAGGAAAATTTTCGGGAGAAAATTTTGAAAATGCCAATTTTTCGGCAGCTAATTTGACCGGAGTGGATTTTACGGGAGCCAATCTGAAAGGGGCTGATCTTTCCGGAGCGATTTTGACAGATGCTAATCTTTCCGGAGCGGATTTGTCCGGTGCGGTTTTGACGGGTGCCCAGCTGGTAAGGACAAATTTTACCGGAGCTAATCTGAAAGGCGTTGTTTTAACCGATGCCGATATTCAGGATGCCATTTTGCTGGATATTGCCATTGATGATATTGGTTTGGAAGAACTTCAGAGCCTGATTGAATATTTGGCAAAATATTTTCCGCATAAACTTAATTTACAACGTTTGAATTTGACGTTGTTGGACTTGTCCAAAATTGATTTGAAGAATGTTAATCTCAGAGGCGTTGACTTTACCGGGGTTGATTTTACCGGCGTTAATATTATGGAACTCGACTTAAGCGAATGTATTATTACTCCGCAGCAGATTGCCCAAGCGTTGGGGCGGGTTCCGAATGCCGAAGAACTGAAACGGATTATGGCTCCGAAAAAGAAAAAAGCCAAAGCGAATCAGGGAATTGATATGACAGACTTTTTTCTCGGCGATGCGACGAATTACGGTATTTGGGACACGACAAAGGATTTTACCAGTATAGACCAGCTCTTGGATGTGGGTAAAAAAGTTTTCCGGCGTTCGGCAAAACGGCCGGATGTTAAAGATGCCGAATTATTGGAAAAGATTAAAACGGAAACCAATTCGGAAGAGAAAAACCATAATGCCGAACTGCGGAAAGTGATTGAGGAAAGAAAGCGTCAGGAGCTTGAAGCCCGGAAAGAAAAGAAACGTGAGTTTCAAAATGAGGTTATTAAGGAAAACAGCAGGGAAACTCAGGAAAAACCGGCCGCAAACGTTAATCGGCATGTTGCAGAAAGAATGATGAGCTCCAGGGATCGTTCCCGCGATTAGAGGTTCGGATGAATGAGTGAAAAAGCGTATACTTTAGATAAAAACCAAAAAGGATTTTTTTTATGGGTATTTATGCTTTTGCTTTGGGCTTTTGTCTGTTTTTATATTTCCGGAGTGTTTTGCCTTTCCGTGGCTCATTTGATGCAGGAAGGCATCAGCAAAGTTACAATCAACCAAATCGGTGATTTTATTTTAAGGTTGTTTAATGAACCGTTGTTTTTATTTACGGCTTATGCCGAGTGGTGGCGGGTTTTTTCTTTGGCGTTTCGTTTTTCGCAGTTAAAAGCGGCATCTTTTGTTCCGATAATTCCGCCGTTGCTCTTTTGCATCATTGTTTATGGTTCCTATGTTAAAAGTGCTTATTCTTTTGTGTTATGGTATCGGCTGAATAATCGTTATGCAAAGTTGGAAGATGTCAAAATGATGGGGATACTTTCCGGCTTTTTAATGGTTTTGGGAAAATTTCAGGGAAATGTTCTGCGGCTGAAAAAGGCATTGTCCGTATTTGTATGGGGAGCTCCGGGACTGGGAAAAACGACTGCCGTTGCCATTCCGTCAATTTTAGAAAGCGATAAGGTCAATATTGTTTCTGTCGAATGCAGCGGGGCTTTGGCAAAATATACCAGCGGTTATCGTTCCCAATTGGGAAATGTGTTTTATTTTAACTGGGGTTTGACGGATAATCCCGTAAAAGGCGAATATTGGCCGCGTTGGAATCCTTTGTCTGAAAAAGAAATGCCTGCCAAAGGAGAGGAAAGAGACAAATACCTTTCCGAGATAGCACAGTATCTGCTGCCCAAACAAAAAGACAACTATTGGGAAAAAATGGCCTGTGCTGCCATGGAAGGGTTGTTGCAGTTTTACAGTTCAAAAATAGATCAGGCTTGTGCCAACGACTATTTTTTGAGTGAACTGTTGGATAAAGGAAAGCTGTCTCCAGAAGATAAAGATGTGCTGCTGAGTTATTATGCCCTTATGCCGAGGAAATATACCGAATCGGCAATCAACCATTTGAATGAGGGAACGCTGAATATTGACAATTATCTCCCGATCGGCAGTTGGAATAATGTTCCGGCGGTTTGGCAGGGAAAGGAATTTTGCCTGTCGATGTTTGCGGATTGTCTTATCCAAAGATATTTTATGATTATGCAGAATGATGATCCCGAAAAAGTCGGCGGTTGGAAAATTTTGTTGGGAGAACTTTTGAATGAGGCGGCTTTCTTCGGCTATAATTCACGGGCTTTACAGGTTATGCAGCATTTATATTATCTTTCCCGCAAACAGAGAAAAATTATTTTTACGCTTATGTTGGCTCCTTTGTCGGTTTTCCGTAAAAACTCCGTCAGAGAAAGGACGTCATTGAGCGATATTTCCCTTAATCAGGTGCGGGGGATGGTTTCCCGGGATGGAAAACTCCGTCCGGTTACGCTGTATACGGTTGCAGACAGCCGTTCTTCGGCGTTTATGGTTAAATTCTTTGTTGATATGCTGATTGAGAAAAATCTTCGGGAAAGTGAGAATAAAGAAGCTCCGCTGTTGTTTGTTATGGATGACTTTGAACGGTTGCCGAAATTTTCCCGATTGTCGGAAGGACTTACCCATGGGCCAAGCCGGAATATGTCTTTTTTATTGTTAACGGACGGTTTGAAAAATATTCAAAACAATTATGGTGTTGAAGGTTTGGAAGAAATCATCAGTGCAACTTCGTATAAATTGATGTTTGCCGAAAATAACCAACGTTTGGGAGAGCATTTTAATAAACTTGCGGTTTACGGAACAAAATCCGTGCAAATCCCTTCGGTTGATACCGGGGCATTTTATAAAGTGCGGAAAGGTTTGGCCGATGCCAATTATTATCACCGAATCGCACAAGGATTGCTGAGCCGTTCCCGTTTTTCGGAGGTTAAAAAGGGACAGCATTTGCTTTTGGCGGAAGGTTTTTATCATCTGCCGATTAAAGTCAATTCAATGTTCTTTTTGAAAGATGAAAGATTAAAAGAAAAAGCGGCAATGGACAGTTGTTATCTTTTGGATGAAAATATTGTCGGAAGCCGTAATTCTCAAGATGTAGAGATTCCGCAATTGCTTGATGTGCTTAAAGAAGCGGGAGTTTCGGTCAATAAAGAGGAAGATGTCGATAATTATCTGGAAGACCGGTATGATGAAATGGTTGAAAATATGCAGGAAACTCCGGATGAACAAAGTGCCATGGCCGACGACATTTCTTCCCGTTGGCAGGCTTATCAGAAGAAGGAACTTCGGGAAATTACTCCGGGAAAAGACGGAGATTGGTGGTTGGAAGAAGACTCTTTTTCCGTTTCGGATTCTTCTTCGGAAAATCCTTTTGATAAGTAGTTTGTTTAATGTTTGATTATACTAAAAAACAAATAACAGAAGACATTAAAGCTTACATTAAAAAGGGGTGCTATCCTTTTTGTCATGTTTCCGGGTTTGCCGCGGAAGTTGAGGCTTTTGTTTCAGAAGATTTGAAGCAGATAGAGAGACTTTGCAACAATAAGGATTTTCAGACGTTGTTTGTTAATTATGACAGGATGATTCAAAGAGAAGACAGCGGACTGAGAAAAAAGAGTTATGACGATGCGTATTTTCTGGATAAGTGTTATGCTCTTTTTGGGGCGAAGACTTTAGCTGTTCTTGAAAATGCCTCTGTGTGCCGTTTTGATGAAAACGGGAAAATGCAATACACGAAATATGTTAAGGAAATCGGAGGGAATTTTGTTGGTCGTTGTTTTTCCTCCGGGTGCGGCGAATCGATAATTTTATGGTCTCCTTCTCAGGCTACGCCGCTCTTTTCCGCCGCGACGGTTTATCATGAAGCCTGCCATGTATTGCAAAAGCGGTATAATTGTTTTAGCGAATTTAAGCAGCAGGTGATTGATTATGCCGATAAAACCTCTGCCGGAGAAAAAATATCCGCAAAGGAGAAAGAAGAATTTCGGGAAGCGGAAATTTATCATATATATCAGACGGAAGCTCATGCGGATGTTTTTGCTTTTGCCTGTGTTTTATTGAAACTTCCGCCGGAAGATTATGATCGGAATAAGGCACTTCTTTTGAAGGCTTCCAAAAGAAAATTTGTTGAAGGAGCGGGCACTTATGACGCTTTTTACAATACTTGTCCTGTTTTGGTAAAAATGTTGGAGAGCTGGGAAAAACAGGGAAGGGAAAATGTACGTCGGAATTTTATGGAGAACGGAGAGTGTCCCGATTTTGAAAAGCTGGTAACTTATACTGAAAAGTTAGTAAAAAAACACGGTTATGATAAAGAGCAGTTTTTGAATTATTTTTATTTTGATGAGGATGTTCCTGAAGACAAACGGGGTTTTGAATGGTTTCCGGAATATGCTAAAGCTAAAAAAGACGCGGTTTGGACCAAAGGTGACAGCCTTTTGGATTTCTATAATGATTTGCAGAGTTCAACGACTTTGGCGGAGCTTTGGCATTGTTTTAATGAAAATGATACCCCGGAGATTGCTCATGAAGTGGCTTGTTTTCGCCGGATGTATGAAAAACATAATGCCCGGGGCAGATTGTATGCCAAGAAGAAACGTTTTGAAAATTCAAAAGGTGCGGTTCAGAAGAAAATGCTGAAATCTATGGGAAAAGGGCTGTAATTTTTTGAAGCTTTCTGTTAATATACCGGCATTGTTTGAAAGAATCGGAAAATGGAAGAGACTTTATTTTCAGCTCAGATTAAAAGGCCTTTGGCTGACAGGATGCGTCCGCAGACTTTGAAAGAAGTTGTCGGACAGAATCATATTATCGGAGATGATGCTCCTTTGGGACGGATGATTAAATCCGGGAAAATTTCGTCGTTTATTCTCTGGGGGCCTCCGGGTTGCGGTAAGACAACGATTGCCCGTTTGATTGCCGAAAATACAAATTTATATTTTGAGCAGATTTCCGCGGTATTTTCCGGCGTGGCCGATTTGAAAAGAGTATTTCAATATGCCCAAGACCGAAGAGCGACACAGGGTAAAGGCACGTTGCTGTTTGTGGATGAAATTCATCGTTTTAACAAATCTCAGCAGGACGGTTTTTTGCCGTATGTTGAAGACGGAACGATTATTTTAGTCGGAGCGACAACAGAGAATCCGTCTTTTGAGTTAAACGCGGCTTTGCTTTCAAGATGTCAGGTTTTTGTCTTGAACCGTTTGAATGCCGATGATTTTGAAGAGTTGTTGCAGCGAGCCGAAAAAGAAACGGGAAGAAAGCTTCCGGTAGATGAAGAAGCCCGAACTTTTATGAAAGATACGGCCGATGGCGACGGACGCTATATTTTGAATTTAGCCGAGAGTGTTTTCGCTTATGCTAAAGATAAAGAAATTTTTGACAAGGACAGCATTGTTAAAATTATTCGTTCCCGGGCTCCTGTCTATGACAAGGGGCGGGACGGCCATTATAATTTGATTTCCGCGGTTCATAAATCTCTCCGGGGTTCGGATGTTGACGCCGCTTTGTATTGGGTGGCCAGAATGTTGGAAGCAGGGGAAGACCCGAAATATCTGCTTCGCCGATTAACCCGTTTTGCCGTGGAAGATGTTTCTCTTGCTGACCCGAATGCGGTTAATCAGGCAATTTCATGTTGGGAGACTTATGAGCGTTTGGGGTCTCCTGAAGGAGATTTGGCATTAATGCAGTTAACAGCCTATTTGGCGACGGCACCAAAATCGGCTGCGGTTTATAAAGCAATGCACAAGGCTCGTGAATTGGCTCGTAAAACAGGTTCTCTGATGCCACCGAAAAATATTCTTAATGCTCCGACCAAGTTGATGAAACAATTGGGTTACCATGAAGGATACGAATATGATCCCGATTGTGAGGACGGTTTTTCCGGAGCGAATTATTTTCCGGACGGAATGAGCCGCGTTAAACTTTATTATCCGGTTGACCGAGGTTTTGAACGGGAAGTAAAAAAGCGGATAGATTACTTTGATAATCTGCGGATTGAAAAGCAGAAAAAGAAAAAAGCCTTGGAAGGCTGAGTTTTTGAAAAAGATTTTGAGATAAGAATTTTGTATTTTGTATAATTATAAACTTTTAGCAACGTTATGAAGAACAAAATTATTACTATGAGCTTAGCGGCCATGTATTTTGAGTTTGCAAATGATTTAATTTTCGGTGGATCTGAAGATGAGGTCGTTGCCAACTTAAGAGAGGCGGATAGTGATTTATCGGAAGAGACGGCCAGGGAAATTGTTTCCTATTTGAAGAAAGAGTATGGAATTCAACCAAACCAATCTTCTCGGAGTTTAAAAATAACAAAATCGGAGGAAATTCCAGTTTTGTTATTGTCAAATGAAAACTCGGGTAAAAAACACAAAAAAAGGTATTTTGTTCCCCGCACGATTGGGAAGGTCAATACTTCTCCCAAGTCGGGAAAATACCGTAAGTAAAAAATAAAACAACAGCTGTCGTCCTTGAAAGGATGCCGCTGTTGTTTTGTTGTTTAAATGGCTTGTCAAATTATCAGTTTTTTTCTAAAATTTGCCAGAGATTTGAGAAAGGATTGCTATGGCGGGCGTTGAAATAAAAAAAGTGAAAACCGAAGATGACGGAATGAGGCTAAACCGTTGGTTTTTAAAGTATTATCCGGGATTGAGTTTAGGCCGTTTTCAAAAATTGCTGAGAACAAAGCAAATCAAGGTGGACGGGAAAAAAGCCGAAGCTTCTTTAAAATTGGCAGCGGGGCAGGAAGTGCGTGTGCCGCCTTTGGATGATGAAAAACAAGCGGACGTTCATCAGAAAGGTGTTTCTGCCAAAGATGCGGAGTTTATTTTGTCTTTGGTTATTTATAAAGATAAAGACATTATCGTGTTAAATAAGCCTTCCGGTTTGGCCGTGCAGGGTGGCACCAATACGCTTCGTCATATTGACGGTATGTTGGAAGCTTTATGTTTTGAGGCAGACGAAAAGCCTAAATTGGTTCATCGAATCGACAAAGATACCAGCGGAATTTTGGTCTTGGCCAGAAATCGAAAATCTGCAGAAGCTTTGACCAAGGCGTTTAGAGAACATGATTTGCAGAAAACCTATTTGGCTTTGACAATCGGCTGTCCTAAAAAGGAAAGCGGAGAAATTAAAGCTCCGTTGGAAAAGGTTGGAGAAAAAAGCCTTATCAGCGATGGCGGAAAAAAAGCAATTACGACTTATCGGGTGTTAGATAATGTGGGCGAAAAGTTTGCTTTGGTTGAGGCATCCCCGTTGACCGGAAGGACGCATCAGATAAGAGCTCATTTGGAATACATCGGAACGCCGATTTTGGGCGATGACCGTTATTTTGGGGCGGAAAGACAAAGATTTTCACAATTATCGGATAAACTTCATCTGCATGCATACAAAATTGATTTATCCGCTATATATAATAAGCATCTGGAGATAAAGGCGGATTTGCCGGAACATTTTAAACAGAGTTTGAACGCTGTCGGAATAAATTTTAGAGGATAGAAAAATGGGAAGATTTTTGAAAGTTGCGGGTATTATATTTTTCGGTTTGGTTATTTTAATCGGTATTCCGGGATATTACTTTATTCATAGCTTTGATTTGAACAAATATAAATCTTATGCCGCGGATTTGGTAGAAAAAGAATTAGGCCGCAAGCTTTCCATAAACGGTGATGCCAGTATCGGAATTTCGCTTGTTCCGACGATTATTATTAATGATGTGGAGCTGGCCAATGCGGAATGGGCATCTAATCCGCAAATGATTAAGGTTAAGTCTTTGGACGTTAAATTTGCTTTGGCTCCGTTGTTCAAAAAACAGATTGTTATCGACAAAGTTCTGCTTAACGGTCCGGAAGTTTTTCTGGAAGTATCAGCCGACGGAAAGGCTAACTGGGATTTTTCAAAAAATGAACCGGTTGTCAAAGGTAAGGTTAAAAATGTTCCGGTAACCTCTTCGGTTTCCGCAGCAGATAAGAAAGCCATTCCCGCCGCAGCGGCTTTGGCAGGTTTTGCCGCAAAGAACGTTTCAATTGACAATGGCGTTGTGCAGTATAATGATTTACAGGCAAAACAGAATATTAATCTGATTATCAATAACATCAGAATGTCGGCGGAAAGCATGGACAGTGATTTGACTGCCGAATTTAATGTGGTTTACAATAACGATAAAGTTACCGGAAATGTTATTTTGGGGTCTTTGAATTCATTGCTTTCCGGCAAAGAAGCTTATCCGTTTTCTTTAAGTGCCACTGCGTTTAATGTTGACGCGGAATTAGCCGGTAATGTTGTGGACATCCTGGGTAATCCGTCTTTTGCCTTTAATGCCAATATTTATAATCCGGCCGGAAATTTCGGTGCTCCGGAAACGACCCTTAAAACAACAATTGAGGGCAGCCTTGTTAAGGTTAAGGCAGATATTCAGACATTGAATATTGTCAATAATCTGATTACGGGGACGGTGTCTGCGGATTTGTCCGGTAATATTCCGAGTATTGCCGCAAATTTAAAAAGTGATAAGATTAATTTGGCCAATTTCAGCCAAAACAGTAATTTTGCTTTTGAATTTCCGTCTTTAATCAGTGAAGCTCAAGCGGTAACTATGGTTCCGGAGACAGCAATCCCTTATTCGGTGATGAAAACGCTTAATGCCAAACTTAATTTGAATGTGAAAGAATTGGTGATTGAACCGGGAATGACGGCTCAAAATCTGGTTGTCGGAGCGGTTTTACAGAATGGAATTTTAGCGGTCAATCCGTTGAAGCTTAATTTCGGCGGCGGGGATATTAATGCAGATTTGAAGGTTAACGCCAACACCCAAACCATGAGCTTGAAAGCGGACAGCAAAAATATGCTTTTGCAGAATCTGCATAAAGAATTTGTTGTTGAAGGCAAGAACGATTTTGGTATCGTTTCCGGCGGAAATGTGGATTTGCATATTGATATTTCCGGAAGCGGAGCAACGTATCGTCAGTTGAGCGAAGCTTTGAAAGGGCAGGTTATTGCCATTGTCGGAGAATCTAAAGTTAATCCGGGGACGCTGAAGTTTTTGGAAGGAAACTTCATTACCCAGATTTTGAATGCTTTGAAACTGAATCAGAGCAAAAGTCAGGAAATTGATTTGAAATGCGGTGTGGTCAGAACGGATTTGGGTGGCGGCAAGGCCGTATTTCCTAACGGAATCGTTTTGAATGCTGCACAGTTGACAATTGTCAGCGACGGTAATGTTAATCTGGTTAATGATAAAATTGATTTCAGTATCCGTCCGTTCAGCGGAAAATTGGTTGATACGAATATCACGCAGGCTTTGTCTTCTTTTGTGAAGATTAAGGGAACCCTTGAGAAGCCTTCTATCGCAATAGACGATAAACAGGCAATTAAGACAATTGTCGGCGTTGCCACGGCTGGTCCGGTTTTCTTGGGAACGCAATTGGCCTTTGATGCGGACGGGTCGCCTTGTTATACGGCTTTGCAGGGAACGCCTTATGCTTCCCGTTTTCCTAAACCGACAGGTGTTCAGGCTGCGGGGCAGGATGTTTATAAGGATACTTCCGCCGCCGTTAATCAGGGAATTAAAGATTTGAAGAAAACAGGACAGGATATTATTGACATCTTCAGAAACAAAAAGAAAGGGAACTAAATGACGCACTATCTGGATGAGGCCGTTAAGGATGTGAAACTTCATCGTGAAGAAATCATAAACAGGCTGGTTCAGTTTTCTGAGACGGATTTGCTTCTTTTTTGGGGAACGGATAAAGAACTTGTTTCCAGACAGGAAGAAGTTTGGTCTCCGATTATCCGTTGGGCAAACGAGGCTATTCAGGCCGAATTTAAACATACAAAGACATTGGATGTTCTGGAAGAGGCCAAAACTTCTGCTTATCGTTTGAAAGTTTTTTTGGATAGTCTTTCTGATAAAGAGTTAGCCGCTTTTTATTCTGCCGCGTTGAATATGAAATCCGTATTATTGGCAATGGCAATGGTCAAAGGCCGGATAAATGCGGAAGAAGCTTTTCAGGCCGCTTTTTTGGATGAATTATGGCAGAATGAAAAATGGGGTTCGGATGAAGAAGCGGTTAAACGCCGGACGGTAATAAGGAATGAATTGTCTGATATTGAGGCTTTTCTTAAGTAAATGAAGGAAGTTTATATCAAAATCAAAGGCAGGGTGCAAGGTATCGGTTTTCGGTATTGGGCTGTTAAAAAAGCCGCTGAAATCGGAGGAATTTCCGGCTGGGTGCATAATGAATGCGACGGCAGTGTGGAAATTCTGATGCGAGGAGAAGAAGAAGCTGTCGATAAGATGATTTTGGCCTGCCATACGGGTCCCTCTTTGGCTCGGGTGGACAGCGTTAATTTTGTGGTCGGACGTTTGAGCGGTTTTCTTCCCCCGATTGCGGACGGTGTTTTTAAAAGAGTCTGACTAATCCTAATTGACTAATTGTTTTCGGACAAATCGAACATACTTCTTATTTGTAGAGAAATGAAAAAAGGAGTATGAAAATGCAAGTCGAAAAAAGCAAAGAAAATTTAAAGTTATGCCAATGTATGCATTGCCCGTCTTATACAACGGGATGTAAAATTAAAAACATGGCTTCCAATTTGTATAAGTTAATGGAAGGTTTTGAAGATTCCGAACATTTTGAAGGCATGTATTGTGCTTTCAGCAAAAGTGATTGTATTCATGAAGACAAAGGCTGCCTTTGTGAAGATTGCGAAGTGCATGCCAAATATAATCTTAAAAGAGAAGATTATTGTCTTAAAACCGGTGGTCTTAATTAAAGAAATCCTATTGAGGTGACTGCAATGAGAATCAACGAGAGAATCAAAACTAAACCAGTGGATTTGCTGCAGGCTTACCGTGTGGCGAATTCTGCCGCGGATATGGCTTCAAATCTTGATGAGAAGATAAAAGCCTATGATGCCGTTATCAATTTTTGTTTTAGTTCCCAAGACTGTTTGATGGATGACAGTACAAAGCGAAACATGGTAATGTATTGGACATATAACAACATCGGCGACGCGTTGGTTTCAAAAAATACGAAAGATTCCGGCTTTCCTTTTGATTCTGCCAATTATACGGCGGCTTTGAAATATTATGAAGCCTCTTTTCAGGTAGCCAGGGATGATGCGGAAAAAATGAATGCTTTACAGCGGATGGCCGATACTTATAAGAAAATGGGCAATAACGCCAAGTGGCTAGCTGCGAAAGAGCAAATTATCGAGCATATGGATGACAGCTATAAACGCCGGGCTTATGCCGAGTTGGCCGAAAAAACAGATGACGGGGAAATTTATGCTTCTCTTTATGAGAAAGCTCTCAATTATGTTACAAAAGAAGAGGTTTCCGTGTTGGCCAAGTGTCAAAATACTCTGGAGATTTGTGATAAATTGAAGGCTGTTTATCGAGCCGCCGGAGATAAAGGAAATTTGAAACGGTTGAGCGACCTTTCCGACAAAACGGCTTTTGTGGCAATTAATGCTTTGGCGGAGCGTATTGATAACGAATATGACCGAAACAAACGGTTGGCCTTGTTTGCCCAGATTTTGGAACTGGAAGAAAAGTATCTGGGAAAAGACGCCGAATACAGACTGCATATTTACCGGCAGTTGGAAAAACTTTTGGAAGAAGGCGATGTGTTAAATGTTAACGGAACCAAGTATTCCAAAGATAAAATCCATCAAATGCTGAAGAACTAAATAAAAAGCCCTCAACAGAGGGCTTTGTTCTATTTGTTGCAAAGTTCGCAGAATTCGGCTTTTTTATGTTTGAGCATTTCCGCGTTTTCTCCTTTGAGCGGGGAGAGTTTTCGGGCAATGGTATATTGCGGCAGAATCTTTTTGATTTCGTCTGCCGTTTTACCGAAAGCTGCCGCGGATATTCTGATTTTTTTACCTTGACCGGCTGAAACTTTTTCTGTTTTTTCTCCGGTTTCCGCATCGGTAAATTCATTCAAAGTTAAGCGGATGTTTTCAAGACTGCCCGGAATTAAAAATTCGATAAACTCGCCTTTGTCAATGTAATTGCGAACTTCAAATATGGCGTCATTTCCCTGCCATTCAATGATAGAACCGGCAAAAAGCCAATCGCCCAAAGTGCGGGTATATTCGTAGTTTTGGCTGATGTTCGTCAGTTTTCCATCATGGAATCCGAGGCAGTATCCGCGGTTTTGAAGAGTATATAGATCGTCCATGTATTTTTCATAATTCCAAGTCTCGGGCGAATGATAGTAGTCGTCTATTGCCTGACGATAAGTGCGGGCAACGATGGCTGCATAGTATTCGGTTTTGTTACGTCCTTCCACTTTGAGCGAATCCATGCCGATATTTAATAAGTCCGGCAGCCGCGGCATCAGGCACATATCTTTGGAATTGAGCATATAGCCGCCGTGTTCGTCTTCAACAACCTCAAAATATTCTCCCGGACGGAATTCTTCTTCAAGTAAAAATTCAAACGCGTCTTTGTTTTGTTCGTTGATTTCTATTTCTTTAACAGACCCGTCTTTCAGCCGCAAATGCAGTTTATAGTGCCACCGGCAGCAGTGGGCACATTTGCCCTGGTTGGCACTGCGGTCGGCCAGATAGTTTGAAATCAGGCAACGTCCGGAGTAAGACATGCACATAGCTCCGTGCATAAAACATTCCAAAAGAATGTCCGGGCATTTTTCTCTGATTTCTTTCATTTCCTCGAAAGTTACTTCTCTGCCGAGGACGCAAAGTTTGGCTCCCTGCTTCTGCCAAAATTTAACGGATTGGTATGAGCAGATGTTAGCTTGAGTGGAAACAAACAAATTAAGCTCTGGAGCGTTGTCCTTAACATATTGAAAAACACCGGGATCGGCAATGAGAACGCCGTCAGGCTTTAACTGCCGCAGCGTGTCGACAAACTGAGGAAGTTTTTCAACATCGCGGTTGTGCATAAACAAGTTAAGAGTCAGGTAGATTTTTTTTCCGTGCTGATGAACAAATTCTATGCCTTCTTTTAAATCTTCAATTGAAAATTTGGATTGTGATCTCAGGCACATATCCGGTGTTCCGGCATAAACGGCGTCTGCACCGTAAAGTATGGCGGTTTTAAGCTTGACCAGAGAGCCTGCCGGCAGCAATAATTCGGCTTTATCTAACATTATTCATTATCCTCGACAGTGATGTTTTTTGTATAAACCTGTAGTTTTCCCAAAGGGGTGGATTCAATTTCTATTTTGGCGATGAAAGGAGCTTTGCTTGCCTCGTCTTCTAATATCCAAAAATAAATCGGACGGTCAGAGCTGACTTCCCAAAGCAGGTCTTCCGCTTCGCTTCCAAGTTTGTCTATGTAAAGGGAGCATTTATGGGCGGTTCCTTTAAAAGGGGAGTATTCTCCGGCGTCCAGCTGTTCTTGTCCTTCATCGCGGAAAATGACGTCAAAACGGCGTTTGCCGTCAAAAACTTCCAAGCGGGAATCGCAAAATTTTACTTGGCTGTATTGCCGGGCCATTTCGGCAAAAACGGTTTGCAGGTCTGTGGTGTCTTCATTATTTATGTTGGGTTCAATATTGACTTTTTTCTCTTTGCCGTTTTTGGAACTGACACGGTAGACAGGCATTCCGTTGTCATCATAAATCAGAAGTTTTTCCCGGCGGTTGAAACGGGATTTCGACTTATATTTGTAGCTGGTGGTTTCCAATTTGTTGTTTTTTATGTTGCCGGTTGTGGCGTATTGAGCCTCAAAAGGGTAAAGCGTGTCAAATATTCCGAAAGTTTTTACTTCCGATTTTACATGGTAGTTTTTGGGGGAGACGGCATATTCAAAACTGGTTTCGCTGGCGTTGAACGGACCGATGAAAACGCTGAAGTCATGTTTGACTTTAAAAGCATGGGCGTTTCCTGCGAAAAAGCTTAAAAACAGCAGTGTCAGACAATATTTTTTCATGTTATTTTAGTCTTTCTTAAACAATTTTGGATAACATAACATAAAAAAATATTTAATAAAGGGATTTTATGAAATGTCTAAGAAAGTTTTAGTGCTGATGGGCGGTTTTTCGGCAGAAAGAGAAGTCAGTCTGGTCAGCGGAAAGGGTGTCGTCGAGGCACTTAAAAACTCCGGTTATGATGTTGTCGGACACGATTTGGTTTCGGTTCCGGAGTTTATCAAAGTTTTAGAGAAGGAAAAGCCGGATGTCGTATTTAACGCTTTGCACGGCAATTATGGCGAAGACGGGACGATACAAGGCTTTTTGGACATGATGCAAATTCCTTATACGCATTCGGGGCTTAAGACATCCGCTTTGGGCATGGACAAGGATTTGACCAAGCAGGTTTGCCGGACAAACAATATTACCGTTGCCCTGAGCGAAAAAATGACTTTTAAAAAATTTCTAAGCGAGGGAACGGTTGTTTCAATTCCATATGTGATTAAACCCGTCAGCGATGGTTCGAGTGTCGGTGTTTATATTATTAAGGACGGGGCGGATTTGGAAAATGTGCATTATGATGACGAAAACACGGAAGTCTTGATTGAAAAATATGTGGAGGGGCAGGAGCTGACGGTAGCGGTTCTTGACGGAAAGGCGTTGGCGGTTACGGAACTGCGTCCGACGGTGGCCTTTTATGATTATAAAGCCAAGTATACGGACGGAATGACCAGACATGTGTTACCGGCGGAAATTCCGTCTGACGTAGAGCGGACGGCGAAACGCTATGCGGAAAAACTGCATAAGGCTTTGGGGTGCAATACGGTTTCACGATGTGATTTTCGGTATAACGAAAAGGATGGCGTGGTTTTGTTGGAAATTAACACTAATCCGGGATTAACCCCGTTGTCTTTAGTGCCGGAGCAAGCAAAATACTGTGGCATTTCTTATGAAAAACTTTGTTCCGAATTGGTGGAGAATGCTGCGTGCCGATTAATTCCGCAATTGTCATAGCCGGTCCGACGGCTTCCGGAAAATCAGGTTTGGCATTGGATGTGGCCGAAGCGTTAGGCGGAGAAGTTATCAATGCCGACTCAATGCAGGTATATCAGGGAATGCCTGTTTTGTCGGCTGTGCCTTGTGCGGAGGACAGGAAAAGAGTTCCTCATCGGCTGTATGAAATTTTTTCTCCGGCTCAAAATGGGTCGGTGGTTGAATGGCTTAATCTGGCGGTTGCCGAAATTCAAAGGTGCCATGCTGACGGTAAAATTCCGATTTTGGCGGGAGGAACAGGGCTGTATATTGATAATCTGATTAGCGGCACAACCCCAATACCTGAAGTTTCTGCCGATGTTCGCCGCAAGGTTATGTCTATGCTTGAGGATATCGGCGTTCAAGAGCTTCACCGCCGATTGGAAGATTTTGATAAAGAATCTTTTGAGCGGCTAAGTCCGAATGATACGACAAGGGTTCGCCGGGCATGGGAAGTCTGGCTTGATACGGGGAGAAGTTTATCGGCTTGGCATAAGGAACCAATGATAAAACGGCTGCCGGACGCGGTTTTTACCGTTGTGAAAATTCTTCCGGAAAAGGCAGAACTGGATGAACGCTGTAATGCCCGTTTTGATTTGATGATGGAACAAGGTGCTCTTCAGGAGGCACAACAGCTTCATAATTTGGGGCTGGACAGAGCCTTGCCGGCAATGAAGGCTTTGGGAGTTCCCGAATTGTTTGCATATTTGGACGGAGAGATATCCTTGGATGCGGCAGCAGAACTGGCAAAACTGCATACCCGGCAATATGCCAAAAGGCAGCGGACATGGTTTGCCTCCAAGCCTGAAACCGACCTGATTCTGAAAGAATGTTACAAAGGGCAAAAAAATATTATTAATGATGTTAAAAAACGATTATAACAGTTGCACAATAAGCAATATGGTTATAAAAGTTTATTAATAAATGAAATTTGTATAGATAATCCGGAGAAATAATAAATGATTTCAAAATTAATGGGGTGGTTGTCAGCCGATATGGCGATTGACTTGGGTACAGCGAATACTCTGGTCTATGTGAAAGGCAAAGGTATCGTTTTAAATGAGCCTTCCGTTGTTGCTATTGAAGAATATCGCGGAAAGAAACAGGTTTTGGCTGTCGGAAACGAAGCTAAACAAATGCTTGGCCGTACGCCGGGCAATATTCATGCCATTCGTCCGTTGCGGGACGGCGTTATTGCTGACTTTGAAATCGCCGAAGAAATGATTAAATACTTTATCCGTAAAGTGCATAATCGCCGGACATTTGCTTCTCCGATGGTTATTGTTTGTGTTCCTTCCGGTTCTACGGCCGTTGAAAGAAGAGCAATTCAAGAATCTGCTGAGGCTGCCGGTGCCCGTAAGGTCTGGCTGATTGAAGAGCCTATGGCCGCCGCAATCGGTGCTGACTTGCCGGTAACAGAACCAACCGGAAGCATGGTTGTTGATATTGGCGGCGGTACGACCGAAGTTGCCGTATTGTCTCTGGGCGGTATTGTTTATGCTCGTTCTGTCCGTGTCGGTGGTGATAAGATGGATAGTGCCATTATTTCCTATATCCGTCGTAACCATAACTTATTGGTGGGCGAAGGCAGTGCCGAGAAAATTAAAAAGGAAATCGGTTCCGCTTGTGCTCCGGAAAAAGGTGAGGGCCGCACAGTAGAGATTAAAGGTCGTGACTTAATGAACGGTGTGCCTAAGGAAATTGTCATTACCGAACGTCAGGTTGCCGAAAGTCTTGCCGAGCCGGTTTCTCAGATTGTGGAGGCTGTTAAAGTTGCTTTGGAAAATACAGCTCCGGAATTGGCGGCCGATATTGTCGATAAAGGTATTGTCCTGACCGGCGGTGGTGCCCTTCTGGCTAATTTGGATCAAGTGTTGCGTAATGCAACGGGACTTCCTGTTTCTATTGCCGAAGAGCCTTTGGCCTGCGTTGTTAAAGGTACCGGACGGGCATTGGATGAAATCAGAAAGCTCAAAGGCATCCTTTCCACAATGTACTAATAAGAATGAAAAAGGGGTTTCCTCTCTTGCTTTTTTCTGACATTTGGCAGAAAAAAGGAGCGTGGTAAGCCCCTTCATTGTTCTTGCCAGGTTTATTATAGCGGGAATTTTATATGAAAAGGCGGAAAGTTTTATTCATTCATCTTAGCAATATCAGGCTTTTGGCAAAAAAGTTTGCTATTGTTATTTTGTTTTTATCGGCATTTGTTTTTATGCTTATTAACAAAACAGATACGGTAATTATTGAAAAGACTTCCTCTGTGGCAACGGATGTTGTCAGCCCGTTGGTCGATGTGCTGGTTATTCCGGCACGGGTTGTTGCCGGTATTTATGACTATTTTCGTGATTTGAAACAGGTTTATAAGGAAAATCAGAAACTTCGTGATGAAAACCGGCGTTTGGTTATGGTTTCCAGCCGGGCTCGGGCTTTGGAAATTGAGAACAAACTTTTGTCCGGTTTATTAAACTATACGCCGCCGGCAGAAGCGACTTTTGTTACGGCTCGTGTTATTGCCGAAGAGGGGGATGCTTTTTCTCATTCTCTTATCGCTTATACGGGATTGTCCAATAAGGTGAAAAAAGGGCAGGTCGTTTTGAGCGACAGCGGTGTTGTCGGACGAATAGAACAAGTCGGCAAAATGTATTCCAAAATTATTTTAATTACGGACATCAACTCCAAAATTCCGGTTATGGTGGAAAGAACCCGCGTTCGCGGTATTCTCTCCGGAGACAATACTTCTGTTCCGAAAATGATTTTTATTCCTTTGGAAGCGTCTTTAACTGTCGGCGACCGGGTGGTTACTTCCGGTGTGGCCGGTGTGTTTCCTCCGGGGCTCCCTATCGGAAAGATTGTTTCTACGGAAAAAAACAATGTTAAAATTAAGACGTTCAGCAATTTGGATCGTTTGGAGTATGTGAAAATTGTTGATTATGGTTTGGATGATGTGATGGAACACGCCGAACAGGACGGAGTTTTAGGAAAACAAGATGAGTGATGATTGGAGTGAAAATCTGACGTTGTATTTTCAGCGGATGCTTCCATTGTTTTCATCCCTGTTATTGGTCTTTTTATCTTATGTTCCGTTAAATATTGCCGGCATGGGGGGAATTCGTCCGGCGATGGGTATGATTTGTGTTTATTTTTGGCTGATTCATCGTCCGGATGTTTTTAATTTGGGGTCGGTTTATTTTTTGGGCTTGATTGAAGATATTATTTCTTCAGCCCCTTTCGGTTCCAACGTTTTTGCTCTTTTGGTCTTGTATGTGTTGGTCAGCAATCTTTCCCGCTTTTTTAACGGAAAGCCGTTTGTGGTTATGTGGTATGGTTTTGCTCTGCTGGCATTGATTGCTTTTTTCAGCAGATGGCTTTTGGTGTCTGTATATTACAGCCAGTTTATTCCGTTGCCGTCGGTGCTGTTCTGCTATTTGTTTTCCGTGGCGGTTTATCCTTTTTTAAGTCTGGTTAATGCTTTTGTGCAGAATGCTTTGATGAAAGATGAGGGCTGATGAACAGAGATAATGATAAAGGAAAAGTTTTAATCTTCCGCTCTCTGATAATGGCCTTCGGAAAGCTTGTGCTGATGTTTGTCATTATCGGGCGTTTATATTATCTTCAGGTGTATCAGGCTGATCGTTATAAAACGCTTGCCGATGAGAATCGAATTTCCACTCGTTTGCTGATTCCGCCCCGCGGCGTGATTTATGACCGCAATCAGGTGCAAATAGCTACCAACAAGCAAAATTTTCAGGCTTTGATTGTGGCGGAACAGACGCCGAATGTGCAAGAAACGCTTGATGCTTTTAAGAAAATTATGCCTTTGAGCGATGCCGAAGAAGAAAAAATCAAAAAAGATTTAAAACGCAATCGCAGTTTTGTGCCGATTAAAATTAAAGATAATTTGACTTGGGAAGAAGTTTCCAGAATCCAGCTTCATGCATCTGATTTGCCGGGAATTATTATTGATGAAGGCTTGAGCCGTTATTATCCTTTCGGTGAAAAAATGGCTCATGTTTTGGGATATGTGTCTTCTGTTTCCGATAAGGATGTTAAAGATGATCCGTTATTGGAAGTTCCGGGATTTAAAATCGGAAAATCGGGAATCGAAAAGTTGTTTGAAAAAGATTTGCGTGGTCAGGGCGGTAACTTGAAGCTGGAAGTTAACGCTTATGGCCGGATTATGAAAGAGATTGAACGCAATGACGGTATTCCGGGAAAACGAAAAGATTTGACCATTGACAGCCGCCTTCAGGAAAAGGCTTTTGATTTGTTTGGCGAAGAAAGCGGTGCTGCGGTTCTTTTGGACGTTCATACCGGCGAGATTTTAGCTTTTGTTTCGGCTCCGTCTTTTGATTCTAACATTTTGGCACAGGGGCTTAATAACGAAGAATGGAAAGCTTTGACCGGAAATATGAAGAAACCGTTATCCAATAAGGCTGTTTCCGGCTTGTATTCTCCGGGGTCGACATTTAAGATGATTGTGGCCTTAGCCGGTTTGGAAGCCGGGGTCATTAAACCGGATACACGTTCTTTTTGTGCCGGGAAAATGTTTTTGGGAAACCATGCTTTCCACTGTTGGAAAAAAGTCGGGCACGGGTATCTTAACGTGGTTGAAGCCTTACAACACTCCTGCGATATTTTCTTCTATGAAACGGCTCAGAAACTCGGAATCGAGAAAATTGCCGAAATGGCAAGGCGTTTTGGATTGGGGAGCAAAATTAATATTGGCTTGGATAATGAAAAAGACGGGTTAATTCCGGATAAAGAATGGAAACTGAAACGCTTTGGCGAGCCGTGGCAACAGGGGGAAAGTCTTATTTCCGGTATCGGGCAGGGGTATATTTTGACTACGCCGCTGCAATTGGCGACGATGACGGCCCGTTTGGTTAACGGCGGATATGAGGTAAAACCTACTTTTACCAAGCTTTCGGATGATGAATTGCAGAATATCAATAAAATCAATGTTTCCAAAGAATACTTGGACATTATTAAAGAAGGAATGTTTGCGGTTGTCAATAAACCGGGCGGAACGGCTTATCTTTCACAGTTTGATTATAAAGGTCAAAGAATGGGCGGAAAAACCGGAACAACACAAGTTCGCCGGATTTCGATGAAAGAACGTCAGACCGGTATTTTGAAAGAATCCGAACTTCCGTGGCATTTGCGTAACCACGCCTTGTTTGTCGGTTATGCTCCGCATGACAATCCTAAATATGCCGTGGCTGTTTTGGTTGAACATGGCGGTGGCGGTTCATCGGTGGCTGCTCCGATTGCCGGGAAAATTTTGCGGGCGGCGATTGAACTAGATCCGACAAAAGAAGAGATAAAATAGGGGTAGTTGTATGTACAGAGCTTATGAAACCAGTTTTAGAAACCAAACCCTGACACTTAAGGAAAAATTTTTTAACATCAGTTTTTCTTATGTGATGTTTATTGTTATTTTGGCGGCAATAGGAATTGTTACGCTTTATTCCGCCGCAAACGGGCATTGGAGTCCGTGGGCCATAAACCAACTGCTTCGTTTTGCCATGGGTTTTGTTATTATGATTGCTCTGGCGTTGACGGATATTAAACTCTTAATGCGTTATGCTTATGTGTTTTATTTTTTGACGTTAATCCTTTTGATTGTTGTGGAAGTTACCGGACATATCGGAATGGGTGCTCAACGCTGGATAAATCTGGGCTTTTTTAAGTTGCAGCCGTCGGAATTGATGAAAATTGCCATGGTTTTGGTTTTGGCTCGCTATTTTCATACGTCTTCTTTGCAGAGCATTGAAAGCATTAAAGGAATTATTCCGCCGTTGCTGATGGCTTTGTTTCCGGCTTTTCTGATTGTAATGCAGCCGGACTTGGGAACCTCTTTGATGTTGATTTTTACTACGGCGGGAATCTTTTTTGCCGTGGGTGTTCAGTTATGGAAGTTTGGCGTTTTGGCGTTGGGAGCTTTGATTATGATGCCGATTGCCTGGCATTTTCTGCACGAATATCAGCAAAACCGTGTATTGACGTTTTTGAATCCTGAACGCGATCCTTTGGGAGCCGGATATCATATTATCCAATCAAAAATTGCTTTGGGTTCCGGAGGCGTTTTCGGAAAGGGATTCTTGAAAGGGACGCAGAGCCACTTGAACTTTTTACCGGAGAAACATACGGACTTTATTTTCACGATGCTTTCTGAAGAATTCGGAATGGTTGGCGGAATAGCTATTGTTATATTGAATGTTCTTATTTTGGCTTATACCTATTCTTTTGCTTTTAAGAGCAGCAGTTATTTCGGAAAATTGGTTGCCATTGGTTTGGCGACAAACTATTTTATGTATGTTTTCATTAATATCGCCATGGTTTTGGGACTTTTGCCGGTGGTGGGAATTCCTCTGCCGTTGATTTCTTATGGCGGAACGGTTATGCTTTCCATTATGGCCAGTTTCGGCATTATTCTGTCTGTGCATATTAACAGGAATGTGCAGATTGGCAAAGACTGATAAAATCTGTATTAGATGACTCTTCTTCAGATTTTTTTCATATTGTCTGATACAAAAATAGCAAAAAATATCCCCCGGTAAACTGGGGGATATTGATTATCGGCTTCTTTTGTTTTCCCAAGCTCTTTTTTTTGCCGCTTTTTCTGCTTTAAGTTTGTTTTCGATTTCCAGTTGTTCTTCAGGAGATCTGTCTGCGGCATTTACAACAGTATCATCTTTAGGAAGCAGACGGCCGCGGATAGGGTTCTTTTTAAGCCGTTCCTTATTCCGTTCTACTCTTTTGCGGATGGATTGATTATGCTTTTCCAAGGCTTCTTTTGCCCGAGGCGGCATATGTTCCAAACATTCCGCATTCATGTTAATCAATCCCGGTTCATTCTTTACTTTCAGTCCCAAAGACAGAGCTGCGGCCAGAGCCAGAGTTCTGAATTCTTCGGTTTGCGTCTGGTTGAATTCAATACAATCGACACCGTTTTGTTTGGCTGCTTTGAAAAGGATGAAGAAATCTTTGTATTGTTTGGCTTTGACCTTTACGTCGATTTTATTTTTTTGTTCGCTTTCCTGAAATTCGTAACGGGCCGGTTTTTCATATCTTTTCTTTGTTTCCGGATTTGGCGTTAGTTCGACGTCTAAAGCTTTGTCTTTGATTTTGCCTTTGCAAATCCGGCGTTTTTTATCGCTTTTTTTGTCAATATCCCGATCGGAAATATCGGTTATTGCATCGAGATATTTTTCCTGCCAGCTTCTTTCGTCGGTATTTACGGTTTCTTTTTTTGTTTCAGTCGATTGTTTTTCTTCTTTTATTTTTTTGATTTTTTCTTTGATCTGAATGGTTTCTTCCGAAGTTTCGTTGTCGGTTGTTGTTTGTTCTTGTGTCTGTTTTTTTTCTTTTTCTTTTGGCGTTTGTTCTTGTTCTTCGTTAAGAACGAGAGTCATTCCCTGTTTATTGTTTTTTCTTTCTTCCTTTTTCTTTTTCGGATTTTTTTTCTTTTGGGTGTCAGTTTTTTGGGAAGCAGAATCTTTTTTCTCTTTAGATGTTTCTTTATCAGTTAAAATTTCCGGAGTTAAATCGTCGAAGCTGCGGAGTGTCGTCTTTTTTTCTTTTTTTGGGGTAAATCTTTCGACAGCGTCTTCAAAAGAGACAATGCCACCTTTTTCTCTGCAGTATTTTATAACATCGTCAAGCGAGACTTTTAAGCCATTCTCTTTCAATTTTTTGTGTAGTTTCAGAGCTTCTGTACTACCGGAACTTTCTTGCTCGTTTGTTGATGATTTTTTTCCGCGGTTGCCATATCTGGCGTTGAATTTATCTATTTGACTCATAATTTCGTGCTCCGGATTTTTATTAAATATGACCTTATGGTATCACAAAAAAATGTTTTTGTCTAATTTTTTGTGCAGTTTAAATGTTGAATAATTTTTCCAATTCTTGCACCGATTGGGCTTTGAGATATGGATTTACGGCTTTTTCTTCCGATAATTTTGTAGGTGAAACAGGCAATCCCTTTGATAACCGTTCCTGGGCGAAAGACAGATATTTTTGCAGTTCCGGACTGTCCGGCTGGAGGTATTTGGCAAAGCCGACCCCGTGGATTGTATATTCATGTCCGGGATAGAAAAAGACGTCGTCAGGAAGTTGTTTTATTTTATTGAGCGATGTAAACATTTGTTCAACAGTTCCTTCAAATAAGCCGCCGATACACAGATTGAACAGGACATCTCCGGTAAACAGGGCTTTTGTATCGGAAAAATACCAAAGAATGTGTCCGGTGGTGTGTCCGTCTGCCCGGATTATTTGAGCGTTGCTTGCTCCGAGGGAAAAAGTCTCTCCGTCTTTTACATGAATATCAATACCGGGGATGCGATAGGCATCATCTGCCGCTCCGACAATTTTGCAGCCATATATTTCTTTTAAATCGAGATTCCCGTCCGTATGGTCAAAATGGTGATGAGTATTGAGGATGTAATCGGGGATTATATCCAGTTCTTTACATTTGTTGGCAATCGGAGCAACTTCGGACGGGTCAACGACCGCGGAGGTTCCGGTGTTTTCGTCAATCAGCAGATAGCTGTAATTATCCATGGTGCCTGCCCGGCAAAGGATTGTTTCTATTCTAAGCTTGGTCATGGGAATTCCTTTACAGATAATCTTCCGGGTTAATCTCGTCGATTTGTTCAGGGGAAATGTATTGTTCGGCATAATCCATATAAACTTTGCCGGAGATAAATACATTGTATAAATCAGGGTCAATATGCCCGTTGTTTTTCATATCTTTCAAGATGGCAAGAACTTGGCTGAGTTTTTTAGGTTCTTTATACGGGCGGTCATTGGCCGTGAGGGCTTCAAAAATATCAGCAATCGCCATAATTTTGGCCGGAACGGACATTTCATCTCCGGTTAAGCCGTTTGGATAGCCTTTGCCGTCAACGCGTTCGTGGTGGGCACCGGCATATTCAACGACTTTGGAGAGTTCTTTAGGGAAAGGCAGAGCTTTCAGCATATCAATGGTAACAACGATATGTTCGTTAATTTTTTCCCGTTCTTCTTTGTTGATTGTGCCGCGGCGGGTTTCCAAATTATAAAGTTCGCCGTGATTGTATTGTCCGAAAATTAAGTCCTCTCGGTTTTGGAGCAGGTTTTCGCGGCTGGGATGCGAATATAGTTCGACATCTTTTACGTTGTCTCTCTCTGCCCAAGAGAGGCCTTTCATCCGGTTAAAATAGCGGGTGAATTGTCTTTGGGAAATTCTTTCCAGTTCAACAATGTCGTCGTCATTTAATTCATTGTCTCCGGTATTGCAGCGGGCAACAAAGTCAAAATCTTTTTCAAGCTGTGCCACTTTGGCAACAAATTCTGCTTGGAGGTTTTCCTGTGTATCGGTATTGGCAAGCCGTTTTTGCAAATATTCTATATGAGCGTCCCGTCTCAAGATTTCGAAACGGTTACGGATTTCGTGAATGCGGTTGTAAATGGTTTCCAGTTTGGTTGCCTTATCTACAATATATTCCGGGGTGGTTACCTTGCCGCAGTCGTGAAGCCAAGAGGCAATATGAAGTGTATACCAGTCTTCGCTGCTCATTTCAAAATTGCGTAGAGGGCCTGTTTCCTGTTGAACGGCAGCGGTGGCCAGAAGTCTGGCGATAACCGGAACTCTTTGGCAGTGGGCTCCAGTGTAAGGAGATTTGGCGTCAATGGCCCGAGCCAAAACCTCAATGAATGATTCCAGCAATTGACCGTAATCTTCGGCCAATTTGCGATTTTCCAGAACAATGCCGATAAGATTGCAAACAGCTTGGACGGTGTTTTGATTTTCCAGGGTAAAAGAGATTGTTTTGCCGTTATTGTCAATCGGGTTGGTGAATTGGGCAATGCCGACGATGTTGTCTTTGCGTCCCATAATCGGCAGAGTTAAAATGGAAACGGTGCTGTAATTATTGTTTTTATCGTAGTTCAAGAAAAAGTCGTTGTTAATGTCCGGGTAGGAGTAAATATTAACGGCATTTATAACTTCGTTATTAATGGCACAAAGTTCGGCAAAAGATTTTAATTTTTTGCTTTTCTTTTCCGGGAGAAAGACCGTCGGCATAAGAGTCAGGTTGTCAGAACCGCTTTTTGAAAGTCTCTGGCTGGTGTTGTTGCTGAAATTAAGGCTCAGAAAACGTTCATCATTGATTGTGTAGAAAAAACAGCAGTCTGCCGAACAGATGTTTTGAGCCGTCAGCATGATTTTCTCAATAATCTTGGTATAGTCCTTTTCCTTGATAATCAGATTATTGAGGTTAATTATTTCAGATATTTGTTTTTCCGTTACGGACAAAAGCGATCCCCTGTTAAGATAGTCTCTTGAATTATATTATATAAATATGGTTAACAAAGAATCAATTAACTTATTTTTGAGATGAGGTAATCAATATCTTCTTCATTTAGTTCTTCGCCGGCGTTGCCGATTGTCAGAATTCTTTCAATAACTTTATGAGTGAAAGATGTCCGGTCGCTTTTCCGGCAGTCAAAACGAATATCTTTAATGACGTTTAAAGCACTGAATACGGCCGGAAACATGGATTTCGGAATGAAAGCCTTGCGGAGAAGGTTGCGAATCATAAAATCCAATTGAATGTTGGAAAGAATTTTTCTGACTTCGGTAATCGGTGTGTTGGACAGATAAACCAAGGCGTATTCGAAAAACTTCAAGTCTCCCATGCAGACAGCCCGGACGACAAGGTTCGGTGTCAGGCGGTTTGACGTATAAAGCTGGTGGACGAGTTCTTCGATTTGTTTGTCTGAACTGTATTCTTCCGAAATTTTCAAGGTAGCTTTTTCTTTAACCTGTTCAACAATGTCGGTTACGATGTTATTAGGCAGGTTATGAGCGATGAGTAATTGTCTTTGCAATTCTTCCGAAAGGGAATTGACGATTTTTTCAATGACGGAAATCGGCAGTTCGGAGCGATATACCAAACGTTTTTTGATGTTTTCGCTGTCAGGGTATTTGCTGACGATTGTATGGAAGGTTCTTTCAACGATGTTTGCTGAATCATTGGATATTAAAACGCCGACAACTTCTTCAGGACATTTTTCGGCAATGTACTGAGAAATATCTTCCGATAAGTTTTTACGTTGAGCGACGGCTTTTTGCTTATCAATATTTTGTGCTTCCAAAATGCTGATTAAATCTTCTTTGGTCAGATTTGTGTAATATTTAATAAAAGGGATGGCGACGGAATTTTTGTCGTTGATGAGTTTATTGGCGATGTCTTTCGGAATGTTTTTGCAGTTCTTCAGGCTTTCGGAGAGAATCTCGCGAACTTTGACGGCAACGTCTTCTACCATAATGCGGAAAATGTCTTCAGCCAGACGCAATCCTTTTTCGGTTATTTTGCTGCCGTTATAATAAGCCGTAACTTTTTGTACCGTAACTGTTTTGTTTTCAACAGACGGATTTTGGGATAAATTTTTTACATCTTCTAATGTCAGCTTACTTTTATCCATTGTTTTTATCCCACACCAAGTTACCATAGTTTCATGATATGTTATTATTTTACATAAGTGTAATTAATTTTTTGTTACAAAATCAGTTTTATCCACTTTTATTGTCCTAATTTTCGGGTTTTATCCGGGATTTCATCCGTTCCGAGCAGAGCATCGTCAAAATTGTTCAGTTCATAAAAGGTGATGGTGTAGTCAAGAAGTCCGGCGTAGTTTTTCAAAGGAGAAGCAAAAAGCATCGTGTGAGCCATCGTTCGTCCCAATACCGGTTGTTCCCGCCAGCGATATTCCGAACGTAAAAAACGCATATATTCAAAATTGATGTCTGAGTTTATTTTAAGGGCATAAGATTTCATGGATTCATATAAATCAGGGAAGGTTTTTATGCGATAGCTGTCATCTTCGTTTTCTCCCTCCGGTTTTAGCCCTTCATCGGTGTTCCAGGCCAATTCTTTATAGAGGTTATTGCCCAACCTGACCGGACGGGATGTCCCCCAGTTGCTTTCAATGGCAGCAACGCCGATTAAGAGGGACGGCGGCACTTTGTCGACTTTCAGCAAGAGTTGTTTGAATATCAATTCGTAGCGTCGGCTGCCTTTCAGTCTTGTAAAGATGTCGTATTTTTGGGCTTTTTCTTCAATAAATTTTTCTTGTTGCGGAGTTAAATCAAAATTCTTCTTAAACTCATTTTGAATATCTATGATTTCGTATCTTTCGCGGAGCGTTTCATCGGCGAGTTTCAAGGCCAATGGGGCGAGAATTTGAATAAACAGTTTGTTTCTTTTTTTCGTGTCTTTCAGGTTGTAATAATCTTTGGGAAAATTTTGCAGAAAAATCGGAGGATAAGTCCAGTTCGGCATAAAGATATAGTCTTTATACTGATATACGAAATAAATTTTTTCCAGTTCATCAATAGTGGTATTTTTGAGATAAAGCCCGTCCGGACGGTATTCTTCAACCATGTCGGAAGAGGAATGTCTGTCGGCAGCTGCTCCGAGAATGAAGACACAAAGCAGAAGCGAAAGTATGTTAAAGCTTTTACTCAGCATCTTTATCAAAATTTTTTACGGCTTTTACTTCAGGGATATAGGCCTTAAGGACTTTTTCAACGCCTTCTTTCAAGGTTACCAGAGCATAAGGGCAACCGGCACAGTTTCCTTTCATAACCACATAGACAATGCCGTTTTCAAATTTTTTAAATTCAATGTCGCCGCCGTCTTGTTTTACGGCCGGGCGAATGCGGGCGTTAAGCAGTCCGATGATTTTTTGAATGACTTCGTTGTTATCGGAAGAGTCATTTTGAACAGAAATAACAGCTTCTTCACCGGTGGATATGAAATCCATAATTTCTGCCAGAATTTGAGGCTTCAAATCTTCCCAGTCGCCGTTGTTTTCTTTGGTAACGGAAATCATATCCGAGGTAATGAATATGGAACGGATATTTCCGATGTCAAACAGCTTTTCGGCCAAAGGAGACTTTCTTAAAGATTTGGCATCGACAAATTCGGCAGAACCTGATTTTAAGATTTGAACCGGCGGAAAAAAGTTGATGACGTTTTCGTCGGGGGTATTTTGGGTTTCTATCAGCATTTATCTGTCCTTATCTTTTTTGCGGATTATATTCCAGATTACGGGAAATTTTGGAAACCAAATGTTGAGCCTTTATGGTGTAGAAACTCAAATAACTCAAGTGGTTTGGTGCGGTTGAACTGCTTAGTTCTCCGTTGCGGACAATCATAGGATCAATACTGACGCCGCCTTCTAGGGCGTTTAACAGTTTGGTCCAGTTTTGATATTGTCCGGTGTTGACGATAATATCTTTATAGTCGGCACCCATGGCTTTGAGAAGCAGGTAATAACCATAGAGTTTTCCCTGATTATAGTAAAAAATGTTATCAGCCTTGAAATCGAGCCAATCGCTGCTGTTTTCGCGGACGTGTGTTTGCAGTGTTTTTAAGCTGATACCCAAATCGCGGCGGATTTTAACCAGGAAGAAGGCCAGGTCGTGGGGGTTTTTGTAAAATACGTCGGTTCCTTCGCTTAGTCTCTGATTGAATTTAATCAGGCGTTTGCGGGCTCTGCGGTATTGGTTGTTGGCGGAAGGAGCCGGCATAAGCTTGTTATCCGGCGAGAACATCCAGACTGTTCCCGGGTATTTGAGGAGTTCGGCAGCTTCTTGCAGATATTGACGTTGGCCGACTTTGATTTTTTTATCTATTCTTTTGCTGAAAGAGACGGCGGTGTCGCTCAAAGCCTCAAACATTCCGAGTTGGAAATTCGGCATATTGTCAAGAAAATAAGACGGGAAGAAGAACGGCAGGTTCGGGGTCCAGATTTTTTCATTAACTTCTCTGTCAACGATGAAAGACATCATTTCAACCGTGGCGGATTGTTCAGGATGTTCGTTTTTGACTTCATAAGTCGTGTTGCGGTCAATATTGCTGACGAGCAGACCTCCAATCGGATAATAAACAAAAATCAGCACGGCAAGAAAGATGATGATGGCGTGCCACCATGATGTCAGAAAATCCAAAATTTTTTCAAAAGGATTATTCATCAGATGTTTACCGAGTTCTTTCCATTTAATGTTACGGCAGAATTTGACGGCACTGATGATTTTTTCTTTTGCCAAAGCGTAAACTTTTTCAGCTTTATCCTTAAGCTTTTTGTTCTGCATTGTTTTTTCCTTTTCTTTTTAACAAAGATTTTAAGATGTCAGCGATATTTAGTACCCCTGTTAGTTTAGTCATTACCAGAAAACTTGCAACACCCAATATTCCCAAAAATGCAAAAATAATCAATTTTGGCAGAAGCGGGCAGTTCAGCCAATCGCCGAGCCGGATGTTTATGGCGAATTCCGCTCCGTACATAACGCCTCCCATAATGGCCGAGCAAAAGATTATTTTGCCAATCTTTTGAGTTAAAGGAATCGAAAATTGCCAGTGTCCCCGTTTTTTGAGGCCGTGAATATATTGATACAAAGAAACAAAAGCGGCGATGGTTGTTGCACAGGCAATGCCGACGTGTCCGAACGGTTTCATCAGAATCAGGCAGAAAGCGAGATTAGTCAGCAAAACGACAATGCTGTATTTTACCGGTGTTTTGGTATCGCCGCGGGCGAAAAAATTCGGGGCGAGAGCTTTAACCAAAACGTAAAGCGGAAGGCCGACGGCATAGGCGATTAACGCCCGGGCAGTCATAACGGTATCGGTATCGTTAAAGCGTCCGTGTTGGAACAAAATGTTGATAATCGGTTCGGCAAGGACAATCAGTCCGACGGCAGCCGGCAGGGAAAGCAATGCTCCGTATTCAACGGCTTTGTCCTGGGTTTTGCGGGCTTCGTCAATTTCATCGGCTTTAAGCTGTTTAGATAAAATCGGCAACAGAGCTACGCCGATGGCCGCTCCGACAACGCCGAGCGGAAGCTGTTGCATTCTGTTGGCATAATACAACCAGGAAATGGCTCCGGTTCCTACCAATGAAACCAATACGGTGTCTACAAACATATTGAGCTGATAAACGCCGGCTCCCAAAATTCCCGGGGTAATGCGTTTGAACAAGGTTTTTATATCAGCTTCTTTGCTGATTTTGACGATGTTGAGACGTGGTTTGAGATATACGTTTTCCTTATGCAGAAACCAACTGAGCCAAAGAATCTCCAGCAGTCCGGCAACGGATACACCGATGGCGATGCCATGGGCAGGGGTTATGCTGAACGGAACGAAGATGAAAACGGAAATAATCATCATTATGTTTAAGATAACCGGTGCGGAAGCCGGAGCCGCAAATTTTCCGAGTGAATTCAAAATACCGGACTGAAAAGAAACGATTGAGACAAACAGCAAAAACGGGAATGTAATTCGGGAAAGGGTTGTCGCCAATTCGACTTTTCCGCCGCTTTCTGCAAATCCCGGAGCCAAAACGGCAACGACTTGAGGCATAAAAATTTCCATAAGCAAAACAAATAAGGCCAGATAAAATGCCAGAACGGAAATGGCTTCTGCGGCAAAGTTCATGGATTTTTGTTTGCCGTCGCTGACCAGTTTTTGCGACAGCATGGGAACAAAGGCGGAAGTAAACGCCCCCTCGGCAAAAAGGCTTCTGAAACAATTAGGAAGCTTGAATGCGACAAAAAATGCGTCTGAAACAGCTCCGGCACCCAAGAAATTTGCCAGAATCATATCCCTTCCGAAACCGGTAATGCGGCTGAGCAGGGTAAAGCCTCCGAAAGTGGCTATGGATTTGAATAAAGACATAATTTTCAGTATTTTTCGTAAAAATTTGTTACTTGTTAATCTTATTTTATTGATTTAGACGGATTATATTGTATAAAAGCAATAAAGTCTATGTGATTTAAGGGTTTGTGATTAAGATTTATTATTGACAGATTTAATTTTTATTGCGATAATAGACAAAATGACAAATTTAAATAATTGGGAGAATCCGAATGAGTATTTTATCAGTGGTACGTCTGAAATACTTAACAAGAGTATTGAAGACCGGCAAGCAGGCCGCCGCTAAAATTGCCGGGGGGGTTAAGCTTCTGGCTTCAGGAGCCTGCAAAAAAGTGGAATTGGCTTGGATGAATTTTGCACAAAAAACGCCAATCAGCCGATTGGTCGGAAAATTGAATTCCGGTATGGCTAACAATCTGGCTCCGGCTTTGACCGCCGTTCGATCAAACAGCAGGCAGGAGTGAAGAGTTTGAAAAAGAATCCGATTCATAATTCCAAACGGGTGGGAAATGTACAAAAGGCATCTCCTTCGTTTGAGTGTGTGAGCGGAGTATTAAAAAGTTTTAACGCTTCCAAGGCTTATGATATGATGATGAAGGCGGAAGCGGAATATTTGGAATCATCAAAAAAAGATTAATTCTCCTGATTTTGAAACCTTAAACAAAGCCCCTCAAGTGAGGGGCTTTTAATTTAATCAATCAATTCTATAAAAAAAGCCGGAGATTTCCGGCTTTTTTAGATTAGAGATTGTCTCCCGGTTTGGAGCGTTTTCTCAAAATCGGGTCGAGAATCCGTTTTCTCAAACGCAGGGATTTCGGTGTAACTTCCAAAAGTTCGTCTTCCTGAATGTAAGACAGGCCTTGTTCCAACGTCAGTTTGCGAGGAGGAATCAAGTCAATGGCTTCGTCTTTTCCGGCAGCACGGATATTGGTTAGCTGTTTTGATTTTGTCGGGTTAACTTCCAAATCGTTGGACTTGGTATGTTCGCCGATAATCATGCCGACATAAACCGGAGAGTTTGCGTCAATGAACATCGGGCCGCGGTCTTGCAATTTCCACAAAGAATAAGCAATTGCCGTTCCGGCTTCGGAAGAAATCAGAACACCGTTGCGGCGGCTGTCTATTTCCCCTTTGTATGGTTCATAAGCTTTGAACAAACGGTTCATGACGCCGGTGCCTCTGGTATCAGTTAAAAATTCGGAATGGTATCCGATTAAACCGCGGGAAGGAGCATTGAAAATCAAGCGGACTTTGTTACCGATTTGAGAAGGAATCATCTCAATCAGTTCAGCACGTTTTTGTCCGAGTTTCTCAACAACCGTTCCGGAAAATTCTTCATCAACATCAATGACGACTTCTTCAATCGGTTCCAGAAGTTGTCCGTTTTCGTCTTTTTTCATCAAGACTTTCGGACGGGAAATAGAAAGTTCAAACCCTTCACGACGCATTGTTTCAATCAGAACGCCCAACTGTAGCTCGCCGCGTCCGGCCACTTCAAAAGAATCCGTGGTGTCGGTGCGGGAAATCTTGAGGGCGATATTTCCTTCGGCTTCTTTGCACAATCTGTCCCAAATCATACGAGAAGTTACTTTGTCTCCTTCTCTTCCGGCCAATGGAGAATCGTTAATTGAGAAGGTCATGGCCAATGTCGGAGGGTCAATCGGCTGGGCATGGATGGAATCGGTTACTTCCATGGCACAAATTGTGTCGGCAACAGTTCCTTTGACAACACCGGCAACGGCAATAATATCGCCGGCGTGAGCTTCTTCCAGAGCAACACGATTTAAGCCCTGATAGGCCAGGATTTTGCTGATTCTGACTCTTTCAAGTTCTTTATTGTCTCCGTTTAAAACTTTTACCATATCGTTGACGTGCAAGGTTCCTGATTGCACTTTTCCCGTTAACAGGCGTCCGATAAACTTGTCAGCTTCCAATGTGGTAGCCAGCATGGAAAACGGTTCGTTCGGCTGGCAGTTCGGTTCCGGAACATAAGAAAGAATCAATTCAAACAGCGGAGTCAAATCTTTTTTCTCGTCGTTCATTTCTTTAACGGCCCAGCCGTTGCGTCCGGAAGCATAAAGAACAGGGAAATCCAATTGTTCGTCGGTAGCGTTCAAGCTGACGAACAAATCGAAAATTTCGTTCAAAACTTCATCCACACGGGCATCGGCTTTATCGGCTTTGTTAATTACGACGATAGGTTTTAAGCCGACTTTAAGTGCTTTTCCCAGTACAAATTTGGTTTGCGGCATAGGTCCTTCGGAGGAGTCAACTAATAAAACAACACCGTCAACCATGGATAAAATACGTTCGACTTCGCCGCCGAAGTCAGCGTGTCCCGGAGTGTCCACAATATTAATATGCGTTCCGTTCCAGTCTACCGAAGTGCATTTGGAAAGAATTGTAATTCCTCTTTCTCTTTCCAAATCGTTGCTATCCATAACACAAGTTTCCACTTTCTGATTTTCTCTGAAAGTTCCGCTCTGTTTTAACAATCCATCAACCAACGTTGTTTTGCCGTGGTCAACGTGGGCGATGATGGCAATATTTCTCATACTCATTTGTTTATTCCCTAAATACTTGTCAGATCATGAGTTTGTTTTCTTTAAAAAATTCATCCTAACATACCAATTTGATTTTAAATTACAAGAAATAACTGTATTTTTTTAAAGTTTTTAGTTGATTTTGTCTAAAATATGGTCTAACTTAAAGGTTCTAAATTTATAAGGCTATGTTGAAAATTTTGGAAATTATCGTATTTGCAGCTCTTTGTCTGGGATGGGGAGTTTGTGCTTTTGGGGTTTTAGCCTGTATCTCTCATTTTTATTACCGGATAGTGGTTCAATACCAATCTATTCGCCGTGAAGATGACTGGATTATGGAGCTCACCCAATTTCTGTTTATGATTGGAATTCTGGTCTGCTCGTTTTTTCTGGCAGTTTGGAATTGGAGTTTTATTCATTGGACGATAAGTCCTTGGATTAAATGGCCATTGGTTCTTTTGGCACCATATTTATGGTGTTTACTCTGCGATATTGTCCTTATGGGGCTTATTATCAACTGGAAAAAACTTTTTAAAATCATATTCACATTTAACTTAAAAACGTTATGAGTACACTTGTTTGGGTGCAAAATGCACTTGCAATCACGTTGCTGATTGTGCTGGCGGTTTATTTCTGCTGGGTTTGCTGGAGGTATATTTACCTTGGAAAGTCTTTTCTGACGGATGAGGAGATTATTCCCTCAAGAACGGTTGCCCTTTGTGTCCGGCTTACTTTTGCTGTTCTCGGATTTGCTCTTTTGGCAGCCTGTTGGACGAGCGTAAATTGGCAGGGACGTGCTATCCTTTTCTTTTCTGCAATAGGATTGTATGGAATGGGAGAGCATACCGTTCAAGGACTGGTTATTATCCTTGCCGGCGTGTTGCGAGGGATTGGCAATGTTTTTGTCAGCTTAATTAAGGACACGGTTTGGATTTTCCGGGCACTTAAACGGCTTTTCGTTCATAAACGCAATAGAGAGTGAGTTCCGGAGGACTTCGGCACGAATTCCTGACCGGAGTTCTCCCTTTGTTTAACCTAAAAAAGGCGGTCAATCGACCGCCTTTGGCATTTTAAATCAGATGGTTTTGCCGTATTTTCGCAGTTGATTACGGACAAAGCCGCGGAGGGAAACTTCCGGCCGGGCACCGTAATGGGTAATGATTTCTGCGGCTGCAATGCTGCCAATCATGGCACAGGTTCCCAAGCTGCGATCCGTGGTGTAACCGAAGAGAAAACCTGCGGCGTATAGGTCTCCGGCACCGGTTGTGTCAACCACATCTTCAACTTTTTCCGCTTCTACGAAAATTTTAACTCTGCCGTTAACAATAACGGATCCTTGAATATTACGGGTAATAGCGGCAATTTCTACGTCATGCTTGATTAAATCCAGTGTCTTATACAGGTCTTCTTCCTGAAACAGGGCTTTGATTTCATCTTCATTACAGAACAGAATATCAACGTATTTTTTGATTAATTTGATAAATTCGACCCGATGCCGTTCTACGCAGAGTTTGTCTGACAAGGAAAATGCAATTTTACGATGGTGCTTTTGTGCCAGTTTGCAAGCTTTGAGCATGGCTCTTTGGGCACTGAAATCATCCCACAAATATCCTTCAAGATAAATGATTTTTCCGGAACGGATGGTTTCTTCGTCAATGTCTTTGGCTGAGAGTTTTTTTGCGGCTCCCAGATAAGTAAACATGGAGCGTTCGGCATCCGGCGTTACCAAAACGATACTGCGTCCGGTTGAAGGTCCCTGATTTAAAGGCTGGGTGAAAAAATCCACTCCGGAAGCTCCGATACTGCGTTTGAATTCTTGTCCGAGTTCATCATCATGTACTTTTCCGATGAAAGCACATGATACGCCGAAAGAGGATAATCCGGCAACGGTATTGGCGGAAGAGCCGCCAGAAACTTCTCTTTCCGGGATGATGTCATTATAAATTTTTCCGGCATCAACGGCTTCGACCAAAGTCATTGCCCCTTTGGCAAGTTTTCTTTCTGAAATAAAACCTTCGCCGACTTTTGCCAATACGTCGACAATGGCGTTTCCTATTCCGACAACATCGTATACGGTGGAATCTCTGTTTATCATTTTTATTACCTTAATATTTAAATTAAAAACTTGTTTCAGAAATAGTTTAATTTGTATGATTTTGCAACATAAAAAAAGCCTCTCCGAAGAGAGGCTGTAAGGAAATTTTGTCCTTCTTGTCAGAAATTGCAGTATTCTTCAAGCAGTTCGGCCATTTGTTTCTGAAGTTCGGCGGCTTTTTGACCGGCAACTTCGGCGAAGTCTTCCTCGTGAGAGGCATAGATGATGCCTCGGGAAGAATTGACCAGCAGGCCGCAGTTTTCCGTCATGCCGTATAAGGCGACATCCTCCAAGCTTCCGCCCTGTGCTCCGATGCCCGGAACGAGGAGAAAGTGTTCGGGAACGATTTGCCTGATTCCTTCCAGCATGCAGGCCTGGGTTGCTCCGACAACGAACATGGTGTTTTCTTTGTTTCCCCAGCCGGCCGCCGTTTTCAGAACGTGGTGGAAGAGCGGGACGCCGTTTTCGTTGGTGATGAACTGGAAATCGCAGCTGCCCGGGTTTGAGGTAAGGGCAAGGATGATTGTCCATTTTCCTTCATGTTTCAGGAACGGGGAGATGCTGTCATGTCCCATGTAAGGGGCAACGGTTACCGCATCGGCGTTGAGTTGATCGAAGAAGGTGTGGGCGTATCTTTCCGAGGTGTTACCTATGTCGCCGCGTTTGGCGTCGGCAATGACGAGGGTGTCGGGGTATTTCTCCTTGATATACTCGATTGTCTGACGAAGAACTTCCCAACCGTCAATCCCTTCGCTTTCATAGAAAGCAACATTGGGCTTGTAAGCTACGGCATAAGGAGCTGTGGCATCGATGATGGCTTTGTTGAAGGTCAACATCGCGTCTTGGCGGTCAAGTTGTTGCAGATGAGGAGGGAGTTTGTTGAAATCCGTATCCAGTCCGACACACAAAAAGGATTGCTTTTTTGCAATTTCTTTCACTAAATCTGAATAATTCATACGCAGAAAAATTTTAAATTTGACATAATGTTTATTAAAAAACAGCCGCAGTATATCGACAAAAAAATATTTTTCAAGTTTTTATTGACAAAAAAAGTAAGTGATGTATTTTTTAGCAGAATTTATTTAGCTTTATGTCAAACTTAATTTTTTTGTTATGAAACAGATTGCAGAACAACTGTTGGCTATTAACGCCGTGAAACTTCAGCCGAACGATCCCTTTACCTGGGCTTCCGGCTGGAAAAGTCCCATCTACTGTGATAACCGCAAGGCTCTCTCTGATCCTGATGCCCGTTTCCTTATCTCGGAGACACTGGCTCGTCTGGTAGTCAATAAGTTCAGCGGTGCTGACTGTATCGTCGGAGTTGCTACCGGTGCGATTGCCTGGGGTGCCATTGTGGCAGAGAATCTCGACAAGCCGTTCGCATACGTTCGCTCTTCGGCGAAAGATCACGGTCTTCAGAACAAGATCGAAGGTGTGGTGAAGCCCGGCGACAAGGTTGTGGTTATCGAAGATCTCATCTCGACCGGAGGCTCTTCTCTTGCGGCTGTTCAAGCCCTCAGAGATGCCGGAGCCGAAGTTCTCGGAATGGTGGCTATCTTCAGCTATCAGTTTCCGAAGGCTCAAGAGGCTTTTCTCGCTGCCAAGTGTGATCTTTATACCGCCAGCGGCTATTCAGAGCTGCTTGAAGTGGCTGCCGCTCAAGGGCTGTTCGGCGAAGCAGAGAAGGAACTGCTTGCACAATGGCGGAAATCACCGGATACATGGGGTAAGTAGTTTTACTGTTTATCGGCAAAAGAAAAGGGGATGCTTTCAATCGAAAGCCTCCCCTTTTTGTCATCTGAAAAAAGATTAATCGTTAGCGTTTGGCCATTCTTTAGCTTTTTCAGCATTGATTTCAATCCATTTTTCTTCAGCATCGCTGTCAGAAGAAATAGCTTCCTGAGGGCATTCGGAAATGCAAACGCCGCAGTCAATGCAAGTATCCGGATCAACAACCAGATAAGATTCGCCTTCATGGAAAGCATCTACAGGGCAAACGTCTGCACAAGATTTACATTTAACGCAAAGGTCGCCATTAACAACAGAAACCATATTTTATCTCCCAATTGGTTAGTTAAATTTCACTCCCCAATCTAACGGGATTATTTATAAAATCAAGTATTTTGTTTTTAAATGTTGCGATTTGTGATTTTGCTTCCCATATAAGTAGTAATTAATTTTTTACCGGGAGCAAAAAATGACAGATAAAATGAATTTTCAGGCCGATGTAAGCAAAATGCTGGATATTGTGGTTAATTCCCTTTATTCGGAAAAGCAGATTTTTTTGAGAGAGCTTATCTCCAATGCTTCTGATGCGTGCGATAAGCTTAAATACATGGCTTTGACCCATCCGGATATTACAAAGCAGTCCGGGGAGTTGAAAATTACGGTTACCCCTAATGCGGAAGCCAATACGCTGACGATTGCCGACAACGGTATCGGCATGAATCGCGAAGATTTAATCAATCATTTGGGAACCATTGCCAAATCGGGAACGGCGGAATTTGTTAAAAATGTGAAAGAAAACGGTTCGGCAGTCGATTTAATCGGGCAGTTCGGCGTGGGGTTTTATTCGGCGTTTATGGTGGCTGACAAAGTGGAAATCCTAACCCGAAGAGCCGGAGAAGACAAAGCTTACAGTTGGACGTCAAACGGGATAGACGGGTTTGAAATTGCAGAGGCCGAAAAAGAGACTAACGGTACCAGTATTACTTTGTTCTTGAAGGAAGATCAGAAGAACTTTACCGATACGATTTATTTGCGGCAAATTATCCGGACATATTCCGACCATATTGATTATCCGATTGTGTTGGATCTGGGAAAAGCAGGGGAAGAAACGGTTAATACGGCTTCGGCTTTGTGGGCAAAGCATAAGTCTGAAATTACCCAAGAGCAGTATAAAGAATTTTATCATCATATTTCCAAGAATTTTGATGATCCGTGGATGACTTTGCATTTTAAAGCGGAGGGTAATATTGAGTATACCGGACTGCTTTATATTCCGACGGTTACGCCGTATGATTTGTTTCAGCCGGATCGCAAACAGGGATTGAAATTGTATGTAAACAGGGTCTTTATTTCCGATAAAGTTGAGGAATTGCTGCCAGCGTATCTGCGTTTTGTAAAAGGGGTTATTGACAGTTCGGATCTGCCGTTGAATATTTCCCGTGAAATGCTGCAGCAAAGTCCATTGATTGCTAAAATCCGGCAGGGAACGGTTTCGCGTATTTTAAAGGAACTCAAAAAACGTTCCAAGGATTATGATGATTATATCAAGTTTTGGAATGCTTTCGGAATTGCTTTTAAAGAAGGGCTTTACGAAGATTTTTCGAATCGGGAGGAAATTGCGGAACTTTCCCGCTTTGCTTCTACGGCAGATGCCGAAAAATTAACATCGTTGGATGAGTATATTGCCCGGATGCAGCCGGAACAAAAGGCTGTTTATTATATTACCGGCGATGATGTAAAAACCTTGGTTAACAATCCGCAGTTGGAAGCATTTAAAGCCAAAAACATTGAGGTTTTGCTGTTAACGGATCCGATTGACGAGTTTTGGACGCAGACTTTGACTAAATACAAGGATTTTGCCATTAAGCATATTTCTCAAGCGGATATGGATTTGTCTTTGAAGAGAGATGATGTGAAGGCCGATGAGGGAAGCCTGAAAAAACTGACGGATATGATGACCGAGCTTTTTAAAGATGAGGTGGCAAAGGTTACAACAACAGATAAGCTGACGAAATCTCCTGCCAGTTTAACGGTTGAAAACGGGCAGATGAGTATCCATTTGGAACGATTGATGAGAAATCACCAACAGCAGACAGCTTTTGCAAGTTCCCGCATTTTGGAAATCAATCCTTATCATCCGCTTATTATTAAAATGGCGGATAGTATGGACAATAAGGATAAGGAACAGGAGATTAAGGATATTTCCCGTATTTTGCTTGATCAGGCAAAAATTGCCGAAGGGGAAGCCATTACGGATTCATCTTTCTTTTCGGAAAAACTCAGCGAATATATTCTTAAAGCCATGTAATGCCAAGCCCCTCTTTTTGAGGGGCTTTTTCATGATGTTTATTAAATATTAACAAGAATCAGGTAAGTTGGCAAAAAAGGAGAATTTGCCATGGTTTATGCTTTATACGGTTTGGTTTTCGGTTTGTTAATTCCTTATATCAGCCGTCGTTTTGAGAAATTTATGCCGGCAACGCCTGCGTATGGTTTATATAGGATTATTCGTTCAGGAAAAAAGGTTTCTGCGGACAAGAGAAAAAAGAATCCGAAATATGCAAAGCTGATGAAAGCTTATCGTTTACGTAGCCTGATGTACGGACTGTTTGTCGGAGTATTGTCTTATTTGGCATTTATGCGTTTCGGCAGCAGTTATGCAGGTTGGTATTTGGCTTTTATGTGGCTCATGGTTTTATTGGCCGAGATTGATTACAGAATGTTTCTGTTACCGGATATTTTAACATATCCTTTATTGCTGAGCGGTTTATGTTTTGCTTTGTATTTGGGAAACGGTGCGGCCGTTGCCGACAGTATTATCGGTGCCGCGGGCGGTTATGTTGTTCCGGTTTTTGCCAGTCTGTTTCTGGTTTGGAAAAACAAAGACGTGTTCGGCGGCGGAGATATTAAGCTGTTATCGGCCGTTGGTGCCTGGATGGGGTTGGAAAACTTGTTATATGTCATTATTTTATCTTGTCTTTTTTTCGGGATATATGCATTAATCTGCAAAAAAAGAGCCGGAGCTTTCGGACCGGCAGTAACAGCCGCCGTATTAGTTGTTGCTTTTTTGTAGTATCAGGATAAAATAAAGAAAATTTAAAAACTTAGAGGATTTACACAATGGTAAGCAAAGCTTGGGAAAAAGATAAGCGTAAAGTCAAAAAGCTCGTTGAGGGAAAAAGTTTCGACTGGCTGATTATGTCTTTGATTTTGATGGATGCGGTTATTCTCGGATTGATGACGGCGGCATTTATTACGGAAACGCTGAAAGCCGATTTGTTTGTTTTGGATCGTTTATTTATGGCTATCTTTATTGCCGAGATGATGATGAAAATTTATGCTTACGGCAAAAAATTCTTTAAATCAGGCTGGAATGTTTTTGATTTTACGGTTATTGCGATTTCATCTGTGCCGTTTACGAGCTATTTTATTATTTTGAGAACATTCCGTTTGTTCCGTCTGCTTCGTTACATTAACAAGTTTTCCCGTTTGAAGCAGGTTATCAACACCTTTATTTCTTTACTGCCGAATTTTATGGCTATGCTTTTGGTGTTTATCGTATTTATTTATGTTTTTGCAATTATGTCAGTTGCTTTGTTCGGTGATATTTTTGTTGAGTTTTCAAATTTGGGCAGTGCTTTGTTTGCGTTGCTGCAGATTTTTACTCTGGATGGCTGGGCTTCGGATATTGCTCGTCCGGTTATGGCGGTTTATCCGCATGCATGGCTGTTTTTTGTTTCTTATGTATTTGTTTCTTTCCTCATCGTTATCAGCTTTTTGATGAGTGCGGTGTCGGAAATTGTCAGACGGCAGTTTATGCTTAAGTCCAGAATATAGTTTGGGCAGATAAAACAAAATCCCCGTAAAGTTAAAATCTTTACGGGGATTTTGTTTTTCCGGAGACGGGTTAGAGTTTGATGTTGGATAAGTCGAGAGCGTCCAGCAATTCATCCAATTCTTTTTTATGGGAGATGTGTTCATAAAAAAGAATCATGATTGAGATACAGGCTCTCAGGATACGGGGATTGATTTCCTCATACCGCATATCCCCCACTTGTTGGATTAGTTGGTATTCTGCCAAAGAAAGTCGGTAGGAAGTTCCCAAAGGAGCCCGACTGATAACGGACTTAAGCGTTTCAAAGTATTCAGACACAACGCTGCATTTTTCTTCTTCACTGAGGTAGAATTCAAGCTGATAACGGGCAAGCCGTTCAATGTCGCTTTTGTATTTGTACTTCGGGTCAAAGACGATTTCTTTTTGGCAGCCGTCTTTATTCAGGATGAAGTTTTGCATAGCCTGACGAAAGTCTGATTTTCTGTCGTACAGGATATCCGATACATCAAAAAAAGCTTCCAAGATAGATTCCGAAAAGACAATTTTATTGCCAATCAAATCGAACAGTTTCTTTTGTAATTCATTCATGTCTCTGGGTATTTTAAGTTAATAATATGTCATAGACAAAGTATCAGAATAGTAAGCATTCAGTCTTTTGAATCTAGTTCTTTTGGGATATTTTGTCAAAACTTTTTTGAGATATTTTTTATAAAAATGATTTGAAAGCTTGACAACGCTGTTTTTAATTCCTACCTAATCATCAGAAAAACGAAACTAAGGAGTTAGATACATGAAAATCAGACCGTTACAAGACCGTGTGGTCGTCAGAAGACTGGATGAACTGACAAAAACTTCAGGGGGAATTATTATTCCGGATACAGCTAAGGAGAAACCGAGCGAAGGTATTGTGGAAGCTGTCGGACCGGGAATGGTTTCTCCGGAAGGAAAAGTTATTCCGATGGGTGTGAAAGTCGGCGATAAAGTACTTTTCGGTAAATGGTCCGGTACAGAAGTCAAGCTTGAAGGCGAAACATATCTGTTGATTAAAGAACCTGAGATTTTAGGCGTTATTGAAGAATAAAATTTTTTAGATAAAAAGGAAAATAAAATGGCTGCAAAAGATATTGAATTCGGTACGGATGCCCGGGCAAAAATGCTCAAAGGCGTTCAAATTCTTGCTAAAACAGTTAAAGTTACTTTAGGCCCGAAAGGTCGTAATGTCATTTTGGATAAATCTTACGGAGCACCTAAAATCACTAAGGACGGCGTTTCCGTTGCCAAAGAAATCGAATTGTCCGATAAATTTGAAAATATGGGTGCCCAGTTGGTTAAGGAAGTTGCCCAGAAAACCGCAGATAAGGCCGGGGACGGAACAACAACCGCAACTGTTTTGGCCGAAGCTATTATTACGGAAGGAACAAAAGCTGTTGCCGCAGGCATGAACCCTATGGACTTGAAACGCGGTATTGATATGGCTGTTGAGGCTGTTGTCGAAGATGTTAAGTCTCGTTCCAAAGAAATTAAAACTTCCGAAGAAATTGCCCAAGTCGGTACAATTTCAGCTAACGGCGATCGCACAATCGGCGAATATTTAGCCCGTGCAATGGAAAAAGTAGGCAATGAGGGCGTTATTACCGTTGAAGATGCCAAAGGCTTGGAAACGGAATTGGAAGTTGTTGAAGGAATGCAGTTTGATCGCGGTTATCTGTCTCCTTACTTTGTAACCAATCCTGAAAAAATGAATTGTGAATATGAAAGCCCGTATATTCTTTTGTATGATCAGAAAATCTCCAATTTACAGCCGTTAATTCCGGTTTTGGAAGCAATTGTTCAGTCCGGACGTGCTTTGGTTATTGTGGCCGAGGATATTGAAGGCGAGGCTTTGGCAACTTTGGTTGTTAACCGTATTCGTGGCGGCTTGAAAGTTTGTGCCGTTAAAGCTCCGGGTTTTGGCGACAGACGCAAAGCCATGTTGCAGGATATTGCCATTTTGACCGGCGGACAGGTTATTTCCGATGAACTCGGCATGAAAATCGAAAATGTTACTTTAGATATGCTCGGAACGGCTAAACGTGTTGAAATTACTAAGGAAGACACCACAATTATTGACGGAGCCGGCGAAAAAGATTTAATTGCTGCCCGTGCTGCTCAAATCCGCAAGGAAATTGAAGAAACTTCTTCCGAATATGACCGTGAAAAGCTTCAGGAAAGATTAGCCAAATTATCCGGCGGTGTTGCCGTTATCAAGGTTGGCGGAGCTTCCGAAGTAGAAGTAAAAGAGAAGAAGGACCGTATTGATGATGCTTTGCACGCTACCCGTGCGGCAGTTAAAGAAGGTGTGGTTGCCGGCGGCGGTGTTGCTTTGCTTTACGGCGGCCGTGTTCTTGACAATCTGAACCCAGTCAATCAGGATCAGAAAGTGGGTATTGATATTATTCGCAAAGCTACCCAGGCTCCAATCCGTCAGATTGTTGAAAACGCAGGTTTGGATGGTGCCGTTGTTGCCGGAAAACTTTTGGAAGGCAAAGATACCAATTATGGATTCAATGCTCAGTCCGGTGAATATACCGATATGATTAAAGCCGGTATTATTGACCCGACCAAGGTTGTAAGAACGGCTTTGCAGGATGCTGCATCTGTTGCAAGTTTGGTTATTACAACCGAAGCAATGGTTACCGAAGCCCCTCAAAAAGAATGCCACTGCGGCGGTGGAGCTGCTATGCCTGGCGGTATGGGCGGCATGGGTTTCTAGCCTCATATTTGAAAAAGTAATGAAAAAGGGAGTTGTATTAAAAACAACTCTCTTTTTTTGTAACGTTCTTTGCGGAACATCCCGAGTTTATGAGGAAAATTTATTAAGTACGATAATGGATATAAAAATATTTTCGAAAATAGACAAATTTTTAATAAAGGAGAGTTGACAGAAAATGTGAATTATGGTATTTCTTTTTCTATGCGAAAATGATTATTTTGGAAACAGTACAATTTTGTATAGAGTTAAAACATTTAACTTTCCTTTATTAATTGTTTTCATAATCTTTAAATAAATTTACAATGGGAACAAAGAAGAAAAAGAAAAAATCTTGGTTCAAAAATCAAGTTGTCAAGGTACAGATTCTGCCTTGGTACTGGAAACTGGTCGCTACACTGCTCATCTTCTTTTTAGGGGGAACATTCGGAACACAGCTCTTTACTTCCTCAGATGATCTGCTGATGGTTTGCGGTTTTGCCGTGTTGGTTGTGGTGTTATGGTTCCTCATTCAAATGTGGATGCCTGCTGCTGAAGAAGACTATAAGTAACCAAAATTCGAGAACACTTATTCAAATTTATTCACTAATTAAATTCAATTTTATTTATGAAAGCAAGTAAAAATTTTGTGTCGATTGTGATGATCGCTGTTCTGAGTCTGGGTTTTGTGTCCTGTACACAGGTTGAACCGGGAGAAGTTGCCCTGAAGGTTTATCAGCTCGGGGATAAAAAGGGACAAATTGAAGTCCTTGGTCCCGGCCGCTATGCTGATCACTGGTTTGGCTACTTTACCTACAAAATCTATCCGTCCAACTTGCAGCAGCATAGCTGGACAGAGAAGGAGACCAAAGACTCTCCCGCTAACGAGCAGGTTTCTTTCCAAGCCGAAGGCCAAAACCTCAGTGCCGATATAGGTATAGAGTTCGAGTTCATGGCCGAGGATGAAAAAAAGATGATTGCCATGTATCGTTACTTTAAGCGAGAGCCTCAGGATATCGTTCAAGACTTTATGCGAAAAGATGTTCGAAGTTTCTTCAACAAGGTGGTTGAGAAGATGCCGGTAGAGATGGTTTACAGTACGGCAAAGGACAGTATTCGCAACGAGGTTCAAAGGCTTATGGCTGTCAAATATGCCGAACACGGTATCCGGATTAAGGAAGTAACTTATCTTTCTTCCATTAATCTTCCCGAGAAAGTTAAGGATGCCATTTCCGCTAAGATTGAAGCTAAGCAGAGAGCAGAACAACGTGAAAACGAAGTCGCCGAGAAAGAAGCCGAAGCCCGCAAGAAAGCTGCAGAAGCACAAGGTGAAGCAGACAGATTGCGAATTGAGGCCGAAGGTCGTGCTAAAGCGATAGAAGTTGAAGGTCGTGCTCTTGCCAACAATCCTCAAATTCTGAGGTTGAAAGAAATTGAGATGCAGAAAGAGTTGGCCGCTTCCGCAAAGAATTGGAATTATGTCAACTTCTCAGCTTCTCAATCCGGGCAATTGCTCAATATCGGAACAGGAAAGTAGTGTTTCATCCTCTATAAAACATTTTGTTTTAGACCCGCCGTTTGGCGGGTTTTTTGTGTATGGGGTTAGCAAATATTAACTTATTTGCGATAAAATTAAAAAAAATGGGAAATTGGGTATGAAAAAACACTTTTATATTTTTCGTCACGGACAAACAATCTGGAATGCCGAAGGGCGTCCGCAGGGGCAGCACGAATATCCTGTTCCGTTGACGGTACAAGGCAGAGAACAGGCTTTAAAACTGGCGGAGAAATTATCCGGTCGGAAAATAAAACTGATTATCAGTTCTGATTTGCTGAGGGCTCAGCAGACGGGAGAAATTGTGGCTCAAACATTAAAAGTTCCGCTTGAGTTTGATCGTCGTTTGAGAGAAGTAGACTATGGAATATTAAACGGTCTTTATACCCTTGAACGGGAAGAAGTTTATCCTGATTTTAAGAAATCATACCAAGATGTGAATATTCCTTTTCCGGAAGGAGAGAGCCTTCATCAGGTTGCTTTGCGTTTTATTGATGCAATTCGGGATATTTGCGGAAAATACAGTTATCGGGCCATCGGTCTTTCATCTCACGGGCATGCAATTACCTCTTTGATTGAGGAGGTGTTCGGATATCAGGTGCAACGAGTTGAAAATTGTGATTATGTCCATATTACTTATGATTTGGAAAAAGATAAATTTGAGGGTATAGAACTTCCAGAGAAAAGGGAAATTTATGTTCCGCAACTGCCGAATTACTGAGTTATAATCTTAAATTTGATTGAAGACGGGAATTTTAGTATTTTTTTTTGAAAAATTTTAAAATTAATGCTTGCAATTTTTTTTGATTATGGTAATTAATATCTCGTTCTACAGATGCGGGCGTAGCTCAGGGGTAGAGCGCAACCTTGCCAAGGTTGATGTCGAGGGTTCGAATCCCTTCACCCGCTCCATTAAAAATGCCTCCTTTAGGGAGGCTTTTTTTATAGGCAAAAAATGAGAATGGGGGACGAAAAAGATTTAAATCGGGTTTTCTTTAAGGTCTTACCATTCATGGAAGCATCTTCTCTTGATAAATCTCTTGGAGAGATTATTTTTACTCCATAATACATACAGGAGAGTTTTGGGATGTTTATGGCAGAAAAAGACAAGTTTTCCGGTTGGTTTCGCTTGGATGAAAGAATTCGTTTTGTCAGCGTCGGTTTTTTCAATATGGGTTTGAGGTATGTTCTCTTTGTTTTACTGGGGCTGCTTTGGGCTATCCATTATCAGATTATTTTAATGTTTTCATGGCTATTGTCATCGGTAATTGCTTTTTTTGCATATAAAACATTGGTGTTTCGGACAGAGGGAAATCATCTGAAAGAATATTTGAAATGTATTGCTACCTGGTCTGTCAGTTATGGTATAAATGTTGTCATTTTACAGATTTTGGCAGGGAGTTTTTCTTGGAATATTTATGTTTCTCAAGCGATTGCAATTGTTGTTATCACGGTTATTAATTATTTGTTGTTTAAACATTTTGCTTTTCGCCCGGAGCCGAAACCATTAACCAGGTGGGAAAAATTAACTTCTTTTTTGAATGTTTTCAACCGGTAGTTTTTATTGAATTTTAGGATTTTAGCTTTTATAATTTTCAGGTCAGAAGATTATGAAAGGTTTATCCATGCAATATAAAATGCCGATATACAGTATTCCTTTTAGATTAATAAAAGAAGGAAAGCGTAAAGTGGATATGCGTCTTCTGGATGAAAAACGCCAGAAGCTCAAATTAAATGATATTATCGAATTTATTGATTCACGGACAAATGAAAGTTTGTTTTGCAAAGTTAAAGGGCTTCTTGTTTTTAATTCTTTTGATGAACTGATTGATACAATTCCGTTGGAAATGTTCGGGACATACAAAGATAAGGATGAAATTAAATTAAGAATCAGGCGTTTGTATGCCCATCAGGATGTTGAAAATTATCAAGTCGTCGGAATTTTTATTGAACTTTTAGATATTGATGTTCTTGAAAAAGACAGAGGTTCTAAATATTTATCTTTAGGAGATGAATTGGTTCGGTTTAATTTTCTGACGGGGTATCGTGATGAAAGATAATTTTTTGGATTTTACGGAAAAACGCAGATCTATTTATAGTTTGGGCAAGAGAGAAATTTTGGGTGAAACGGAAATCGTCGAGCTTGTGGAGCAGGCTGTCAAATATTGTCCGTCCGCTTTTAATTCCCAGTCGGCAAGAGCGGTTGTTTTGTTCGGGAAGAGTTATCAGCGGTTTTGGGATATTGTTTCGGAAACGTTGAAAGCCATTGTTCCTGAAAAGGCCTTTGTTGCGACAGCCAAGAAACTTGATTCGTTTCGTAGTGGTTTGGGAACCGTTTTGTTCTTTGAGGATATGGATATTGTCCGCGGGCTGCAAGAAAAGTTTCCGTTATATGCCGCCAATTTTCCGAAATGGTCTTTACAGTCAAACGGAATGTTGGAATATATTGTTTGGACGGCTTTGGCCGAGAAGAATATCGGGGCCAGTTTGCAGCATTATAATCCTTTGATTGATGAAGCCGTGGTAAAGGAGTGGAAACTTCCGGAAAGCTGGCAATTGTTAGCACAGATGCCGTTTGGAAGTATTGAAGCTCCGGCGGATGATAAATCATTTGAACCGATAGAGAAAAGAGTTAAAGTTTTTAAATAATTCTTGATAAATGCGTCAATTGTTATTAAAACTATCTGTCATGGAGAGATGGCAGAGTGGTCGAATGCGGTTGACTCGAAATCAATTGTACTCTTTACGGGTACCGGGAGTTCGAATCTCCCTCTCTCCGCCATTTTGATTAAAAAGACGCTCGTTTGCAGCGTCTTTTTTTGTATCCGGTGGAAATGCGAGCTTTGCGGGCGGTTGACTTTGCCGGAATGACTATGGCAAGCTCATTTTATATTGGAAAATGCAAAAATTATGGCACTTACATACAATGTCGATTTTGGGAGAATCACTTCAAAGGGAGGATATAATGAGTGAGCTATCTTCTAAAAATTAAAAGGTATATTTTATGAACTTTGAGATGTTAAAACTTTGTCCAGAACAAGCTCTATAAGTCCTAACGCACGGAAGAAAAGATACTCTTTAGTGCGGTCGTCTTTAATTTCTTTTACTCCTTTTTCAAAGTGTCGAATTTGATAGTTATTTCCGATTTGTGTTAATTCTCTAAATTCATTGTTAAAGAAGTCGCTATTTATATCATCGGATAGTAATGTTATGATAGTGGATATTGATTGTTTCTTGTTTTTGTTGGTTAGACTTTTTGTTCTTTCCAAAGCATCCCATATTTTTTCTAATGCAAGTTGTTTATTTCCTTCTACAAAAGATTGTTTTGCTTGAGCAATTAAGTTATTTAAACGATGATCGGAGGACGAGCTTTTTTTGTTGAAAAGAAGGTCATTTTTTATATTGAGATTAAAGATATCAGATAAATTAACGGTTTTTGTTCCGTTTTCAAGAAATTCTCTTAATCCATTTTTAGCTTTTTCTATTTCTTTTGTTTGCTTAAAATATTTTTTCTTAAAGAGCCCATCTTTGATGATGCGATATATTACGGTAATACTATTTTCTTTTAACCTTTCAGCTATCCATGCATCATTTGGGCGACGAGTATCTCCTATATAATTTCTTACATTAGCTGGAAGTTCTAGTTCTTGAAAGAAATACTCAACTTCATTCGGAGTTCTGCGAGGGAAATTTTTGTTGCTTCCTGTTATCATCTTTGCAATATCTAAGTCAAAGTCTATATTTTCAAATCTATTTTTTAAAAGTTTTAGTATTTCTAAGTCTTTTTTATTTTTAGATATTTTCATCCCTTCATTTAAATCGAGTAAAATTGCTGAAACCTGATTAAAAGGAGTAGAAGGAATGTTATAAGTAAGCGGTATATGAATATTTTTTAGTCTCATGCTGGTATTGAGATCAGATATAGATGAAATTTTATTGATGAAGTTTCGTAGAGCTTTTTCTTTTGCTCTAGGTGGAAAATTGATAGAGGCTTTTAATTCGTTCAGCTCTTCTAAAAAAGCTTTTATCATTGTGTTTGTTATCATTTGAGGGCATTCATATGGCTAAAGTTATCGATATTACATTACTTTCAAAGTATATTTTTTATACAGCATTATTACAAGCGTTTTTAAATTAGGAAACTTAACGTGTTTGAAAATTATTATATCCAGCAATACAAAAATAGGGAGGTTGCTTATTTTTTACCCTTTCGTATGCCCAATACCGTCGCAATTTACTACACCGCCATATATACTTAAGCCCTCCTTTATGGAGGGCTTAAGTATATATGATGAGGAGGGGTGGAATTTGAATTCCCGGAGTGGAGTTCGGAGCAGATAGTTGGCGAGCACAATTTTAAGAAGTGCGAGGCTTACGATGCGAAAAAATCCCTTTTTGTCTGTGTAACCTTTTCTTTTTGGGAGAAGGCAAGAGGCGTTTGGGCCGTTTATTCTTCTGTTTTTTCTTTGTTTTCGTTTGTTTCGGAGTGTCCGTTGAGGTTGCTTAAGAACTGGGCTTCTATTTTCATATATTGTGTCAGCAGCCAACGAGACTGAGAAAGCAAAACAATGGAAGAAATAACCAGAATCATGGTAACTTTTGGGTTTTCGGTTAAAAACTGATGGACGACGGTAACAATGAAAAATGAAATGACCAACAGCCGAAAACTGGTTAAGACCATTAACGGCAGGCGGTTAACTTTTTTGGCTTTCCAGAGTTTGTAATAAATTGCGGCGATTTTATTGTTGGAAATAAAGTAGTCTTTTATATTGTCGTTTTGTTCTTCTGAAACAGTGCAAAAATCAATGTTTGCTTTTAATTTGTCGGCAATGTTTTTCAAATGGCTTTCTTTATTTCCGGACGGAATGACCTTGGCGATTAATGAAATCAATTTTCCGCGAATGAATGACGGAAGAATTGTTTCCCACCCGATGAGGGCTTTCAGGAACGGAGACATAAGGGCAAAAGTGATTGCCGTTACCACTATTCTGGCCAAAAGGTTAGGCATCAGCGAGTGAATAAACGGTTTGATGAAATATGCCGACAATCCGATAATGGTATATAATATCATTGTAAACAGGATTAGTCGGGAGAAGTAGTTTTTGAACAGGAGATTCCATCTCATTTCCTCGGTTTTTGTTTCTTTGGCAGAAGAGGAGTTTTGTTCAATGTATTTGCTCCAGGATTCAGGCAGAAGTTTGGCGATTATCTTATAGGCCGGTTCTGCTGATTTTATCATCATCGGCGTTAAAAACGTGGTAATAACCGATACGGCGACAATAATCGGGTATACCCGGGCGTTGAGGACGCCGATGCTCATGCCGAGGCTGGCGATAATGAAGGCAAATTCACCGACTTGGGCTAAGGAGAAGCCTCCGAGCAAAGCTGTTTTTAAGTTCTGTCCGGAGATGATGAAGCCAAAGCTGGAAAAAGAGATTATTCCGCAAATGACAATGACGGTTATGACGCCGATTGGTTTGGCATATTCAATGAACATGGCAGGATCAACCATCATACCCACGGAAACGAAGAAAATGGCTCCGAAAAAGTCTTTAAGCGGTTTGATGACATTTTCGATACGGTGGATAATCTCTGTTTCCGCTAAAATTGATCCCATAATGAAAGCTCCCAGAGCTGATGAAAAACCGGATGAGGTAGCCAGAAGCACCATTCCGAAACACAGGCTGATTGTAATCAGGAGCAGCATTTCATCGGTTAGGAATTTGGTTATTTTTTTGAGAAAAGTCGGGACGATGTAAATTCCGATAACAAAGCACAACACCAGGAAAAAAATAAGTTTCAGGGTGCTGATAACCAGATTGGTGCCGTCAATGTTACTGCCCAGGGCAATGGTCGGCAACAAAACCAAAAGCAAAATTCCGACCATGTCTTCCACGACCAAAACGCCGAAGACCAAGTCGGTAAACTTTTGTTTTTTTATGTTTAAATCTTCAAATGTTTTGATGATAATGGTTGTGGATGACATAGATATCATGCTGCCCAGAAAGAAACTGTCTATCATTGGCCAGCCGAGCAGAAGTCCGGTGTTATATCCCAAAAACAACATAAACAAAATGTTGAGCATGGCAGTAATCATTGCGGATTTTCCGACGTTTATCATTTTTTTGAAACTGAATTCCAAGCCTAATCCAAACAACAGAAAGATAACGCCGATATCGGCCCAAATTGAAAGGTTTTCCGTATCGCTTACCGTTGGGACAAAGTTAAAAAACGGTCCGGCAAAAATACCCGCCAGCAAATATCCCAATACGGTCGGCTGTTTGAGCTTTTTGAATATGAGGGTGGTTATTCCGGCATAGATTGTAATTAACGTCAAATCAATAATCAACGTGTGGATAGAGTGCATTACCTTATGTCCATTTATGGGTTAGAATCTTAAAACGCTTAAATTTAGCAGAGAAAATGTTAATTTTTTTTAAAATAAAGATGAAAAAAATCAGGCCATATTTAGTGTTTGGCTGGCTCGGGCAATGTTAACCGTCAATTGCTTAACTTCATCGTTCATGCCGACGTTTTCAAAAATATATAAAGCGTCGTGAAAATACTCCAAAGATTCCTCCAAAAGGGCTTTGTTATAATTGCCTTTGCCCAAGCGGTAATAAATTTCTCCGATGTGGCTTTGAATTTTTGCCCATGCCAAGGGATCCCTTCTTTCGGTAATGATTTTTTGTTGGTTTTTATAGCAGGTTACCGCCAGTTCGGAAATGTCTTCGCTTTTGCTGAAATTGCCGAGCAATGAAAGAAGATGCCCCAAATCTCCCTGAATTGATGCCCAAAATTCAGGAAAAAGGGCGTAAGTATAAATTTTTTCGGCTTCTCTCAGTTGAAATACGGCATCACGGAGAGCTTGAATATCTTCTTTTTGACGCCAGTAATTGAAATACAGACGGGCTAATTTGTAGGAGATTTGTCCGTAATCATAAGGATAGTTGTATTTGCTTAAATATTTTTGAGCATAACGGTAATACTCAATGGCTCCCCTGAAGTAGTTTGCCGGCTTTTTTTCCATGTGTTCTGCCGCCGAATCGTATAACTGTCCGAGGTGGTTATAAATACAGCCGAGGTGTATTTGACTGGTTATCAGGTCTTGATGCTTGATTGCCGTGTCAAAAAGATTTTTTACGATTTTAAAATCTTTATTATCACTGTTTTCGTATGCGTAACTCAGATATATAATGCCGAGAAAGTTCATAACATACGGCATGTATTCTATGGATAAGTTTTTGGCGGAATTGTCTTTTGACAGTTTATCAATAATCTTTTTAAGAAGGTATTTTTTATAAATTTTGGTCTCTTTGCTGTCCGTGTTGATGGCACTGATGACGGCTCCGTAAATCAATTCGGATACGGCATCCGGGAAATTTCCCTGGTCTTGGGTCATGTGTGCCGGGATGTAAAGGCTGTCCATCAGAGAAACGAAGGCGGCATCTTCATTTTCATATTGTTTGGCCGTTTGAAAATTGAGACGGATTTTATTTCCGTCCCGATACCCCCAAATCAGAACGTCTGCCCCGCTTTTATCCAAGAGATCCTGCCCTTTGTCAATCAAGTCAAAAAGAGTGCGGCTTTCCAAATTTAAAAATGTTTTAGAAAACGGTTCGTCAAAGTATGAAACTGCCAGTCCGTTTTTTTTACTTAACATTCTGGCGACGGTTTCGCCGGAACTGCTTTCGACGTTATCGCTGAATTCTATGACAACAATTTTGAACTTCGGACGGTGCAATTCATCCTGAACGGAAATCTTTTCAGATGATGATTTTCCGTTTTTGACGAAGTTTGTTTTTATCCAGTCCAGAAGTTCCATATTTGCTTATTTGTCCTGATTTAAGTGCTGTTTGATGTCCGAGACGTTTTCTTTAATGTCTCGGATGAAATTTGTGTTTATTTCTTTTAAGCTGACAGTTTCTTCCTGCCAGTTTTTTATCTTATTGCTGAACCACAGGGTTAAAACAAAAGATATGGCCGGCAAAGAATAGGCGTTAGGTGCATAAACCTGGAATGTTCCCAAAATCAATAATAATGCCTGCAGTTTAGCGGTGGCATTGCAAATCAGATTTGGAGCCAATCCGGAAACGTTAGCCTGGTAATAGTGAGTGTTGGACATAATGTTTTTATACTGCGGACGTCTTGTCAGTTTCAGAGCCGCCGCCCATATAACTTCCGAGATAAAGAATAAGTTGAAAATAAGGTTACAGGAAGCGGCTTTTTCAACTGAAGACTGGATAATCAGCCAAGCGACAATAAATCCCAGTGCGGAAGCGGCTCCTTGTTTTAAGACAATGCGGGCAGGATACCAACTGAAAGCCATAAATGCCAAAGCTGTTCCGACTAAAGCAAGGGCGTAATTACCTAACAAAAGAGGAGCACCGCCTAACAGTGAGATGAAGAAAATGCCGGCTCCGGAGGTAGCTGTCTGTAAGCTTAATATTCCGTCAATTCCGTTCATGTATTTGTAGGAGAAACTAAACAGAAACCACAACAGGATAATGCAGGTGCGATCCAAGATAAGCGGCAGATTGCCTTCAAATAAGAGAAAGTCTTTCGGAAGCAAAAAGGAACAGCCGATTGCCGCGGTCAGAATTATCAGCGGAGTATATTTTTCGCTTTTTTTGAAAAGGGAACCCAGGTAAATCAGGCCGGCAGCCAGAAAAGCAGCTAACAGTGACCAGTATTGCGGATGATAAATAAAGTCAAAAAATTGTTTGTTGGTAAAAAACAATGCCGAAAAAGAAACGAACAGGATAACAAACAGCGGAAGAAAACTGTCTTTTGCCGTTGCGGAAGACGGTTCAAAGTCGGAGATATGTTTGGAATAGGCACTTAACCAGAAAAATCCGGCGGAGAAAGTCAGGATAAAGGACGCGAAGGTTATCAGATATTTTATTTCCATGGTGTTTTCCTCTGATTTTTACTGTCTGATGTTTTTATAATATGTTTTGCGTTTTTCTTCAATAAACATTCATCGGTTATGCTAAGATAATGTTATATAATTTATTCAGAATTTTGCGGATTTCAGTGTCCGGCAGTTTTTTCTTTTGAGAAATATCCAGAAAACAAGACGAGAGAGAATCCAGTTCGCCTATTTTGCCAAGGCTGAATTCTGCCTGAAGCGGGTAAACATAACTGTTTGGTGTGTTATACAGTTTTTTCAGAATATCATCCTCATTGATTGTCTCGATTTCTGAGCGGGCAATGGCACATAATTCTTTTACCAAAGGTTTTATATTATCCCGCAGGGATTTGTCTTTGGTTATGAGAGCCAGATTTTTGTTGAAATATGCCGATAAAAGGGAACCGGCGGCATAGGGGGTAAGATAGTTCCAGAAAGCGGAAGTCTCATTTGTTTCCGGATGTATGGCAATGTCGGAGGCTGAAAAAAGCTCTTTAATAACGGGAAAACAGGAATTTTTCTCATCCATGCACAGTGTTACGGAAGGTTGTCTGCCCAATTGGGACAACAATTGGTTTTCAAGGCTTAAATAACCGTCAAAAAAAGCTCTGAAGATATTTTCGTTAAAAAGTCCGGTAAACAGATTGAAGTTTTTCAATGGCGTAAAACATAAAATGGGAGCGTCGCCGATGTTTTTGGATGCGGCGGCGGCAGTTGCCGCTTTTATTTTGTGAGGCGATGCGGCAATGATAACTGCCTCCGGTTTTTCCCGAATCATAAAAGAGGTTTGGAAAGTACAGTGTTTTTTTTGTAGGGTGCGTTCTTCTTTGAAAGTAATGCCGTTTGTGCTTAAACTGGTGTTTTCAGATGTTCCGGATATGATTATTGTTTTTCTGACAGGGGCAATTTTTGCCGCCAGATAACACGTCAGAGCATTGTCTCCGATGATGTAAACAGGGGCGTGCTTTTCGGGCATTTGTTCGGAAACTTCTGCGGACAGGGTTTCTTCGGTTTTATTTTTGTTATTTATTTTTTTGAAAAACATTTAGGCCTCTTTTTGTAATTTTGCGATGAAAAACGCATCCATTCCGCCTTGTTCCGCCAAATGGAACGGAAGGGTGCGGATATATCCTTCAGGGGTTTCCGCTTCTTTGAATCCGATATTTTTAATCGGCAGAAGTTTGAAGTTATGATTGTCTTTCAGAAATTCGGCGATTTGATTTTCTCCTTCGATTTTGGAGATGGAGCAGGTGCAATAGAGTAAAATCCCGTTGTTTTTCAGGGCTTTTCCCGCCAAATTCAGAAGCTGCTTTTGTAAAGCCGCCATTTTTTGGATGTCTGCCGACGATTTAATATGAACCGTTTCCGGGTGGCGGCGGAGTGTTCCGGTTGCCGAGCAAGGGGCATCCAATAAAATAATGTCGTATGGTTCTTCATCGAAATTTTTCAGGTATTCCAGGGCGTCGGCACAAATTGTCCGTTCGGTTTGGAAGTTTAGACGGTTTAGATTTTCATCCAGGGTTATAAGGCGTTTGTCGGAAATGTCCAGAGCTGTCGTCTTAGCTCCGGCCGCGATTAATTGAGCGGTTTTTCCTCCCGGTGCGGCACACAAGTCTAAAACTCTTTGGCCGGAAATTTTGCCGAGAGCCTTAACGGCCAGCGAGGCAGCGGCATCTTGAACCCACCATTCGCCGTCGTCATATCCCGGAAGTTCCGGAATTTTTGCATTATTTTTCAGGCGGATGCTGCCGTTTGTCAAAACAGTTCCGCCGAGCTTTTCGGCCCAAATTTCGGGTAATTGTTTGACGGTAATGTCCAACGGGGGTTCCTGTTGTGCAGAGAGCTGTATTTTGGCAACGGTTTTTTTGCCGTAGCCGGTGTTGAGAATTTTAAAAAATTCGGAAGTAAAAAATTCTCCGGAATCTTCGGCAAGGATTTCGTCTTTATCGGCGGCAATTTTTCTTAAAACGGCGTTTACAAATCCGGCAACAAATTTATCGGTTTGTTGTTTGGCCAGGTTAACGTAACTGTTGATAACGGCATAGTCCGGTGTGTTCATGAACAGAAGTTCGGATATGCCGAGAAACAGGGCGTAATTGGCATAAGCCGCTTTTGCGGGAAGTTTCTTTTTGGCGTATTTGTGCAAGGTTTTTTTAATGAAAACAAGCCGGCGGAGCGTGGTCAGAACCAGCATGTTAAGAAAAGCGGAATCCTGATTTTCCGGAGCGGAAACACTGTTTTTTGCTTCTTTGAAAAATTGTTTTTTTTCAAGAATGTTTTGTAAAATTTCTATGGCTGTTTTTCTGGTGTCCGGCATTTGTGTTTTCTCTTGTTTTGTTTGGCCTATTGTAAGCAGATGTTTGTTTAATTACAAGTGAGAAAATACAGCATTGCTATTGCCATTTAGTTTAAATTATTATAATTTGTGCATAGTTGATAATTTTTTAGAAAGAGTTTTGACAAATGAAAAAACAGCTGAGTATGGTTTTGGCCGTTTTGTTTTTAACACCGGCCTGTTCTTGGATGCCTTCCTGGTCATGGTCGTCGCTTAATCCGTTTTCTTCTTCCGGGCAGGAAGAACAACAGGTTGAGGAGCCTGAAGTTAAAATCGGCGTTAATCCGTTTTTGTGGCGGGCAAGTTTGAAAAAATTGTCATTTATGCCATTGGCCAGCGTTGATTCACAGACGGGCGTGTTGGTTACCGACTGGGCAGCCGTTAACGGAATCAGCAATGAACAGTTTAAAATTACCGTTCATATCCTTTCTAAAAATTTACGGGCGGATTGTTTAAAAGTTTCCGTGTTCAAAAGAGTTTGGGCTAACGGGAAATGGAATGACGAAGCGGCAGACCGCAGATTGTCCGATGAAATTGAAAAAGCAATTTTAACCGAAGCCAAAGATATGTTTATAAAAGATGCGGAAGCAGAAAAGGAATAATAAAAAATGACTACAAATAATGCGAGATATAACGGCAAAGCTTCTTTTGAAGAATGGAAAAAAGAATGGGATTTGGAAGAACGTTACAATTTCCATAAAATAGAGGAAAAGTGGCAGAGAATTTGGGAAGCGGAAAAAGCTTACAAGGTCGAAATAGATAAAAATAAAGAAAAGTTTTACGCGTTGGTTGAATTTCCGTATCCGTCCGGTGCCGGTTTGCATGTGGGGCATCCTCGTTCTTATACGGCTTTGGACGTTATCTCCCGCAAAAAACGCATGCAGGGTTTTAACGTGTTATATCCGATGGGGTTTGACGCTTTCGGACTTCCGGCCGAAAATTATGCGATTAAAACCGGTGTCCATCCCGCCGTTTCCACCAAAGCCAATATTGAAAACTTTACCCGCCAGCTAAAGTCAATCGGTTTCAGTTTTGATTGGGACAGATGTATTAATACGTCTTCTCCGGAGTATTATAAATGGACGCAATGGATGTTCATTAAGTTCTTTGAAAAAGGGTTGGCTTATAAGGATAAAATTGCGATTAACTGGTGTCCGTCCTGCAAAGTGGGGCTGGCTAATGAGGAAGTTGTCAACGGCTGTTGCGAAAGATGCGGTGCTCAGGTTGTTCGTAAAAACAAAGAGCAATGGATGATAGCCATTACCAAATATGCTGATCGTTTAATCAGTGATTTGGATGATTTGGACTTTATTGAAAGAGTAAAATCGCAACAAGTGAACTGGATTGGCCGTTCTGAAGGGGCAGAGCTTGATTTTGAATTCGGCGATGATAAGCTGACGGTGTTTACAACCCGTCCGGATACGGCTTTCGGTGTTACTTATATGGTTTTGGCTCCGGAGCATGAGTTTGTTCAGAAATATATGAGCCGTTTTGAAAATCCTGCCGAGATTCAGGCTTATGTTGATGAAACAGCGAAAAAGTCCGATTTACAGCGTTCTCAAAATGAGAGCAAAACCGGTGTGGAATTAAAAGGAATTAAGGCGAAAAATCCATATAACGGCGACACCATTCCGGTATTTATTTCCGATTATGTTTTGACCGGTTACGGAACAGGGGCGATTATGGCAGTGCCGGCTCACGACCAGAGAGACTATGATTTTGCAAAAGCTTTTAATCTGCCGATTATTCAAGTTTTGGACGGCGGCGATATTTCTCAACATGCTTTTGAAGAAGACGGTCCTCATATTAATTCTTCTTTCCTCAACGGAATGAACAAAGAGGACGGAATGAGAGCCGCTATTGATTATGCCGTTAAAAACGGTTTCGGACGTTCCAAAGTCAACTACAAGCTTCGTGATTGGGTATTCTCCCGTCAACGTTACTGGGGTGAGCCTATTCCGATGGTTTATTGTGAAAAATGCGGCTGGCAGCCAATTCCGGAATCCGAACTGCCGCTGACTTTGCCGGAAGTTCCGGATTATCATCCGAATGACGAGGGGGAATCTCCTTTGTCCAAAGCCGGAGATTGGCTGAACGCAACTTGTCCGAAGTGTGGCGGCCATGCCCGCAGGGAAACGGATACCATGCCGAACTGGGCAGGGTCTTCCTGGTATTTTCTGCGTTATTGCGATCCGCATAATGACAAGGAATTTGCTTCTAAAGAGGCTTTGGATTACTGGATGAATGTGGATTGGTATAACGGAGGTATGGAACATACAACCCTGCACTTGTTATATTCCCGTTTCTGGCACAAGTTTTTGCATGACTGCGGTTTGGTGCCGACTAAGGAACCTTATAACAAACGGACTTCTCATGGCATGATTTTGGCTGAAAACGGTGAAAAAATGTCTAAGTCCCGCGGCAATGTGATTAATCCGGACGATATTATTGATGCTTATGGTGCTGACACGTTCCGTTTGTATGAAATGTTTATCGGGCCGTTTGATCAGGTTGCCATGTGGTCGGATGAAAGCCTGATGGGGGTTTATCGTTTTGTGAACAAGGTTTACGGTTTGTTTGCGAAAGTTGACAAGACGTTGCAGCCGAGTACCGATGATTTGCGTCAGATGCACAAGACGATTTTGGACGTTACGGATCGTATTGACCAAATGAAGTTTAACACGGCGGTTTCTTCTCTGATGACTTATGTTAACTATTTGTCAGGTAAGGAAAAAATTGCGGCTGAACTGTATACGGCTTTGTTAAAATTGATGTCTCCGTTTACACCGCATCTGGCTGAAGAAATGTGGGCAAGAATGGGTAATGACACCCTGATAGTGGCAGAAAGCTGGCCGAAGGGAGATAAAGCTTTGGCTCAGGATAACGTTGTTACGATGGCTGTTCAGGTTTGCGGCAAAATGCGTGGCACGATTGAAGTTCCGGCTGAGTCCTCTCGCGAAGACATTGAAAAAGCCGCTTTGAATTTGGATAATGTCAAACGCCAGATTGAAGGACGGGAAATCAAGAAGATTATCGTCGTTCCGAAGAAAATTGTTAATATTGTGGCTTAAGGAAAATAGATGAAAAAATATCTGGCTCTGGTTTTTGGCATTTTGTTTGTTTCCTCTTGCGGGTTCGAACCGTTGTATGTGCAGAAAAAACATAATAATATGTGGTATTTCAGCGGTAATTTTGACACTTCCATTTCTGCGGAGATGGCAAAAGTTAAAATTGAAGCTTCAGGGGAACGTTTTGGGCAGATGATCAGAAACCAGTTGTTGGATATGTTGACGCCGAAAGGCGTGCCTTCCAAGCCAAAATATCGTTTGTATGTGGAGCCGATGGATAAAGAAGTTGTTCAACAAGCTTTGCGGAGCGATATTACGGCAACGCGTGAACGGGTTCAATATTTGGTCAATTATATGATGTATCAGGGGGATGAACTGGTTATCAACGGCAATAGCGTGGCTTATGTCAGCTATGATATTCTCTCAAATCCGTATTCAACCACGATGGCACAGAAAAAGACCGAGAAAGATGCGGCCAAAATTATTGCCGACGATATTGCTTTGCGTATCGGAGCTTATTTTCATACGATTATAACCAAAAAGGGCAGTTTAAGTGATTTTCAAACAAGTTCAGATAGATAAGTTTCTGAAAAAGCCGGACAATTCGCTTAAATGTGTGGTGGTTTACGGCAGCAATGAAGGGTTGCAGGCTGAGTATGTCAAAAAGTTTACGGCGGCGATTTCTCCGGATTTGTATGATCCTTTTCGGGTAGTTTATCTGAACGGCGGTGATGTTAACGCTGATCCGGGAATGTTGTTTGGCGAATATAACGGACAATCGCTAATGGGCGGACGCCGGGTGGTTGTTATTCGGGATGCAGACAATAATCTGACGAAGCATCTTAAAACATTGTTTGACGGTTCGGTTTCCGATACGTTGGTTATTGTTTCCTCTTCAACTTTAAATAAAAGTTCTTCATTGGTTAAGCTGGCAACGGAAAGCGACGATTTTGCCTTAATCGCCTGTTATGAAGATCGGGATGAAGATATTTTTTCAACCGCAAAGAATATGTTTGTCGAAAACGGGTTTACGATTAATAATGAGGCTTTGCAGCTATTATGTTCGCGTCTTTCCAATGACAGAAAATCTAATCTCGGTGAAATTGAAAAGCTGATAACCTACATGGGGGATCGTAAAAACATTACGGTTGATAATGTGGTAAGCATTATCAGTGATAATTCGGCTTCCAATACGGATGATGTTTGCTATTTTGCCGCCGGTGGTTATGCCGAAAAGGCTTTGGCTTCATATGTTAAGCTTTTAAATGAGGGAAGCGAGCCGATTTCCATTATTCGCAGTCTGACTTACCATTTTAATAAAATTCTTTCATGCATGGCGGTTATGGAGCAGGGAGAAACGTTGGACAAGGCAATGTATAAACTGACGCCGAGAGTGATTTTCTTCAGAGAAAGCAGTTTTAAGCGGCAAGTGAGCATTTGGCCGAAAGATAAGGTTTTCGGTGTTTTGGATTTGCTTTATAAATGTGAAAAAGACTGCAAGACAACCAATATGCCGGTTGACGAGATCGTCAGCTATACGCTGATGCAGATTGCTTCGGCGGCGGCTAAGCTTGGGCGTTCTTCTTATTAAGAATCTTGTCCATTTCCTCTTGAAAAACGGTTCCCTTAACGGCAAACAAAATATATCCTTTTTTGAACAGGGAACGGGCGTATAAGCGGTTATATACAAAGGCCATAGGGATGGAAGATAATCCGAATGTGGGAAGATAGGCAATCAGCCAGAGAAGTCCGTTCAACCAGTCGCCTCTGGAGAAAGGGACGCAAAAACCGAATAACAGGCAGGTCCATGAAAAACCGATGGGAGCGTTTTTGACGGTTTCTGTCCGAGGATGTTTTAAAATCAGAACATTGTTTATCATCATGTATAATATCCCTGTATTTTTTTCTTATTTATATATAAATTGGCAAAAAAGACAAGACAGTAATTTCAGAGGACGGAAATGAACGGAAAATCTTTGCAGAATATTTTAGAATACTGGAATAAAAAGCTGATACGGCCAATGAAACGACAATATAAAGATCCCCGTTATTTGGCCAGGGCAACCGCTATCGGCATGGGGTTGGCTTTTGCCCCTTTTCCGGGACAGGTTCCTGTTGTTGCGGCGATATGGGTTTTGGCCAGAAAGTTGAAATGGCGTTTCAGTTTGATTGTCAGTTTGGCGTGGACGTTTATTTCCAATGTGTTTACGAATCTGCCGTTGTTTTATTTATATTATTTGACGGGCAGTTTTCTAAGAGGAAATCATGTGGTTTTGAGTTATGAAAATATTCATTCGATGTTTGATGCCGGTTTGTTTTCGGGGATTAAAGATATGGCGACAGAATTGGGTATGAGTATTGTTTTGGGAAGCTTATTGTTTATGGTTGTTTTTGGTATCGCAGGATATTTTTTCGGTTATTGGTGTGGCATGAGAAACAAAAGAACCTCCGTTTGAGGGAGGTTCCTTTTATTGCTAATTGCGAATTAGGGTAAAATAGTAAAGAAAAGTGTAAATTGAAGATAATCCTACCAGAATGTATGTGAGCGGTGTGAAAAAAGTGGCTCCGAACAGGAAGGTTACCAGATTAAAATCAAAAAGGCCGACAAGTCCCCAGTTCAAACCGCCGATGACGGTTAACAGTAAAGCTAATTTTGCATACCACATGATTGTCTCCTAAAAAATGTTTTAAAATATTTGTATTTATGATATATATCCGCGTAAGTGAAATTCAATCGGTGGAAGAAATGTATAGCGAAAAGTTTTTGAAATTTATAGAAATGTGGCAGAAAGAATATGCCATTGAACGCACGATTGACGAGAAGGTTTGCGTTGATCGGGACGGAAATCCTATTCCGTGGTATACTTATCCGGCAATTGAGTATTTATCGCAATTTGATTACAGCGAAAAGAAAGTTTTTGAATATGGCTGCGGCTATTCTTCAATGTTTTGGGCCGTGAGGGCAAAAAAGGTCGTCAGCATTGAAGACCAGCAGGTTTGGTATGATAAGTGGATTGCCGAATTTAAAGCCGACAATTGGGAAATCCGTTTTCGGGATGAAGGAGAACTTTATAACAAATCTATTTATGAAAATGACGAGTTGTATGATGTGATTGTCGTGGATGGAAAAAGGCGGGCTTTTTGTGCCGAAGACGCAACCCATAAATTGGCTCCGGGCGGTTTTATCATTTTGGATGACAGCGACCGGATTAATACCAGCAAAGAATATGTGGCCGCGGTAGATTTCTTGAAAAAGGCAAATTTGATTCAGGTGGATTTTTACGGTTTTTGCCCAATGAACAATTATACCAAAACAACTTCGGTATTTTTGAGCCGGGATTTTAATTTCGAATCGTTGTATACCATTCAGCCGATTAACGGGTGGGGTAATTTGTGGTCGATGACCAGACGGGACAGAAAGCTTTTTTTCAAGAAACAAAAATAGATACCCCTGATAAATCTTGGGGTATCTATATTCTTTGAGGAAAAGTATGAGGTTTCTGAAAAGGGGTAAAGTTAAAAAGCTAGAATCGGGCGGACGGAGTAATAGAAATTGTTATTGTCATTGTCATTCTCATTCTCATCCTTACCGTGGTAGTAGCTATAACCACTATTCATGTGCAATACCCAAGAAGTGCTACTATCGTGCTCGGTAGACGTCCAATGATAGCTTTCCATGAGGGATGATTTTCCAAGCAGATTCAAAGTTGCGTTTATCATACTTTTGGCGTTGTAAATGCTTTTCAGTTCGACATAGCTCGGCAAGAACCAATCTCCTTCTTCTGTGCCAGTAGTTGTATAATTATAACAATATTCTGCGGCCGGATAAGAAATACTGTTCGATTTGCCGAAAGCGATAATTGCCGCTGTATTTGCTTTACCGTCCGTGCCACAAGATAACGGTTTACCACTTGTACAGTTTTCCAAATTTGGAATATCCGTTCTGTATCTACTGAAAATTAAATTACTTGACGATTGGTCAAGGGCTACGGCTAGTCGTTTATTGGTATCAAAAACAATACCGATAGGCGTTTTGCCGGAGATAATTGCTTTTGAAGTTGTCATATCGGAATAAAGAATGGAACCGACGGCAACAGATTCTTTACAGTTTTTATAGCAGTTTCTACCGTAATAAGTAACGGAAGTACCGATTTGGTTGGTCGGGCAAGCACTGACATACCCACCGGCAGTACATTGCGGCTGGTAACAATTTTGATAACAGCTTCTACCATAATAGGAAACCGGAGTACAGACTTGATTGTTCGGGACGCCGGATTTGTACCCTCCGTCTTCACAGGTCGGCTGTTTACAGTCTTTTTTACAAGTACGCCCGTAATAAGTTACATCCGTACAAACATTGTTTGTCGGAACGGCAGATTTATATCCGCCTTCTTCGCAAGCCGGTTGATAGCAGTCTTTATGACAGATTTTGTTGCAATATGTAACTGCCGTGCAAACATTATTGGTCGGTACATCCGATTTGTAACCGCCATCTTCGCATGTTTTGTCGGAAACATCCTTATAACAAGTTTTGTTGGCAAAAGAAAATGCCGTACCGTTCTGACACGACGTGAGAGAAGCGGTATAACCGCCTTCGGCACAGGTTTTATCCCGGCATTGATAACAGGTTTCCAAACAATCATTGGAGGTCGTTGCTGTCAATACTTGTGTCGAAGAGCAATTATTGAGGGAACCGGCAGGGCAGGTATGAGAACAAACGCGGCATTTGTAATAAGATTTGTTATAAATGCAGGGTTTGGTATAATCGAGAACATAT
>JAGAJR010000011.1 GCA_017626035.1 Alphaproteobacteria bacterium | reverse complement strand
TGTCAGAAGCCTGTACATTGCCTGAAAACAGCAGACAGGTTGAAATACATAACAAATACTTAGTATTAATCATAGCACACCCCACACAGTTATAAGAACTAAAGCCTACACACTATCTATACTAAGTCATTTTTTTTTTTTGCAACAAAAAAGTGTATATAGCCCGTAACTTTAATATTTCTGTTACAATTTTTTTCTTTTTTTTAAATTTGGCACGACTTTTGCATATATGCGTTCAGTTGAATTAAAATTATCCAAAACTATTGGGGAGAATATAATGGATAATACAAAATATATCGCTTTATCACGCCAAATGGGGTTATGGAAACAGATGGACATCGTTTCTAATAATATGGCGAATATGAATACATCCGGCTATAAGCAGGATGATGCCGTTTTCAGTTCTTATCTGGTTAAAACGGAAAATGCAGCAGGCTTTGGCAAAGTTCCGGTTTATTTTACGCATGATTTCGGGGAATTTACCGATTTTGCGGAAGGGGCTTTTGTTCAAACCGGAAACACTTTTGATTTGGCCTTAAAAGGGGATGGTTTTTTCTCGATTGAAACGGATCAAGGCGAGAGATATACCAAAAAAGGACAATTTATGTTGGATGCCGACGGCAAATTGGTTACGGCTGACGGAGATATTGTTTTGTCTGAAAATAACGAACCGTTTTTCTTCGCTCCGGGAGAAAAAGAAATATCTTTTGCCGAAAACGGTGATGTTTCTACCGAAAACGGGGTTATCGGCCGTTTGAAAATCGCTAAATTTGCCGATAATCAAAAACTTTTAAAAATTGCGAACACCATGTTTGAAAATGTTGCCGGAAACGCTATGCAGGTTAATTCCGGCGATGCTTCCGTGGCTCAGGGATATGTTGAAAAATCCAATGTCGAAGCTATTGCGGAAATGACGAAGATGATCAAGCTGCAACGTTCTTATGAATATGTTCAGCAGATGATTGATGAAGAACATGACAGAGTTTCAAATACCATAGCGGCTTATGCCCAGCTGGCTTAATAGATTTACAGGGGAATAAATTATGAGATCTTTACATATCGGTGCAACGGGAATGCTGGCTCAACAGACCAATGTTGACGTTATTTCTAACAATATCGCAAATATGAACACTACGGCTTATACCAAAAGACGAGCCGAGTTCAATGATTTGCTTTATCAAAACATTATTCGTCCAGGATCGGCGTCCAGTGCTTCCCAAACGGTTGTTCCGTCGGGTTTGCAGCTTGGTCTTGGTGTGAGAACGGCGGCCGTATACCGTATTACGGACGGCGGCGGTTTGACCAACACCACCAATGAACTGGATTTGGCTATTCGCGGCCGCGGTTATTTTCAAATCGAGCTGCCGGAAGGAAAGGGAATTGCTTATACCCGCGACGGAGCTTTTCAGAGAAACGGCGACGGTGTGATTGTTACTCATGACGGTTATGTCGTTCAACCGGAAATTACCATTCCTGACGATGCCGTTGAGATTTATGTAAACAGTTCCGGCGAAGTTTGGGTTAAACAAGACGGCGAAACCGATGAAATTAATGTCGGACAGCTGGAATTGGCCACATTTGTCAACGAAGCCGGTTTGGAAGCCATGGGGCAGAATTTGTTCTTGGAGACGGAAGCCTCCGGTGCCCCGATTATTGACAATCCGGATGTGGAAGGTTTCGGTTCTATTCTGCAAGGGTATTTGTCAACCTCTAACGTTAATCCGGTTACCGAGATTACCGAATTGGTTTCCGCCCAAAGAGCTTATGAAATGAACTCTAAAGTTATTCAGACATCCGACCAGATGCTGAGCACGATTAACCAGATGAAGTAGTTTGAAAAGGTGTATTTTATGCGTTTTGTATATTTCATCAGTTTTTTGTTTCTGTTAACCGCTTTTAATGCAAATGCTGAAGATTTGCTGATTGTGAGGGAAGATGAAATCGCTGAAGCAATTAAAGAAGAATTTGTTGAGCAGGGAATGGAGGAGACAGCAGATTTGGAATTTTTCGGTGGGCAGACTTTCTTTCAAATCGAAGATGCTCGAACTGCTAAAATTCTGGTAAGTGATTTGAAAACTGATGAACTGCAAAACAAATTTTCCTGCAAAGTGGAAATTTTTGCCGACGGGAAAGCTTATGCCAAGACCGAAGTGCAGGGAAAATATTATGTTTTGGGCGAAGTGTATGTTCCGGCAAGAAACATCAACAAAGGCGAGGTTATTACCGAGGATATGCTGAAAACCATCCGGGTCAGAATGAACAGGATTAAGCCGGCAAATGTGATTGACAAAGATAAGCTGATTAACAAAGAAACAAAAAAATCTCTGAAAGAAGGAAAGGTTGTTAATGCCCGGGATATCGGAAATAAAATCCTTATCAGACGCAATGATATTGTAACGATTGTTTATAAAACGGATAAAATGCAGATTACGGCAAAAGTTCAGGCAATGAGCGATGGAGCCAAAGGGGAAAAAATAGAAGTAATGAACACCAAAAGCAAAAAAGTGCTGTTTGCCGAAGTTATAGATGCCAATACGGTGGAAATTGAACAATAGAAGGGGACTATTGAAATGAATGACAATAAAATTTACAAAATGGCGGCCGTGTTGATGGTGGCGACTTCTCTGAGCGGTTGTAATACATGGTCCAGACTGACAAGCATCGGAAAGGAACCGCCTCTGGCTCCGATAGAGAATCCGGTAGAGGCTCCGAATTATCAGCCGGTATCCATGCCGATGCCGCAGCAGCCGGATGGTTATGCCGGGGCAAACTCTTTATGGAAAAAAGGTTCTTCCGGTTTCTTCAAAGATCAGAGGGCTTCAAAGGTCGGTGATATTATTACGGTTAACGTATCGGCTAAAGATGCTGCTTTGATGGAAAACAAAACGGAACAAAATCGTGATAACAATGATGACACGGTCGGTGTCGGAAGTTTCTTCGGCTATGAAAAATATGCGAAAGATTATTTCCCGGATGCGATTGACCCGGCAAATCTGGTTAATGTTCAGTCCAACCATGATGTTTCCGGAGAAGGAAAAATCGACCGTTCCGAAAAAATCAATATGACTATGGCGGCGGTTGTAACACAGGTCTTGCCAAACGGAAATCTGGTTATTGAAGGGACTCAGGAAATCAGAGTGAACTATGAACTTCGGCAGTTAACCGTCCGAGGAATTATCCGCCGGGCAGACATCAGTTCTGACAATACGATTGCTTCAAGCAAAATTGCCGAGTTGAGAGTTTCTTACGGCGGTACAGGTACTATTTCTGATGTTCAGGAACCAAGATACGGACGTCAGTTGATAGATATTCTGTCTCCGTTCTAAAATTCAGACTGTCCGGGAGGCAGGGAATTTTTCGCGGTGGTTACTGTCGTTTCCCTAGCTCGCTAAGATAGTCAAGAACTGAATTCGAAAAATCTAACATTGGTTAGTTTTTTCTCCCCTTGAGTATCTAAGCTCGCGGTGGTTACTGTCGTTTCCCTGGCTCGCTAAGATAGTCAAGAACTGAATTCGAAAAACCTAACGTTAGTTAGCTTTTTCTCATCGTTCCCCATATTATTATGTTGTTAACACATGAAGAAAAAATCTCCCCATTTTTTCTTTGACTAATCAGGGCCTGTTCTCCCCGACATAAAGGCAGGCCCTGATATAAATTTTAGTTGTGGATAGTAACAATGGTTACTATTTAAAAAATCTGTTGATTGATTATATTGAAGAGGAAATTTTTATTAAATGAAGGAAGCTGAAATGAATAATAATGTTGATCAGGTTAAGAATGCTGAACAGGAAGCCGTTATTCTTCTGAATCATGCCATGGCTATTGCCAATGCCGCAAACAGCCAGAATGAATCGGAAATCGTTTCTGTGTTAGACAGCAATTTGAAACTTTGGGTGGAAATAGAAACATCGCTCAAAAGTGCAAAGAATTTGCTTCCCCAAGATATTAAAGATAATTTGCTTAAGTTATCAAAGTTTGTTGAAAGACTTACTCTTTCCAAAGGTTCCAAAATGTCAAAAACCGATTTTGACTGTTTGGTAAATATTAATATGCAGATTTCAGAAGGTTTGATTGAAGCCGTTAAGAATAATCTGGCTAAAGAAGAAGCCTTCTCTTTGTTGAAATGTGCCATTGATTTGTCTAATGCCCGTGAAAATAACAATACCAAAGAATTGATTTCCGCATTGGATAACAATATGAAACTTTGGGTCTATATTAAAACTCTGGCTCAATCCGAAACAAATCCGTTGCCGAAGGAAACAAAATCCAATTTGATTAAGTTGGCCGATTATGTTTCCAATCGGACTTTGGAAGTCGGAAAAGATGTTGAAAATGTTAATGTTCGTGCTATTGACAGCATGATTATGACGAATCTGCAAATTTCCGAAGGTTTGATGACCAGACGTTGTGCTTAGTCTTTTAGTATGATACGAAAAAGCCCCCGTTATCGGGGGCTTTTTTTGTAATAAGAGTCTGGTAAAAATAAAAAAAGCCCTCTCGAAAGAGAGGGCTTGTTGTCAGATTAGTAGTAGATGAACGGGCAGACGGCCAATTTTGTTTTTGAAGCGTCAATCGGTTCAACCTTTTTATCAATGGTTACATGTATCGGGTTTGCGTTCAGCAAATCAGAAGTCCAGAAAGCTCGTTCAGCAACTAACGGGGAATCTAATTCCAATTTTTTGAAGCTGTTGTCAATTTCTGTTTTTGCAGAAACCATTTCTAAGACTTCATCAGCGTTCGGCAAGAACCATTTTCCGGCAGGAGCTCCTTCTGTGCTTAAAGAAAGGGCAAAACTTGCAGCCGGGTATTCTACCTGGTCGGTTGTCAAATCGACAATGCGTTGGGTGGCAAATTGACCGCTTCTTTCAAAGGAGCCGGATCCGCTGTAAATAGCATTGTTCAGGTTGGCAACCAAATCATCTTCGGTTTTGACTTCAGTTGCTTTAGGGTAAATGAATTTAACCTGGTCGTAGCTGACGTATGGCTGTACTTTTAAGTCATCCCCAGCGTATACGGCTGTTTTCAACTCTTTTGTTGCCCAAAGTTTCAGAGGGCATTGCAAAGCCATAGCCCGTCTTTTTCCCGGGTTGACAACGATACCGATAACTGTTTTTCCGACAATCTTTGTATCGGAGCAAGTCATGTCAGAATACAGGAAGGAACCTTTTCTGCAGTTTTCAATACAGAAAACCAAAGATGTGTCAAACGGGCAATGAAGCATTTGTCCCTGACAGGTGGAAGCACTGGAGGTGTATCCCAAAGAATTACAGCTCGGAGCAGTGTTTGCACAAGCAACATCACCTTCTTTTTCTACGGCAATGGCGTCTTTTAAGGCCAGATCGGAAAGATCAATTTTTTTGACAATGGCCGTATCCAGATATTTTGATGCAACAGCATCTTTCAGAGCCATATTATTTACATTCAACTTAGTATATTCTTCAAGAGTTGTAATGGTCTTCGGCCTGACTGTAATTGTGGTATATTGGTCGGCCAATGTATATTTTTGGGCTAAGCTTGCACTAGATACCATTTGCGTCATTTGAGCATTGTTAAGTGCCGAGCCCGCAAGAGTTGAACTGCCTGCGAGAGATGATGCATAGCTTGGTGATGATGTCAGAACAGGGGTGCTTGTTTCTTCTTCAGCGGCAACATTGAAGGCAGCGAGTAAGGAGAAAGCGAGTACAGGCAGGCTAACTCCCATTTTTATTTTAGTAGTTTTATTCATAGTCTTTCTCCTTATATAAAAACAGATAAGAGTTAAAGTTATTTGCAGTAAGATTTA
>JAGAJR010000010.1 GCA_017626035.1 Alphaproteobacteria bacterium | reverse complement strand
TATTACCATTATTCATGTTCAATTTCCAAGAATTGTTACTATTGTTCTCGGTAGACGACCAACCGCAATATAAACTGCCAGTTCTAAGCATAACAGCCGAAGCTGTCGACAGTCCTTTTTTAATAAAAAGATGCTCGCTCGGCCAAACCTTGGTTCAACCGATTCCGGCTTGTAAATTTTTCTCCCTGCTTTTGTTTCTCCAAGCTGTAATCTGTTTGCCGATACTGTCGGTCAACAGCGAAATCTGAGCCATTTTCTTCAGCGGCAGCAGCCGCATATCGACACAAAGGCGGATTTCCATTTTCAGGAGCTCGAAATCGTCGAGAAAATTTTCGAGATCCTGTTTCTTGTCCAACGCCCGGTTAGCCCGGTACAAGTTACGAAACAGGTTCAACGCGTCGCGTTTCATATCCTGTCCCAAACTGTATTTATAATCTCTGGAGAATTTATTGGTTAACTGATAAATCTCTATCAGAAGATTATAACTGTCCCGGTAGACCGGCAATTCGCTGTACAATCCCATTTATATTAATCCTGATGACTTTTGCATATAAAAATAAAAAACCTGCCTTCACAGGTTGGTTTTATTAACATACATAACAACCAAACAAGCAATACTTTTCTGCTTTTTTATCCTCATATAGCTGCTATATATTAAAAAAGGGACCTTCGCCGCCTCACGGCGGCGAAGGAATGATTCGGCTTTTTACCCCGGCCCCGCAAGCGGGGCATTTTTAAAGGGGTAAAGGGTTAAAGTTAAAAAGCTAGGACCGGCCGGACGGCGTTAGTGACAGTCTTACCGAAGTTGGTGTAACCATTACCCACGTCCAATTCCCAAGAACTGCCACTACCGTACTCGGTAGACGACCAATACCAGTTTTCCGTGAGAGATGATTTTCCAAGCAGATTCAAAGTTGCATTTATCATACTTTTAGCATTGTAAATGCTTTTCAGCTCGGCATAGCTTGGCAAATGCCAATCTCCGGCTTTTGTTCCCGTTGTTGTATATTTATTGCAATACTCGGCTGCCGGATAAGAAATACCATTTGATTTGCCGTAAGCAATGATTGCTGCCGTATTCGCCTTACCATCCGTTCCACAGGATAACGGTTCACTGGTACAATTTACCAGACTTGGAATATCCGCTCCGTATCCGCCGAAAGTTAAAGTACTTGACGATTGGTCAATGGCTACGGCCAGCCGCTTATTGGTATCAAAAACAACACCGATAGGCGTTTTGCCGGTAACAATACCGGTCGTAACCGTCATATCCGAATACAAAATTGCCCCTACTTCCAGATTTTGCGTAATCGTGTCCAGACAAAACATTTTCGTCTGGTCAAACGGACATTTCAATACCCGTTCCTGACCGGAACAATCATCTGCAGTCTGCTTATACCCCAGCGTATCGCAGCTTGGCGGAGTCAGACAGCTTTGTGCCCGAGCTTCATTTCCGCACACCAAGGAGAAAGCGAGTAAAAACAAGCCTGCTCCCATAATTTTTCTAATTATATCAGTCATAGTCCTTCTCCTTAGTTTTTTCGGCTATTTGCTCCAAACCACGCCCCAACAGCTGTACCAGCTGCAAGACGATTGCGACACATCCACATTGCCGGTCGCACAGCCGGTAATGTAATATTTCTTTGAACAATCCTCATACGTACACAAATATCCTGCTGGACAAGAGGTATGAGTTCCCAAATTAGGGCATGTTTTACAAGCCGACCAATAATCCACACCATTCATCGTACATTTTTTGGCTCCGACCTCTCCGCCCAAATCGCACTGTTTATAACTTGTCGGACAGGAACAGGTCAGATACTTTACAACATCGCCGACACTGCAGCTTACGCCGCTGCCGATTTCATTGTTTGAACTGTTGCATTCCTTATAGTTTGACGGACATTCGCACGCTGTTTTGGATGAGTTTAAAATCGTCGGAGACTGACAGGTTACACACTCCGCATTCAAAAAGTATGAGACGCCGTTCATCACACACGAAGGTGTCCCGGAGGCATATTGGCTGCCGCCCGAACAAGTTGTCATAATCGTTGTATCGCAGGTGCATTTGTAATAACTCCCGTGATCATCCGTGCACCCTTCTACATCCGCTAAACTGCCGCATTGCGAGGAACTTGAACTCGTATAAACCGATGTATCGCACACACATTCTTTGTAATAGCCGGAAGCATACGGACAACTCCCGCTGCTTTTTTTTCCGGCCGGACATGAGGTTACCGTATAACCATCTTCCATACACTCCCAGCCGTCATCCAGCTTGAAATCGTGATCTGATTGATTAAATGATAGAGTAGAACAACCGTCGCCCCCCAAGGCACAAACAGCTGCTTGTGAAAGCTCCGGAACAAAGAACAAAACAGTTGCCAATGAGGTTATCAGAGTTTGTTTTTTCATTTTACACCGTCCTTTCACATAAAAATCTGGAAAAGGGGAACATACTATGTAGGTGTGTGTATGTGTGTATAGGCTTCGGTTTTCCCCTTTTCCACCAGCAGTGTTCAAAAAATCAAGATTCACAATTAAATGTTAATTTTTTTAAGTTCTACTGTTAAATTCATAATATATTAGTAATTAATCAATGTCAACCACAAAAATTACAAGTTTATAGTATATATCGATTCACAATAAAATAGGAATATAAGCGGATGACTGATGATACTTTTGCAATAGAGCTGGGAGCCAGAATTCGCGAACTTCGCAAAATTAAAGGCGTTAGCCAGCTGGAACTCGCTTATGACATGGATATGTCTATGAACACAATTTCCGGAATTGAATTGGGAAAAATTTCTCCGAAAATTGAAACTCTTAATAAAATTGCAACAAAACTCGAAATTGACATCGGCGACCTTTTTGATTTTTCCGTTCAACCAAGCAAAGACAAACTTGTTCGCAAAAAAGTCGAAGAAATTTCCCGCAAACTAATGACTCATAACAAAGAATTTATTGATGTTGTCGAAGATTCCATTGATAATCTGATTAGTGTCTACCAACTCGGCAAAGATAACGCCAAAAACAAACGCCTTTCCAATCACCGGATATAACCTCCGGTTTATTTCCAAGCATTTATCTCCGTTGATTTCAAATTTCCGTATCAGTTGACTTGGCCGTCCAGCGGATTAAACCGCAGCAGCATCGTATTCCACATATCATATTTATCCGCATATTTTTCGGCAAAAATAGAATATGGCTGGCAGATATAAACCGCACGCCTTGCACTGTCTGCAACCGAACGGAAATGTGTGTCGCTGTTATAACGGGCGGTATCCAAAATCTTAACTTCCCGCACCGTTCCGTCCCGGTTCAAAAAGGCCCGGATTTCAATAATCATATCCTTAATGCCCATGGCTCCCGGATCCAAATTCCAACAAGCCCGCAAACGTCCGGCTATCGCATCCGTCTCCGAAATTGATAATTCGCTGAAATAAGATCCGCCGACACCGCCTTCAATCCCCATATTGTTGACTTTAGTGCCTTCCTTGATTGTCGCCGTCGCGTCTTTCTCGCCCTGTTCTTTTTCCAGAGCGTCAACCGAAGCCAACAGGCTCTTCAGCGGATTAGCCAGTTTCGGCTTGCTCTTGTCCTCTTTGGTTTCTGTTTTTTTGGCTTCTTTTTTAGGAGCCGGTTTCGGCTTGGTTTCAGGTTTCTTTTCCACTTTTTTCTCGACCGGAACTTTAGGCTTTCTCGGCTGAGGAGCTACCAAAAAATCTTTTTTCGGCGGTTCCGGAGTTTCTTCTTTCGGAGCCGGTTTGGTGTCTTCGGCTTCCGCTTTCTTAACCGGTTTATCTTCTTTTTTCACTTCTTCCTGAGTATAATTTTCTTCAACCTTGCGTTTGATGGTCGAAGCCTTTTTTTCCTCTTCGCCGAATTTGGCCTTCGGCGGAAGATTCGTCATCTCGGAAATTTTCACGTCATTCAAATCAACAATAATCGGCACCTGGCTGATTGTCATATTTCTATGCCAAAAAAACGGAACGTCTATTATGAACAATAGAAAGACCGTAAAATGCAAAGCCAAAGATTTATATAACGACTGTTTCATCAAATGTTGTGTTCTTCTTGTTGTTTGCTTTCGTTTTTACCGTATTGCTGCGGATTATTTCTTTTTCAGCGGGCGGGGTTCCGTTTTCAGCCCGACCTTGTCAAAACCGGCTTCTTTCAACAAAGCCATCAGCCCGATAACCCGGCCGTATTCGGCTCCCGTATCGCCGGAAATCGTAACCGTCAATTCCGTATTGGCATCGCGGATAGCCTGAAGTTTTGCCACAATCTCGTTTGCCGGAATTTCCGTCTCCCCGATATAGTAATACCCTTCCTTGTCCACGCTGATATTCACGGAAGTTACTTCCTCGTTCAGGGCTTTACCGCCTACTTTCGGCAAATCAAGGGCAATACCCGAGGTCATCAGCGGAGCGGCAACCATAAAGACCACCAACAAAACCATCATCACATCCATCAGGTTGGTAATATTGATGTCGGAATTGCGTTTATACACTCTCTGGAAACGTCTCGGCGTCTGCTGAAAATACATTTTTATTCTCCCGCCATATCGGCCTTAATTGCCGTATCGTCAATCTCACGGGACAAAATGCTTGAGAATTCGGCCATAAAGTTTTCCAATCTCTTGGCATATCTGTCAATATCCGAAGAAATTTTGTTATAAGCGACCACTGCCGGAATAGCGGCAATCAACCCGAAAGCCGTCGTAAACAAAGCTTCGGCAATACCCGGAGCCATAGCCGACAATGAATTGCTTTGTGTGGTGGCAATAGCGTTAAAGCTGTTAATGATACCCCAAACGGTACCAAACAACCCCACCAGCGGAGCCACCGAACCCGTTGAAGCCAAAAAGCCCATGCGGGTATCCAGTTCATCCAACTCCTTATCCATGGAAACCATCATCGCTTTTTCAATACGCTGTTGCAAAGAAACACCTCTCAAACCGCGATCAGTCTTGGATTTGAGAATATTCGTCCGTTTCCATTCCTTCATCGCCGCGATAAACATTGCCGACATCGGATCTCTCGGACGATTGCCGATAGAATCATATAATCTGTCCAAAGAACCGCCGGACCAGAATTTTTCCTCAAATCCCTTTGACATCTGTTTAACCTGACGCAGGGTACCGAATTTTTCGATAATAATCGCCCATGACCAAACCGAGGCGGCAATCAACCCCATCATCACCACTTTGGTAACCATATCGGAAGCCCAAACCAAGTCCCACATGGACATTTGGGCGGCGGTATTTGTTACATCTGCTAATGATTGTGTATCCATTTTTTCAACTCACTTTTTATGCATAAATAAACGTTTCTCAAATCTTTGAGCGAAAATTATCATAAAATACTAAATTTTCAATTAATTTTTAGGCGATTAAGCACAAGAATTAATCTTGTTCAACAACTCTTCGGGAATACGCACCGGACGCTTTCTCGCCAGGCTCAAATATGCCAGTTTCACGTTCAAACTCGCCAAAAGCTTGTCCCCGCGATAAATATCCTGATGCATTTCCGCACCGGCTCCCTTGGCTTCGACAACTTCGCAGGTTACAACCAAAGCATCGTCAAGCACTGCCGGAAGTTTATAGTCAATATCCACATGGCGAACCGTAAACCCGCATTTGTCTTCACTCTCCAAACCTTCCTGCTGGCAAACTCCCAAACTGCGGACATATTCCGTTCTTGCCCGTTCGGCAAACTTCAGATAATTTGCATAATAAACAATCCCGCCGGCATCCGTATCCTCATAATACACCCTGACCGGAAAAGCAAATACCCGGCCAAACTTTTTGCCCTGCGGCGGTAAAATTTCCTCAAACATTCAGACTTCCTCTTCTTCAATAACCTTCAACAAATCAAACTGCATCGGGGCCGGTTTCACGCCGCCTTTTTTAACCCTCGGGATTCCGATATAATCACACCCCAAATCCGAAATCACGCGTCCTCTGGGCGTCCGCTGCAAAAAACCCAGTTTCAGCAAGAACGGCTCAATAACTTCTTCAATCGTATCCCGCTCTTCTGACAACGCCGCCGCCAAAGTATCCGCACCGACCGGACCGCCGCCGTAGTTATTGGCAATGCAGTTCAAATATCTTCTGTCAAACGCATCCAAACCGTAATTGTCAACATCCAAACGACGCAATGCCGTATCAGCGATTTTGGTATCGACTTCGCTTGCTTCGCTCACGGCTCCAAAGTCCCGCACCCGACGAAGCAGTCTTCCCGCCACGCGAGGAGTTCCCCGCGACCGTTTGGCAATTTCCGCCGCTCCTGATTGCGAAATCGGCATTCCCAACAAATTTGCCCCGCGAATGACAATCTTTTCCAACTCTTCCGGAGAATAAAAATCCAATCTCAACGGTATTCCGAAACGCTCCCTCAACGGCGTGGACAACAATCCCGAACGGGTGGTTGCCCCGACCAGAGTAAACGGCTGCAAATCGATTCGCACCGAACGGGCAGACGGACCTTCCCCGATAATCAAATCCAACTGAAAATCTTCCATCGCCGAATACAAAACTTCTTCAATAGCCGGATTAAGACGATGAATTTCATCAATAAACAAAACATCGTTTTTTTCCAAATTAGTCAGAATAGCAGCCAAATCTCCCGACTTGGTAATCATCGGAGCCGAAGTTGCCCGAAAACCGACCCCCAATTCTTTGGCCACAATGGACGCCAGCGTCGTTTTTCCCAATCCCGGAGGGCCGAACAAAAGCACATGGTCCAAAGCTTCGCCCCTCTTCTTCGCGGCCTCAATAAACACTTTCAGATTTTCGCAGACTTGGCGTTGTCCGACAAAATCCGCCAGCGAATTCGGACGCAGACTGACCGGCATTCCGCCGCCTTGTTCGTCATCCTCTTGTTTTTCCGGGCTAACTATTCTCTCGTCAATCATTCGTCAAGTCCTCTAAATTTCTTTATTTGCAAATTCTTTCAATGCCAGTTTGATTAATTCCGAAACATCCGCATTCTGTGTTTTCATCGCCGCCTTGTTAACCGCCTTATAAGCTTCCAAACGCTGATACCCGAGATTAACTAACGCGGAAATAGCGTCTTCAACCGAATTTTGATTGTCTTCCTGAGCGGAAATCACATCTTCATAAGCATTATTTTCCTGTTCAGCCTGTTCCTTATCCATATCTTCCTCCTCTGTTGTTAAATCACTTCTCACAACAGATTCTATCGGAACGGTAACAATTTTATCCTTCAGTTCGGTAACAATTCTTGCCGCCAGTTTCGGTCCAACTCCGCTTGCCCGCGAGAAAGAAGCCTTGTCTTGGGCAGAAACAGCCTGAGCCAACTGATTCGGCGTCAACACCGACAAAATTGCCAAACAGACCTTTGCCCCCACACCCTGAACTTTCGTCAGTGTCAAAAACCACTCTTTTTCCCAGGCATCGGCAAAGCCGAACAATGAAATGCTGTCTTCCCGAACGACGGTTTCAATCAGCAGAACCGCAGCTTTTCCGCGGACAAGTTTCGCCAGAGTGCGGGACGAAGCAGAGACCAGATACCCGACCCCGTTTACATCGACAATACAATAGTCTTCTCCGATAGTGTCAATAACACCGCGTAATTTTGCAATCATCTTATTACCTTAAATCAATAAACCTCTGTTGTGAGATTATACAAATATATAATCCTCTGCAATCATTATTTAACTTTAAGAACAAAATAAAAACAAAGCCGCTTTCAGGCGGCTCTTTCGTTTTCAAAATTCTTCAAATACTCTATCCATTCTCCGGCATTGTTTTCTCTGAAAAATTCATAAAGAAAATCCACCATAAACCGGTGCCGGATTTCCGCTTCTTTTCGTCCGGATTTTGTAAACATCATCGTTTTAAGTTTGAGCATTTTCTCAAAAAAGTGATTAACAAAATTATCCGATACCCGGTTGGGCTTTTTATACTCTTCCGCGGAAAGATTAATTTCCGGCCAAATTTTCTCGTCAAAAATCTGATTTGTCCCCGAATGGCATTTATCCAAAGCATAAGCCAGACATCTTACCAATCCCATGGCTCCGATGGCTTCCAACATATCCGCGTCGGACACAATCTGCCCTTCAAGGGTTTGCGGACGAATACCTTTTAATGCTTTGCTGTATCCCATCGTTCTGATAATCTCACAAACCCGGGAAGCCGTTTCCTCGCCAACGTTATTCTGCCGCATAATCCTTTTGGCATTTGTCAGATTTTGAGCCGATTCCTCGCCAAATAATTTATAATCGTCTGCATCATGCAACAAAGCGGCCAAAGCCACAATTTCCATATCGGCATTTTCTTCCTCAGCCATCTTAACCGCAATCCGATAAACCCGCTCCACATGGTCAAATCCGTGCCCGCTGTTATCTCCGGACATCAAGACGCGGACATCGTTCTTTACCTTTTTCAAAATGCCGTTCATCCGCATACTTCCTAACGCCCCAGGGCTCTGGACTGCCGATAATTATAATGGGTAATGGCTATTGCCAAAGCATCGGAAGAGTCATTGTTTTTCGGTTTGCACCCCGGCAGCAAAACCTTAACCATGGTTTCCACCTGGCTTTTTTCCGCCCGTCCGACCCCGACCAAAGCCTTTTTGACTTTAGTCGGCTCATATTCGCAAACAGGAATATTATATAACGCGGGTGCCAGAATAACTACGCCGCGAGCCATTCCCAATTTGATTGTCGACATCGGATTATCATTCAAAAAAACCTGCTCAATGGCGGCTTCATCAGGCTTATAAGCATCAATAACATCAGCTAAAGTCTTGTGAATAACCGCCAATCGGGCAGGCAATTCCATTTTCGGATCGGTCTTGATATAACCGTCGGCAACATACCTCAAACGGTTATTTTCAATTTCTATAACCCCCCAGCCCGTTGACGACAAGCTCGGGTCAAGACCTAATATCCTCATTTATTCCTCAGCGTTTAATTTCGCTAAAATATCTTCGGAAAATTCAGCATTATGATATACTTTCTGAACATCATCGTCATCTTCCAAAGCGTCAATAAAGTCCAAAAACTTCTGAGCCGTTTCCATATCGGTAATGTCTGTTTTTACCATCGGTTTCCAATCCAGACGGGAAGCGGACGGAGTGCCGAACTGTTTTTCCAAAACTTCGGTAACGGCATTCAAATCATCCGGAAGAGTTTCAATTTCATGATTTTCATCATCACTGACAACATCATTGGCTCCGGCTTCCAGAGCGGCTTCAAACATTTTGTCAGCCTCAGCCACAGACTGCGGATAAGCAATATAGCCAATTCTTTCAAAATTAAAAGTAACGGAACCGCTTTCTCCCATAGCTCCGCCTCTTTTTCCGAAAATTGTACGGACATTTCCGGCGGTGCGGTTTTTATTATCCGTCAAAGCTTCAACAATAACGGCAACTTTTCCCGGTCCGAAACCTTCATAACGGGCACTCACATAATCATTTCCGCCGGCTGTCTGGGAAGCTTTGGCAATCGCACGTTCAATATTGTCCTTCGGCATGCTTTCTGCACGAGCTGCTTGAATAGCCAAACGCAGACGAGGGTTTTTATCAGGTTCCGGCAACCCGCTTTTGGCAGCAATGGTAATATCGCGAGCCAGCTTGGCGAATACCTTGGCCTTTTTGGCATCCTGAGCCCCTTTGCGGTACATGATGTTTTTAAACTGGGAGTGTCCAGACATTATTAATCTCCTTAAAACTTTTATTATATCTTTTGCTGACGGAAGTTATACGTCAAATCAACAACTCCCGCAAGATTTTTTTCAAAAAACTGTTTATTTTTTCAGAATGATGTAATCGAGTTTCTGCTTTCCGGCATCCAACACCTTAATTCCCACACCGCGAATATTGATAATCCCCGGCTTGTTCGGATAACTCAGATTTTCAAAACGGCCGCTGTCTCCCTGAGAATTGGCATAGTCAAGATACGTAAAGGCCATTCTGTCAGCCTTAATTCCTTCATACTTAATGTCAAATCCCTTGACCGGTTCCGTTTGTTCCGTCCGGGAAGTCGTAACCGGTTCCAAACGCAAATCAGCCGGATAAGGAACATAATCCGCATCCAGCAGCACCAAACGTTTGTAACGGATTTGTCCCAAATGCCGGCTCAAACTCCCATCTCTCCTGACCAAAACCATAAAATCGCTTTTATCTTTATAAGTCGGAACCAGCAGGAAGCTTTCATCATCAATAACAACCTGTCCGACAACCTGTTTCAAGTCATTCTTTTTGAAAACAACCGGAATAGACGCCCCGTTTAAAGCCCCGTCCATATTCGGACGCAAATATTCGGCGGCATAAAAATCCTTGCGGTAGGTTTTGGCATCAACAACCGTATATCCCTTATACGCCGTCAAAACCTCGTTAACAGGCATTCCCTTGTCCGTGATATATTCCGTTTTAACCAATTTGGAACCCTGATCAAAATAAGTAATAGGATACGAACTCCAACGTTCCACAAAGCTTTTGCGGCTCTCCAAAACCGAAATATCGCCGGCATAGAGACAGCCTGACAAGGAAAACAAAGCGATTAAAGCGGATATTTTTTTCATCTTATCTTCTCTTTTTAGTATTTTAATAATGTTTAGTAATATACTATAATCCGAGGATAGTAAATAATTGATTATAACTTATAGGAAGAATAATGACTATGGCTGCAAACAAAGGCGGAAGCTGCTGGTTGGTAAACTTTCAACCGTTGGAAAACATCAGCGAAGAATTGGAAAACTTTCTGGAAGAATATTTTGATGTCGTCGCCTGCAATTACACGGATGACGGAATGGAACAATACACCGGTTATAAAAATATCGGTTTCAACGAAAATGACTTAAAGGCGGCAGCTGTCAAACAAAACATCATCCTCCCTCCATACACGCTGGAATATCTTGAAAGCCAAAACTGGCTGAAAGACAATGTCATTCAATTCGCTCCCGTAGAAGTCGAAGAGTTTCTGATTTACGGCATTCACGAAAAAGAAACGCCGAAAACGGACAAACTGGCCATCCGCATTTATGCCGCCACGGCTTTTGGTTCCGAACATCAAACAACAAAATCCTGCCTCAAAGCCGTCAGCGAACTTAATAAGCTCAACGCCGCCCACCAAAATATTCTTGATATGGGAACAGGCTCCGGCATTTTATCTCTGGCTTGTGCCAAACTCTGGAACAGCGAATGCAAAATCACCGCCGTGGATATTGACGAAGAAGCCGTTTGGGTAACACGGCAAAACGCTGAAGACAATCAATTGGATAAATCTATTACCGCAGAAGTCAGCGACGGATACAACTCTTCATTAGTCAAAAATAATGCCCCTTACGACATTATCCTCTCAAACATTCTGGCCCGCCCTTTAATCGAAATGGCTCCGGATTTATATAAAAACCTGAAAAAAGGAGGATACTGCGTCCTGTCCGGATTTGTCGGCGATCAGGAAGACTGGGTCATCAATGCTCACTTGGAATTGGGATTAAAACTTGTCAAAATCTATGAAATTGACAATTGGAGAGCCGCTTTAATGGAGAAAATATAAATGACACTTCAAGATTTGCAAACACAACTTTCCAAACACAAATTCAATGCTTTGCTGATTACCCGCAACAACCGCTTTCTCAGACAGGACATCCTTCCCGAAGAAAACAAAATCATGGAACTGACAGGATTCAGCGGTTCAGCAGGCACTCTTCTGGTTACGCCGGTCTCCGCATATCTTTTTGTTGACGGCCGATACGAAATACAAGCCGCCCGCGAGGTCAATCCCGAAGATGTTCATGTCGTCTGCAAAACACAGGATACGCTCGTTTCCTGGCTGAAAAAGAACTCTACGCCTTTGGACAAATGGACGATTGCCTACAATCCGGAATGTCTAAGTGTCAGAGAATTTGAACAATTGCAAAGAGAACTGCCTAAGTTTGACTTTGTTGCCGACCAATATCATCTGGAAGGAGAAAAAATCAGCCTTGAAAAATTTTCCGCCTTTGAACACGAACCGCAATTTTCGGGAGTTTCTGCCGAAGAAAAACTCGGACAAGTTATCGTTGAGTTGAAAAAACACTTTTTTCACGGCTTTTTCATCGGCTCGGCAGACAGCGTATCGTGGCTGTTAAACCTGCGTTCCCGCTGTCTTCCGGATACTCCCGTTTTAAGGGCGGCCGCCTTGGTGGATATTTTGGGCAACATCACCGTCTTTGCCGATAATATCGAATTTCCGCAGGCTGACTTGCAGTTCACGATTGCCCCGTTTGCCGATCTGGAAAAATATCTCAAAAATTACAAAAAGCAAAAAATCGGCTATGATGGCAATTTCACCTCTCAGAAAGCATTTCTTCTCGCCCAAAAACACCATATTGATTTTGTTCCCGCCCAAGATCCGTGCCAAAAGTTGAAAGCCGTTAAAAATCCGGTAGAATTGGAAGGGATACGTCAAGCCCATCTCCGGGACGGTGTTGCAGTTTGCCGTTTTCTGCATTGGCTTGAAAAAGAAGGTCTTGGCAAAACCGAACTGGATATTGTCGATAAGCTCTATGACTTCCGCAAACAAGGAAACAACTTCTTTTCCGTCAGTTTTGACACTATTGCCGGATTCGCTGCCAACGGAGCCGTTGTCCATTACCGTCCTCAGGAAAAGACCAACTTGAAATTGGAAAAAGGTTCGCTCCTCCTTTTAGACAGCGGAGCACAATATTTTGACGGAACAACCGACATTACCCGCACCATTGCCGTCGGCAAGCCTAAAAAGGAAATGATTGACAATTTCACTTATGTTCTCAAAGGACACATCTCGTTAAGTTCGGCAGTTTTTCCGCAGGGAACAAGCGGAATGAAACTGGACACGCTGGCTCGCAACCCGCTGTGGCGGCAAGGTTTGGATTATCAGCACGGAACCGGACATGGTGTCGGATGTTTTCTTAATGTTCACGAAGGACCGTTAAGCATTTCTTCCGCCGGCAGCCGTTATCCGCTTGAAGCCGGAATGATAACCTCCATCGAACCCGGATATTATAAAGAAGATCATTACGGCATCCGTATTGAAAATCTGGTTGAGGTTGTTCCTGCCGCATACCCGGGAATGTTAAAATTTGCATATTTAACACTCGCCCCTATTGATAAACGCCTTATCAATAAATATCTCTTGAGCACAGAGGAGATAAACTGGATAAACAACTATCATCAAAATGTCTTCAAAAAGATACAGAAATATCTGAATACGGAAGAAAGAAACTGGCTGAAGGATGTTTGCTCTCCTCTCTAACCCAAAGGAGAGAAGAAATGCACAAGATTTTATGGGGACTTTTAATCGGTTTGGCAATTGCTATGCCGCTGCATGCGGAATTAACTTACGAAGGCGGTTACAATCCTGACCAAAATATGGAAGAGTATTTTCAGGAATCTCAACCTGATTATAACAAATCCATTATTTATATTTTCTATAATAACGAACCGTGTGACGCCTGCCCACAAACCATCGCCATGATAGAAGACGTCTACAATCAATATTATTCCGACCAATACAGCCTGTTTATCATTAATTATCAGAACGATCAGGAATACAACTTTATTGAGACCTATAACTTAAGCCAGCCGTTGGAAGTTGTTCTGGTTCGCGTCGATGACGGGCAAACTTTCGGCTATAAAAAACTCCAAGACATCCCGGCTCTGGCCTCAGAGGTTTCCGATCCGAACAGTTTCAGCCGGGATTTGCGTTATCAAATTGACGGATTTCTGCAAAACAATTAAAAAAAAATGCGGTGTTTAGCCGCATTTTTTTATTTCTCCAAACGTTTCCTTCTGGAATATGAATGATACCATTCATAAGAGAACAAAACCACTGCCGAAATCACCAGCGGCAAAAGATAATAAATAACCCGATAGGCGATTAAAGCTCCGAATAATGTTACCGGATCTTTATCTCCCGGAATAATGTAGAGGAACAATCCTTCAAACACACCCAAACCACCCGGAACCTGGCTGAACACGCCCAAAACCTGAGCAATGATAAACACCCCGATAAAGACGTCAAAAGGAATGTCCATAAACGGAATCAGTGAGAAATACAACACCAAAGACGCCAGCAAAATATCCGCACCGCCGATAAAAACCTGAGCCAATGCCATTTTGAAGGTTGGAATGTCAAACTCCATATCTTTAATGATAATCGGTTTTTTATAAAATAAACTGGCTCCGAAATAAATTAACAAACCAACTGCCGAAATAATCGTTGTCAGCGTTGTCGTAAACTTGGAAACGGAACCTTCGCCAAAAGCATGATCCGGCGTCAGAAAATATCCCACGATAATTAAAAAGAAACAGGCGACTAAATAAGTAAACCCTGAAAAAGTAACCATTTTCACAATATCGGAACCGTGGAATCTCCATCTTGTGTATAAACGGTAGCGAATAGCTCCGCCGGATACGATAGCATGTCCGGCATTATTGCTGACCGAAAAACCGATAAATCCCGCAAAAATCCATTTAAGCGGCGACAACCGGCGGCCGATATAACGCAAAGCCAGATAATCATAAGAAGACAATGCAATATAACCGAAAAATGAAGCTAAACAGGCTAAAATCAAATTTTGACGCGGAATGCTGAACAACGCCTGTTTAATATCTTCCGCATTATATTTTGAAAGCTGGGAATATATCATATACGCAGCCAAAGCAAAGAAAAACAATCCTGCCCAAGACACCATCTTTTTCAAAAATCTTTTTGTTTTAAATGCCATAACACTCTTTTCCTTCACAAAATTCACGGCAATATGCAAATTTCATTATAAAATTCCGATTCTATTATGCCGAATATTAACATAAATACATTAACAAATTCAAAACACCCCTTATGAAATATTGACAAAGTTCCCAAACATCAATAGTTATAAATAAATAACCTTAACTATTGAGAAAAAACAATGCCTAATAAAGCGTCAAAATTAACGTACAAAATTCTCTCCGTCATTCTCCCATCCAAAAAACTCCGCCGCAAAATGCGTCAGCTCGGCGAATTGGATAAAAATCCGAACTTTCACAAACTCAAACATTGTGGCACCGGCAGCGTTATCCGCAAAGACGCCAAACTCTACGAACCTCAGAACATCTCCGTCGGCGACAACTGCTACATCGGCAGTTACAACACCATTTACGCCACCGGCAACGTTGACATCGGCAACAATTGTGCTTTGGCGGAACACGTAACCATTATTACCTTAAATCACAATTACCAGAGCGATACCATGGTTCCTTTTGACAATTATTCCATCGCACAGGATGTTTTTATCGGAGACAATGTCTGGATTGGCATGAAATCTATTATTCTTGCCGGCTGCCGCATTGAAGAAGGAGCGATTGTCGCTGCCGGAAGCGTGGTCTGCAAAAGCGTTCCTTCTTGTGCCATTGTCGGCGGAAACCCGGCCAAAATCATCGGTTGGAGAGACAAAGAAAAATATAAGGAAATTATCAAAAATAACCCTTATAAAGAGACCATGGACTGGAAACTCATTCATAAAGAAGGATATAAAGATTATCTCAAATAGTCAAAAAGCCGGAATAATCCGGCTTTCTTTTTAGTAATTTCCTCTCAGAATATTTTTGAACTTCTTTCGCTGTTTTTTGACCGGAGCAGCTTTGCTCAAAAACCACCACAGCGGATTTAAAAGTTTCATCGCCTTTTTCATTCTGATTCGTTTCAAATACTCTTCGGCAAACGGAGCAGACAGAATATAAGCTTTATATTCCGGATCGGGAGAAGTTTTCTTCCACATTTTTACTTTTCCGCCGGCATAATGCACGATTTTGGGAAACGCCTTCGCTTTTGCTAACTCCTCACCGCTGAAAACATTTTTAAGAAAACGATATTCCGGAGCCTTTTCATAATCTCCGTAATATGTGTTTTCCAATACGCAGTATTCATATCCTATCGGCTTAATTTTGTTGCAAGACAAATTAAAGACTTCCAAATCAAACATCTTCAGTCTTTTTTCATACTTTTTCATATTTTCAAAAAACTTTGCAACGATATTTTCTTCCCTCATCCGCTTTGTATTCAGAAACATAAAGCCCGACAGATAAACATAATCGTTTTCATATTCGGCAAAATGCTGATGAATACCGTCAGATTCGTCTTTTCTCTCCGCCGGAACGGCCGCACACTGATATTCAGAAATGTCTTCATTATACAAACCGGACATATCGCCTTTAAACATCACATCCACATCGGAATAAATAACCTTGTCATATTGCGGCAAAAGTTCCGGAATAATCAAACGATAATAAACCTCATACGGCCAAGCCTCCGATTTTGGCATATTGTCAAAACGGGAATTGTCTATTTTTATAAAACTGATATTGCAATGATTGTTCTTCAGGGAAGAAAACGCCTTTATATTTTCATCATTCAACCGCGAATACACAATGTAAATATCATAAAACGTTTCATTAAACGCATTGTCAATCAACGACTTTACCGCCACCCAGGACGGTACTTTGAAATTATCGTCAAAAGCAAAAACAACCGGAACGACATTAACCAAAACTTATTCTCCGACCATGACTTTTTTGAGATTATTTAAAGAACTTTCTTTTTTGGCATCTGACAATTCCAACAAATTCGCTTTCATTTGTTTATAATCGTCATTGCTTTGCCGCAGAGCTCTAAGCATAGCTTCCGCCAAATCGTTATCCTGATACAAAATGGCATTTTCTTCATTAAAGCCATATGCGGCGGCAAACTCTTCATTAATAACTGCCGGACACAGAAAACCTAAAATCAGCTGGATTGAACCGGTAGACAACAAAGACAAATACTCTCGCTGCCCTTCATTGGTCGGATCCAAAAGCGGCAGAAAATAATCCACTTTTTCCAATTCCTTATACATCGCATCATATTTCAGTCCGACCTTAACATCCAGATACGGAGCGGCTTCTTTAGGGAATTTTCCCGTTTTCCGACGGCAGATAACCGTTATTTTAAAATCTTTGAAACCGTTGTCCGTCAAATAACGGATGGCATCGGCAATCAACGAACCGTTTCTTCTTTTCGGATCCAAAAGCCCTACCGTTACAAAATTAACGGTTTTATTGCGTGGCTGCGGAGAAACCGTACCGAAATAATGCGGATTAACTTCAAACAGTTTTTTATCATTGGAAAAATTTCGCAATACCAAAAGCTTGCTGTCATCATACAACATCTTGTTGTCTTCTTTTTCCAAATGAACTTTATTGTGCAGCACAGCCAAAGTCTTATGATACATCTTGTTGTCAACATAACGCACAACGGAACCGTGCATTCCGTCAATGGAAGAAAACAGAACGCAAGAATATTCCTGAGCTTTGGGAGAAGAAAGGATTTTTTTGAAAAAAACTTCATTAATGGCAAACCAGCGGACATTTTCAAGCTGACACAAATTAAACGGATTAGTCTTCATCTGATTCGGCGTAACGATAATATCGACATCATACCCGAGCATGGTAAAATATTCGGCATATCCGAGAATAACCTCTCCGTGAAAATCATTCGGCTCAATAATCAGCACACTCTTATTTTTCAGGGGCTTGGACATCAAAGCCTTATATTGGGGAATAGAGCAAAAAGAGAACTTAAAGCGAGAAACATGACGCACAAATTCCTTTCTCTTTTCCTTATCCCAGATAAACAACGGCGTTACAAGCTTCAAAAACAATCTGAATATTTTTTCAAACATAAAGATATCCTTCACAAAACAGATTTAAGCCAAACCTTAACAAAATAAAAGGCTTTTTGACAATACGGCAAAGACAAACTCTCTCCGTCCCCCATAACCGATAATAAATTGCCGTCATAAATAGTCAAGCGTAAAGCTTTTTTATAAAAAGCCTGCCAAACATCCTTTTTCCACGGCTTATCCGACCGGTTTTCCGTTCGTTTCAACAGTTTTCCGACAATCAAAAGCTCTTCCGAAGAGATTTTTTCTTTTCCGTATACTTTGACACAAACCTTTTCCTCATCTTCCGACATTTCACCCAACAGCGATTTCAAACCGTTTAAGCGGATGTTAAAAGCGTTCCGTCGCTGCACGTCTCCGGAGGTAACCGAAGCATTCTCCCCCGACCACCGATATTTAAACAAAATTTCCGGAAGATTATAAAAATCGGTTTTCTCTGCCAAATCAACCCAAAGAGCGTAATCTTCGGCATAACGGTATTCATCTTTATACCATATGCCGTTTCCGGTCAAAACGCTTTTGCGTATCATGGATGCCGGATGGCAAATCGGGTCTCCGTTCAAAAACAACATTTTCTTAATATCTTCATTTTTGAACGGATACTTTGTAAATTGCTTTTTGGGAAACATTTCAAACCAACAGGAACAAACCCCGACATTCGGATGTCCGTCCAAATATCGGACTTCCTTTTCCAGCCTTGTCGGCAAAGAAATATCATCATGATCCTGTCGGGCGATATATTCACCTTTTGCCAGGGAAATCCCTTTGTTGGAGCTTTCGGAAATACCCAGATTCTTTTCATTTTCAACATATACTATTCTGTCATCGGCATAGGAAAGAACAACTTCCCTCACCCGTTTATCCGTCGAAGCGTCATTGATAATCAAAAACTCAAAATCGGTAAATGTTTGCGTTAAAACGCTGTCGATTGTTTCCCTGAGGTATTCCTCCTTGGTATTGTAAACCGGCATCAGCACCGTAACTTTAGGCATTTTCACTCCATAAAAATCAAAGATAAAAATACCTTAAAGAATAAACCCCAAAATATCAACCCTCTTTATGGGATATTTTCGTCAAAGAGATTTACATTTCATTCCCGTCTTATATGATGAAAAAAAATCGGGAGAAATAAAATGCTGCAAAAAATATACTATAAAGGCTTGCTTACGACAAACAAACTGCTCAGAACCCTGCACCTTATTTCAAAAGAGAATTTCCGCACCCGTCGCAACCGGTATCGCAGTCTTTTAAGCCTTAACATTCCCGAAGCTTCCCACTTAATTGAAACTTTTACCCAAAACGTAACGGGAAACACCCGGGCTCCCCGTATCCTTTTGATTACGCCGGACTGTTCTTTTACCGGAGCCCCGTTGGTTTTGCTCAAGGTTGCCCGCATTTTAAAAAAGCACGGATATGCTCCCTCCGTCATCAGCATGACTGACGGCCCGCTTAAAGAAACTTTCGTTAAAGAAGGCTTTCCGTTTTCCCTGCTCAAAAACATAAATGTTCTTCCCGAAACTCTTCTGACTTCTTTATGCAAACCGTTTGACGCCTGCATCTGCAACACCGTTTTGACCCACGCTGCTGCCCGCCGTCTGCAAAATATCCTGCCAACCTTACTCTACATCCATGAGGCAAAAAATCTTTACGACCATATCCAAATGGACCCGGAAATAAAAAACTCTCTCGCCGCAGTCAAAAATATTTTAACGCCGAGCGAATATTCCGCCCGGTTCATTAATGAATTTACCAAATCGGAAATCAACATCTGCCACAACTCCGCAGACGATTCTTATAAAGAAACAAGCCGGAAAGAAAATACCGCCGTCAAATTTACCATTATCGGAGCGATGTCGCTCCGCAAAGGCATCGACGTCTGCTGTACCGCTTTTGCCAAGCTTCCGGAAGGCTCCGCCGAACTGCACGTTATCGGCAACATTACCGACAGTGCCGCCCCGACTTATGAACAATACAAAAAATATCCGAATATTTTCTGGCATTCGGCCATTTCCGATCAAATACAAAAATTTGAAACTTTCCGCGAAATGGATGTTTTTCTGGTTCCGTCCCGAGATGATTGCAATCCGCTGGTTGCCATAGAAGCTGCCATGCTCGGCAAACCGCTGATTATCAGTTCAAACGTCGGCACCGCTTACCTGATAGAAGAGGGAAAAAACGGCTTTATTACAAGCACCGGCAACATTGATGCCTTGTCTGAAAAAATGCTCTGGATGACAAAACACGCCGACAAGCTTGACCAAATGGGAGCCCTTTCCCGAAAATTATTCCTGCAAACGTCAACCAACGATGTTTACGAACAAAACTTCATAAATGTCATTAACAAAGTTTTTCCTAAAAATCAAAAGGTGTAAAATGTCAGATAAATACGACCTGATTTATTCCGTCGGAGCCGATTGCGGCTGTTCCATGTATATGCTGAGAAACAAACTCAGAAGCACTTCCGGCCCTTTTGACTGGCTGACACATGCAAATTTTGAAACAAGAATGAAACTGATTCTCCGCCGCTTTGAACATTTTCTGGAAATTGAAGACTTAAAATTCCTGCCCAAAGATCCGAAAATGTTTAATGACGAATTTTGCGACTACTACGAAAACACCGCCAACGGTTTTTATTACTTCCACGATTTTCCCAAAGACATCCCGCTTGACGAAAGTTTTCCCGAAGTAAAAGAAAAATACGCCCGCCGTTGTAACCGCTTTCTGAATAACTTGGATTCCGAACAGAAAATTTTGTTGTTGTGGTTTTCCAGAAACGGCATAGACATTACAGACACGGATATTGAACTATGCTCTCAAATACATCGGGAGTTTAATTCTCACCCCGACTTTTTGTTAATTGAACACGATGCCGCCAAAACTAACGGAGAAAAAGAAATTTCTCATCCTCAGCCGTTCATTACCAAAATTCGCCTTAAAACGCAGGGTTTTGATAAAAACGGAAACGAATTGACCATGGGCGACATTAAAAATTGTATGCCTGTTTTCCGAAAACTGAAATGTAAAGGACAATTCAAAAGGAAATTTCAGTCAACCGTCAAAAAGGCTTTTGTTAAAGCAATCTGCCTCTTTGTTCCTTACCGTCCGTGGCGGAAAAAAATAAAAAAACGTTTTAACGTATAATCTGCTCACATAGACAAAATAAGCATTGACTCCCTATCCAAAGTATACAAAAATAGGGCAATTTCAAATTGCAATCTATAGCAATAATTCCGTTTCGGATGCCAAAAGGGGACTTTATATGCTGAATCACATTATTATCCAAGCCGGCGGTAAGGGCAGCAGATTGGAAACACTAACCACCAACAAGCCTAAAGCCTTAGTTCCGGTTGACAATCTTCCAATGATTTTTCACCTTTTCAAAAAATATCCGCAGGCCAAATTCACAATCATTGCCGATTATAAAAAAGATGTGCTGAAAAGATACCTGAACACCTTTGCCAAGATCGACTTTGAAGTTATCGACGCCAATAAAAAAGGAACTTGTTCAGGAATTTCCGATGCGTTAAAAACAATCCCGGATAAAACACCGTTTATGTTGATTTGGTGCGATTTAGTTTTATCTGCCGTAGGACTTCCTCATGATTTGTCCCAAAACTACCTCGGCATATCAAAAGACTTTCCTTGCCGCTGGTCTTACGCCAACAATATGTTTGCAGAAGAACCATCTAAAGAAAACGGCGTTGCGGGACTATTTCTGTTCAAAGACAAAGAACAAATCAGCGATGTTCCGGACGAAGGAGAATTTGTCCGTTACCTTTCCCACAAAAAACTCCCTTTTGAACGATTGGACATGTACGGGGGATTGGAAATAGGTACAATGTTATCATATTTTCAAAACGAACTGAACAAGCCGAAATGCCGCCCTTTCAATAAAATGGAATTTAAAGGGGATATCGTCTTAAAATATCCGCTCGACGAACAAGGACGTAAATTAGCCGTTGATGAAATCGCTTGGTATAAAAAAGTAACAGAACTCGGCTATACCAACATTCCTAAAATTTACGGATACGACCCGTTAGTTATGGAAAAAATAAAAGGCGGAAACATCTTTGAATATGCCTTTTTAACAAAAGGCTTCAAACGTGCCTTACTGGATAAAATCATAACGGCCCTAAAAGATTTGCACCGATTGACACCGCCAATGGAAGCAAACAAAGAAGACTGCGAAAACAATTACGTTACCAAGACTTTTGAACGCTTAGCCAAAGTACGGGAATTGGTTCCTTTTGCAAAAGACGAATTCATAACCGTGAACGGCAAAAAATGCCACAATATCTTTGCGATAAAAGATAAAATAATCAACGAAATCCGCCAAATGTACCCGAAACAGTTTTACCTGACTCACGGAGACTGCACTTTTCATAATATGATGATTGAAACTGACGGCGTCCGCCCTATTTTATTGGACCCTCGCGGATATTTCGGAAAAACCAAGCTTTACGGAGATATTGATTACGATTGGGCAAAACTATATTATTCCGTTGTCGGAGATTATGACCAATTTAACCGTAAAAATTTCTCCTTGGAAATTATGGATGATTGTGTTGATTTGATGATTGTCTCCAACAATTGGAAAGAGTTGGAAAATGACTTCTTTACATTAACAGGAGCCGATAAAAAGAAAATAAAACTGCTACATGCAATTATCTGGTTAAGTCTGACGACTTACGCCTGGGAAGATTATGACGCGATTTGCGGAGCTTTCTACAAAGGCCTGCTGGAATTAGAAGAGTATTTACAATATGCCGACTAACCTATTGCTGTCTCCTCTTCCCCACACTTGGATTTTTGACGTGGACGGAACATTGGTAAAACATAACGGATATAAAATCGACGGTTATGACACACTTTTGGACGGCGTTAAAGAACTCTTTGCCGCCATTCCTTCCGATGATATGATTATCCTTTTAACCAGCCGAAAATCCGAAGAAAGAGAAAACCTCGAAAAATTTATGAACAAACACCAACTTCGGTATAACCATATCATCTTTGACGCTCCTATGGGCGAACGCTTATTGGTAAACGACAACAAACCGTCCGGCTTAGTCTGTGCTTATGCCGTCAACAAAACAAGAGACGATCGTTTAAACATCTCTTTTGAAATCAGCGAGGATTTATAATGAAATATTTTCTTCTCCGTTTTTTGTGTCAATTCATTCCCGTAAAAAAATACAGAAAAAAATTCAAAAGAAAATTTAAAAATATATGCAACAGCAAACCTTTTTTTGAAGCTGTTCTGGCAAGCGTTGACACCAATAAATGGAAAGAATTCAAAATCATTGAATCCAATCTGGGCGAAGCCGTTATCTTTGCCCTGACTTATAAAAACTGGTGGAACGGCGAAATGGTCGTTTTGACTAAAAAATACCATCTCGACGTTTTTAAAATGCTGGCTCCTGAAGTCCCTGTGATTTTTTGCAAAGAAAAAAGTTCTTTCTGGGAAACCTCAGAATATAAAAAACACATATTTTCATTTGTCCTCAGCAATCATGATTTGGGACAAATGAACTTAACCCAAAAACATCTTTTTGAGAACTGGCAAAACTATTTGGGCAAAAACCTGCAAACGCAAAAATACTCTGCCCCTGTTGTTTCCGAAGAAGCCCGAAAATCTGCCCTTCAAAAACTAAATAAAATGGGGCTGTCCCTTGATAATTTAATTTTCGTTTCAGATGAAGCTTTATCCCTGTCTCCCTTGCCTGAAGAGTTTTGGACATCTGTAACAAACGCAATTAAAGATAAAAAATATCAAATATTTATAAATAAATCTAAAGGAGACAATACCCTCACAATTGAGGAAACATATTTTGTGGCCACACAGTGCAAAATGATTATTGCATTGCGTTCCGGGCTGATTGATTTGTTATGCATGATAAACAAACCATTGCGAATCATTTATACAACCAACCCCGCCATTACAGACATTCAACCGATGTATGACTTAACAAAATTCCCGTTTTGCACAAAAGACGTCATTGAATATAACACAAATACGGATTCCGTAGAAAATATTAAAAATCAGATAATCAAAGAAATAAAATCATTATAAAGGCTTTTAAGAACGATATTTTTTCATAAACCAAGCTATCAACACCAAACCGGTTCCGACAGCCAACAGCCAAAGAGAAATATATCGGATTTCCTTTTTAACCAAAGCATGGCTTAAGAAAGATTCAAAACGTTCCGTACTGCCAATTTTGTGCAGATACTTCGTCTTAACTTCGGCCACCCCCTCCGGAGTTACGGAAATCATCAAATACCCCGGCTTGATTCTCGCCATATCTCGTGATTCCTGCCCTGAAGCCGGCAAAGTATACATCGGCACTCCGGCAAACATTTCACGGGAGAAATAATGAACATGCCCAAACAACAGCAGTGTCACATTGTGCTCGGACACCAAGGAAGCAAATTTCCGGGAATCTTCCGGCAGTAAATGCTTGTCAATAATTTTCATTCCACTGGTCGGCGGCACATGAGAATAAATAATACAATATTTAAAATGAGGACGAATTTTCTCTAAAGTAAGTTTCAGCCAATGAAATTGTTCTTTGTCAATCATTCCCTCTGAACTGTCCAAACCGATAAACAAGGTATTGCCATAGCCAAACCAATAGTATGTTTGCCCAAAAATCTCCATATACGCCGTTTTGTCAACCACGCCCTCTTCCGTTTCAATTTCATGATTTCCGGGAATCATATAAAAAGGAACCCCTTTAAGCTTGCCTTCCAATTCCGAAACAATCCAATCAAAATGGCTGGGGGTCTTATAACGAACCAAATCGCCCAAATGCAAAATAAATTTAGCTCCGAGGCCTCTCGCCTGATTAATAATTTTTTCAAGCGGGGCATTTTCGCCTCCGGTATCGCTGATTGCCGCAAAAGTAAAATTATCCTCTTCGGACACGAACATTTTTCCTGCCGGAACAATATAGGTATGTTCAACCGAATTATCAAAAAAATCTATAAGATGGCTTCGGATTGCAGCTATAAGCAACGCAAGGAAAATAAAACCACACCCGGTAACAAATAGTATTTTACATTTTTTCATAAACATAATTACCTGACAATTTGACACATCGCCCATAAAATAAAAAGAAATAAAATCTTTGTCAAAAAATCATTCGTATTTATCAGAATAAAAAATCATAAAAACTTATTGACAATAAAAAGATGCTCGTTTATAAGAACTCTCATGTCAAGGCCGACATAGCTCAGTTGGTAGAGCTACTGATTTGTAATCAGTGGGTCGGGAGTTCGAGTCTCTCTGTCGGCACCATTAAAAAAGCCTCCATAACGGAAGCTTTTTTTATTATTCCTCGTCTTCTTCATCGGTTTCAAACTTTTTGGCTTTAACCTTAACTTTGGTAATTCGCATATTATCAACATCCACGACTTCAAAATCGCAATATTCGTCATTAACTTTATCACCGACCAAAGGTTCTCTTCCCAACAAACCGAAAACATATCCGCCGATAGTGCTTTCCTCGCACTCAATTTCCGGAAGCCCCAAGCAATCATAAGCATCTTCCACCAAATATGTTCCGTCAAAAATGCACGTATCTTCACTGATAACTTCCAAAGGTTCTTCCTCATCGTCATCATGTTCGTCCATAATATCTCCGACAAGTTCCTCCAGAATATCTTCCATAGATAACATTCCCGCTGTTCCGCCATATTCATCAACAACAATCGCCAAATGAATTCGTTTGGCCATCATTTCATGCAAAATATCAGAAATGGACTTATTTTCAGGCACAAAGAGAATTTTCCTCGAAATTTTGCTTAAAATATCTTTGTCATGAAGATGTTCCTGATGTTCCAACAAATCTCGAATATGTATCATTCCGACAATATTATCTTTGTCTTTTTTGCATAAAGGAAAACGCGTATGATTATTGTTTTTGACGGTTTCCATAACCCTTTCAAAACCGTCTCCCAAATAAATACACTTAATATCCTGCCGCGGTATCATAATTTCATGGGCATAAATTTCCGAAAATTCCATCGCGTTTTGAATGATTTCCCCTTCGGTATCATCAATAACACCGTCTTTTTGAGAAGCATTGATAATCAGTTTAATTTCCTCTTCCGAATGGACATCCTCATTTTCATTCGTCATTCGTGTTCCCATAACATGCAAAACAGCATTGGTTACATGATCAAACACCCAAATAAACGGAGCAAAAATCTTATTAAACAAATACAGCGGACGAGCCACACTCAAAACATATTTCTCCGTGTGCTGAATAGCCAAAGATTTTGGTACCAATTCTCCTAAAACAACGTGCAGCAAAGTAATAAAAGCAAAAGCCGCACCAAAACTTACCGTATGCAGCAAAATGGTATTTCCGTTAAAGAAACCGCCGAACCACAACTCCAAAAGACGAGACACTGCCGGTTCGCCAATCCAGCCCAGTCCCAAAGATGCCAAAGTAATTCCCAATTGAATGGCACTCAGATACGTATTCAGCCTGTCCGTAATTTTCAGAGCGATTTTAGCCTGTTTTTTCCCGGAATGAGCTAATTCCTCCAACTTTGTCCGCCTGATTTTAACAATTGCAAATTCCGAAACCACAAAAAAGGCATTGGCAAAAACTAACAACAAAACCAATCCCAAATAAACCGCATACATCATCGCTTAAAATAAAACCTTTGCTTAGTTAACATAAATCAACAGTTTAATCATAAAATCAAATTATTAATATTAACTTTAAATATAAAACAAAAAGAAACTCTTCAAGAGAATAATCAAACAAAAAAAACCACCCGTAAAGGGTGGTGTTTTTTATGGCTGCTTCACCTGGATTCGAACCAAGATTAACGGAGTCAGAGTCCGCTGTCCTACCATTAGACGATGAAGCAATGATGAACTTCGTTATCTATGTAGGACGATTTAAATAAAAAATCAACTGTTTTTTTCATTAATCACAAAAAAACACCCTTGAATATCTCAAAGGCGTTTTTTCAGTTATTTCTTATCGTCAACCGGAACAGGCCGAATATGCAATTCATCCAACTGCTGTTGGGTAACAAAGTTCGGAGCCTGCATCATCAAGTCCTGAGCCTTGCCGTTCAGCGGGAACAAAATAACGTCGCGGATAATCGGTTCGTCCAGCAAAAGCATAACCAAGCGGTCAACACCGTAAGCCGAACCCGCGTGCGGAGGGGCCCCGAATTTGAAAGCACTAATCATTCCGCCGAACTTGTTATCAACAACACTATGGTCATAACCGGCAATTTCAAAAGCCTTATACATAATTTCCGGCTTATGGTTGCGCACGGCACCGGAAAGCAATTCAACGCCGTTGCAGACAAAGTCATATTGATAAGCCAGAATATCCAACGGATTTTTATTCATCAACGCATCCATTCCGCCTTGCGGCATAGAGAACGGATTATGAGAAAATTCTACGGCACCGGTTTCCTCATTTTCCTCATAGAACGGAAAATCGACAACCCAGCACATTCTGAACGAATTTTCATCGAACAGCCCGAGTTCTTCACCCACTTTATTCCGTAGGCGGCCGGTAAACTTGTCAAACTTAACACCTTTACCAACCATAAACAAGATAGCGTCGCCGTCTTTCACACCGTATTCGGATTTCAATTCGGCCAATTTAGCTTCACTCAGTAACTTTGCAATACCTTTGGCCCCGGCAGAAGCAAAAGCAACATAAGCAATGCCGCCCATTCCTTCTTCTTTTGCATAAGCATCCAGCTTGTCAAAGAAAGAACGCGGTTTGTCGGCAATACCCTCAACCACCATGCCTTTAATCATCTTGCCTTCTTTAGCCATGGTGTCATAAACGCCAAAACCGGACTCTCCGAAGAATTTCGTAACATCCTGCATAACCAGCGGATTTCTCAAATCCGGTTTATCCGAACCATACTTAAGCATGGCTTCTCTGAACGGAATATGAAGATAAGGAGCCTGATCAACGGTCTTACCATTGGCAAATTCGTTAAAAATACCGCCCAAAGTATGTTCAATAACCGCAAAGACATCTTCCTGCGTCGCAAAGCTCATTTCCATATCCATCTGGTAAAACTCACCCGGACTGCGATCGGCACGAGGGTCTTCATCTCTGAAACACGGAGCAATTTGGAAATAACGGTCAAAACCTGAAACCATCAGCAATTGTTTAAACTGTTGCGGAGCCTGCGGCAAAGCATAAAATTTACCCGGATTGATACGGGAAGGCACCAAAAAGTCGCGAGCCCCTTCCGGAGAAGATGCCGTCAAAATCGGTGTCTGATATTCGGTAAAGCCCTGCTCTCTCATTAACTCGCGGGAACGTTGAATAACTTTGGAACGAAGCAGAATATTCTTATGAATACGGTCTTTTCTCAAATCCAAGAAACGGTATTTCAGACGCATTTCTTCCGGAGCGTCATCTTCGACCGCAACCTGAAACGGCAGAATATCGGCTTCAGAATGAACCTTTATCGCCGAAACCTTAATTTCAATATCGCCGGTCGGCATATTTTTATTGACACTCTCGCGAGCGATAACGCTTCCGGTAAAACCGACAACGGATTCCGGACGCAAAGCTTCAATTTTTTCAAACAAATCTGAACTGCTATCGACAACACATTGTGTAATACCGTAATGATCTCGCAAATCCACAAAGCAAAGATTTCCCAAATTACGTTTACGATGAATCCAACCGGCAAGCTTGACTTCTTTGCCGATATCGGAGGCACGAAGCTCTCCGCAAGTATGTGTGCGATATTTTTGCATAAAAAACCTCTTGTTATCATTTATTTGATTAAGCGTTATAGTTTTAAAACTAATTACAATGAAAAGCAAGCCAAACTTAAAGAGATGAACACAAAAAAGACCTCTTTTCCCGCAATTGAGATTTTTCTTGCCTTGAACGGAAAAAAATATTAAATAAACAGGCTGTAAACAGGCAGGAAAATAAAGATGAACATAATCGAAAATACTCAGGACTTAAAAAACTTTTGCGAAATGCTCGGTCGGCAGGAATTTATCACCGTAGACCTGGAGTTTCTGCGAGAAAAGACCTATTATGCCAAACTCTGCCTGATACAGGTCGGAAGCATGGAAGACTGTGCGATTATCGACCCTCTGGCTCCTGAGATGGATTTGTCTCCGTTTTTTGCCATTCTTCAAAATCCGAACATTGTCAAAGTATTTCACTCCGGACGGCAAGATATCGAGATTCTCTACAAACTTTCGGGAAACATCCCCAATCCGGTGTTTGACACCCAGATAGCCGCTATGGTTTGCGGTTTCGGAGAGTCCGTCAGTTATGAAACGTTGGTTAATAAAATCGTCAACATTTCTCTGGATAAAACCTGCCGCTTGTCCAACTGGAGCAAACGCCCTCTGGATAAAAAACAGCTTCAATACGCCCTTTCCGACGTAACTCACCTGGTTCCTATCTATAAACATCTCAAAAAAGAATTGGAAAACACGGGAAGATTGCACTGGCTGGATGAAGAAACGGAAATTCTGGCCAATCCGGAAACTTACATTGTCCACCCCATGGACGCTTGGCAGAAAATCAAACACCGCTCCCACAACGCCCGTTTTCTGACTATTTTAAGAGAACTGGCCGCTTGGCGGGAAGAACGGGCACAAAGAAAAGACACGCCGAGACAAACCATCATCAAAGACGAATGTCTGCTCAATATTGCGGCTGCCTGCCCTCGCACACTTGAAGAAATGGAAGAAATCCGCAACATCCGCAAAGACATTTTGTCCGGAAAACTGGCGACGGAAATCCTTGAAGTCATCAGCCATGCCAAAGAAATTCCTTCATCTCAATATGTCCGCCCGGAAAAAGAAAAAAACATTTCGGGAGCGTCTCTGTCTTTATATGAATTATTAAAACTTCTGCTCAAAATCAGAAGTCAGGAAAGCGGCGTGGTCGCCAAACTCATTGCTTCGGAAGAAGACTTGCGAAAACTTTCCGTTTTTGCCGATAAAAATAACCCGGTTTTAAAAGGATGGCGGCTGGAACTTTTCGGAAAAGAAGCCTGTGCTCTTCGGGAAGGCAAATTGACAATCAGCTATAATCCCGACAAAAAGGAAATTGATATAAAAACGGCAGTCTCTGACTAAGACCGCCGCCCTTTGGAAAACCCTGCCTTATTTTTAATAGCAAGGCGTGTTGTAAAGTTTCTTGATGAAATTCAAAACCTTAATAACTTTTTCGCTTTTAATGGAATAAAAAATCGTCTGAGCAACCCGGCGGGTTTTCACGATATCCCCGCCTCTTAAAACAGCCAAATGCTGAGACAATGCCGACTGGCTCAAATCAACCAGTTTTTCCAGTTCTCCGACATTTAATTCTTTATTCAGCAAATTAAACAATATCTCCAGCCGTTTTTCGTTTCCCAAGGCTTTAAACAGCTTTGCCCCTAATTTCACTACCGAATTCTTCATTTTTTCCTCCCTGATTTTTACTTAAGAATACCATAAGAGGAGAGTTTCAAACAGTTCTAATAAAGCTAATTGTTATATATACTTTAGCTGTTTATCACAACGGCTACATTAAAGTTGATATTAGAAATATAATATAATAATATTGCCTAAATTAATAAGGAGAAAATTAATGGAAGATAATGGAAACAAGGACTTAAGCTTTGAAGAAGCCCTCCTGCAGCTGGAAAATATCGTCAGAGAACTCGAAAGCGGACGCATCAAACTTGACGACGCGGTTACAGCCTATGAAAAAGCCGTCAGCCTGAAACAATTCTGCGAAAAAAGACTGAAAGATGCCCAATTGAAAATCGAAAAAATTGAAATCACTCCCAACGGGGAAATGAGCACTTCCGAACTAGAAAAGATAGACTGATTATGAAAAATATCAAAAAAATTCTTAATTCTTATTCTCAAAAATTCAATCTTAAACTTGCCGCTTTTTTCCCTCTGCCTGACGGAGAAGAAAAAAGAGTCGTCGAGGCAATGAAATATTCGGTGATGAACGGAGGCAAACGGCTTCGTCCGTATCTTGTTTCCGAAACCGCAAAATTATTCGGCGTCTCCGAGACAAAATCGCTCCGAACCGCCGCCGCTCTGGAAATGTTCCATTCCTACTCCTTAATTCATGATGACTTGCCGGCAATGGACAACGACGACCTTCGCCGCGGCAAACCAACCTGCCACAAACAATTTGACGAGGCAACGGCAATCTTGGCCGGCGACGGACTGTTGACTTACGCCTTTGAAATTCTGAGCGACAAAAAGACCGCGGATACCGAAACCAGATGCGAATTAATCCGATATCTGGCAAACGCCGCCGGAGCTTTTACGGGTATGATTGCCGGACAAATGGTCGACCTTTACGCCGAAAAAATTTCCCCAAAACATCAAAACGAAACACTCATCAAACACATTGAGGAAATGAAAACCGGACGATTGATTCGCTATGCCTGCGAAGCCGGAGCCATTTTGGGAAAAGCTACCAAAAAACAAAGACAGGCACTAATAGATTACTCCCGCAAAATCGGCATTGCTTTTCAAATTGCCGATGACATTCTTGACGTTGAAGGAAATGCGGACTTGGTCGGAAAAACACTCCAAAAAGACGAAAAACAAGGAAAAATAACTTTCGTTTCTTTATACGGATTGTCAAACGCCCGCAAAATTGCCAAAGATTTAATTGATCAAGCCCAGAAAGCTTTGGATATTTTCGGAAGCAAAGCCGAGAACCTCAAACTTCTGGCTCAATATATCATTGACCGAAAATATTAAACTTTCCGCCCACAAAAAAAACAGCTCTCATTCGAGAGCTGTTTTTTTTATTATTTCTCAGACTAAGAAAATTACTGAGCGGCTTTTGCCTCATTCAAAGCATCTTGAACAACATTGCCGTCAATTGTCTGCAGCATTTTACCGTTCAAGATAAGGGCAGGAACGCCGTTAACCTGAATTCTGTTAGCCAATTCGGCATTTTTAGCCAAAACGGATCTGACTTTGTCAGAACCCAAATCAGCTCTGTATTGATCCATATCCAAACCGATCTGAGCAGCAACTTCGTCAACTTTAGCTTCTGTCAGTCTGCCGTTAACTTGGAACAAACCGTTATGCATTTCAATATATTTGCCCTGCATATTGGCTGCCAAAGCGGCTCTTGCGGCATAGTCGGAAACCGGAGAAACAAAAGTCAAAGCTTTGAATGCAACTTTAACATCCGGATTATTTTCAATAACAGCTTTCAAGCCAGGGAACAATCTGTGGCAGTATCCGCAGGAATAATCAAAGAATTCAACCAAAACGACTTTGGCATCTTTGTTGCCTACAAACGGAGTGTCTGCATCATTGTTAACTTCTTCAATGCTGTCCATAATCAGTTTTTGAGCCTGAGCCTGAGCTTCGTCTCTCATTTTCTGTTCATATTTCTGCATAGCATTAATAATCATTTCAGGATTATTATTCAGAGCTTCTTCAACCATGGCACCTTTATTGCCGCAGCAGCAAAGAACGCACATAACCAAAGCTGCGATGGCAACAACCAATGCCACTAAAGAAACATAAAGTGAATTTAATTTATTCATTATCAGTATCCTTAAGTTTTAAATTATAATCAAAAACATACTTAATTTAACTAATATATCTCACATTTACAAGAGGAAATTAAATTTTATTTTTTAATTATTTTTGAAAAAATAAAGCTTTCTTTAACCATTTATGGTAAAGTAAAAGCTGACAATTAACAATTTAAGGCAGGTATCAGATGTTTCATGTTCGCATTTCGCTGTTTTCCCAAACCAAAGCTCTGGAAAACAAAATAGATTTGTTTCACGATAAAATCATTGACGTTGCAATGACTTTTAAAAAAGCCATCAGAGTATTTTTGGAAGAACAACGCAGTGCCGAATATAAAAAACTGAGCAAACAAATCAAACAGATAGAACACGACGCCGACGCCATCCGCCGCGATATTGAAAACAAACTTTATGTGGAAAACCTGCTTCCCGACCTGCGGGGAGATGTTTTGCACCTGGTTGAAAAACTGGATAAAATCATCAACAAATATGATGAAGTTGCCCACACTTTTTACATTGAACGCCCGGAAATCCCTTCGGAATACCACATGCGACTGCTTGAACTTTGCGAACAGGTAACCGATTGCACCGAGAATATGGCCATTGCCTCCCGGGCATTTTTCAGAGACATCAGCACGGTCAGAGACTACTCTCAAAAAGTTTACTTTATGGAACACGAAAGCGATATAACCTCCGCCCATTTAAGAGAAGCGATTTTTGATTCGGAACTGCCTCTGGCCAACAAAATCCAGCTTAGCTCGCTTATTTGCAAAGTGGCCGATGTCGCCGACATTGCCGAAGACTGCATTGACGAACTCCTCATTTTCACCATCAAACGGGATATTTAAATGGATATTGCTTTTTTCATCTTTTTGAGCAGCGGCTTGTTTCTGGGATGGTCCCTCGGAGCCAATGACGCCGCCAATATTTTCGGTACTGCCGTCGGAACCCGTATGGTAAAATTCCGCACGGCGGCCGTTATCGCTTCCTTTTTCATCATCCTCGGAGCCGTCTATGCCGGAGCCGGTGCCAGTAAAACTTTAGGCGATTTGGGTAACGTCAATGCCATTGCCGGAGCATTCATGGTTGCTTTTTCCGCAGCTCTTACCGTTTATTGGATGGTCGGCAGCGGAATTCCCGTTTCCACCTCTCAGGCCATTGTCGGAGCCATTGTCGGCTGGAACCTTTACAGCGGAAAAACAACCGACATCGGAGTCTTAAGCAAAATTGTCAGTACCTGGGCCATTTGCCCGGCTCTTTCCGGCGTTATTGCCATTTTTCTTTATTACATCATAAAAATTGTGCTCAAGCACTCCAAAATCCACCTTGTCCGGCAAGACTGCTATACCCGTATCGGGTTGATATTGGCAGGAGCTTTCGGTGCATACGCCCTCGGAGCAAACAACATCGCCAATGTCATGGGCGTATTCGTCGATTCCAGCCCTTTTCGCCCTGTTGACATGGGCTTGTTCAAACTCAACGGCACGCAGATTCTCTTTTTAATCGGGGGAATTTCCATTAGTGTCGGTGTTTTTACTTATTCTCAAAAAGTCATCAATACGGTCGGAAACAACCTGATGTCCATGTCTCCTCTGGTGGCTTGGATAGTTGTCGTTTCCCAGTCTTTGGTTTTGTTCTTATTCGCCTCGCAGGGATTGCAACACTTTTTGACAAGTAACGGTCTGCCGTCTTTGCCTCTGGTTCCTGTTTCCAGCTCACAGGCAGTTATCGGAGCAGTCATCGGCATAGGAATTATGAAAGGAGGCACTTGTGTCCGCTGGTCAACCTTGGGACGCATTGCTTTAGGCTGGATAACCACACCGGTTATCGCCTCCGTTATATGTTTTATCTCTCTTTTCTTTTTGGAAAACGTGTTTAACCAAACGGTCTTCCTGCCTTAAAAACAGAAAACCTGGCAACATTGCCAGGTTTTCTCATAAATAGTCCGTTCGTATTAGCTGTCCTGAAAATATGTAATTACATTTTCAGATTATTCCAGCCCTTTTTAACCGGAGCTTTTTTAATCGGTTCATTGCCGCTTCCTTCCCATTGACGAATAGGAGCCGTTGTTTTCCGTTCCTTAACAATGGCTTTCTGCTCCGTATTTTGAGCAACACCCACCGGCAAAAGCTGGTTGAGCAACGCAGGAGAAACAAACGGAATAGTGCTGGTTTTGAAAGAATTAACCATAACATCAATAATTTCCGCCCCCGGTTTGAAGTTAAACGTTCTGACTTTTCCGCCATAAAAGACTGAAAAAGAATGGCACGGAGACGACAACAAAACATCCGTGGCATCAATTCCGCGAACAAAACGAAGCATCAGTTTCGGACGAATGAGACATTTGTCGGGAACAGTACTGATATTTTCCTCCGTGGCAAAAAACTGCTTAACAATCATATCCCGCAAATCAGCATTAACAACGCCGCAAAAACCCGTAACGGCCATTCCGTCAATCGTATAACCGCTATACCCGGCCGGACGGTTTTCCACCTGATAACAAAAGACTTGCTCCGCCTTGGTAATATTTTCCATCCCGGCTTGTCCGACAGAGTCGGTAATATTTTGCAAAATAACAAGTCTCTCTCCTTTCTGACGACGCCAGGCATCCGCCTCCTGCATAAACGACTGCACGCCGGACGTTTCCTGGGCTGACGCAGCGACCGAAAACATAATTGAAACTCCCGTCATCAGCAAAGCAAGCAATTTCATCCCCTATACTCCTATCCTAAAACTGACATTCACTAAAGAATATATTAGTTCATTTTAACGAAATTGCCATATAAAAAATTTTTTGACCACAAGCACAAAAAAAGCACCGAAGCCCGGTGCTTTTTCAAATCTCCGCCGATTACCACGGATCGGTATAAGGCAGCTTAGGATCATTCAATCTGCCGACATAACCACCCGTATCTGCCTTATTATAAGGGGTACGCTTATTCACCAATTGATCATAATCGCTGACATACGCATCATTAAAAGAATCCCTGTCAAAATAGCAATAGACGGTGGCATAAGCTTCCAACTGCTGTTTGAAAACCGGAAACAGATTCCAGATAATCGCCCGATCCTCCGCAACACTACCGTGAGAGAACCCTAAATGGGTGGCATAATCCTTATAATAAGAGAATGGATACATAAAGCCCATAATGGCACTCCAACCGACAAAACTTGCTCCGTCTCCGTGAGGGAAAACATTGGCTCTCAACCAAGTGCTTTTCTGGAAATACAGCGGAGTAGGATCCGTTGTTCCGCTTTCCAAAGCCGTGGTAATGGTTCGCGGATCATAATTTATTGCGAGATCCGGACTCTTCTTGGAATTTGCGGTTGATTTACCCGGCGTGCCGGCCTGAGCCATTGCCCAACCGGCCGGCGTAATGGTAATAACCTTACCATATCCCGGCGGACATTGCGGGGTCGGAATCCATCCCAGCCACGGAGAAGTACGGCAGGTATGTGCCCCACATTCATTACTGGAGGCACCCATTGTATCCAATTGTGATACCGTTGTTTTCCCGGACCAGTCTCCGACTGCTTCTTTATAAGTATTATCAACCACATAAATACCTTTGTTAATGAAATCCGGTAAAATATCGCTCAGACGGGCTCCGCCTCTGGTTGTCAGCTTAATATCGTGCATCACGGACGTATATGCCGGATTAACCTGATAAGCGTCATATCTGACAGGAGATCCCGTATAACCGCCGCTGTCTACAAGAGGCAGAGCAGTATCTTGAGCAAGAACAGCATTATCCACGAAACGGTCAGCTTTAATATAACCGGAGTGGATAGAAGAGGTTTTACTGTTTGTACCCGAAGTCGTTTGGTTAATTGCATCATATTGAGATCTCAATTCAATCACGCCGTTTCGGATATAAACGCTGCCCTTGCTGGCATTTCCTGCAACAGCCGCCCCCGGAGCAATACCGGTATAACTGCTGCTTGGTCCGCTGTCTACTTGCAAAACACTGGATTTAATATCTAAACGCGGAGCTGCATTGGCATCCGTATGGCTGGCATAAATAACCGCATCTCCGGCAGCTGTCGTATAAGGGGAAAATACCAACGTATTCACATTACCCGAAGTTCTTGTCAATTTAAATTTTTCGCCAATAGCATAGAAATCATCCCGTACTTTAACCAAGCCTTTGGCTCCGGCAACTCCAGACGGGCTCTGAGCCGTTAACAAATCAGTTTGAATATTAACAACCTTTCCGGCAGAAGTTCCTATATTCACCCCGGTATTACCATACATCGTTGCCAATGCATCCGAAGTTATTCCTACGCCGCTGCTATTCATAATAACGCGTTTGCTGTCTGAAAGCCCGACATCCATAGTCGTTGTATTCCGCAGCTTGGTATCCTTGTCTGTAACACTTATTTTTGAACCGGAAGTTTTTCCTACCTTAAACGTATCAACATTAATATCGGCACTTGTCGCATCAAACTGGGCAAAAGCCCCGCCGGCACCGGCATTCAATGTCTGCGTTGCCGTAATCACCGGAGCTTCAAACAAATTGGCATTGACGGTTCCGCTGAAATTACCGTTTACCGCCGTAATATCACCGCTGAAATTACCGTTTCCGGCCGTAATGCTTCCCGTTCCCACATTCAGACTCGTACCGGTAATCGGACCGCCTTTAATGGCACCGCTGCCCACATCCAGACTTGCACCGGTAATTGCTCCGCCAAACGTACCGCTGCCGCCGACAGTCAGATTTCCGGTAATATTGGCCGTTGCCGCCTGCAAAGCTCCTGAAATCGTTGCCGAAGCGGCACTGAGAGCTCCGCCGATGGTGGCTCCTCCGGTAATGCCCAAAGACGTACCGCTGATAGCACCGTTACTGGAAATTTTAGCTTTGTCCCCCACGTTAATACCGCCTTTTTTCAAATACAGGGCATTTTCAATTCCTCCGTCCATCGTATCCGCCGAATTTGCCCCGACAATCAACTGATTAATGTTCTTAATGTTATATTGCTTGCCTGCGGCTTCTCCCATGGAAAGGTCGGTTTCCATCGTATTCAAATATTCTTTTCCGGCCCGTTTGTTTCGATACAAAACGTTTTCACTGCTGTCACCACCGCCGGAAGCACTGATAGACTGCATGGACGATGCCATAATTGCCCCGTTGGTATAATCGGCGGCATTTAATCCCAAATCTGTCTGCAGGTTATCCAATGTCCAAATACCTTGCACACCGTTACCTCTGTTGCCGTCCACATAGCCGCCGTTGCTGCCAACCATGGAAGCAATTCTCGATGCTCTGATCATAGGCAATGTCCCTGCACTCGGATTAGCAACCAGGAAAGCCGTAATTGTTTTCTTTCTGCCGCTGTCTCCGTCCACTTTTTTCAATACGACTTTATAATTGCTGGAGAAAGTTTTGCTGTCTTGGGCTTCTTTGTCATTTCCTAAAAAACCGTAAGGAAGATAATAACAAAAGTGATTAATCGGAACCGTGATATTTGCAGAAGAATTGGTAAATGCCGAATAGTTTACACTTGCCGTATTACACTCAGATTGCGTAATTGTTTTTCCGGCAACCAAATCGTCATAGTTGTCTTTGACATAATCGTCAATAGACTTTATCAAACTTCGCATCTGGCTGGCTGCGTTAATGTCTTGCAGTTCGGTTGTCCGCTCTGCCGCTTTTTTATAGAGAATAGGAGTTACCATCGAAATCAACGCTAACATCGCCATTGCTTCGACCATCAAACTGCCGAGTTCGTTTAATCTCGAAAATTTACGTTTTACCATCTGCTTTCTCCTGCCCTTTTCCGCCGTTAATCAAACGGAGTCAAATAAATCAAACAAAAATTACACGCACTGTCCACCGTAACATCATCCGGAGTTTCTTCCTCCGTATCTTCACTTCCGGCTTCGGAAGAAACATCATTGCCTTTTACTCCGTCGCCGCACATCTCGCTGAATGAACGCCCTTCTTCCACCCCGTTTAACCTGTTGGAAATAATGTATTGAGGAATGGAAACAAACGTAACTTCTCGGGCTCTGATCATCATTGTTGTTTTTAAACCGTTTTCCGGATCATCCGGAGAAACAAAATCGGCATATCCCATATCGGTTCCCATGCCAACCAGATTCTGAATGGCATTCAACATATCGTTATTCGGGCGGCCGGTACGAATATTTCTCCATTTCTGCGGCACACATCCGAATGTCGCCAGATAAGTAATCGACTTTGCATCCCCGCAGCAGCTCGGACCGCTCCCCGTACATCCCGTCATCGCTTGGCTGAATTTGTCGCTGGTTCTATCCAAACAATACAACAGCGTTGTATATTCGCTGGTCGTCTGAGAGCCGTTAAAGCCATACGGCAAATATGGTTTCAAATTGGCAAAGCTGACTTCCCCCGGATGATACGAAACCGTTGAAGAACCATTATCCGGAGGCATATGATCCCTGACATATTTCTGGGCGGCACGATGCTGTTCCACCAATCTGGCAACCACGGCCTCGGCCTGCGGTTCGACATAAAGCTTTCTCATATCCGCCCTTATCGAAAGGTTAAACGAATACAAAATCGTAATAAATGTTGCCAATATGACCCATATATACATTTATTTCAGCCTTCACCCCTTATAACACTATATTCAGCCTATCACATTTTCTGGCATTTTACCAGTAACAGCCTTGTTTTTTGCAAAGATTTCATATATCTGTAACATATAAAATCAACACTTCTTCGCAGTGTGAAATAATACATCAAAAATCATAATTATTGGTTAAAATCGGCATTCCGAATCACCATTCCGCCGCTTAAAGCGTTTTTTTTATACGAATTCCGTATAATAAGTCGCTTTTTAGTGTTTAATTATAAAAAAAATATTATAAAATGCGGAATATATGTTTAAGTACCGGAGTATAAAATGGTTAATATTGAAAACGATACGGAAGACAATATTCCCGACGAAAATTTAAAAATCATCGACAAGAAAAAATTTCTGTTGTTTTTGTTGCCGATACTGATTGTTATCGGGCTGATTGTCAGCTTTTATTCCATCTCCGGCAAAAAAATCAACTCCGAAGAAGAGCTCCCTTATACCGTGGTCGATAAATCCGCCGCAGAGGACGGCAATAAGAAAAATCTGCTTATTTTTTATGATCTTCCGGAAATAAACGTGCAGATTAAAAATGCGGACGGAAAAAGGGAACTTGCTCAAATCCGCTTGAGCATTGAAATTCCGACCGTTGACGACATAAAAATCATTGAAGGTCTCATGCCTCAGATTGCCGATGCCGTCATTGCCCACACTCTGGAACTGACCGAAGATGAATTGCAAGGTTCCGACAGCCTTTACTACCTGAAGGAAGAACTGCAATACCGCATTAACCTGATAACCGACCCGATAAAAGTAACCAACTTAAACATTAAAAATTTTGAAATTCTGAAGAAATAAGGAAAAACTGACGTGGCTGAGGAAAATAAAGAACAAAAAAACGAAACTCCGGATAAAGACTGGGCTGACATGATTCAGGTTCGCGGCGAAAATCCGCAAGCCGCCATGCCATCAGCCGATGCCGCAGACAGCAAAATTCTCAATCAGGAAGAAATCGACAGCCTGTTTGGTTACTCCGGCGATGATGACGAAGACGATTCTTACTCCATGAAAACAGGGGTCAGAGCCATTTTGAACTCATCAATGGTTTCTTACGAACGTCTGCCGATGCTGGATATCGTTTTTGACCGCCTTATCCGCATGATGGCCACATCTTTGCGTAACTTCACGCAGGACAACGTGGAAGTCTCTCTGGACAGCATTGAATCAATGCGTTTCGGCGAATATATCGATTCGTTAACCTTCCCGACCCTGCTCGCTGTTTTCAAAGCTGAAGAATGGGACAACTACGGCTTAATGTCCGTTGATTCGTCTCTCGTGTACTCTATCGTGGATGTTTTGCTCGGCGGAAGACGCGGAACAGCTGCCATGAGAATTGAAGGACGCCCGTATACAACCATCGAGTTAAACCTCGTCAAAGATATGATTGAATTGATACTCTCCGATTTATCAACGGCATTTGACCCGGTTACCTCCGTAAACTTTTCCTATGACCGCCTTGAAACCAACCCTCGTTTTGCAACCATTTCCCGCCTTTCCAACGCGGTAATCGTTGCCCGGTTGAGAATAGACATGGAAGACCGCGGCGGAAAAATCGACTTAATGATTCCTTACGCCACACTGGAACCGGTCAGAGACCTGCTGTTACAAATGTTTATGGGCGAACGCTACGGCCGCGATACCATCTGGGAAAACCACCTCATGGAAGAACTTTGGGAAACGGATGTCGAAATCAAAGCCATTCTGAAAGAAAAAGAAATCAGCTTGGGAGAAATCGCCAAATGGGATAAAGGATCTTTTCTCCCGCTGGAAATGAACAGCAATGAAGACATTACCTTGATTTGCGGAGACGTTCCGTTAATAAAAGGCACCATGGGCCGCAAATCCGAACATATTGTCATTAAAGTAAAAGACAAGGCTGAAAAAAATGGATAATTTTGAATTTATCATCAACATAAGCATTATCGTTTTATTGATTCCGACCTTGATTTATGCTTACAAGCTAAACAAGAACCTGAATCTTTTGCGGCAAAATCAAAACAGCCTTGCCAAACTGGTGGAAGCATTAAACGACGCCACCTTTAAGGCCGAAAATTCCATTCCGAAACTAAAATCGGTAACGGAACATTCTTCCGAAGGGTTAAAAGAAGTTGTCGATAATGCCAAAACCCTCAAAGATGACCTGATGTTCATTAACGAACGGGCGGATAATCTTGCCGACCGGCTCGAAAACGTTATTCGCGACGGCAGAACCATTAAAGAAGAAACTCCGAAAAACGCATCTTTATTCGGCGGCAAAAAAAATACTTTTCAAACCGGGGCAAAAAAGGTAGAAGATAATGTCTTCCCGATTGAGGATTCTCGTTCCGAAGCAGAAATGGAACTGCTCAAAGCTCTCAGATCTATAAAATAAGGGTGTATAAATGTTACTAAAAAAATTAAAACAAAACTTTCGCATTCTCCCGGTTTTTATCTTTATGGCTGCACTGACTTTGTCTGTTCGCATTAACAATGTTTTTGACGAAATCAAAAAACAGGAAACACAAACCATAAGCATTTCCCAGTCAGAGGCCTTTGCCGACGACCGGGATACAAAAGAAACCGCAGAGTTGGACAAAGTCCTTAATAACACCGACAGCACCGGAAACACCAGAGCCGACATAAGAGGAATTAACAAACCGAATTTCACTCAGTCGGAAATAATGATTCTGCAGGAACTTGCCGAAAGAAGAGAAGCTTTGGATTTACGCAGCCGTGAAATTGATAAAAAGGCCGTTCAGCTGAAAGTTGCCGAAAACGAAATTGATAAGAAATTAAAGCAACTCCGGGAATACGAAAACAAATTAAGAAAGCTGATTAAAGAATACAACACCAAAGAAAAAGAAAAACTCAATTCTTTAGTAAAAATGTATTCGACAATGAAACCGAAAGACGCTGCCCGTATTTTCAACACACTGGATTTGGAAGTGGCCGTTTCTCTGCTCGGAGAAATGAAACCGTCTGTTTCATCGGCAATTTTATCGCAGATGCAGTCAGAAAAAGCCAAAGCCGTAACTGATGAACTGATTGGTTATAATATTAATTAAGGACACACCTTGATACAGGCAAAAAACATATATAAGCAAATTTTACGACATTCAGCTTCGTTTCTGATTGCCTTTTGCCTGTCTGCTCCAATTGCAAAAGCCGGTCCCGTCAGTTATGACATCATCGGACAAACCATATCCATTGAACTGCCGATGGATGAGAAAACTGATTACGAAATCGAAACAAAAGACAATAACGTATTGCTTTCATTCAGCAAACCTACGTCGTTTCAGGCTGCCGACATAGAAAAGAAATATTCTCACGTGATTGAGAATACGAAAATATCCGATGACAAAAAACAAATTACCTTAACAACAAAATTTCCGGTCAGTACTAAGAACTTCCGCCGAAAAAACAAATTAATAATAGATATTTCACCGCAAAACACCCTTTTGACGGCAAACGGCATAGATGCAAAAAATAAAACCATTGAAATTGAATACGGCAATCATCCTCAATTTGCCCGTTTTGCGTTTAAATATTCCGGCAGCAAAAAACCGGATTTAAAAATTAGCCGGGAAGCTCAAAAAACCGTTGTCAGTCTGGGAAAAGACATCCGTCTGCTCGCAGATAACCTGAAAAATTATCCGCAGGCAAAATTAATTATGCAGGCCAGAAACGAAAACGGAGGACTGGATATCATCTTTCCCGAAAAACTCGTCCGTAGCTTTGAAGTTAATCGTAAAATCGTAATTGACATCGAAAAAACCGTTAACGATGATCTGGAAGAAGATCACGCCCAAAAAACAATTCCGATGATTGTCTCTTCCGAAAAAACAGTTGCCAAAAACCAGCAAATGGCTCTCACCCAGCTTATTCCGCAAACCAACGACCATTCCGTTGCCAGTTTGGGTTTCCCGTGGAATATACCGGTCAACCTTGCCGTCTTCCAAAGAAACGGCTATTTATGGATTATTTTCGACCACCGCCAAAACGTTGACGTTGAAGAACTGACATCCTTAACTTCAAAAATGGTCGACGAATTAATCCAAATGCCTCATCCGAGTGCAACGGTTTTAAGATTAAAACTTAAACAAGACGTTTTTCCGTCAATTCGTAAAGAAGGTTTGTTATGGATTATCGACTTGCTTAAACAAGACACCTCCGACAGCATCAAAGATATGCCTTTATATACGCAATATGACAGTTCCAAAAGGCCTTATCTGTTCATCCCGACAACAGCCGCAGGCAATACCGTAACGATTATTGACCCGGCAATCGGTGATATTATTTCCGTTTCTCCAAGTTCCGAACTGAAAAGCGGATTAAAAACGGCTTACAGCTATCCTGATTTTGAACTGCTGGATTCTACTCAAGGCGTAGCTATGGTTTTCAAAGCTCATGATGTTACCATGGACCGTTCCAATATCGGTCTGACAATCAAAGCCCTGAACAGAGGCCTGAACATCTCCGCCGATTTAGAAAATTTGAAGCGGCATGAATTTATAGCCCGCACCAAAGAAAATCTTCCGTCCTTAATAGCGGATATTCCACAGCAAATATTAAAAGAAAAATTCATAAAAGCGGAAGAATTGCTTAAACAAGATATTTCCTCCGCCGCAGAAGATGAAAAAGACAAAGCCCGCTTGCTTCTGGTTAAATATTATCTGGCCAAAGGTTTGGGAACCAACGCCCTCAGCGTCCTAAACAAAATGGCGGAAAACAAATCCCAAGAAGTGAATACAGAATACTACCAAGGTCTTTTGGGTATTGCTAACTTCTTATCCGGAAGATATGAACAAGCCATAGAAAACTTTTCATTCGGCCGTTTGCCTGAATTAAACGAAGCGATTTTCTGGAGAACATTGGCATCCGCGGCCAAACAACCGCAGCCGGAAGACAATGTCGTTCTGCTCTCATACATTTCGCTGATTAAAGATTATCCGAACGAACTCAAAAATAAAATAGCTCTGGCCGGAGCAGAAATAGCCCTTGCCGCCGGCGATGACATGACCACTCAAAATTTTATTGATGTGCTCAAAACAACCGACAGCAAAAAGAATTATCAGGATGAAATCAATTATTTAACGGCACGAAAATTCCTGATTCAGGGGTATCCGCGTAATGCCATTCGGGAATTCCGCCGGGTTGCAGCAGGAAAATCGTTAAAATACGCTGCCCTTTCCCGCAAACAAATCGCCAACCTTGAAATAGAGCTGAATGCCGTCAAACCGGAAAAAGCCATCAACGAATTAGAAAGATTGCGTTTTGTCTGGAGTGAAAAAGAATTCCGCAAAGGACTGTTGAATGATTTAGCCGGATTATATGTCCGTAACAATGACTATTATAATGCTCTGCGGTCTTTGCAAAAACTTCACAAATTAAGTACTCCCGAAGAACAGGAAATCATCACGGGAAAAATGGTTTCTTTGTTTGAAGATATTTACATAAACAACCGAGCCGACAATCTTCCGGCATTAAAATCCTTGGCACTATATCAGGATTTTGAGTGGCTGGCTCCAAAGAGCAAACATTATAACATGATAATCCAAAAACTCAGCGACCGTTTAGTGGCTGTTGATTTGTTGGACAGGGCTGAACAGCTTTTAACCGATGAATTGAAAAACAATATATTGTCTTCGGAAGAAAAAGCCTCTGTCGGAGCTCGTTTGGCTTTGATTTACCTGTTCAAAGACTTAAACAGCAATGCTCTGCAAATTCTGGACCAAACAGAGAATGACGATTTGCCGCAAACACTATACCTGCATCGCAAAATCATTCGGGCAAAAGCCTTGGCAGCCTTAGGAAAACAAGAAGAAGCCCTTGAACTGATAAAAGACGATTACAGCCGCAACGCCCTGCTCCTCAAAAGCGAAATTTATTGGAACGGAGGTATTTGGGGACACGCAGCGGATAATCTGAAATATCTTATTGAAAAACCGGTTGAAGGCAAACCATTGAGCGAAGAACAAATTAATTTAATTCTGGATTGGGCTACCGCATTGAAAAAATCCGGCAAAGAAACGGTTATCGTCAGATTACGCAATAAATTTATGCCTTATTTCAAAAATACTAAATATCATAGCGTATTTAACATATTAACGAACCGTCTGGAAGATGATAAAATCGACATCAAACAAATAGACAACGTTATTAACGATGTTGCGGCTTACAGCAATTTTGCCAAAATATATAACGATTCTTTGCGAAATACCAAAGAAGAAGACAATTAAAGAACCAAAATGATACAAAACCGCTTTAAGATAGAAAGCCCGTATTCCCCCGCCGGAGACCAGCCTCAGGCGATTAAGGAACTTTGCGAAGGAATAGAACGAGGCGACAAAAACCAGGTCTTGCTCGGCGTAACCGGAAGCGGTAAAACTTTTACTATGGCAAAAGTCATTGAGCAGTGCCAGCGACCGGCATTGATTATGGCTCCGAATAAGATTCTGGCTGCCCAGCTATACTCGGAAATGAAAGAGTTTTTTCCCAACAATAAAGTGGAATATTTCGTCTCCTATTATGACTATTATCAACCGGAAGCTTACGTTCCCAAAACCGACACTTATATTGAGAAAGATTCTGCCATCAATGAACAAATTGACCGGATGAGAAACTCGGCCACTCGCAGCATTTTGGAAAGCAACGACGTTATCATTATTGCATCGGTTTCCTGCATTTACGGTTTGGGCGATGTGGAATCTTATTCCAGCATGACCATCCCTTTACAAGTCGGAGATGAAATCGAACCCAAAGAAATTTACCGGAAACTGACGGAACTCCAATATGAACGAAACCAGCAAAACTTCGTCCGCAGCACCTTCAGGGTACAGGGAGACACCCTGGACATATTCCCAGCCCACTATGAAGACCGGGCATGGAGAATATCTTTTTTCGGAGACGAAATTGAAAGTATCCATGAATTCGATTCTCTAACTGGAAAAAAGACGGCTGATTTAAAAGAAATCGTCGTTTATCCGGCCAACCATTATGTAACCCCGCGTCCGGCTTTATCGCAAGCCATGGTTCATATCAAGGAAGAATTGAACGAACGCCTGGAAGAATTCAAAAGCCAAAACAAATTCCTTGAAGCCCAAAGAATAGAACAAAGAACCAGATTCGATTTGGAAATGCTTGACACAACCGGACACTGCAAAGGAATTGAGAACTACTCAAGATACCTGACCGGACGCCCTGCCGGAGCTCCTCCGCCGACATTGTTTGAATATCTTCCGCCTAATGCTCTGATTTTTATCGATGAAAGCCATATTTCCGTTCCTCAGATAGGCGGAATGTATCGCGGCGACTATAATCGCAAACATACCCTTTCCGAATACGGTTTCCGCCTGCCGTCTTGTGTTGACAACCGACCGCTCAAATTCGATGAATGGAATCAAATGCGGGGACAGACGATTTTTGTTTCAGCCACCCCCGGAGATTGGGAACTGGAACAAAGCCGGGGCGTCTTTACCGAACAAATTATTCGTCCGACCGGATTGGCTGACCCGATATGCTTGGTTCGCCCGGTAGAAAACCAAATTGACGACCTAATGGAAGAGTGTCGCAAAGTCATTGCCAAAGGCGAAAGGGTCTTGGTAACAACCCTCACAAAAAAAATGGCCGAAGACCTGACAGAATATTTGAATGACAACGGGATTAAAGTCCGTTATCTGCATTCTGACATTGACACTCTGGAAAGAATAGAAATTATCCGAGATTTGCGTCTGGGCGTTTTTGATGTCCTTGTCGGCATCAACCTGCTGCGAGAAGGCTTAGACATTCCGGAATGTTCCTTAGTGGCAATTCTGGACGCCGACAAAGAAGGATTTTTGCGTTCCAACCGCTCACTTATTCAAACTATCGGAAGGGCTGCCCGCAATGCGGAAGGTAAAGTCATTCTTTACGCCGATAAAATTACCGGCTCCATAAAACAAGCTCTAGATGAAACCAACCGCCGCCGTGAAAAACAACTCAAATTTAATGCCGAACACGGTATCATTCCTAAAACCATTAAGAAAAGCATTTCTTCCACCTTAAAAGAAATGACCGAAACCGATTTTAACAAAGACGACACTCCAAATCCGGAAGAAATCAAAAACATTGATAAAAAATTGAGGGAATATAATAAAAAGATGAGAGAAGCTGCCCAAAACCTTGAATTTGAAGAGGCCGTCATCTACCGCGATAAAATCAAAGAACTTGAGCAATTGGCAATGAAATTCTCTTAAGAACGATTATCCTCTTTTAAAACAAGTTTTTACAAAAACTCGGAGAATGAGTCATATAATAAGATTGAAGAGTGAAAGTACCGCAGCGTACAATGGCTAAGTAAAACTGTAACCAACGTTACTGTTTTATCTGTAACATCTCAGAAAATCTTAGTGAGTTGAGCTGTAAAATAACAGCGATAACAAACTTAGATGCCTGAGAAGTACGTGAGGAAACTTTCAACTCGACCAATCTGTATTAGACAACATAAAAAATCCGGAGAACGAGGGAAATAATAAGAAATAAAGAAAAATGTGAGGGAGTGTACCCAATAGTACATGACCGAGCATTTTATCTGCTATTTCTGTATTAGTTCCCCGTTATACGGATTTTTTACTCTCTGTGATAAGGATGATGCTGTATAATCGTCTGAATACGGTAAATTTGTTCCGAGAGAACGGCTCGCATTAACATATGCGGAAGTGTCAGCTTGCCAAAGGAGAGAAGTAAATCTGCTTTATCCCGGGTTGATTGAAGATGCCCGTCCGCACCACCGATTAAAAAACAAAGCTCCGAACAGCCGTTAATTTGCCAATTTTCAACTTTTTTAGCCAAGTCAATGCTTTTCATATTTTCGCCGCGTTCATCCAAAACGATTACTTTGGCTCTGTGAGGAATGGAAGATTGCAGAAAACGAGCCTCATCTTCTTGTGTAGAATTATCTTTTTCTTTGATGACAATATCCCAACCGGAACGCTTAACATATTCCTCAATAATCATTGCTTCCGGAGAATTTTTTTTGCATTTGCCAATGGCGGTAATCGTTACTTTCATTATTCACCTCTGTTTTTCTTTTATACTTAAAGGACAACAACGTCAATACCTCTTGACAATTAGACAAAAAAGAATAGATTTTAAACCGATTGAATTGATTATTATAACAACTAAAAATAATGCGTATGAATATTATTAAAAGAAATCTGATTGCGGCTCGTATTGTCTTGTACTTAAAACAAAACGATAAAGCTTTTTACGAAGGGGATAACAGCCAACGCCCGGTTTATCCGTTACACATCTGCAATGCAAAGGAAAAGTTCAGTAATGCCGAACAGGCAGCCCAAATGCTTTCTGATATTCTGAACAAGAAAATTTCGGCTCAACATCTGAATTATGTGGAAGAAGACGACCCCAATATTATGTGGGCTCCTTTCAACGCTTGGATGTATGATGATACGGAAGGTGTTTTCTTTGTGAAAAAAGACGAACAAGAAATCCTGTTTATGGACAAACGTATTTGGTGCAACACCAAAAACATCATTATCCTGAAAAATGAACATTGGCTTTGGACCGTATTATACTATACCGTTCTCATCGGATTTTTGGTTTGGATTGTATCACGAGGTCTATGACAATGTTTATAGCGGTATAAAAAAAACAAGTAACAAACTTATTATAAAACTGCAAAAATATGGATGCTTCACATTTATATATGTTTGTCGACTACGACGGTGTCGTAAAGACTTTCGCCGAAAACTTCCCTTTTTATCATAACCGAAAAAAAGCTCCTTTCAGCCACTCCATGATGAGAGTTCTCTCCTGCATTGCCTGGAAAGCAAAGATACCGGCTTATTTTATCCCGATATCTTCCACGCCCGGAAACTATAGCAAAGAAGGACTCAAAAAAATGTTTGTAAATGTTTACGGAATTGACAACTTGGATTTGCATCCCGAGGAAGAAATCATTCCTGTTCGCACAAACCGCCATTGTTACATCAATCAAATACTGGAAAAATATCAGGTCAAATACCATATTGTCTTAGATGACGAGGATTTTTGGTATAAAAACCAAAACCTGAATTACTTCCAAACAGATACATACAATGGCATAACTCACCAGGTATTCTGCCAATTATGGGACTTCGCCGAAACTATTGCAAACATCCCCTAAAATCATGAACATCTAAAAAATCAGAGAATTAACATTAACGATTTACAAAAAAAGCGGCTCTCAACAGAACCGCTTTTTTATTTATTCATCACGAATATTGGCAATTGCATTCCACATTTTTTCAAGATTATAAAACTCGCGAACTTCCGGCTTGAAAATATGCACAATCACATCAAAAGCGTCTATCAAAACCCAATCGGCTCTTTCCTCGCCTTCACTCACGGACTTAAAGCCTTCCGCTTTCAGATTTTCCTTAATTTTCTCAGCCAAAGAAGCAACATGACGCTGCGAAGTCCCGCTGGCAACCACCATCTGATTGGCAATGGAAGTCTTTCCCTTCAAATCAATAACCGTTACATCTTCCGCTTTTCCGTCATCCAAAGTCGAAGTAATAATTTCTAAAATTCTGTCTTCTGCACTTGTTTCAATTTTTTTCGCAGCTGTTTTAACCAATCTTCCAACTCCTTAACATTAATCCAAAGGCGACCAAGGTTTCTTGACTTCCTCAACAATTTCCACTTTTTTATCTTCGTCGGCTTTTCTCTGCCTCTCTCTAGTAATATACTTGTTTACATCCAACAAGCAATCAAAAATTCCCTGTTTTGCAATAGCTGACATCTGATAAACTTTTTTTCCGCAGGCTTTTTCCAAAGCACTGGCTTTTTTATCCGCCTCCTTTTTGGTCAGGGCGTCGATTTTATTTAAAACCACCACTTCCGGCTTGGTATTCAACGTTTTTTTATACAGTTCCAACTCCCTGCGGATAGCTTGATATTCCTTAACCACATCCTCGACTGTTGCGTCAATCAGATGAATAAAAGCGGAACAACGCTCAACATGCTTTAAAAATCTGTCGCCCAAACCGACACCCTCGTGAGCCCCTTCAATCAACCCCGGAATATCGGCGATAACCATTTCATAGTTATCCACCCAGGCAACTCCCAAATTCGGATGCAGAGTCGTAAACGGATAATCGGCGATTTTCGGACGGGCTTTGGTAACCACAGACAAGAAAGTTGATTTACCGGCATTTGGCATCCCGATTAAGCCCACATCGGCAATCACTTTTAACCGCAGCCAAACCCACATTTCCTGCCCTGGCCATCCCGGTTCCGCATATCTCGGAGCCTGATTGGTAGAGGTCTTGAACTGGGCATTTCCCCGGCCGCCGTCGCCGCCTTTGGCAATCAGATAACGCTGCCCCGGTGTTACCATATCCACAATGAGTGTTTCTCCGTCATCAGCCAAAATTTCCGTCCCGACAGGAACTTTAATGATAATATCATCCCCTTTCGGGCCGGTCTTATCCGAGCCCATGCCATTACGGCCTTTCGGGGCTTTAAAATGCTGGGTATAACGAAAATCAATCAGCGTATTCAGATTTTCAACAGCCTCAATATAAACACTACCGCCTTTACCGCCGTCGCCGCCGTTCGGACCGCCGAATTCAATGTATTTTTCCCTACGGAAAGAAACACATCCGGCTCCGCCGTCTCCTGATTGAATAAATATCTTAGCCTGATCTAAAAACTTCATTGTGTTTACTTTACAAATTAACCCTGTTCTAAAAGAACGTAATCCCTGCCGAAAAAAATTACAACAGACATCGGCAGTTAAAAATAGAGGGGATGACAAAACACCCCCTCCACCAAAATTTGATTTAAGAAAAATTATTCCGTAACAACAGAAACAAAAGTTCTGTCATTGGCTTTTTTCTTGAATTCAACTTTACCTTCGGCAGTTGCAAAGATAGTGTGATCTTTACCCATACCAACATTTGCACCCGGATGATACTGAGTACCGCGTTGACGAATGATGATATTTCCCGGAATAACGGCTTCGCCGCCGAACTTTTTAACACCTAAACGGCGTCCGATAGAATCACGTCCGTTATTTGAGCTACCGCCTGACTTCTTATGTGCCATAACTTATTCTCCTAAACTCAATTATTTGCCGCAAACATCAGTGATTTTAACTAATGTGATGTTTTGTCTGTGGCCGTTTTTACGACGATAGTTTTGTCTTCTTTTCTTTTTGAAAACAATAACTTTAGCGTCTTTAGCTTGCTTCAATACAAGAGCTTTAACGGAAGCACCTGCAACCAAAGGAGTGCCAACGGTATCACCCATTGCCAAAACTTCGTTGAAGACAACTTCTTTACCTTCTTCACCGGCGATTTTTTCAATTTTTACAACATCACCAGATGCCACTTTGTATTGTTTTCCGCCTGTTTTAATTACTGCGTACATTTTCATTCACCTAATTTTAGATTATTTTAAACATAAAACGTTGCTTTGCAATATACATAAGATTTTTAAGCTGTCAACTATAATTTAGCCAAAATTTAATCTTTTCTTCATTTATTTAAGATTCTGTGCAGCTCCGGACGCATAAACTTCCCCTGCCACATTCCCCTTTTGTTTTCTCTGGCCTCATTCTCCCATTCTTTATACCTCTTGTTTTTGCTCCTATAAACAACGGCCCAGCCCGCCTCAAGCATTTTTCTGTTAAGATAAATCTTCCCGGCATAACATTTGCTCAATTCTCTTTTATAAATATCAACGGCAATTTTCCGACAGCTGACTTTTTTCCCCTTAACCAGCGACTTCAAATAGTCTTTGGCTTTTTCTCCGCAATCATATTTCCGGCCGGAAGCATCATCACAAACCTGCCGATATTCCGGGGCATCAATTCCCAACAGGCGAATCTCCCTACCGTTTAACGACAAACTGTCCCCGTCTTTAACATAGACGCCGGCGGAAACAGACATCGGAAAAAGAACCGCCGCCAATACCAAACAAAATCTTTTTTTCAAACGTTTACTCCATTCGCATATCTCTAAATTGCATTCATTAAACATCGGGAGTTTGAAGATATGGTAAAAAAACGTTTCTTTTCACTAAAAATACGCTGAATAACCTGAAAAAAAACTTTGTTGTTTGATAAAGTTTAGCTTATGATAAGGACAGTTTAAATTTATTTGCAAATAGAGGTTTTAAATACCGTGTCTGATAAAACCAATAAATCTTTGATTTACGGGCTTCTGTGTTTGGCCGTAGCCGGCTGCAACTGGCAGAACCGCAGCTTTGGAGACATTATCCGTCATCCTTTCGCTTCTGACAAAACTTACGTTCAGGCTAAAATCCAAAATCCCGGCTCCGTTGTTGTCTGCCGCTCCAAACAATGTGCTCCCGCCAAACTTTCCATGAGCAAGGAATACATTTATAACAGCCTGCTCCAACTGCTTAACAACAACAACCATCAGAAACTCCTCGTTTGCGAAGCGGATGCTTATACGCACGCCTGCCTGGAAAACTTTATTACCATACCGGTTAAAGTCGGCATTACACCGGCATACGCTTACATTGATTCGGCCAAAATAACCGATGTCAACGTTAAAAGAAACAATACGTTGAACGTTATTTTAAACTATAACCTGACTTATAACGGACAATCTCCGGAATGTTTCCCTTCCAACGCATTGGTATACGTTAAGGACGTTAACAACATCATCATGGAAGACGGCGGTTATACCTGCAAAATGACCACAATCGGACAAACCAGCGTCAAAACTCTGTTTGCCATTGACTATATTGATTTAGACTACGGCTACATCGGCGGTTATTATTCTATCGGCCTCTCCGGACCGGCATTCGGCGGCGGTTCCGGATATATGATGCTGCGTTTTCCTAAAGATGCATATCCGCTCAGCCCGGTATTAAAAGCTAAATCAATGCCGAAAGCATTAAACAATGCCCAACAATACCTTGACGAAGCTCTTCCGCAAAAAGTCGAAGAAATTACGGAAACCATAAATACCGATGTCCAAATATTCCCGATAAAAAAATAATAAAATCGCGGCCCAATATTTATTGACAAAAAAGACGAAATAAAGTATGATAGTATCCAGTTATTTAAGGATATGTCTACTATTTTGGTCGAAGAGTCGTTGTTTTTTTGGGTTCGCCTCAAAATTTCGATGAAACGAAGCTGAACGTAGAAATCCTGACATGGCTTTTGTCTTGCTTGAATTTTTCAAGGATGTTCTCAGGGCAAATAACTCATTCACTTCAATCGGAACATTGAAGCAACCATCTAAACATATAATAAGATGGACAAAAAAACATTTTCTTCAAAAGCGATCGCAATCGCAAAAAGCACTCTGAACTTCATGGCTAACTGTGGTCTGGGTCTTCTCTTCATCATCGTTATGGTATTCGTATTCGCGATTTTCCTGGTTATCTACAACCCCATCACCTTCTGGGTATGGGCTCTCATCGCACCGGCATCTGCCGCCAAAAGCCTGAGAGGAAAACGCGGCGAAAAACCGGATCCGGTAGAACTCACCAGAGAATTCTTCTGGGACTTAAACCGGATTTTCCGCTTTCTGCTCCCCTGGCGATGCAAAAAAGAATTCTTGGCCGCCTCTCAACTGGATGAGGCAACTTTTGAACAAGAGCTCAAATTTTTCAGGACATCGGATCAAGCCGATATTATTGATAAAAACTGGCTCAGTAAAAAAGCAAAAGACCAAGTTTGGTTATGCTACGGAAACGGTATTCGAGCACTGCTTCTGCCGCACATGGGTTCGTTGAGTCTCGAGCAATTTTCCATTCTGGTATATAATGAAGAATGGAGTAGTGTTGTAAAATACCTGAACACATACACTCCTTCGGAAAAAATGCTGGAAAGAATTGTAAAACATGCTGTTGAGAAAAAAGAGCTGAAAAACAATCCTGCTCTCAACTTGCTGTGTAACATTGCACAGCAGAGAAGCCTGCCTGCAAACATCATCAACAAACTTTTCAAAGACAAAGAATTTGTTGAAGATATGCAAAGCAAGGTCAAAACAGCACTAAGCTCCTACGGTCAGAAACAAGCTATCCTCCTGGGACAGAAGGATACAAACACCTGGAGAAAGTTCTGCAACACGCTGAAGGACGAAGAGATTTTCCCGGAAAATCAAATCTTGATGTCTCTTCCTCAATATGAAGAGTATCATCGAGTAGGGAAAAAACTCTGCACATCGGCAATCATTCACTTTCTCTCCCAAGGGGAACTGAGCACGGCAGAAAAGGTTATCCGCTACGAGATTGTGGAAAACGGAGCGGCAAACGATAACATCGACTGCCTGATTTCCGGAAATCCTAAACTGGTGGAAATCCTCTGGCGTTTCAGAGCTTAATTGCTATCGCACAAAAAACAAAGCGTTTTCCTCTGATGGGGAAAACGCTTTGTTGCATTTTATGATTAGCCCTACATTCTTCCGTAAGCAAAATATTGCGGAATCTCATAAACAACAATCCGCTCAATATTGCTAAACTTACAATTCAGCTGACCGTGAGAAATCGTCCCGTTTGCCGACGGCAACGCACCGTGTTTATTCTGAAATTCCTGTAAATCGCGAAAACTCATAACAATACCGTTGTCAAACGTAACATTCCAACCGTATGTAGATGTTCCGACATTAACATGAATACTCCGTACCTCTTCATTGCCGATAAACTCACAAGAAGAACTTCCCGCCGATAATTCAAAATATTTATCGCTTAAGGAACCGCTGTACCATTTAGCGTTTTTAGCCTGTAACTTATCTTCATCCACTCGCACCAAAGCCGCTGTTGCCACAACAACTTCCCGAATATTTGCAAAATACAACTTTGCATTGCCCGGACCGGCTAATATTCCTGAAACCGGAACATTGAAGACAACCGCCTTCCCTTCCTTGTCCGCCAAAGAAATATTCTCAAAATCATTAACAATAATCCCGGTATTGAATCCCGGTTTTGCATAAATAAAATGATTTTTTCCCTGCACAAATTCATCGTTATTCCGTTCCAAATGAAATTCTTCTTCATTAAATACGGACAATTCCGGAGTACCGTTTTTCACAACACGAGCATACCTTACTGTTTCGGTATTCTTTTCAAGTCGGACGGAACTGTTTCCTTCCGGAAGAGAAATCAAAGAACTTTTGAAAACAATAATACTCCACGATTCCAGTTCTTTCTCTTTATAATCAATTTCATTCAAAAGAATAACATTGCGAGTTTCATCTCCTTGGAAAGTTTGAACACCGGACATCCTGCCGAAACTTTTAGAAACATCCCGATATGAAATATAATTTTCTTCATTTATCGGTAAAACCTGAAAAGAAACCTCATCACTGACAATTTCCGGCTCCGACAACCGAACGATTTCTTCCTCGGAAGAAATTTCCTCAAGCGGAACAATCGGCGTGGAAATAGTCTCTAAAATCAAAGCTTCCTGCTTATCTTCTGAGATTTCACTTTTATTTTCCTCCGGATTAATCGTTTCAATAACAGCCGTTTCCTGAACAGAATCTGTTATCGGTGAGGAAACTGAATTTTCAACGGCAGAAATATCCGTTTCAACTTCCACAGGCTCCGCATTTTCTCCCGATAAAATATTTTGAATAACATCAACTTCCGTTTCATCGATCTGCAAATCGACCGGTTCTGGAGCAACTTCCGCCTCCAGTTCAACAGTCGGTGCCGGTTCTACCGGTGTTGGTTCCGGTGCGGCAACGGCAACCGGTTCAGGGACAACTTCTGCCTCCGGTTCAACAGCCGGTGCCGGTTCTACCGGTGTTGGTTCCGGTACGGCAACGACAACCAGTTCAGGGACAACTTCTGCCCCCGGCTCAACAGCCGGTGCCGGTTCTACCGGTGTTGGTTCCGGTACGGCAACGGCAACCGGTTCAGGGACAACTTCTGCCCCCGGCTCAACAGTCGGTGCCGGTTCTACCGGTGTTGGTTCCAGTGCGGCAACGGCAACCGGTTCAGGGACAACTTCTGCCTCCGATTCAACAATCGGTGCCGGTTCTACCGCTGCTGGTTCCGGTGCAGCAGCGACAACCGGCTCGGGAACAACTTCCACCTCCGATTCAACAGTCGGTGCCGGTTCTACCGGTGTTGGTTCCGGTACGGCAACGGCAACCGGCTCGGGAACAACTTCTGCCTCCGGTTCAACAGACGTTACCGGTTCAGAAAATGTTTGTGCTTCCAAAACCGGTGCCTTAACCTCATTAAATGGAATTTCATCAATATTAACCGGTGCAGAAGCTCCAAACAACTCACTTTCAAGATCCACATCTGTTTCCACAGTTGGCTGAACAACATTTCCGCTTTCCGAAACATCCACCAGCATTTCACTCAAGCTTTCCTCATTTTGAGATAATTCCAGCATAGAATTATCATCTTCCGGCAATGTTTCGGCTAATTGAGCTTTCTCCTCCGTTACAATCGGTTCAGGAACAAAAGGAACATCAGAACCGACAGATGAAATTTCCTCTCCTTGCGGCACGGAGACTTCTGTTGCAACGGTTTCTTCAACTGCCGCGACAGCTATATTTTCTTCAGGCAAAACCACCGTTTCTTCAACCACGGAGGAAACTTGTCCGGAAGTATCTTCCTGAGAAACGAATACCGGATCTGCCGGTACCTCCGGAACAATCTCGGAAACAGGATTAACCGCAGGTTCCGCAACCATTGTCATTTCAACGGAAGCAGCATCCTCTGCCGCTGGCTGAGAAACATCTGTTATCTCTTCATGAGGGACGCTTTCCGCCGGAACTTCAATATATTCATACTCATATTCCGCATCAGCCGGGAGCTCTTCGCCTTCGGCCAACTCAATATATTCATACTCATATTCTTCATCGGAAGATTGGGTGTTTACTGTTTCATCAACCATTTTTGCACCTGCCTAAAATTTTAATAATTATTATGATTCTAATATATATATCTTAAAATGTTTTTAACAAAAAAAGCCTCCGTGATTAAACATCACGAAGGCTTAATACCAATTTCAAAGCTCAAAAGAAATAACCGGACGGACATAGTTATCATAACTCTTACCATAGATGTAGTAACAAGAACTCTTACCGTAGATATAGTAACAATCATGAATCAAGGTCAACCTCCGAGAATTATGACTATTGTACTCGTTAGACAACCAATATGATTGAAATAAAGTCGCCCCCCCCAAACGTTTCAATGAGGCATTAATCGCATCTTTATTGGCTAATAAAATTTCCCACTCATACAAAGATGCTAAAAAGGCTTCCCCTGATTTAACACCGTCTTGTGCGTAATCATGACACCATTGAGCCGCTTCTGCTTTTTTTCCTTGAGCCCAAGCCGTTTCCAATATTTTTTTTGTTGCTTCCTTGCCGCTTATCATTGTTTTTGTTTCCGGAACCAACAAACGATCACTTGACCATGGAAGTTCAGTCTCTTTCAAACAAACGGCATAAACCTTTCCTTCAGCAACATATCCGACAACAGCTTTAATCTGGCGATTAGGAATAATTTCGGAAGAAACCAGCCCGTCCGCATAAACATACATTCCAGGAAGAACCTGTTCAAGATTTTCACTTTTTCTCATAATTTCAAAGTTTGGATTAAGATAAATAAATATGGTAACTAAAAATACATCCCTACAATAATCTCAAAACATTCCTTAAAGTATTACACTTCCCCGCCCCTGTCAATCATTTAGACAAAAAACATTATACAAAAAGGCCTGCTTTTTTTACAAGCAGGCCTGAAAACTATTTGTATAGCATATTAAACAAATATTTTCTTATAACAGTACTATAAGGGAATAGAAATGAGTACCCTCAAGCCTCCCAACGGACTATCTGTTAACTCAATCTTACCGCCATGCGATGTAATCACATCTTTAGCGATAGACAATCCCAAACCGACACCGCCGGTCTCTTTATTGCGAGAACCCTCAATGCGGTAAAATGCCTTAAACACATCTTCCCTTTTATCTTCAGGAATACCCGGACCGTCATCGTCAATGGTAATCTCCAGCTTATTATTATTGCTTTCCAAATCCACGGCTATTGTCTTACCGTAACGAAAAGCATTGGAAATAACATTGGTAACCGCACGCTTCAAGGCCTGTTCCCTGCCCTGAATGGCACTGACCTGATCATTGGTGGTATAACGAATAAGAGCTTTTTTGTTTCTGAACTTATTAATAATGCTCAAAATCATTTCGTTCATATCAACAAAGCTGGACTTCTCACCGCCCTCGCCGCTGACAAAAGACAAATAACCGTCAAGCATCTTTTCCATTTCGGAAATATCCTGCAAAAAGTCTTCTTTATCCTGACTGTCCGGAAGCATAGCCGTTTGCAGTTTCATTCTCGTCAAAGGTGTCCGCAAATCATGAGAGACCCCGGCCAACATCTGGGTACGTTCCGTAATCTGGCGTTGGATTCTCTCCTTCATCTTGGTAAAAGCGATACCGGCCCGGCGAACTTCGACAGAACCATACGGTTTGAAATCCTTATTATCAATACCTTTACCAAAATCCTCGGCAACTTTGGCCAATTCGGCAATGGAACGAACCTGAATTCTCAAGAACAATGCCGCCACCACAAACAACAGCAGAGAAGTTCCAATCATCCAAGCTACAAATCCGAAAATAGAAGTGCTGAAAATATTCTTGGATGTTGTCGTAAACTTAAACAAACCATCCTGAGTATCAACAAACACCATCATATTTTTCTCGCCTTTGCCAAGATAAATACTGCTGACGGCATTCGGAAATTCACGACGCAAAGAGTCTTCCAAAAAACCGGTAACCATTTTATTGGTGCGGTTAACTTTGTTCATAACCGTATGTTTTTCATCATTGCCGTAATAATCCACATCCAAATCAAAAATCTTAGATGCCAATGATTTGACATATTCAATATCTGCCGGATTTTTCTCGGCCAACTGCATAACAAAAGCCATTTCGGAGGTCAAATTCGTTGACAATCTGCGTCCGACACGCCCCCAGCTTCCGTCAAAAAAAGCAACAATCGAAACAACCTGAACCACAATCAGAGGAATAAAAATCAAAAGCATTGTTCTGAAAAACAATGTTTTCGGCAACAGCTTAAGCTTTAAATACCTCAACGTATTATCTATTTTTTCGGGAAACTTTAAACGCATGGCTTTCTCCTTACTAGTTATTTTCACTACAGCCGGTTTTCCGGAAGCAGCATATACCCTTTACCGCGTATTGTTTGCAGATAACGCGGATTTTTTGAATCTTTCTCAATTTTTTTACGCAGTCTGGTAATTTGCACGTCTATTGAACGGGGACTCTGTCCCGCTCCGAGAATCTCCGCCAGTTTCTCGCGGGAAAACACCTGTCCGGCCTTTTGGCACAACACCCCTAGCAACGACTGTTCCACCGGGGTAATGTGAATGATTCCGCCTTGTTTGGTTGTCAGTTCCTTTTTAACAACATCATACAAGCACAACCCCAAATCGAACTGCTCCGGCTCACCGTTTTTATCAACCGGCGTCCGTTTAAAAATATTCTTAATGCGAAGAACCAGTTCTTTTGGCTCAAACGGCTTCGGCAGATAATCATCCGCCCCGATTTCCAACCCGGCAATACGGTCTGCCGTTTCGCCCATCGCCGTCAAAAGAATAACCGGAAGATTGCTTTCAGCCCGAAACTTTTGCAAAAATTCCAAACCGCTCTCTTCCGGCATCATAATATCTAAAATCAACAAGTCGAAACGATAATTTCCCAACATCATTCTGGCATCGGCGGCATTTTTAGCCGAAGAAACATAAAAGCCGCTTTCTCTCAAAAATCTTTGCAACAAAGAACGCAGACGGGTATCATCATCCACAACCAGAATATGAAACTTATCGCTGTTCATACCAAACAGGCCTTAATTTATTTAGCCAGATTTTTAACAGTCTTTTTAGCTGCTTTTTTAGTTTTTGCCGCAGTTTTTTTCCGGACAGCAACTTTTTGGGCAGAAGCTTTTTTCTCTACTGTTTTCTTCTCCGAAACTTTTGTCTCGGCCTTTTTCTGTGCGGACACGGCTTTCTTTGCAGATTTTTCGGTGCCCCTGATATAGTCAAGGCTTTTCTGAAAATACTGATATCCGGTAATAAAGGTCAACACACCGGCAACCCAAAGCAGAATAACGCCTAAAGTATGGAAACAATATCCGACCAAAATCATGGACAAAGCCGTCATCTGAAAAGCGGTCTTCCATTTAGCCAAACGGGTAACAGGCATACCGACACGAACCTCAGCCAAAAACTCTCTCAAACCGGAAACCAAAATTTCACGGCACAAAATAACCACAACCGGAATATAGCTGATTGGAGAAACCATATTGTTTACCAAAATGACTACCAAAGCCGAAGACACCAACAGCTTGTCGGCAATCGGATCCAACAGACGCCCGAAAGCGGATGTTTCGTTTCTGGCTCTGGCAAAATATCCGTCAAAGTAATCCGTAATGGCCGCCACGATAAACAAAACCGCCGCCAGCATAGCCCAAAAGGCGGAATGAATATACATTGAGAGGAAAATGACGGGAATAACAACAATTCTTGAGATTGTTAAAAGGTTAGGTAAGCTATACACGGTATAATTCCTTTACGCATTAATTAATATTAATTGTCCACATCTTAAGATAGTTTTTTTATTTGTGGAAGTAGTTATATATCTTTTCCGCCGTTTTTTTATTAATTCCGCTGACTTTTTCAATATCTTTGAGAGATGCCTGCGAAATTTCCTCCACGGAACCGAAATAATTAAGCAAATCACGTTTTCTTTTTGCCCCGATTCCGTCAATGTCATCCAAGCGGGATTTATAAACGGATTTCGCCCGTTTCTGCCGATGGGTGCCGATAGCAAAACGGTGTGCCTCATCCCGCAGATTCTGCAAATAAAAAGCTATCGGAGATTGAAATTCAAGAGCGAAACTTTCCCTGCCTGACATATGATAAAACTCCTTGCCCGCATTTCTGTCCGGACCTTTGGAAATCGCGATAATGGCAATCCCCGACAAGTCGAAATCTTTCAAAGCCTCATGAACGGAGTGCAGCTGCCCGAGACCGCCGTCAAGCAAAATGACATCAGGACGGTTTTCCTCGCTCATACGGTTAAATCGCCGGGTCAGAACTTCTTTCATCATCGCAAAGTCATCATTGGTAATATCAGGATTTTTAATATCAAATTTCCGATATGATTTCTTGTCAAACCCATCCGGCGTTGCCACCACCATGGCTCCCACGGCATAACTTCCCTGAATATGGGAGTTATCATAAATTTCGATTCTCTCCGGCAGTTTCGGCAGATTAAAGATTCGGGCAAAATCCTCCAAATTGCTTTTAACGGAAGCCTCTTGGGCGATTTTCCGGTCAATTGACGCTTTGGCGTTTTCCAACACATTCTGCACCAGTTTGGCTTTGTTGCCCTTTTGATAAGTATTGATACGGGTTTTTAACGCCTCTTCCAAAAATTCTTTATTGTCGACCGGTTCGGAAATGACGATTTCCTTCGGCGGTACGTTTGAAGTATAAAAACTGCTCAGAAACGCTTCGAGAATTTCTTTATCTTCGGCATCCGCCGTTTGTTTCGGAAAATAAGGAACATTGCCGCAGTTTTGCCCGGAACGGATAAAAAACACCTGAATACAAACCAAATCTTTTTTTCGGGCCAATGCGACAATATCACAGGATTTAATGTCGGCATATTCCACGGAGTTGCTGTTTTGCACACTGGTCAACGCCCGGATTCTGTCCCGATAAACCATTGCTTGCTCATAGTCGGTATTTTCACTGGCTTCATACATCCGGCGGGATAATTCTTCCTGAATACTGGTGTTTTTCCCTTCCAGAAATTCTATTGCCTCCCGCACCAACCGCCGATAATCTTCCTGAGAAATTTTTCCGACACAGGGAGCCGAACAACGTTTAATCTGATACATCAGACACGGACGCTGCCGATTGTTGAAAACGCCGTCCCGGCATGACCGCAGCAAAAAAGCTTTCTGCACCACGTCCAACACATTATTAACGGCACTTACACTTGCAAACGGACCAAAATATTTGCTTTTGTCATTCCTTTTTCCCCGATATTTTCGCAAAGACGGATATTCCGCCTCCGTATCAATAACCAGATGAGGAAAAGTTTTATCGTCTTTCAAAAGAATATTGTATTTCGGCTCAAGTTCTTTAATCAGTTCATTTTCAAGCAACAGGGCTTTGGCTTCGTTTTCAACGATAATAAACTCCATTCTGCGGATTTCAGAAACCATTCTTTGCAGCCGCAGCGGAAGTTTATTCAGGTGTGAATAAGCAACAATCCGTTTTTTGATGTTTTTGGCTTTTCCCACATACAAAACTTTGTCGTCTTCGCCCAACATCCGATATACCCCGGGTTTTTCCGGAGCAATTTTTATGTTCATCAATAAGATGTCCAAACCTTGCCTGATATTAACCAAGAGAAATCATTCCTTTAGAAAACAATCCCAATGAGACTATATAACATAGGTATAAAAGCACAAAAACAAACCCCTCAATCCGGCTTAATTTGTTATCGCTATACATAAACGGCAGCAAAAGAACGGTTGCAAAAACCATAATCCAAATATCATAGAACAAAAACTGTGCCGGAACTTCAACATCCGTAACCGTGCACACTGCCCCCATAATAAACACGATATTCCAAATATTGGAACCGATAACATTTCCCAAAGCAACATCCGTCTGATGCCGAAACGCCGCCATACAGGAAGTTGCCAATTCCGGCAGAGACGTTCCGAAGGCGATAATCGTCAACCCGATAACCTCTTCGGAAACACCGAGCAAACGGGCTAAAGAAACCGCACCGTCCACCAATAAATCCGCGCCCCAGACAATTGCTGCCAATCCGGATATCGAAACAAAAATAACCAATACCCAGCTTCTTTCAGCTAACGGGCTGACATTTTCATCCTCACTTCCGGCATTGGCTTTTGATGTAAAATAATTATAGACAACAAACAGCAAAAGCAGTGACAACATTAAAATTCCCTGCCACCGCACCAACGTTCCTTCCATAGCAAAAAGCGTAAAAATCGCCGTAACCAGAAACAAAAAAGCATAATCCCTCAAAAAGACATGCCTGACGCACGAAACCGGATAAATCACCGCCGCAGCTCCTAAAATAAGCAAAATATTGGCAATATTAGAACCGACAATATTACCGACAGTAATTCCTTCCGCATCTTTCAAAGCCGCCCGCATACTGACAACAAACTCCGGAGCGGAAGTCCCGAAAGCCACAATCGTCAATCCGACAATCAACGCCGGAATTTTCAGCTTATTGGCGATAGCCACTGCCCCCCTGACCGCATACTCGGCACCGGTCATCAACAAAACAAAACCCAAAAGAACCAATAAAGAAGATGAAAGCATTTTCTTATCCTAAAAAAGTTAATTTGGAAAATTTATACAATAGAAAAAGCCACGACACAACAGGATTATTTGGAACGGCAAAACAAATTACGCCAAAATACCGAATACTTGGACTTTTGCGTCGTTCCTTCCAAAGCATCCAAATCTTTTAAAGCTTTTGAGGTAACTTTTTCCAACAATTTGACGTCTTTTCTCCGCCCCAAAACAGACAAATACGAACGATAGAATGAATCAAATTCCTTGTGATACTCTTTTTCAGGCACTTCAATCTTGGTTTTGCGGAAAAATCGATTAAATTCCTGTTCGTTGAATTTTAAATCAACGGCCAAAAAACGCTCAAATTGTTTATAAAGTTTCATCATTTCTTTATAATCGGGAAGCTTTCTTTCCGCCATGGTTTCAATATACTTTACGGTACCCCGGTTATGATTAAGTCTGGCTCGTTGATAACGGATAAAAAGCTTTCTGAGATTTTTAACCAGAACATCTTTGCCAAAATCTCTCGGCTCCATAATTCTTGCCAGAGTTTCAGACACATAATAGCCTGATTTATAAGTTTTTGTAGCCTCGTCAATAACCCTTCCGATGTCTCCTTTGCCTGATTTTCCCCTTTCACGCAGATATAATGCCATAAAAGAAAGTTTCATAATATCCGTCTTCGAAAAAAAGTCCGTTGAAACCAAATCATCGGAAACATGCTCCACTGCATGCGTCAACTCATGCGGCAAAATCTTACGGGAACTGATTTCATCTTCATATTTCATACTTTCCGAGACCAATCCCAAAACCGGACGATTGTCATTAGTTTTTCCGCAATAAGCCGTACAGACAACACCTTCTTTGGAATTGCTTTCTTTATGGGAACACCCTTTTTCAATCAGCACAATGCCATTTTTGATCTCAAAAAAGCGAAGCAGTTCATCCGCATACTCAATTTCACTGTTAGCCTTCAACATTTCTTCCAAACGCAAAAGAGATGTTCTCGCCCAGAAAAAATGTTCCGGAAAATCAAGCTTACGAAAAACCTGCGGCAGCAAACGTTCGTCCCCGTTTGTTTTTAACCCGTCCGCCTTGCCCCAGGAAACATTCCCTTCCTTATCTTCTCCTTTTTTGAACAAGATTTCCGAAAAAGGATAATGACACTTGTTCCAAACAAAATTCGAACCGGAAACTTCCTCAATCAACTTTTCTCCGTCCGTTTTAATCCTGCGGGAAGTAGGAGCCAAACCATTATAAATACGCAGAGAGTGAGACTTAATCTGTTCATAAATTTCCCAACGGGCCAATTCCTCTTCCGTTCGATTATCCGGCGGAAAATCTTTTGATTTTAAACGTTGTTTCAGTAACTTTATTTTTTGCGGATTACTCTCGCAAAAAAGTTCGGCTTCCAACAAAATATCCGGCGGCATCACCTCTTTGAAATAGTGATAATTGAGTTTCTGCCCCGAAGCCGTCGTCCCCTTTAAAAACGCCTCTTGCAATTCCGCCGTTTCAACATTTTCCCGCCAAAAATAATGATTCCACACCTCAGCAAAAAAATCGGCACTTCCGGCTTGCACCAGCAAGGAAAGAACACTCTCCCTCTTATGAGGATATGGAGCGGAAACATTGGAATACTCAACCAACGAACGAGCATCCCGAAAAAGTTTTTTCAACTTTTTCAGACTTTTTTCCTGCACAATGATGCGATAAACTTCCTCATCCAAACGGGAAATATCTTTTGACCATTCCATTTTTTCGGCTTCTATTAATTAAAATTGTCTGAACATAACACATTTTTCGCAAAAAATCCACCGTTTTTTGTCTAAATTTAATTAATGAAACCTTAGGACTTTTATGATATGATAAATACTGTATCAGGGAGAAAAACATGGCAGAATTAGGAGCTCTCAGTTCTTATGCTTTGGCGGTAAATCAGGTTCAGCTTAATGCTGTCAAGAACGCCGTCCAAATGCAACAGCAATTAATCGACGTTGTCAGGGAAAGTACGGAACGGCTTGTTGCCGCCTCTTCTTCCCAGGGACAACATATTGATATAAGTATTTAACCCATAACATAACTAACAAAAGCCCTCTTTTGAGGGCTTTTTTAATATTTAATTGTAACAGAAATATTAAAGTTTCGGGCACATACACTTTTTTGTTGCAAAAAAAAAAAAAGACTTAGTATGGATAGTATATAGGCTTTGGTTCTTAATTACTATGAGGTGTACTATGACTAATACTAAGTTTTTATTGCTT
>JAGAJR010000009.1 GCA_017626035.1 Alphaproteobacteria bacterium | reverse complement strand
GGTGTACTATGATTAATACTAGGTATTTATTATATATTTCAACCTGCCTGCTGATTTCAGGCAATGTGCAGGCTTCTGATATTAAATTAACTTATGATTCGTCTGATATATTCTCACACGGTTTAGCATTACACACACAAATACACACACCCTATGAGCTGAAGCCTATACCCCTTTCTAATCCGGATAATAGCGTTAAACTTGCTTCCGTCTGCTCTGTCAACGGCGGAGGAAGCTGCGGCATATTATCTTTCAACTCCATGGATTTGGATGATGATTTCCAATGCAAAGACGAAGGATATGTCAAAGTCTGTCCGGACGGACAAATTCCGGATGAAAGTGCTCTCTGCCCATATAATAAATCTTATTTCAAATGCCGGGATGCCATAGATGAATGCGATGAAGGATATTCTGCAACCGAATGTTCCGACGAACAAGTTAAGGAAACCTCTTATCAAAACGAAGCCGGAAATACCTGTTACAAATGCCGGGACAAGACTTGTGCCGAGGGCGGGTATTCCGATTCCATAACATCCTGTCAGAAAGGAACGGAAATTTCCTTTGCCAATAAAACCTGTTATCAGGATGTTTCCGACAAAACCTGTGAAGACGGCGGTTACAGTGCTTCCTGCCCGACAAACCAAGAAGGAACTCCGGTTTCTTACTGCGGCAAAAGCTGTTACTCCGGCTGTAAACAGCCAAGCTGCGAAGACGGAGGTTATTTCAAAGAACCTCCGACAAACAATGTTTGTAAGGATATAACCTATTACGGTCAAACATGCAAAACAGATTGCAAACAGCCAGACTGCTCTGACGGCGGATATAAAAAAGAACCTCCGACAAATCAGGTTTGTACTCCGGTTTCTTATTACGGAACAAAATGCTTTGACAACTGCTATCAACCAACCTGCGACAACGGTGGCTTTCTTGACGCCCAACCTGACGGAAAAACCTGCGCCAAAACCGAATATTACGGCAGAAACTGCTACAAAGACTGTGTTGAAAACACCTGTTCTGTTGAAAACTGCAAAGAATGTGCCGACGATTCAAACACAAAATGCAAAATCTGCGAAGACAATTATGAATTGGACGAATATTACGGTACATGTTATGAAGACGGTTATCAAACCTGCTGCGCCAAGACTTATGACAGTCACGTAAGCTTGACCGGACTTTACAAACAGTCGACAAACAAATTCCAAGGTTGTGGTATGCTTTCCACATTTGGCCCTTGTGGCAACTATTGTGTTACGCCGGCCTGTTCTTCATTTACAGGAACATTTTCACCAACCAAGGGCAACATCAGCCAATGTGACACCTTAAAATCCACGAGTCATCTTAACACAAACAGATATTTCTTCACCGGTCAGGCATTTGAAGTATTGACAAAAGATTTAAATTGTTCATCCATTGACGTTGATTACTCAAATTCCAGTTACGGAGTAGTTCTTACTTCTCCGGCCTACTGGAGCGGAACACAAAAACCTTCTCAAACTTATTTTAACGAGCAAACAGGAAATAGGCCTGGCGAATTATATAATCAGCCTAAAAAACCCAATACGGTCAATGTAACCGTAAAATCATATACTACTCCGGTTAGTCCGAGTGATAGCATGATTTCTTCATTTATCAATGTCAACTTAACCGCAACTGACAAAATCGTTTTATCAAGAGGAGCCTCTTTAAGCAACTCTGTTCTTACCGCTCCGGAAATTCACATTAAAGGAAGTGTAACCCTGATAAACAGTACAATTATTGCTGATAATATATACATCTATTCAGATGCTTCCATCTCTGCTTATTACCTTGAGGAAGCCTTATATATTTGGTGGCAGGAACATAATGGTGTTACACAAGATTCTTACCGTTGCTCCTCAACTACTTATACAGACTCTAGCCTTATTAAAGAATCCTTCATCGGCAGCCTAAACCGTCCGGCCGCATTTCATAGGGTAAACGATGATACATTCCATACGATAAAAGATGAAAATGAGTTCAACTATAGTCCTATCGGCAACTACCTGTCAAATTTAACCATTTATGGCTACAATGCGGAAGAAGAACCTATTTTTTCCGAAGCGGTTATTGTACCTACAACCGATTATCATGCCAGCGGAAGCGTTCAAATGTTCAACATAACGGTTAACGATATATCCGGCAAAGGAAAAAGCAACCTGTTTTATCGTTTCCATACCGCCAAACCGGATAATAACACTTTTTCTTCCGGAAAATTAACCTATGTAGGAGACATCAACAATCGCAGCAAAACATTCTACGAACAAATAAAAAATAATTCTTACTTCTCTGCATCTGACAGTTGCGAATTAGGCACTGCCAAAGATATGGTTGAATATCAGGAACTCAATTACGATAACGTTACCTGTAAATTATATGGATTAAGAGAAAAAGATGATCAAGATGTTGCTGAATACAATAATTATTGTTCTGCGTCATCAGAAGGATACGATGAAGAAATGTGCTCATACACGGCTTTCATCTGTCAAAAAAATCAACAGCTTTATCAGGAAAGCGGTCAAAAACTTGAATGTTATGACTGCAAAGTCAGATACTGCATAGATCATAGCTTTGATGAAGACTATAAAGGACAAACAAATATTGAATGTTCTCAATATATACTGGATAGCTACTCTTATTCCGGTAATAAAGACATGGGACCTTTATGTATAAAGGCATCATCGTCAGAAACCCCGGAAGAAGCCTGCAAACGCCTGGAAGACGTCGTATTATTGGAACACGATGGCATTATAACCTCCACACCAAACCAATCTTTCCCAACAGATGAAGGGGCTTGTGTCGTGTGTGAAACAGATTTTTCTAAATGGAACTGAGGTGTGCTATGATTAATGCTAAAATTTTATTGATTGCCTCCGCCGGATTTCTGCTCTCCGGCAGCTTTCAGACAGAGGCCTCCGTCAGATCCATTGTTGATGTCGGAAAAAGCGAATTCGGACTAAACTTCTCCAATGTTGATACCGGACTCAAAACCGACACTCTTTGCACGGATACCGGATATACGCTCACAAGTTGTGAGAGTAATCATGTCCCGGATGAAACAAGCCGATGTCCCAATAACCCCAAATATTTCAAATATTGTCTTTGTGATACTTCTTTCTACGACATTACGCTGAATGGAAACGAAACTATTGAAAGTATTTGCGGAAAATTGGCAACGACACAAGGCTGCACCGACAAAAAAGGTTCTCACTATACTTGCAGCTGTGCAAACGACAGCCTTACCCTTTGCAATGCCGAAAACGAATACCCGCTCACCATTAAAGCCGGATACTTCTGCAGGAGCGGACGTAATGAAAATCCAAGTTGGATTCAAAAAAATTCTTGCAAGTCTTGTGAAATCCCTCTTGTCGTCAATGCCTCTAAAACAGGATGTTCCTGCCCGGCTGAATATAAAGAATGTAATCTTGGACCGGAAGTCGGAGCAAATTCTTGTACCGAAAACGGCATTACCAAATATGACAACTGTAAAGATTGTGAAAATCTCGGAACCTACACTACTTGCCCGGCCGGTTATACCTGCTCTTTTGAAGACTGTTCCGATAAATATTACATTACCGGATGTGCCACCGGATATACCAATATTCAGGATTGTTCGTGGAAATGCAAATTCATGAAAATCATGCCTAAAAATTAAATCTAAGGAGAAAGATTATGAATAAAATTACTAAAATAAAAATGGGGATTAGCCTTTCAATACTCGCTTTCTCCTTGGCCGTCTCAACCGCTTCCGCCCAAACCTGTGGCGAACAGCCTACCTGTGAAAGCCTCGGATATGTTTACGGATCTTCCGACTGTAAGAATGTCCCGACACTTACCTGCCCTTTTGACTCTTACTACAAATACTGTGCGTCCCCTTCCTGTCCCGATGGCTTTATGCCTAGAGGAAAATATCCTTGGACCGAAAAATTATCACTCTATACCGGTTCTCGTAACACCTCTTGTGTAATCTACGGCGTAGATATGGGCGGACTGTCCGAACTTATTGATAAGTGCGGAAAACATGACAACGGTTTCGGAATGCAGGATATTTTTAGCTATGCTGCCAGAGAACAGGGTATCTTAGGTTCAGGAACTTGGGACACAAGCTCCGGAAAAATGATTGTCATTCTGGCCGGACCTTATCAACCTTCGCTCTCAGAATTCACAAAACAAGTAAATAACGATGGTTATGCCGTTGTTGACGTAGGCCCTTATGCTGGTATATGCAACTCCGCAAATTCATCCATGAAAGATACAGCTTATGGCTTAAACCTCAATAATGTAGATTTAAAATCGGGAGAATATATCGTCATTCGCTATAATAACGGAAAAGCTCAAACCGTTTATAAAAGCAGCGGAACAATGCCTACCGGATCAAGTATTCAAGTTATATATCAAGACGGATATTATATGTAAATTAACACAAAAAAAGCCCGCTTTTTAGCGGGCTTTAACTTAAAGAATACCGGCAGCTTCCAATTCCTTCTTGGGTTTAACTCCCCAAGCCACACATTTCCAATATTTGTCTCCGGCCTCTTTCTCCAGAACACAAACTCCGCCGGTTCCGACTTTAATGTCATTATCCCGGCAGAAACCGTCAAAATCTCCGGTCAAATGCGGTGCAAAACGGATAATCCCGTTGCTCGAAACCACCATAACCGTTTTATCTTTGAACTGCTTTTCAACTTTTTCGCCCAAAGTTTTCCACGCATTAATAATCCCGTCTACGGAAACATTCCAGCCGTCAGGAACAACCGCATCCTTATTCCACCGATCCATTGCATCTTGTCCGATACGGGCGATAACTTCCTCTTCCGGCTTGTTTTCATCCGGGCCGTAATCAATTTCCACAAAAGAAGCGTCTGCTTCCAAAGGAATATCTTTTTGCAATGCCGAAATCGCCAATTTTGCCGTTTCCATGGTTCTTTTCAGCGGAGCTGCATAAACCATATCCGGAACCAAGCCTTTCATCTTTAGATACAAACCGACATTTGTTCCCCGTTCCGTTTCCACCAAAGGCAAATCCGTCCGACAGCCAACTCTGGTCGGGGTCTGGTCTTTTGTAAATGTATTACCATGTCTGGCAATGATAATTCTGGTTGTCATCTCAAACGTCCTTTTTCATAATTTAAAGTAAAAAATTTTAGTGTACAAAGAAGTACATAAATTTTTTAATTTTTGTAAAATTGCTTTAGCTTTCCATAGAAAATTAAAGTAAGCTATATTCTTTAAGAACAGCTTCAACCCGGGCAACATCTTCAGGAGAATCAACACCGGACAAAGCCGCCATCTTGTCAAAGTTGCGATAATCAACCTTAACGCATCTGACTTTAATGTGATTTTCAATCCAACGCAACTGCTCCAAACCTTCCAACTTTTCATAAACGCCTTCCGGAAGTTTGGCGATTTTTTTCAAAACGTCATAACGATAGCCGTAAAGGCCGACTTGCCTGTATACCGGAGAAAACTCGCTTTTTTCACGAACCTTGTCTTCCTTGCGGATTGCCGGAATAATGTTCTTGGAAAAATAGAAAGCATCGCCCTTATTATCAAAAACAGCCGTTGTTCCGCTGAACGGCGTCGCTTTTTTATGTTCTCTCAAATTATCCAGTTCTGCCCATTTCAGATTAACCACCGGCGTAACCGTTTCAACATCATTATCTTTGTAATATTCCCCGATAACAGCTTCCACAAACCAAGACGGACAAATCGGATTATCGCCTTGCAGGTTAACCACAAATTCCGGTTTGTCGGCAAAACTGTCGGCAGCTTCCACAATACGATCGGTTCCGGTCGGACAATCGGGAGAGGTCATAACCGCACGAATGTTGTTGGCCTTGCAAAAATCCATAATCCTGTCGTCGTCCGTTGCCACGACAGCCTCGCAACCTTCAAATTTGGAAGCCGCCTGCAAAGCGTTTTCCCAAACCCGGAGCAGCATTTCCTTTCCGGCAATTTTTGCCAGAGGTTTTCCCGGAAATCTTGTTGAACCGTAACGAGCCGGAATACCAATCAATGTTTTCATAATTTTTTCTTCCTTTCCTAAAAAATTTAAGTTATCTTAAAGCAAATTCCGGAAAGAAACAATTGGAAAGTAAGCTTTATGCAAAACTATACCCAAGACTACCTGCTCAACAAACGCATTAAAATTTTTCAACCCGTAGACGGTTATCGGGCATCAACGGACGCCATTATGCTTTCCGCACTTGTGTCCGGCGTCAAAAAAGGCGAAAAAATCCTTGATGTCGGTTCCGGAACCGGAGCAATTTCCCTTTGCCTGGCAGAACGTTTCAAAACGCTTTCCCCGCAAATTACCGGTATTGAACTCCAGCCGGAACTTGCCGAGCTTTCTAATTTAAGTGCTAGGGAAAACGGCTTTGACACTTTTCTAAACTACATAAATACCGACATCAAAAATAAAGTTCCCTTGGAAAACTGCAGTTTCCACCGCGTTATAACCAACCCGCCCTACACGGAACACGACATGCCTTCCCCCAACCCGGGTAAAGCCTTGGCTCACAACCACAACGGACAAACCTTGGGCGAATGGATAAAATTCTGCATTAAAATGTTAAGGCCTCAGGGAACTTTTTATATGATTAACCGGGCAGAAGCCGTGGATTACATCTTAAGCGAAATCCGAGGCAAAGCCGGAAACATTCGTATTATCCCGCTTTACTCCAAAGCCGGACAAAATGCCAAACGGGTTATGATAATTGCCCAAAAAGATTCCAAAGCTCCGACGCAAATTCTTCCGGGGTTGACTGTACATGCCGTTGACGGCGAATACACCCCGGAAGCTTATGCCATTCTCCGTGAGGGAAAAGGCTTATTCGAACTTTCTTAAGCTCCGAACAGGATAATTTTATTGCCGCCTTCTTTCTGGGCTTTTCTGACCGCCATAATTGCCTGTTCAATTAACTTTTTGGCCGAAGTGGACGGATCCGGGAAAATACTCACGCCGATACTGACAACAACCTGATGTTCCGTAAAATTATCAGCAACCGGCTCGTCAAAAACCGCTTTAATTCTTTGAATCTCCACATTTAAATCGGCACTCGACTGCACTTCCGGAATCAATATCCAGAATTGATATTTCAACCCGCTGGCAACCGTGTACGTTTTTTTCAGACTAAGAGCAAGCTTTTCCGCCAGTTTTTTCAACACCAGTTCATGCATGCCTATCGTTTTCAATGCCGCATAATTATCAATCGCAACGCCCAACAAGGCTATCATATTCCTTTTTTGGCGGACATCCTTATAATTCTCATTATTAACCGCCACTTGTATCCTGTCTTCCAACAAATAAAAATTCGGCAGCCCCGTAACGCTGTCATACAATCCGGAAACGGCCGACATTTTTCTTTGCTGTAACTGTTCTCCGATTAAAATAAAACTGAAATGCTGGTTGTCCTGCACATAAACCGCCGAAAAACTAACCTTTATGATTTTATTTTCCAAAGTTCGCAAACGAATAGCCAGATTTTTGCCGTTAGTCAGCATCTCTCCGATATTTTCCGCCAAAAGGTTCCAATCTTCCTTAAACACGAATTTCAAAAATCTCTCGCTGAGAACATCGCTTTCGCCGTTCAAACCCAATACCTGCAAAAAAGTTTTATTGGCATATTCCACCCGGTCGTCCCGGATAATGACAATCGGTCGGGTTGAATCACGAAACACCCTGTCAATAACGTCTTTCAGGCTGACATCAATATTGGAGAGAAACGTTTGAACCGGAATGTCTTCCAACGGAGAATCCTCTTTCTGTCCGCTTTGCTCCAAAACCGCCAATTCCGTTTGTTCTTGTCCCGGAATTTCCAATGCCGAAAGATTAATGTTAAATTCCGGAGCTTTTTTTAAAATATCCGTTCCTCCGGCCGAAAAACCGCCGGCTTGCGGCTGCCCTTCCAAAAACTGCCGCAGGGCATCCCCTCCGCTGCTTATCGTCATCTTATTTTCCATAACCAAAATATCCTTGATTTTTCATAAAGAATCATAAAACTCTTTATTTTAAAAAACTATTAATAAAATATTTGCTCTTTGTTAACTCTTATCACATAAAATACACTAAAATAATAAGTTATGACGAAAGAATCACTATGGCTGACGATGAAGAAAATACACCGCAGGAAGTAGCCCCTGAAACAGCTCCGGCAGAAGCCCTCACCGCTGTTAAAGACAACAAATACCTGTTGAAAGAAAGATATGAAATCGATTTTTCAACACCTTTGGCTTGGCTGGACAACAACGGAGCCAAAGCTTATAAAGTGCAGGATAAAATTGACGAGAAAAAAGAGCTTTTTGCCCTTATCTGCAATAATATTACCGCTCCGAGAAGTTCTCTCCTCCCTTACATCAAATCCATAGACAATCCCTACATAATGAAACTGGTTGAATACGGCACCGTTACAACACCGCCTAAAAACTCCAGAAACATGGCTCTTATTTACAAAACGCCGCTGGGCGGAAAAGTTTTTGAAAACGAAACAACAAACGCCGACTTAAAAAATCATCCCGACCGGCTGAAAACCATCATCCTGAATCTTTTATCCGCCTCCGAAGTTCTTAAAGGTTATAACATTACCCATCGTTCCATCCGTACGGATAATATATATTATCGTTCCATCGATAAAAAAGAGATTGTCCTCGGCGACTGCCTGGCAACTTTTCCCGCTTTTAACCAGCCTCCGTCATTCGAAACGATTGAAAGCCTTTTATCCTTAAAAGAAGGAAGAGGAAACGGTTCCGAAAAAAACGACATCTATGCCATCGGCGTTGTCGCATTGAGCCTTTACCTCGGACATACGCCGCTTAGCGATTTAAGTGCACCGGAAATCCTCCGGCTTAAAATAAAAAAAGGCAGTCTGTTTGCTCTGTTGGGCGAAGAAAAACTCTCCAGCCAACTGCTCCCTGTTTTCAAAGGATTGTTAAACGATTATCAGGAACAACGATTGGGCTACATTCAGGCATACAATATCTTGGAAGGAAAACCGGGAGCCGCTACCGTTGCCTCTGCCTCCGAACGTCCGAAAAAATCGCTGACAATCAACGGCGAAAAAGTATATACGGCTCGCGATGTGGCTGTTGCCATGCTTAGTTATCCTAACGAAGCATTTGAATTAATCAGAAGCGGAAAAGTGCTGGACTGGATAAAGAACGGCCTCGAAAATGAAAGTCTGGCCACAAAAGTTGAAAAAGTTATCAGCGGCAATATTGAAAATATTACCAACGAAGAAACCATTGTTTCAAAAATCTGTATTCTTATTGCCCCTCAACTTCCGATAAAACTCAAAGATATGGCTCTGTTTCCGGACGGAACGCCGAAAGCAATTTTCTACACAATCAAAAGCGGCAATGACATAAAACCGTTTTATGACTTGTTTTCTTCTGATTTAATCAAGCTTTGGTATCAGGAGCAGGAAAACATGAGATCTCCAGCCAACGCTGCCGAGTTCAAAGCATACATCAATCGAAAGGATTTGGGCTACGGCATTGACCGTATTATGTATGACTTTGACGAGGATTTGCCTTGTATCAGCCCGCTTCTCGGAGACGAATTTGTAAACAGTGCTTCCCGGGTTCTTCGGGCATTAGACCATACTTATGCCGCCAAACAGGTAACATCGGCCCCTTTTGATAAAACAATCATCGCTTACCTCCGTTGCAAAATGGGCAAGAAAATTGACGGTATTTTAACCGATTTAAATACCAACAGAGATGAACTTCAAGCCAGTGCCATCCTGCGTCTTTATACCAGCATGCAGAACAAGTTCGGACCGGCAAAGCTGCCAAATCTGGCCAAATGGCTGGTAAGCAGTTCAATGAAAATCATCAAAAGCTATCATAATTTAAAATTTCAAAAAACACTGGAAAGAGAATTGCTCAAAATCAATAAAAACGGCAAGCTCTTTGAAATTTGCGAAATTCTTGAAGATGAAGACGCCCGGCAGAAAGACCGTATCGACTATGCCAAAGCCATCAACGATGCGAACTATCTGCTTAACGAAAAAAACAAAATATTAAACAGCAGCCACAAACTTGATGAAGAAGCACACGGTATAGCTTTACGCTTTGCTTCCATTTTGGCCGTATTGGCAATGACAGCCTCTTTTGTATTCAACATAATTATATGGTGGGCCGGACAATGAGCAGAATTCCAAGAAGAAAACCCAGCAACAAAAATAAATCAGCATATAAGATATTATCTTTGCCGCAAAAAATACTGTTAATTTTCGGATTAATCGTCGGAACAATAAGTATGCTTCCGGCAGTCATTGTTATTTTCATCGGCATGCTGCCAACCCTGACTGTCTTGATTACGGATGTCAAAAACACCAACAAACTCGTTATTGTCGGAGGTTTCAACCTCTCCGGCGTCCTCATATATATTTTTAATATTGCCAATAATTTTACCGTTGATCACGCTTTTTTCTTAATTTGTAATATTTTCAACCTGATTATCATGTTCGGTTCTGCCGCCATCGGACTTATTATTTATTGCGAACTGCCGAACTTTTTTGTATTCATTTCTAAGATTTCCGCCCAAAAAAGGCTTAAAACCATTGATGCCAAACTGGAAAAACTTACCGAAGAATGGGGAACCGAAGTCGTTAACAAACGTTCCGAAAAAGAAAACTAAAAAAACTCCCCGAATTTCGGGGAGTTTTCATATTATTGCATAACTTCAACAGCTTTCCTGATTTTCTTAATCGAATTTAATTCAATCTGACGCACCCGCTCTTTTGAAATTGCATAAATTTTACTTAAATCATCAAGAGTAACGGCCTTGTCACCCAAACGTCTTTTAAACAAAATATCTTTTTCTCTCGGATTCAGGCATCCTATGGCCTGATTAAACATCCGACGGCGATGAGTCATTGTTTCGGAATAAGCCAATACATCTTCCTGATTCGGCTTATTATCCGTAATAAAATCAATCCATTCGGAACCGTTCTCGGAAGAAGAATCAATAACCGAGTTCAAAGAACCGTCATGAGACTGCAAACGCATATTCATATCCGTTACATCCTGAACACTAACATCCAGAGACTGTGCGATATTATGCAAAACCGTATTGGACAAATCACGGTCATCCATCAGGTTAAGCCTGTTTTTAATCTTTCTCAGATTAAAAAAGAGTTTTTTCTGAGCCGCTGTCGTCCCTATCTTAACCAAAGACCATGAATTAAGGATATATTTTTGAATTGATGCCTTAATCCACCACAAAGCGTAAGTTGAAAAACGAAAACCTTTTTCCGGGTCAAACTTGTCAACCGCATACAAAAGGCCGATATTGCCTTCGCTGATCATCTCACTGACAGGAAGCCCGTACCCTTTATATTTTGAAACCACTTTAACCACAAGACGCAAATGTGAAGTTACCAGTTTGGAAACAACTTTAGGGCTTTTTGATTCTTTATAAGCCATTGCCAGTTCATATTCTTCTTCAGAAGTAAGTATCGGGTATTTACGAATACTCTGCAAATATCTCGCCAAATTAATTTCCGGCGAAAAGTCAAGTCCATTTAGAGAAGATGTGTTATCCATTTTAAATTCTCCTAAAATACAATTTGACTGCAAAAATAAATTGGGACGAGGTTCACCCCATCTATTGGCTGTAACTTACCATAAATAATTACAAATTGGTGCAGTTTTTTTAGTTTTCAGGTATCGGAAATTTAGAACACCAGTTTATCTAAAAGTTCTTGAATATCTGCCGGCAGATCTGATGAAAACTGAAGTTTTTCAGCGGTTACGGGATGGATAAAGCCTAAAGATGCGGCATGAAGAGCCTGTCTGGGAAAACCGTTGACATAGTTTTTAATATCATCGTCAGCAAACCTTAATGATGACTTTTTGGCTTTGGAATACACCTGATCCCCGATTAAATTACACCCGATACTGGACATATGAACGCGAATCTGATGTGTCCGCCCCGTCTCCAAATTGCATTGTATCAAAGACGCCGCTCCGCCAAAATTTTTCAACGTCTTATAATGTGTAACGGCATGTTTCCCTTTTCCTTGAAGAATCGCCATTTTCTTTCGGTCATAAGGGCTGCGGCCGATATTGGCGTCAATCTGTCCGGACATCGGATTCGGAACACCATACACAACCGCAAAATAAGTCCGTTCAATGGTATGTTCAAAAAACTGCTCGCTCAATCCCCGGTGTGCCGCATCATTTTTGGCAACAACCAATAAACCGCTGGTGTCTTTGTCTATCCGGTGAACAATTCCCGGACGCTTCACTCCGCCGATTCCCGACAAATTATCCCGGCAATGATAAAGCAAAGCGTTGACCAAAGTCCCGTGATAAGCCCCCGGTGCCGGATGCACCGTCATTCCGGCAGGCTTGTTTACGACTATCAAATCTTTGTCTTCATAAACAACATTCAAAGGAATATTTTCCGGTTCCGGATCAGCCTCTTCTGCCTCCGGAATAAAAATCTGGTAAACATCTTCAAGTTTTACTTTAAAAGAATTATCGGAAATAATGTCATCATCACAGGAGACACAACCGTTTTCTATCAGGTTCTGAATCCGTGAACGGGACATTCCCGGCACAACCGAGGCCAAATACTTGTCCAAGCGGCTTCCCTTTTCTTCCGCAGACACCGGTTCGGTTAAAAATATATTTTGTTCCGTATCTTCCATCTTTCTTTAAAATCAAAAAAATTTACTATATAGTTACCAAATCGGTATTAAAATACAGCTAATATAATAATTTGCAAGGAATTGATGATGGACAAACTGAGATTGGCAAAAACAACCGTTTTTATTTTAACGTTTGCATTGGTTTTCGGAAGCCTTGTCCTTTTAGGTTCATTGTATAAAAAAACAAAAAAAGGCAATGCGTCTTTTCCGCAAGAAATTAACCTGCAAGAGCCGCAGGGCAGTTTCATCAAAAACATGCTGGAGCAAAACGGAAAACTTTACATTCAGGTTGAAGGCGGCGGCGAAGCCGACCGTATTATAATCTTTGACATCACATCAGGGCAAAAGCTCTCCACATTAAAAATCAATTAGAGGAACAAAATGAGCGAACAGCAAAACGTTAAGGTTTTCAAAAAGATAAAAGTAAAAAAAGCCGTACAGCAGCCGGTCTCTCCGTCGCCGGAAATTCCCGTACACGAAGAAATATCAAATTTAATAGAAGAAAACTTTGATTTACCGGAAAACTCGACCGACACCGAAATCTCTCAAGCTCCCACTATCAGAGAAAGTAATGACGATGACGAATTTGAACGTTTGTTAAATGACTTTATCAGTTCGGAACTGGAATCCGTCGATAACGAAATAGAACAGCTCAAATCGGGAAAAACACCTTCGGAAGAAGAAACATCCGTTCCCCAGCTTCCGTCCATCTCAGCCGAAAATTTGGACGAAGAGGAAAACGCTCTTTATCAGGCTTACAAAAACTTTGCCGACGCAATTGCTCTAATTGCCGAAGAAAATTCTCTGGACACACCGGATTTTAAAGTAACAACTTCTATGCTGGCTCCCCGCTACCGTCCGTCTATCGGCAAAAAAATCGCCGAAGATGCCTTAACCGGCTGGGACGTCATTCTGAAAGTACACCCGCTGCACACCTTAAACATTTCCCCTAACGCAAGTGATGAAGATTTGTTGGATTTTGCAGAAAAAACAACCGATGATGCTCTGCAATTGGCCATCATTTCCTATGTTGAAATCCTGATTGAAATGGAAGGCTGCGAAATCTCTTACGATGAAAGACGGCTAAAAGCCCAACGTAAAAAAATCGAACGGGAAATTTATCAGGAACATCAAGAACGGATTAATCGGATAAACAAATATATTAAAGCCATTGAAGAGAAAAAATTCCCGATTAATGCCGAACGTCTGATAAACAATTATTTCAAAACAGCTCAAAAAGATCCTGACGGAGCATATCAGGTTTTGACAAAAAATCCGGCCGTATTTGCTCCGATTGACGTCAGTAAAATCCCTCCTCGTTTCTTTGGATTGATAAAACCGACACCGCAAGACGGAATAAGAGTAAATATAGAAATCGGAGAATTTATCAGGAAACTCAAAATCTAAAATAAAATTAGCAAAAATATAGACAAAAACATTTTATTGTGATAAAATTAAAGAAAATTAAATTTAAGCAGGATAAAAACCATGGCTGATACAAAAACGACAACTACTACTAATTCCGGAACAACACAGCAAGCTGCACAGCCGAGACAGACTTCTGCAAACACAACAACAGCTTCTCAGCCAAAGCAACCTGTTTCCACGGCAACACGCCAACCGGAATCCCAAAGCACCATGCGTATTTCCGAAGCTGACGCTAAAGGAGCTCAGACCGCAACCAATGACTTGCCTAAACAAGCGGACACTCTCGGAATATCCGAAGGCGAAAAAAATCTGACTGTTGAAGGAGCGACACAAGAACAGCCTAAGGAAAAAGGACGCATTACCGCCGAAAGTGCCAAAGGTCTGACTATTGACGAAATCAACCATAAATTACTGGTCGACAGTTTGGATGCTCCGGAAAGAAACGCTCTTGAAGAACAAAAAAAGAATTTGGAAGACAAAGAAGCTCCGGAAATTCAAAACAGAGACGGTGAACAGCCTAAAGGAAAAGAACCGCAAAAAGGACCATTCAAAGAAGATGATATTATTAAATATATGTATACGGATTGGTTAATTGGCGGAGCCAACTGGCTATGGGCAAAAGGTGCTGAAAAACTCGATGCCGGTTATTTTGCAACCAAACAAGCTCTGCAAAAAACCCGTCAGAAAAAAAGAGAGGCTTCAGGAAAAACACCGGATAAAACAACCCAACAAAAAGAAAAAATAGATAAATATGCCGACGATAAATCTCTGAATAAAACTAAAGAAATGGAGGAGCACGACAAGCAACTCCCAAAAGACCTTAAAGCGGCCATGGCCGGAAACTATGATGAAACTACATTTTCTCCGGAAACCAAACGTTTTCTGGAAAATATTCCGGAACATCCTGATCCGAACGATCCTAAAAAAACAAAAAAAGATTTTCTGAAAGACCTCGGTAAAGGTATGAAAAATCTGCGGCAAAACTTAACAAATATTGAACAAAGTTCCGCTTTAATTGCTCAAGCCCAAATGGCTGCTGAATTACATGCCGATCCGGACGCCTTCAAAGGAGCTGACCCGGAAAAACTGTTTGAAGCTTACCAGAAAAAGGCCAAAATCTTAATTGCAAAGCAATGCGATAAAGAACAAAAAGCCGGTCGCGATCCTATCAAATTCTTAAATGAAACATTAAAAACAGCTCAAAAAGCCAGGGATCGAGCAGATGCAAACCACGACAAAGGTCATTATATCGAAAATGGTAAGGAACCAAGAGACAATCCGTCCCTTGATAAAATAAAAGAAACTTTGGGATGGGACAAGGCTCCTGCCAATGACAATCAACAAAACAATGAACCCAAAGGGCTTTTTCAGGAAGCCGTTGAAGGAAAAAATGTTGAGCAATTGATGATGGGACAGCTAGCTCAAAAGGACAATGAACTTGTTACCTCTACAAAAAGACGGATTAATAACATTGACCGGCGGGGAAAACTGACGGAAACTTATGAAAAAATGTTAGCTAATCTTGATCGTAAAGAAAATCTGACTGCCCAAGAACAGCAGCGATACGCAAATATACAAGGAAAACTCGCCACATTAAGAGCAACCGAACCGGTATCCGGTGTTGTTGAGGCTGACAGAAAAGCCCAGCAAATCATTAACAAAAATGAAAAGCAGGCTCAGGATAAAGCCGTAAGAAACCGTCAAATGGCTGAAATGCTCGGTGGTATGGATAGATAGAAGACGAGGAAAATAAAGAAAAATGCTTAAAAAAATAGCCAAATTCATCAAATTTTGTTTGGTCGGAACAATTTGGACATATACCTATGTCTACTGCACCGGCCTTCTTATTTATCTTATCTGGAATTTTAATTATCTCTCCGTCGGAGACTGGCAGACAATCAGCAGTTTTTGGGAAGGCGGCGGCCGCATAAAAAGCGGAAAAGACTATCTTTTCGTTACCTGCCTGCTTTTGATTATTCCTGTTTGGATTCTCGGTTGGAAATATTTTTACAAAAAAGATTTTGTGCAATTATTGCTGACACCTGTTATTTGGTATAACAAACGCAAGATAAAAAAATACAGCGAAACATCTTCCCGTCTTGTTCTGAAAAACATGGGAGGCAGCAAAAAAGCCCAAAAACTGGATGAACTGATTGAAGACAGAATGAAACTTTTCGATAAAAACAGATCTCCGGAAAACACCTCTTCTCAAATCAGAGAAAGTATTCAGGAAAAAATGAACAGCGAAAAATAAACAGTTGTTAACAATTCTAATGCTATTATACTATGGCATAATTGTTGGAGAGAAGTTTGAGACCCTTATTGATATTAACAAGAATCATTTGCGTCGGCCTTTTTTGGAGCGTGTTCTTCATTGAAGGCATAAGGGTTATTATGCTCCGCAACTGGCGTTTTGATATTTTCAGAACCGCTCATTGGCAGCACGCCTGGGACTTATGGATGTCCGGCTGGGTAATCGATGATCCCAAAGAATGGGCTTTTGTTCTGATTATTTTAACCTTTATTCCGCTCTGGCTGACCGGATGGGCTGCCCTAAGCATGATAGCTTGGGAAAAAATCTTTCTGAAAATTATCTTGTCTCCGCTGCAGCTTTTCAACAGTATTTTCTTCAAACCGGTAAAAATGATTGCCAACACGGCTGCAAGCTCCCGGGCCATTAAGAAGAAAAAATCCTATAAGGAAGTCCGCCCTCGCAGCATCCGCAGCCCGCTTGACGAGAAATTTGACATATCGCCGCAGCCGACTGTAACCCGTTCCGCTCCGAGCCGGATTAAACCTAAAGCTCCGTCTCCTGCCGCCAAACCGGCTCCTGCTCCCGAAAAAGTATTCGACCACTCTCTCTTCCAGTTTGATGACAGTGAAGAAGATGATTTCGATTTCAATTTTGATGCCTTTGACAAACAGGACGATGACAGAAAAGAAGAACCTGCAAATGAAACTCCGGCTCTGAGACAAGAAGACAAAGGTGCCAAAACCAAAAACACCAGAAATTCTAAAGAGAAAAAAGCTCCTGCCCCGACAACACCGGCAACCAAACCGGCTTCGCCTCGCGGAAGCGGCAACTCCAGCCTGGAGGTAATTAAACAAAAAGGTTATGAAGTCATTTCCGGAACCACTATCAAAAACAACCTGATAGACTTTATCGGCGTTGCCGACAAACAAATCTGCCTGTGCCTGTTGGATAAAGAACCGGGAGACTGGCTTGCCGACGAAGAGCGTTTTAATGACGAAGAACCGTTGTGGTTTTCCGAAAGTTCGCACCGTATCTCCCCTGTCCGTAAAGTTGATTTGTCTCGCCGGATTTTAGCGGATAAACTTGAAGAACAGGATTTGAAGTTTGAAATCAAAGCTTATGTTGTGGAACAAATCGGCAACATTATCAATGCCGAAGATATGTTTGAAGTCTGGGATGATATGGATATTAACGTTACCCGCATTGACCGGGGAACACCGAAAGAATTAAAATTATTCTCCAAAACATTGGAGGAAGCCAACGATAAAATCGACAAAGACAAATTTGAAAAAATAAAAAAACTGATTAGAAACATTGCGTAAGGTGTAGAGTAAAAATGCAAAAAAGAGGAGAAGAATGGGAAGAGTATGATAACGCGGTGAGATGGATGGTTTTAACCATTTTAATCTCATTGGCCGTTACAATCGTTCTCGCAATCATATCCATGCCGCTGGGCTACCTCATCGGCAGCGGTATTTCAAAAGATACGTTAAACGACGTCGGTAAATTCATCAGTGCCATTATAAACAATCCGAATTTCCTGTTCTCCAGATATTGGAACTGGTTCAAACAGTTGTCCGGGTATCACGGCCCGTTCTCGGTAAGCCTCTGGCTCCCTATTCTGCCGATTCTTTCTCTTCCGGCGGGAATCATTATCGGGGTCATAACCAACCCGTACCGTTTTCAATCCAACATCCATGGTTCCGCCCGTATTGCGACGGAAAAAGACATCAAAAAAATGCCGTTGCTCGGATTTGACGGCTTCTGCCAGGTTGTCGGAAAATTCAACGGCAAAATGCTTATGCTCAAAGAAACGCTGGCCACCTTGTGTTGTGCACCTCCGGGTACCGGTAAAACAGCCGGAGTGGTTATTCCGACAATTTTCAACTCTCACGGCATGAGCATTATCGTAAACGACCCTAAACCGGAATTGTGTTACAGCACAACCGGAGCCAGAGCCAAAGACGGTCCTGTATTCGTTATTAACTGGGGTGCCGAAGACAATCCGGCCGAAGGCGTCTATTACCCAAGCTGGAATCCGCTTTCTCCGCAGGCACTGCCAATGCCGGGACCGGATCGCGACATGTACGTTGACTCCATGTGCAACATTCTGGTGGAAGACCCTAAAGGCGGTGCGGATCCGCACTGGTCCAAAACCGGACGTTCAGCCTTAACCGGATTTATCCACTTCATTGCCTCCAAATGCGAAAGAGCCCGTGCAAACGACTACTTTATCGGCCGCGTTTATGAAGGAAAGCTGGACGAGGAAGACAAACGCGTGCTTGAAGGCTACTACATGGAAATGCACGACCCGATGTCCGCTCAGGCCATTCAAAACCTGAAAAACAACAACATTACCATAGACAACTACCTCCCAATCGGAACATGGGCCTTGCTGCCAGAAAAATGGATTGGGCATGAATCTTGCCTGGCGATGATTTTGGAATGGATTACCGAAGCACAGATTAAACAATCTCAGGAAATCAAACGCCGTCTGGAAGAAGGCGACCAAATGGCGGCCATGGCCGACCCGATGAGAGACTTGCTGGAAGAAGCCATTGCCGAGGCTCGCAAGTTCGGTTATTCCCAACGCTGTATCGTGGAGTTGAGCCAATTAAGCTCCATGCCGGACAAAGAAAGAGGTTCCGTACTTTCCACCGGTTTCTCCGGTATCGGTATTTTCAAGAACTCGGCCGTGGTATCCAGAACCAGCTTCTCCGACCTGCAATTCAGAGACCTCCGCGGAATGAAAGACCCGATTACGGGAGAATGGAAACCGATTTCCGTTTACCTTTCCGTTAACCAGGTAGATGCCCGAGCCTTAAACATCATCAGCGGAACATTTATTGAATTGATGTCCTCTTACCTGATTGCAAACCCGCCTAACTTCGTTAACAAAACCGAAGGTAAAATGGGACCTTACCCTTGCTTGTTCGTGCTCGACGAGTTTCCGCAAATGCCTAAGTTGAAAGCCATCATTGACGGACCGGCGGTCGGTCGTGGACAGAAAGTGTCATACCTGCTTATCGGACAAGATTTGGGACAAATCTCCGGTAAATACGGAAAAGATGACTTGGAAACCGTGATTTCCACAACAGCCTGTAAAGTTATTTTGTCTCAGAACAACGAACAGACGGCACAGCGTTTTTCCAAAATGATTGGTAACAAAACCGTTCAAACCACCTCTTTCTCCAAAAACGAAGGCGGTCTCGGCAAAGGTTCCAACCCGTTTGCTAAAAACGTTTCTTATCAATTACAGGGAACATCCGTTATCAGCACCACGCAGTTGCTGAGCTTGCCGATGTTAAAACAAGTCGTCCTGATGCAAGGTTCCATTGACAGACCGATTATTGCCGATGCCCCGCGTTTCTACTTGGATAAACAAATGCTTGCTTTGTCCAAACTTCCTCCTGCTCCGTGGGTTCCGGATTGGATTGTCGCTCAACGCGAAGATATTAACGAGGATATGCTCTCCAAACTGGGACTTGACTATAATCCGGAAGAAGATTTGGACGACGAGTTTGAAGACGACGAATTCGACGACGGCGAAAATCAGGAATAATCACAGGATTTTATCATGTGGGAATGGTCCAACCAAATCAACCAGCCGAAAACCGAAGAAAAGAAAAAAACTTCTTTAGTGGCGGCATACGGAGATTTGGTTGGAGAAACTCTGGAAATATATATCCCGCCGCAAAAAGACGCCGAAGCCCCTAAACCTCAAAAACAAATTTCAACCATATCCGAAAAAGAAATGAAGACTTTGGTTGAAAAGAAAATCGAGGAATTAAAACTCACAAAATTTGAACTGATTGAGAAACCTTATCATCCGCAATCTTGGCAGAATATGCAAAAAATCTTGGGAGAATATCAACGTTCCAGAATTATGTTTTTCAAACTTCTGGGCTATTCCGGAGCTGCCGAATGCAGAAACGCCGGACTGTCCGAAGATGACATAAACCTTTTAAAACAAGGCATTGCCCCCGAAAATTTAAATACCCACATCAAAATTCCCTTTGACTTTGACGGACATACCGGTTTTGACAATCTCATGCTCATCAAAACCCATCCGACACATAACAATCTGCACCGGATTTTTGATATGCAGATAACCAATAATTTCCTGCGGCTGCATAAAAAAATATTTATACCTTATTTTGAAGGGAAAATATACAATGATTAGCCGTTGCTTAAATATTCTCAAAACCAAAAAAAGCTGCGTAACATTTTCTCCGGCGGAAGATAAAAACATTAACCTGATTAATACCATGCTGGCAGATAACGGCTTTTCAGAGTTGCCGGACGAATACAAAGTCTTTTTAAAGCTTTCCGACGGCTTTATATATAACGGCCTTGAACTCTACGGAACAACAACACACAATCGAAAAGAAAAAGGATATGTCTTTCCTGATCTGGCAAGCATTGCCAAAACTTACGCCGATTATGATTTCTTCATAAACAAAACCGTATTGGGAAGAATTTCCGAAAGTATTATTTTCTATGACAAACAATCAGATTCTTATGCCGTCGCAGACAGAATAAATCTCCTCTCCCGGGCCGAATATCCGACCTTCTCCGACATTATGCAAATATACATGGAAAAAGAGGACGTTACCTAATATCAAGACAATAAAAAACTCCTTGTTGTAAAAACAACAGGGAGTTTTTTTATCAAAGCTTTCGGAATTAAGCCCTTTCCAAACGTATGACTTCCAGAACAAAACCGATAATGTCCAGAACAAGGAAACCCAACGCATACCACATACTCGGAAAATGACAACATATCAGAAAAATAAGTCCGATAACAGATTGCCCGGCACCATACGCAAATGTGCACAAAACACCATATTCATCGTCAATAAACATAACCAGAAGCACCGGAAGAACAAGAGCCAAAACAATATACATGCCATAGACAAACCCATCCACTTCAGCATGGTGCAACAAACAAAGCGTACTGATAAATCCTGCCAACAGGCTTAAGATAGATACCGCAATCAAAAGATATTTGTTCGTTACCATATCCAAGAAAAATTCCCCTGCATTTTCAAAAGCAAAATCTTTTTCCTCAAACGTCTTTTTGCGAACGGTCAGCAGCAAAACTAAAACCAAGCAAGCGACAACGAAAGCCGCATTCAACCCAAAACCGGGCCAGATAACATAACTTTCCATAACTTTACTGTTTAAGGTTTAACACTCCCTTGTACAGGAATAATCGGCAATGACGCTCCGTTTCCTGAAATCACTAATGTTGAAGGAATATCTCCCTTCCACTTTTGTAATATTTTGGTTGCTTCATACTTCACAATCAAAGGATTGGTCAACATCTGATTTTTCTGCTTTAACACTTTCAAATCAGCTTCAGCCAAAGCCAAAATCTGCTTTGCTTCTTCCTCAACCTTGAGCGTTTGTATCCGGGTAACTTCCAGAAGCTGTCCGGCTGCCATTTTGTCTTCAACGGCTTTTTCAAACTGGGGAGAAAACTTAGGATTGCTGAACAACACGTCTTTAACGGTAATATATCCGTCGGCAGACAAAAGATCTGCCAAGATGTATTTTGTCGCCTCACGCACCATTTCCTGTTGGGTTATCAAAAGGAAAACATCGTTTTTCCCGATTGTTTCCTGCAAAGCACTGGCAATACGCGGAAATAATACAATCGTATCAATCCGTTCCGGTTCAATATTTCTGACAATTTCAGGAACTTTCCCCGAATTAATCTGATAAATAACCGTACAATTAAGTCCGATAGTCTGTAAATCACGCGTTTTGATACTCTGACTTTCATATTTGTTCATCTGCTGCTTGGTATTCACAAGCACGGCATGCGAACAAAAAGGAACCCGCCAGAAGAAGCCCTGATAAGCTTTATTGCTGACATGCCCTAATGTTACTTTTGCCGCAGTTGTCCCCGGAGGAGCAACGCTTGTTGAATTCTGAAAAAGAAAAATTCCCAGATAGACAACGATAAACGCCATCACAAAATAGAAGGAAACCTTCCACCAAAAGCTTTTACTTTTCATAATTGGTATAAAAATTTAGTTTGACATAAATCTTAAAATCTCTGACATACAATTTATGACGAGACAAATAATTTGTCAAAACAAATTTATACCAAAAAACTTATTTTTGTCTAAAATGAAATGATTTAGTTGTCTTACGAACTGTCTTAATAATTAATCTTTCTGCTTTGATTTCTTTATAACTAAAAAAGTAGCTGTTATAAAAGAAACCATAATGGCTCCAATATACCCTAAATTAAAAAATTGCATAAAATTATTATACTTGTATGAGTTATACTCAAGACCTTGATATTCCGCAAATGTAGCATTATACCCTTCAACGGCTCCCAAAATCAAAACAGGCAAAGACAAATATGCAACCCAACCGACACAAACAAAATATAAGCTTATTTTTGGAAAAAAAACTCTAAATCTTCTTATGAAATTCACTGGCTGAATAAACAACAAAATTGATGCCCCAATAATCAATATAAAAAACAAAATTACATCTGCAATCGTTAAAAACCAATTATTAAAAAAATTCAAAAACAAGGAAATAACTAAATAAAACCCACCCAATATTGAAATTTGTATCAATCTTTCTTTCATTAATCATTTCCCCTAGTATATAAATTGTTGTTAATTATATTAAAATAGGCAACAAACAGTCAATTATTTTTTCCGTTTGCAAGTTTCTTTGTACGTTTGTTGAACCATAAAGGCAGCCTTACCTGCATTAAACCCCGCATTCCAATGCTTTACACCAGGAATACGTCCCACAACAAAATCTACAACAATATTTCCTGTTTTAACTGGATTTTTTGCATTAGACATTTTCGCAATTTTAATAGTTTTCTTTACCATTTCTTTGGCCGAACAATCACCGACATATCCCGGCCGATTGCCAGTTCCTCTCACATGAGCTTTAACTTTAGTTCCACCTCTATTATAAGACTTTACTTTCACGACAGACATTTTTATTTTCTCCTTACTATCGATTGAAGTAGAAATAAGGCTTTGCCGAGCTTACGAACCAGACGAACCTTGGTTCGAGCCCCTAAAATAAAAAAAAACAAAAAGCCCAGGAAAACCTAGGCTTTGAAATGGGGCGAACGATGGGGCTGGAGGAAGAAAACACATCCTGCGAATGTGTTTTCGACAACAGGCGAAGATTTGTTAAACTTGCGGACAAACGATAGTGCCGAAACGCAAGTATTACAAATCGAGTGACCGCAGTGAGTTAGCAAGGCTTTGCCGAGCTTACGAACCAGACGAACCTTGGTTCGAGGCCCCAAAAATAGAAAAAACAAAAGCCCAGGAAAACCTAGGCTTTGAAATGGGGCGAACGATGGGGCTCGAACCCACGACAACCGGTACCACAAACCGGGGCTCTACCAACTGAGCTACGTTCGCCATTGACTATTGGGTTTTACAGAGAATATACAATAAAGTCAAGCAAAATTTTCATACAACTTTTATAGACTAAAGAACTGCTCAAAAAAATCTCTTTTCACTCAAAAATTAATAATTTATTTGCTATTTTGCCCTAAAATCAGTTTAAAGAAAATCAGAGCAGAAGAGCCGGAAATGAAAAAAACAAGAAGAAATAATCTGTTGCTATTAAAATTGTGCCTCATCAGCACCTTATTTTGGTGCATAACAAACGTATCCGGTGCCGCAGCGGCCACCTCCTCCATCATCATCAACGCCGAAAACGGAGAAGTTCTCTCATCTTCTGCGGCCGATACTTTAAGATATCCGGCTTCTTTGACTAAAGTTATGACACTCTACATTACCTTTGACGCTCTTGAAAAAGGCCTGATTAAACTGGATGACAAACTGCCTGTTTCCCGTAATGCCGCCAACCGTTCCCCGTCAAAATTAGGGGTCAGAGCCGGAGAAACCATTAAAGTTAAAGACGCCATCATGGCTCTCATAGTCAAATCCGCCAACGACTGTGCCACCGTTTTAGCAGAAGGCCTAGGTTATACGGAAGAAAACTTTGCCAAAACGATGACTAAGGTTGCTCGGGAACTTGGTATGAGAAACACCACATTTAAAAATGCTTCCGGCCTTCCGAATAAAGCTCAAAAAACAACAGCCCGCGACATGGCTCTTTTAGGAGCTGCGATGTATCACCATTTTCCGCAGTATTATTCTTGGTTTTCAGCCAAAAAATTCACCTATAAAGGCCAAACGATTTATACCCACAACCATCTTCTTAAATCATTTGAAGGAGCTGACGGAATGAAAACCGGATATACCGCGGCCGCCGGTTTCAACATCATCACTTCTGCTCAAAGAGACGGACAAAGAGTTATCGCCGTTACCATGGGACATAAAACCGCCAAAAACAGAGATCAGAAAGTTGCCCAATTAATGGACAAAGCCTTGACCAAACTGGCTATGAACGACAACTTAAATAATTCAAACATTTACGCTAAACTGGAAGAAAAAAACATCAAATCCGAAAATGAGATTCAACAGGTTGCAAATGCAAAACCGGAAAACGCCCCTGAAGAAACCTTCGGAATTCAAGTCGGAGCCTTTTCCAATTATACCAAAGCCAGAAATTATGCTTTAAAAATCAAACAAGAAGTTTCACGTAAATTTTCAAACAAAAACATTGCCGTAGAACCGACTGAAAACGGAGCGGCAATTGTTTACCGTTCTCAAATCATCGGATTCGAAAAAAATGATGCGGATGAAGCTTGTAAAGGTTTGAAAAAATCAAACAAGTCTTGTATAGTAGTCGCAGTAAACAGCAACAAACAACTTTTATTGGCACATAGTAAGTACTAATGATAGACGACATCGCAAAAAAAGCCCATATTATCGTTGTCAGCAACGAAAAGGGCGGAACCGGAAAATCCACAATATCCATGCACTTGGCAGTCAAATTGCTTAAAGAAGGCTTTAGTGTTGCCACTATTGATATGGACGGACGCCAGGGAACTTTATCAAAATATATTGAAAACCGTCAGAACTTCTGCAAAAAGAACAAAATTTCTCTGCCGATGCCGATACATTATCGCTTTTCTCCGCAGGAAAGCTATGATTTAATCCCTGCCGACCGCAGCAATGTGCGTCTGCAAATTCAAAAACTTATCCCGTCTTACGATGCCATTATCATTGACACCCCGGGAAACAAAAATTACCTTTTTGAAGAAGCCCACAAATTCGCAGATACGCTTATCACTCCAATTTCGGACAGCCTGATTGATTTAAACGCTCTGGCCGAGATTGATTTCGATGAACAAAAAATCGGCAAACCGGGACATTACGCCAATTACATCTGGGATGTAAAAAAATACCTGGCTTCGCAAGGCCATGCTTATCTCAACTGGATTGTTGTCGGCAATAAGATTTCAGCCCTGCAATCAAAAAACAAACATCTTGTCTTTGAGTATCTTGAAAAACTCTCTAAGCTTTACGGATTCCGTTTTTCAACCGGATTAAAAGACCGGGTTATTTACAAGGAAATGTTCTTGGAAGGACTGACCGTATTGGATATGCGGGATGAAGCTTTAAAACGCCGCATGAGCGTATCTCATGTTGCCGCCAAAAGGGAAATCAAAGCTTTGGCGGAATTCATTTGTCCGGAAGAATAACATGAAGGAACTCAGTTTCTTAATGTTCGCCGCCGCCGCGGTTATATTGACAGCCGCCCTGTTAAGAAATCTCTTCCACCAAAATCCGCACCGTAATTTTTTCTTCATTCCCGAAACCACCATATTGAACATTGCTTGGGGAATGCTTTTCTACGCTGGTTACGGACTGATTATTTCCGCATCCCTGCCTTACCGGATATTGTTCGGCTGCCTTTGCCTCTGTTTAAGCGTCCATCTTGCTTACCTTTATCAGATTCGCCGTTTCTTCTCCGGTAAAAAAAGCCTGATTCCGCTTTCGCATATTGAAAGCAAAATAAACCGGCAGCAGAATTTCGATAAACAGCATCCGACTTACTCTGCTCGTCAAGCCTTAAAAATCTTGGGATTGCACTCTTCTGCCCTGCAAGAACAGGATACCGTGCCCAACCGCCGAACACAACTTCTGGAAACGGCACAAAAACAAAACCTCAAGCATCCTTATTTTGCGGAAATGATAAACAAGGCCTGCAAAACGCTTCTCTAAAAATAATGGTTATTAATAACTACCTTTATCCTTGAGTTTAGAAACCAAAGTGATAAACTCCTGACTATCAATCAATGCGTTTCACTATTAGAGATAAAGGAAATCTGATGATAAAAACAATTGCGACAACCCCGTATACCGACCAAAAAATGGGCACTGCCGGCTTAAGAAAAAAGTCTAAAGTCGTTATGCAGCCCAACTACGTCGAAAACTTTATGCAAAGCATTTTCAATACAATCGGAGATTTAAGCGGAAAAGTTTATCTTGTCGGCGGCGACGGACGTTTCTATAATGACATTGCCATCCAAAAAATCATAAAAATGGCTGCTGCCAACGGCGTTGCCAAACTGATTATCGGCAAAGACGGCTTTATTTCCACGCCGGCCGGTTCTCACATTATCTTAAAAAACAAAGCCGACGGCGGTTTCGTTTTGTCTGCCTCCCATAATCCGGGCGGCGAAAACGGCGACTTTGGCATTAAATATGCCAACGAAAGCGGCGGTCAGGCTCCAAGCAGCGTAACTGATAAAATCTATCAGAACACCAAGGAAATTAAAGAATACAAAATTTTTGACGCTCCGGATATTGACCTGTCTAAAATCGGCACTCAAAAATTGGGTGATATGGTCATTGAAATAATCGACCCTGTTACCGACTACGTAAACATGATGCAGGAGATTTTTGATTTCGAAGCCATCAAAAAACTTTTCCGCTCCGGTTTCACCATGAGATTCGATGCAATGAATGCCGTTACCGGACCTTATGCTCAAAGAATTTTTGAAGAAATTCTCGGAGCTCCGAAAGGTTCGGTGGTTAATTTCCGCCCTCTGCCGGATTTCGGCGGTCTGCATCCGGATCCTAACCTGATTTATGCCAAAGAACTGGTCGATTTAATGTTCTCGGATAAAGCTCCTGACTTTGGTGCGGCCAATGACGGTGATGGCGACCGCAATATGATTCTCGGTAAAAAATTCTTTGTTACTCCGAGCGACAGCCTGGCAATTTTGACGGATAACTATCAACTTATCCCGGCCTACAAAAAAGGGATTTTCGGCGTTGCCAAATCAGCGGCAACATCTTCAGCCGTTTCCCGCGTAGCTAAAGCTCACAACATCGGTTACTATGAAGTTCCGACCGGCTGGAAATATTTCGTCAACCTCATGGATTCCAACCGCATTACCTTCTGCGGAGAAGAAAGTTTCGGAACAGGTTCCAGCCACATCAGGGAAAAAGACGGCATTTGGGCAGTTTTGTTCTGGCTCAACATTATTGCCGTTACCGGAAAATCCGTTGAAGAAATTACGTTGGAACACTGGAAAAAATACGGACGCAGCTATTATATGCGTTTTGACTTTGAAGGCATTTCTACCGAAGTTGCCGACAAATTGATGGCCGATTTGGAAGAAAAACTGCCGTCATTAAACGGCCGGAATTTCGGAACATACAAAGTTTCCAAAGCCGCTCCATTTGTTTACAACGACCCAGTTGACCATTCCTCAACCAAAAACGGATTGGTTATCACTTTTGAAGACGGCTCTCGTATTGTTTATCGTTTGTCCGGAACAGGATCAAGCGGGGCAACACTTCGCGTTTACCTTGAAAAATATGAGACGGAAGCCCTTCTGGAAGATCCGTTGAAAATGTTGAAAGACATTTTGGAAATCGCCATGAACACGGCTGAAATTTCTCAACGCACAGGAAAACAAAAGGCCGATGTCATTACGTAGCAGCCTGATAATTACCGGTATTTTAACCGCACTTGCTTTTCCGGCGGGTGCGGATACCGGTTTATACGGTTTTAATCAGGAAAATCCTTATACCTACGCGGAAGATATTCTTTCCATAGACGTTCCGCCCCGGCATATAGTCAACTATCGTGAACAAATGCGGGATAATTTGATTTCCCTGAGCAGATATGCCAAAAATAAAAATAAGAATTTTCAGATTATCGTTCACGGCGGACAGGAACTCTTAAGCAAAAGCCTGTGGGAGCGACATTTAGAAGGCTATAACGAAGCCAGAGAAAAAGAGACAAACGCCGAAGACCCCAGCTTTTTAACCAAACTAAAGCAACCGGCATCGGAAGCAGACGTTGCCTCAGGATACAGGGATAAAGCTTATACGCAAAACATTGACGCGATTGTTTTAAACAATCAATTTTGCCGTCCGCAGGAAATAAGCCCGATAATTCGCAATGAAAATATTAAACTTATCTCCATAGACCACTGCCCGAACGGAAAAGCTTTTGACAAAGCGGTTGAAGATGCCGTTGCAACCGACAGCCTGACCTATCCGTTCATAAATAAAGACGAAGCCTTCAAACATATTGTCGGACAACCGGTTATTAATGAAAATGCAAAAAACATCTATAACGTGCAAGATGCTCAAAACGTTTCATTTCTGCTAAACGACAGCGAATATGAAAGCAAAGAAAATTTTATTGATGACATCCGCCGTTCAAATTATGACATTGTCGTTATCAATCCGCTGTTCCACAACCGTGAAATTCTTACGGCTGAAGACATTGACAGGATGAAGTTCAAAAAGAACGGCACCCGCCGCCAAATTATTGCCCTGTTTAATGTCAGCGAAATCAGAAATAATCCGTATCTCCGCAAACTCGGCTGGAAAGTAGGAAATCCGTCCTGGCTCAAAAGAATATCTTTTGTCAGCAACGACAGTATCATCACGGAATATTGGAATGATGCCTGGAAAAAAATTATGGGCCGCAACTTTGAAAAAATCATAAACAGCGAATATGACGGAGCCTTTTTGACCGGAATTGAAAACCACCGCTACTTTGAAAAACAAACACCATTGGAGTAAACGAGGCTGATAAATGAACGAAGTCGAAGTATTAGACATATCCAGAGATGCTATTTTTACCCTAATCAAGGTTGTCAGCCCGATTTTATTGGTCGCCTTGTTTATCGGCTTAATCGTCGGTATTTTTCAGGCTCTGACTCAAATTCAGGAAATGACTCTGGCCTTTGTTCCTAAAATTTTGGCTGTATTTGTAACCCTGATTTTACTGTTTCCGTTTATGTTTTCACAAATGAAAATGCTCTCAGATACTTTGTTTGATAAGATTGTAAGCGGCGGATAAACCATGACGGAACTTCTTAATTTAGAACTTTATCGCTATGTCCTCGTCTTTTTAAGAATAGGCTCGGCCGTTATGATAATGCCGGGCTTTATGACGAATTACGTCAATATGCGATACCGCCTTTCCGTAGCTCTGGCCTTGACTTTTGTTTTAGTCCCGTTCTTAAACGACTATCTCCCTGCTCAACCCAAACATTTTTTGGATTTTGTGCAAATCTGCCTGTTTGAAATAACAATCGGAATTTTCTTCGGCGTCCTAATGCAGATACTTTTTTCGGCACTCAATCTGGCGGGAAACTTTGCCGGACAGGCTATCGGCTTTTCTAACGCCCAGATTTTTGACCCGACCAGCATGAACCAATCCGTTGTGATTGAAACCTTCTTAAGCCTGCTGGCGATTGTCGTCATTTTCATTACCGACCTGCACCACCTTATGTTGGAAGCAGTCGTCGACAGCTATCGGATTTTCAACGTGGGAGCCCCCTTGCCTGTCGGAGATTTTTCAAATTTTTTAAGCGATACAATGAACAAATCTTTCATCATGGGATTTAAAATCGGTTCTCCATTCATCGCTTTTACCATTGTTTTCTACGTCGGCATGGGATTGGTGTCCAGATTAATGCCGCAATTAAACATTTTCTTCTTGTCCCTGCCTTTGCAAATTTATCTGGGGCTCGGAGTATTTTTAATTACCATGCCGATGATGATACTTTGGTTTATGAAGTATTATGAAGAAGGCTTGGAACAATTTTCCAGATAGAGGTGCCGGATGATAGCTGCGGAAGATGATGACGACGCCTCCAAAACTGAAGAACCGTCGGAACGAAAAATAAGCAAAGCCAAAGAAGAAGGCGATGTGGCGATTTCCCAAGATGCCAAAAGCTTCCTGATGCTGCTGGGAATGTTGTTTGTCGTCTGGCTTTTGCTTCCGTTAATGTTCAAATGGTTTTATGTCCTCTCTCTTAAGTTTATTGAAAATCCGGAAAGTATCCCGACCGATCCCAAACACTTACAGTTGCTTTTCAGCCGGACTGTTTTGGGAATGTTAAAGATTCTCAGTATTCCTTTCCTGATTTTTATGGTCTTGGGCCTCACCGCCAGCATCGCCCAAACCGGTTTTGTATATGCCCCGAAAAAACTTCTTCCCGACTGGAACAAACTAAACATTTTCGCGGCACTCCCTAAATTTATTAATATGAAAAAAGTGGTGGAAAGCTTAAAAGGCATTATCAAAATCACCGTGATTACCTTTATCAGCATTTTGGTTATCCGTCCGTATCTCGAAAAAATAAATTTAATGCCGACCATGGATACCATGGCAATTTTATCTTTTATTCATAAAGTTGTCGTATTATTAATATTCACGGTTCTGATTGCAGTGCTGATTATCGCCCTGGCCGACTACGCTTGGCAAAAATACAGCCATTTGAAAAAATTGCGTATGACCAAACAGGAAGTCAAAGACGAATACAAACAAATGGAAGGCGACCCGCTGGTTAAATCCAGAATACGCCAGGTACGTATGGAAAGAGCTCGCCACCGCATGATGGACAATGTTCCGAAAGCCGATGTCGTCATCGTCAACCCGACGCACTACGCCGTTGCTTTGGAATATAAAATGGAAACAATGGATGCCCCTGTCGTTGTCGCCAAAGGTCTGGATCATTTGGCTCTCCGCATCAGGGAACTGGCGGAAGAAAACGACATTCCAATCGTTGAAAATCCGCCGTTGGCCCGTGCTCTGTTCGCTTCGGTAGAACTGGATCAGGCCATTCCGCAGGAACACTTTAAAGCCGTTGCCGAGGTAATTGGATATGTTATGCAGCTTAAAAACCCACAGGCCTGACCGACTGTTGCAAAAAAGACTGGTTCTTCTGGCTTATTCATTAATAGGCCTGACCGCTTTGCTTATTTCTTTTTTGCTCTATCCGCAATATTTCCTTTATCTGATTATCTCAATAGTATTAATGACAATCTTTTGCCTGATTCTGACCATAAAAACAATCTCGGCCGGAGAAGAAGCCATAAGTTACGGCGGTTTTGCCAATGAAATTCTGAAAAACGATTTCAAAGGCCGACGCATAGACAACGCCCTTCAGGAACCGGTCATCCAAAACGATTATGCCAAAGAATTTTTCAAAAACGAACCTATACTTCCCTTTTTGGAAAAACAACTCTCGGACAACCGTGCCAACAAAGCCGCTTTTTACCGCTTAAAAACGGCCTGTGCCAATCTTGTTCCCGAAAAAGTCATTTTGGCTTTGACTCTCAGCCCTGATGACGACAAAGTTTTCAAACAGGAAGAATGGTTTGAAATTTCCGTCCGCCCGGTCTTTCTGAAAAAATCCGGAATATTTGAGGGACCTTTTTCAATTAAAAGAATAAAAAAATCGACTTACCTGTTTTGGAACATCGAAGACATTACGGCTTCCAAAAATATGGAACAAATTTTTCAGGACGAAAGAAAATCCCTTCACGACTTTTTGGATTATCTTCCGGTCGGCGTTTATACCTGCGACAAAGAATACAACATTGAATATTGCAACCACGGTTTTGCAAAATTGCTGAGCCAAAGCCGTGAAGAACTGGGCGAACATAATTTAAAAGAATTTCTGAGCAGCAACTCGCCACTCCCGGAACAAAACTCTTTCTGGCAGGGAAAAATTTATCTCGTTTCCGCCAAAAACATCGTTACCGAATGTTATGCCGCACAAGAAAGCTTCAGAACCAACAAAGAAATCAAATATCGCGGGGTTGTTGTCGGCAACCTCCCTGCCGAAGCCGACCTGAAAAGGGATTTAAGTTCCGCAACAGACAAAATCAGCTGGCTCTTCAACAACTCTCCGGTCGGAATTGTCTTTACCGCTCCTGACGGAACAATCAAAGAATGTAACGACAGCCTGCTGCAATTTTTTAACATTGAAAAGCCTCAGTTCCTCAATCAAAACATCTTCTCCTACATAAGCACGGACGATGACATCGAACTCCGCAAAGAATTTTATAATGTTTTTGACGGCGAAACACCGTCATATTCCACCGATGTCCACATCAAAAAAGGCAATGATAACAAAATCGCCATGCTTTATGTTAACCCGATGCGAAGATTCCACGCTTCCCAAAATGAAGAAGCGGAAGGCCTGGTTCTGTATATGATTGACGCCACACAACAAAAAAATTTGGAAATGCAGTTTGCACAAGCTCAAAAAATGCAAGCCATGGGACAACTGGCCGGCGGTGTGGCTCACGACTTTAACAATTTGCTGACCGCCATGATAGGCTTCTGCGACCTTCTGTTGCAAAGGCACGGGGTTGGTGATCCGTCATTTGCCGACTTAATCCAAATTAAACAAAATGCCAACCGTGCGGCCGGATTGGTTCGACAACTTCTCGCCTTCTCCCGCAAACAGCCGTTGAAGCCGAAACTGATTAACGTAACCGAAAATTTTGTTGAACTGAGTCATATGTTGAAACGTATTCTCGGCGAACAAATCGTATTAAAATTCCACCATGGCAACGATTTAGGCTACATCAGGGTTGATCCCGTTCAGTTTTCTCAGGTAATTATCAACCTGGCGGTAAATGCCAAAGACGCCATGAACGGAAGCGGCACCTTAAACATTACCACCCGCACCGAAGAACTTACCGAACCGTATCAATTCGGTGCAGATATTATAAAGCCGGGAGATTTTGTGGTAATTGACGTTAAAGATACCGGTTGCGGCATTCCGATTGAAAATCTGACCCGTATTTTTGAACCGTTTTTCTCCACCAAACAAAACGTTGTCGGTTCCGGCACCGGATTAGGTCTCTCCATGGTTTACGGAATTGTCCGCCAAACCGAAGGTTTTATTAAAGTAGAAAGCGTCATTGGCAAAGGAACTACTTTTTCTATCCACCTGCCAAGATTTGACAATGACACGGAAGAAGAAAAAAACAAAGATACCGTTGAACAAAGCCGGATAACCGCCAAAGACGGAACACCCGTTCTGACTGTTCAGGAAAAAATAACTTCCCCTGTAGCCATGAACCAAAAACTTATTTTCGGCTTAAACGTTTCTGCAATTGACCGTCCGCATGAAAACGACAGTTCTCAAAAAGCCACCAGTATTCACATTCTTTTTGTTGAAGACGAAGATTCCGTCAGAACTTTTGCCGTCCGAGCCTTGAAAAAGAAAGGATATGAAGTTACTGCCTGCAATTCGGCTGAAAATGCTCTGGAACAGCTTGAACAAACAACAGATTTTGACCTGCTGATTACGGATATGGTTATGCCGGGGATTAACGGAGCCGAACTGGCGGGAATTGTCAAAGAAAAAATTCCGGGAATAAGAATTATACTGGCTTCCGGATATTCTGAAGAAATCGCCCGCAAAGAACTCGCCGGCAGTCAGGATTTCGAGTTTATGGCCAAGCCTTTCAGCCTTGGAGACTTGACTCAAAAGGTTTTTGATGTCTTAAATAGCAAAAAATAAACTTGAGACACTAAATGGCAAAAAGTAGCAACATACAACAGCTTCCTCTGGAATTTGAACATCATCCTTATTTGGATAAGGAAGATTTTATGGTTGCCCGCTGCAACATCGAAGCTGTGCAAACTTTGGAAGCTTGGCCGCAATGGCCTTTCTTTGCCGTCTGTCTTTACGGACCTTCCGGCTGCGGAAAAACCCACCTGGCAAACATCTTTTCCAACCAGGTATCCGTTTTGACGCATTATCCGTATAAAATTCCTAATATCAAGGCCAAAGACTTAAAACTTGAAACCGTCCATCAATTGTTCCAAAAGCATAAGTGCCTCATCGTGGAAGATTTGAACGAAAATATTAATCAGGAAGCAATGTTCCACTTATACAATCTTTACAGAAACGAAGGCGGAAACATTTTGTTTACGGCGGAGAAAGCCCCTGCCCGCCTTAACTTCAGCCTGCCTGATTTACAGTCCAGATTAAATATTGTTCCCGCCATTGAAATCGGAGAACCGGACGATGAGCTTTTATCGGCTCTGATTGTCAAACTGTTTGCCGACCGGCAGATTGTCGTTTCTCCGGAAATCGTAAATTACATTTTAGCCAATATGCAACGCTCTTTTTGTTATACCAGAAAACTGATTGCCGAAATCGACCATATTTCCTTAGCCAGAAAACGAGCCGTTTCCGTCCCGATTGTCAAAGAAGCTTTTTCTTATCTGGCAGATGATCATCAGGGAAATCTTTTTTAGAAAGAAATCAAATGTTTAAAACAAAATCTTATATTTTCAACTTAGTTTATTCTCTGTTTACCCTTTTGGCCTACAACAGTATTTTCTTAAAAAAAGTTTATGAAATAACGGCTTCCGGACTGTTTACCTGCGGAGCCGCAATCTGTGCGTTTTTGCTGTTAAACGCCGCCTGCCTGCTCCTGTTTCATCCCAAAACCGTTAAGCCGCTGAGCATATCATTGCTTATGTTGAACACATTGACATTTTATTTTATGTATACTTACAATACCGAAGTCGATAAAATTATGTTGCTTAACGTCCTGAAAACGGATGTCTATGAAGTCCACGATCTGCTCAGCTTAAAACTTGCCGCCTTTATCATTGTTTTGGGGCTTATTCCGTCTTTTCTCATTTACAAAACGCAAATTATCTTCTCTTCCTATAAAATAAGGGGAATATCCTTATTGCTTTCCGTTTTGATTATCGCCAGCATTATTCTGGGCGGATATTCTGCAGCCAAACCATTCTTAAAAAACCACAAAAACATCAAATATTCCCTTATTCCGGTTAACTACATCGGAGCGATTATCTCTGTTGCCAAAGTAAAATTGAAACGCAAACCGCCGCTGATTAAAATTTCGGATGATGCGGTATTAAAACCTTATTGGAATAACGGCAAAAAAAATCTGATTGTTTTCGTTATGGGCGAAACAGCCCGTGCCGCCAATTTTTCTTTAAACGGATATCACCGCCCGACCAACCGACCTTTGGAAAAACACGGCAAAGAATTAATCTATTTCCACGATTTCACGGCCTGCGGAACCTCCACCGCTGTTTCTCTGCCCTGCGTTTTTTCCAACAGCAATCGAAAATCATTTAAAACCGGAAGCGAAGAATATACCGAAAACGTTTTGGATATTCTCAATCATGCCGGATACAAAGTCTTATGGCGGGAAAACAACACCGGCTGCTATAATGTCTGCGACCGTATTGAAGTGGAAGTTCCTTGCCGGGAAAAACATTGTCTGGATGAAGTTATGCTGCAATCATTTGAAGAAAAAGTTCAAAAACATAACAAAAACACTTTCGTTGTTCTGCATCAAAGAGGCAGCCACGGACCGGCATATCATGAACACTACCCTGAGAGTTCGGAACTTTACACCCCCGTCTGCACAACTCAATCGCTCGGAGAATGTTCTCAAGAGAGTCTTATTAATGTTTATGACAATTCAATTCATTACACCTCAGCTTTTTTGAGTATGATAATTGAAAAATTACAAAATCTGTCAAAAGAATATAATACCGTTTTGATTTATGCTTCCGACCACGGTGAATCTTTGGGGGAAGACGGCAGATTTCTCCACGCCGCCCCTTATGATACGGCTCCCGCATATCAAAAAGACATTCCTTTCTTTGTCTGGATGCCTGACGATACCGCTCAAGCATTGAATATTGATACAAACTGCCTGAAAAATAAGATTCGCAATCCATATTCCCATGATAACATTTATCACTCGGTTTTAGGGCTTTCCGGAATTGAAACGTCTACTTACGACGCGGAAGCAGACATCTTCTCATCCTGTCAAAAAAGAGCAAATAACTAAAAATTTAGCTTGCCAATTTTTGAAAATTATTATATATACCTGCAAGTATGTATAATAAAAAATTAACTGAGAACCATGGCTAGAAGAACAAAAGAAGAAGCTGAACAAACAAGAATTGAAATCTTACGCTCCGCTCTTGATATTTTTTGCGAGAAAGGATATTCACGCACAACTTTTGACGAGATTGCCAAACGGATTAACCTGACCAAAGGTGCCGTTTACTGGCATTTTCGCAACAAGCCTGATTTAATTGCCGCCCTTATCAGAGAAGCATTTAACCGTGCAAATAACATTATCTTGCAAAAAGTTCCCGAAATCAAATCGGTTGATGACTTAAAGCAACGTTGTATTATCAATGCAACTCTAGTCAGAGATGAGCCGTATTACCGGAAATTCTTATTTTTTATTTTTTACCAGATGGAATGGTCCGAAGCCATTCTGGGAACAATCTGTAAATCGATTAAAGATATTGACGAATACCCTTTGAAAGAAATAAAACAAACATTGACTTTTTCTCAAAAAAATGGAGAAATATCTCCCGAAATCAACATCGAAGCAACGGCACAAATCTTGTGTTCCTTGTGGCACGGACTGCTTGGCGGTTTTATTACCGGCAAGTGTACACTTGATTTTCCGACTTTGGTTGAAAAAAGTTTTGATTTAATAACAAACGGTCTAAAAAGAAAGGTACTTTAAAATGCGTGTAGGTAAAGTAAAAAACAGAGCTGTTATAAAACAACTGATTATACTCTTTTTATGCGGAGCCGTCGGTTGGTTCCTGAAAGGCCGTTTAACCCCGCAGATGCCTATGATGGGCGGAGCTGCCGGAGAAGCTTATGTTTTGACTCAGCTTCCTGAAAGCCGTGATATTTCTCCGAAAAAAAGCTATATCGGACACGTTGAGGCTATCAAAAGCGTTAATTTGAAACCTCAAATAACCGGATACGTCGAAAAAGTCCTGTTTCAGGAAGGAAGCTTTGTAAACGAAGGGGATATTTTGTTCATTATCGAACAAAAACGTTACCTTGCTACCGTTGAACTGCGTCAGGCTGAATTAAACAGTGCCAAAGCCAGCCTTGTCCGTGCCGAAAGAGACTACAAACGTCAAAAATCTTTGAGCAAACAAAGCTACGCGTCCCTCGCAACACTGGATACTTCCGAGAGTAACTACCTCCAGGCCAAAGCCGCTGTCGCACAGGCAGAAGCTAATCTTGACCTTGCAAAAATTGATTTGGATTACACGGAAATCAAAGCTCCGATTAGCGGTTTCATCGGAAAAGCACAAGTTACCGAAGGAAACTATGTGAACTCCACTTTGCAGGACTTGGCCCGCATTGTCCAAGTTGATCCGATTCGCGTTGCCTTTTCCGTTTCTGACAAAGATTATCTCAATATGCGTCAGACTTATAAAAACGGCGAGGATTTATCTCCGATTAAAACCGAATTGGTTCTCCCGAACGGTACGGTTTTGGTTAACCACCTGAAATCCCGCTTTACCGACAACGAAATCAATTCTGATACGGCAACCATCGCCATCTATGCAGAATACAGCAATGACAAAGGCCTCTTAATTCCGGGAAACTATGTTGACATCCGCGTCGGCAAAAAAGCTTCTCAAATGGCTCTGTTAATCCCGCAGGCTGCAATTGCTCAGGATGAAAACGGTAACTTTGTCATGGCCGTTAACAATGATAACATTGTCGAAGAAAAAAGAGTCGTTTTGGGAGACACCTTGGAAGATAAACAAATTGTTCTCGATGGATTAAATGCTGATGACAGAATTATCATTCAAGGATTGCAAAAAGTTAAAAACGGACAAAAAGTCAGAGTCGGAGAAATCAAATCCGCCGAAGACATTGCCAAGGAGGAAAATAAATAATGTTTTCCCGCATATTTATTGAAAGGCCTCGTTTTGCGATGGTTATCTCCATCGTCTTAACGCTTGCAGGTATTATTTCCGTATTTTCATTGCCGATCGCCCTGTATCCGGAAATCACACCGCCGGAAGTAGTGGTGTCAGCTTCTTATCCGGGTGCCAGTGCCGAAGTTATCGCTAAAACGGTCGGTATTCCGCTGGAACAGGAAATCAACGGCGTTGAAGATATGTTATACATGAGTTCTTCATCCGAAGATTCGCAATACAGCTTGACCGTAACCTTTAAAGTCGGTGTTGACCGCGATATGGCTCAGGTAAAAGTCCAGAACCGTATTCAACAGGCACAATCAAAACTGCCGACAGAAGTTACCCGTCAGGGGCTAACGGTTAAAACTCGTTCCTCAAATATTTTAGGATTTGTCAGTATTGTTTCATCTAACAATGCCTTTTCTCAACTGGAACTGTCCGACTATGTTCAAAACAACATTAAAGACAGCTTAAGCCGCACATACGGTGTCGGTGAAGTCAACGTTTATTCCGCCCGCTTAAGTATGCGTGTTTGGCTTGATGCCGATAAAATCACCGCACTGAACCTCCCGGTTGAAACAATCAAAGCCGCCATTGAAGGCCAAAACTATCAGCCTTCGCTGGGCAGCATTGGTGCTATGCCGGGCGACGGCAGCCAGCAAATGGTTTATACGCTCCAAACTCAGGGACGTATTAATGAAGTGGAAGATTTCAAAAACATTATCATTCGTACTGCCGACCAAGGCGGACTGGTGTATCTGAAAGACATTGCCCGCGTCGAAATCGGCGAGGAAAATTTCAGAGCCACCTCAAAATTCAATAACGTGCCAAACGTAGCCATTGCCATTAACCAGCTCTCCGGAGCTAACGCTTTGGACGCCATGGACGCCGTCAAGAAAGAACTGCAGCGTCTGTCTGAACGTTTTCCTGAAGGAATTGATTACATTATCGGTTACGATTCTACCGAATACATCAGAGCATCCATTGAAGAAGTTGTCTTTACTTTGGTTCTGACCTTCATTCTGGTAATTCTCGTTTGTTATGTCTTCCTGCAAGACTGGAGATCAACACTGGTTCCGACCTTAACCATTCCGGTATCTATTTTTGCCACCTTCGCCGTAATGATGGCCTTGGGTTACAGCTTAAATATGATGACCTTGTTCGGATTGGTATTGGCAATCGGTCTGGTGGTGGATGACGCTATTGTGGTGGTTGAACGTGTTCTCTATTTAATGGAGAGCGAGCATCTTTCCCCGAAAGAAGCCACAATCAAAGCTATGGAACAAGTATCAAGTGCCGTTGTCGCCACAACATTGGTGCTGTTGGCAATCTTCGTCCCGGTCGGCTTTTTGGGCGGCATTACCGGAAAAATTTACCAACAATTCGCCATCGCGATTTCAACTTCGGTATCTTTTTCTTCCCTAAACGCTTTGACATTGTCCCCGGCTCTTTGTGCAACTTTGCTCAAACCGTTGAAACCAGAACAATCCGGTCCGCTTTTCTGGTTTAACAAAGTCGTCAACAAATCCCGCGACAGATATGTATCCGTAGTCGGTTTATTAGGTCGCAAAGTAAGTGTTATTTTCCTGATTATGGTTTTGCTGTTTGCCGGGGTCGGCGGACTGCTGCGTATCAGTTCAACCTCATTCATTCCTTCTGAAGACCAAGGCGTTATCTTTATGAACATACAGCTTCCGGAAGGTGCAACCCGCGTCCGCACCCAAGCCTTTATTGATAAGATTTATCCTCTTATCAAAGAAGAAGCCGGCGTAGATAACGTTATGAGCGTGGTCGGCGTCAGCATGATCGGCGGTAGCGGTGAAAACGTTGCCATGAACATCATTACGCTTCACCCATGGAACGAACGTAAAGGGGACGAACTTTATTCCTCAAACATTTTGAACCGTATCCGTGCCAAAGTTATCGGTATGCCGGAAGCTGAAGTTCAACTGTTTGAACCGCCTGCAATTATGGGTTTGGGTATGAGCGGCGGTATGGACTATCGTTTACAATCCTTAAACACGGACGATCCTCGTAAACTGGAAGCCGCACTCAACGGTATTCTGGCAAAAATCAACATGGATCCGAATGTTTTATACGCCTATACAACTTACACGGCTCAAACACCAAACTATTACATTACCATTGACCGTGAAAAAGCAGAATCAATGAAAGTTTCCGTCGGAAGCATCTACAGCGTTTTGCAAAATTATTTGGGTTCAAGCTATGTCAACGACGTTAACTTCGGTACTCAGGTAAACAAGGTAATGATTCAGGCCGACTGGAAATTCCGTAAAGATTTGGACAGTCTTAAAAACCTGCATGTTCAAAACCAAAATGGCGAAATGGTCCCGCTTGATTCTGTCATCTCAATGAAAAAAGTGTTGGCTCCTCGTGTTGTTACACGTTACAACCAATACCCGAGTGCCTCTATTACGGCTGTCCAAAGCCCGGCATCCAGTACCGGTCAGGCAATGGGAGCTTTGGAAACACTGTCCAAACAATTGCCTAACGGTTTCAGCTATGACTGGTCAGGTATGAGCTATCAAGAAAAATCAAGCAGCGGACAAATCGGCTACTTAATTATGCTGGCTATGACTTTTGCTTATTTATTCCTGGTTGCCCAATACGAAAGCTGGTCTACGCCGCTGCCGGTATTAACCTCGGTTTCCGTCGCCATGCTCGGAGCCTTGGCCGGTTTGTTCATTACCGGACTTCCGTTGAGCATTTACGCTCAGCTGGGTTTGATTTTGCTGGTTGGTTTGGCCGCAAAGAACGCTATTTTGATTGTGGAATTTTCCAAAGAAGAGCGTGAAAAAGGCTCCTCAATCATCAAAGCCGCCACCACCGGAACCAAAGAACGTTTCCGTGCAGTATTGATGACGGCCTTCACTTTCATTCTGGGCGTTCTGCCGATGATTGTGGCAACCGGTGCCGGAGCATCCAGCCGTATTGCCATCGGCGTTCCGGTATTTTACGGAATGTTGCTCGGAACGGCTGCCGGTTTGATTATAATTCCGTTACTGTATATTCTGTTCCAAACCTGGAGAGAACATACATACAACTGGAAAAAGAAAGAACAACAGGAATAATCCAAAAGAAAAGGCTCTCAATCGAGAGCCTTTTCTTTAAAGTGAAACAAATCAGCAACTGACTTTGATATTCGTTCCCGAAACTTCCGCTTTTCCTCCGATTGGCAATGTCAGCAGTGGTGTCGAATGTCCGAAATCCACATTGGCAACAACCGGAAGATTATCCAAAGCGGAAATAGAATTTATCATATAGGTCAACTGTTCCCTCGTAATTTTTGAACCCTTTTGAAAACGTCCGATAACCAGCCCTTTAACATTCTTAAAATCAGGTTGATATGTCAAAGCTGTCAAATTCCGCATAAAGCTGCAAATATCGGCTCCTTCGGTATCTTCAACAAACAAAACCGTATCAGCAGTAAAAGCCGGACGATATTCAGACCCAAGCAGCAAATTAAACGTTCCCAAATTTCCGCCTAACAGTTTGCCGGAAGCTTTTCCTTCATGAATATTCCAATATCCCTCGTTTTTAATAAATTCCCGGTTTTCCTGATCTAAAAACCATAAATCATCACTCCATTCCGCAGACGGAACAATATTATTTTCACCACTGTCCATCAGCATTTTACGCATATTTTCAAGAGTATATTCCGTTCCTTTCAACATTCCGATTGAACTGAGATGCGGACCGGAAAACGTAACCAATCCGGTTTTGGCATAAATCCCGTCCAACAAAGCGGTAATATCGGAAAAACCACAGAAAATTTTCGGATTGGCCCTGATAACCTCATAATCCAGATACGGTAAAAGCTGATTGGAATTGAACCCGCCGATAATCGTAAAAATCGCTTTCACATTTTTATCTCTGAAAGCATCCATAATATCTTCAACACGCTTTTCGACAGATGATGTTCCGAGCATATCCCAGTTTTCATCCACGGTATTTTTTCCGAAAGTAACTTTCAGTCCCAATTTATTAAACCGCTCAATCGCAATTTTTCGAACTTCCTGAGAAATAATTCTAATTCCCCGGGATGGGGCAACAACACGGATTTCATCTCCTCTAGCTAATTTTGCAGGTATCATTTTTAACTCCTTAAAATTTACTTGTTTTAGATTCTTATACTCTTCCCTGTCTTTTTTCTCAATAAAAAAACAAGCTTGTAATAAAGAGTTATATTCTTTTCATAATCCGATTAGTGCAATTTTCGGCGATGAAAGAACCACGGGCCATCCTCATCATCTTCATATCCCAAAGAAAGTTCTTCCATATTGGCCGGAGCCGGAATCAAAACATCATCCCCTTCCTGCCAATCCGCCGGAGTGGAAATCCCATACTTGTCCGTTATCTGCAACGCTTGCAACAAACGTTTAATTTCCGCAAAATTGCGACCGGCTGACATCGGATAATATAAAATCGCCCGTATTTTCTTGTTCGGATCAATAAAAAATACCGCCCTAACCGCCTTTGTATCGCTGGAAGAAGGCTGAATCATTCCGTATTTCTCGGCCACATCCATTTTAACATCCGCCACAATCGGAAAATTAATTTTCTGTCCGTCATACTTGCCAAAACGAACCTTTTCCTGAATAGTCTTAAGCCATGCCAAATGCGAACTGACACTGTCAACCGAAATTCCCACCAATTCGGTGTTCATGGCCTTAAATTCATCTGCCATAGCGGCAAAAGTAGCGATTTCCGATGTGCAAACCGGCGTGAAATCAGCGGGATGAGAAAACAAAATTACCCATTTTCCGGCAAAATCCTGCGGAAAATGAATTTTTCCCTGAGTTGAATCAGCCGTAAATTCCGGAGCGTCATCCCCGATAAGCGGCATTGGGTTACATCTCGTCTGGACAGTTGTTTCATCTGCTCCGCTGCATGTATAAACCGTCTCTTTATCTTCCATAACAATTCTCCTTTTAAGCTAATAACTTCAATAAAGGTAAATTCGGATTATATAAATTCAAGTTATGAAATATTAATATTTATTCTCTAAAATCACTTCTGACAAAAAGGAACACGACAAAATGACATTAACCGTACTCATGTGTATCTCGGGAATTTTGCTGTTGCTCTGTGTATTCGCTAATAGAATTTCGGACAATTTCGGCATTCCCGCACTTTTATTGTTTTTAGCTTTGGGAATGTTGGCCGGAAGCGACGGCCCCGGCGGCATACAGTTTTATGACGCCAAACTTTCCAACTACATCGGCACCATCGCCTTAAGCATGATTTTGTTCTCCGGCGGATTGGAAACCCTGTGGTCGGAAGTAAAAAACGTTGCCGCGAGAGGAAGTGTCCTCTCCACACTCGGCGTATTTCTCACCGCTTTATTTATGTATATCAGCACCTATTACATTTTAGGCTTGTCTTTTGAAGTTTCCTTATTGCTGAGCGTCATTGTTTCATCAACGGACGCTCCTGCCGTTTTCGCCATTATGCGTTCTCACAAAGCCGAGTTAAAATCGGGGCTCAAACCAATTCTGGAATTTGAATCCGGAAGTAACGACCCAATGGCGGTTTTGCTTTCCATGGGAGCCATTACTTATCTGTCTCAGCCGGAATTTAACCTGCCTGATATTTTACAATCATTCTTTCGTCAAATGTCTTTAGGGCTTCTGATTGGCTTTTTGCTCGGACGGCTGGCCGGATATACTTTAAAACGATGGAGCTTAAGCTATGCCGGACTTTATCCGGTATTTGGCGTAGGATTGGTTTTAACCACCTTCGGAATAGCCGAATTGTTAGGCGGCAACGGCTTCTTGGCGGTTTACCTTTGCGGCATTTTCCTTGGCAACACTGTTTTTCTGTACCGTCGCCAAATGATACGTTTTCACGATTCTCTGGCCTGGATTGCCCAAATCGGAATGTTCTTGATTTTAGGTTTGCTCGTCAACCCTCACGAACTCGGAGAAGTTACTTGGATAGGCTTGGGCTGTGCCGTATTTCTGATGTTTGTCGCCCGCCCTCTGGCTGTTTTCGCCTGTCTGGCACGCAGTAAGTTTGACACCAAAGAAAAATTCTTCATCAGCTGGGCCGGATTAAAAGGGGCTGTCCCGATTATTTTGGCAACTTATCCGATGATGATACAGTTTCCGAACTCGCAGTTTCTTTTTAACCTGATTTTCTTTTTAGTCATTATTTCCGTGTTGTTTCAGGGAAAAACCCTTGCCCCTCTCGCAAAATGGCTGAAACTGGATAAAAAAGATTAACCGCTTTTACCAAAAAACTTTTGCAAATCAGAGCAATAAGTGTTATAGTGCACTCATTCAAACATCAACTGCTTTGAGGAGTAAAAAGATATGGTCAAAAACTTCTATATCTTTCGCCACGGACAAAGCTCTTATAATGTTGAGGGCAAAATCCAAGGCCACACCAACAATTCCGTTTTAACCAATCAGGGCATTGATCAGGCTCACAATGCCGCCAACCTTCTCAAGAATAAAAACATCGAAGTAATCGTATCCAGCCCGTTAAGGCGAGCCAAACAAACAGGCTCCATCGTCGCCAAATCCATACAGGTTCCGCTCCGTTTTGATGACCGGTTCACCGAAGTAAACGTCGGCATAGCTGAAGGAATGCACTATACCAAAGCCATGGAAACTTTTGGCGAACTTTATACCCAATGGCGAAGTGCCGACCCGCAATACGCCGATATTCATTTTGAACAGGGCGAAAGCAAGCGTCAGGTTCAACAACGCATATTCAAAGCCTTAAACGAATATGCCCGCAAGAGCAAATATTCCAATATTGCCGTTTCCGGACATGGTATCACGCTCAGCCAGGCATTAATGGCTTTAAATGTTGAAACGGACGACATTCCAAACGGCTCCATTGTTCACCTGCAATACGACAATGAACAATGGAAATACCTCGGATTTGTCGAATAACGCCCTAACATCTTGAAAAGCTCCGTTTAATAACCAGATTCTTTATCTGGAACAAATAACGGAGCTTTTATTATGATACAAATATCCCTGCAAAACATCCGGCAAATTTTCATTCGCGATTTTAACTTATGCTTTTTTGTAAGTTTATGTATCCTGTCCTTATATCCCGAACCGGCAAAAAAATTAAATCTTGATCCGGAACTGGTTTATATGGTTTTACCGGTCTACAACGGCCTGTTTACGGCTCTGATTTCACTTTTCTTAAATCGCTATTTTGCCGGAAAAAACTACACACGCAGATATTATGTTTCAGATAAAAAAGCTTTGTCCATCGTCGCTTTCATTGCCGGTTTTTTGAGCATTTACATTACTTTCGCCCCGGCCAGCACTTACCTGATAAGCCTGATTATCATCTACATCGCTTACCTCAGCGTAAAAGACTTTGCCGCCAAACTCTCTTCAATGCTCACGCCTGATACCTTGGCCACGCCGCAGGATATCGGCGAATTTGCCAACTTTTTTATCAATCTGACAATTACTTTTGCCGTTATCAATCTTTCGCTCAACACAATTCACGGCTCTTTCAAAATACAACAGGCATTTGATTTTGGCGACGGCGTTGCGGGCATTATCGATGCTTTGTATTTCAGCATTATCACCATGACCACTGTCGGTTACGGAGATATTGTCCCTCACACCGTCATTGCCAGAATCATTGTCGCGTTTGAATGCCTGACCAGTTATTTGATGTTCGGTATCATGATCGGCATCATTACCCGCGGCATAAGTTTTAATAAAAAATAGAATTTATTTAAGAACAAATAAGCTTTTATCTACTCCGCAAACCGGACAAGTCCAGTCATCCGGAAGTTCTTCAAAAGGAACATCTTCGTCGTAAACATATTCACAAACCGTGCAAACCCAATGCTTTCCATCGTTTTTTTCACTTTTCTGAACTTCTTTAACGTCTTTTTCCTTAACTTCGTTATCAGTCATGGCAGTCTCCCCTCCTTTTTTCATTTCTTCAAAACTTTTTAAAACATCTTTTTTAAAATAAGTCCGATAGTCATTATAAGTCAGGGCCTCTTCATCCTGATTGTTTGCACAACTCAGAACTTCGGCAATAAACATCGTGTTGCTTTCAAAAACAACTTCCTGCAACACCTTACAGTGCAACGTCGCCAAATTGTCTTTTAAATACGGCAGCCGGTCAACAACGCAATAATCGACCTTTTCCCATTTATTGACATTTCTGCCGGATTGAAAACCAAAGTTAGCCACAACAAACGGAGCAACCTTTTTACTCAAAACAGACAATGAAAATTCTTTATCTTTGGTGATACACTCTTTGGTATAACTGCTATTGGTACAAGATACGGCAATTACCCAAGGCTTATTGGCCACCTGCATAACGGCGTCCACAATGCTCCCGGCAAACTTCTCCCCGTCTCTGGCACCCAACACATATAATCCGTGCGTCAATTTATACAAAGCATCATAATCCATTGTCATTTTTCGTCCCTTCTAGTTATTAATAATGAGGAGGAGGCGTTTCCTCGCTCAACGGTTTTACGGTTTCCTGATTAACCATATCCAACAGATATTTATTTTGTTTTTCCAGCTTATCAATAATTTTTCCCTGAGCAATCACCACCTGATTCAAATCTTCAATAATCCGATCTTGATTGGCAATCGCCGTTTCAATATCAATAAGCCGTTCTTCCAAGTCGTGTTCTGTCATAATTACCTCCGATAACATTCACAGAACATACTTTATCTATAATATAATTAATATAACTTGAATTTTTAGATGCTATCCGCTCTAATAATAAAAATACCGACAATTTTATAAGGATAAGCCATGACAATATTAATAAAAAACATCCTGCTCAACAATCAAACCACCGACATTTTCATTGACGGCAATACTTTTTCCAAAATAGAACCGAATATCAACATTCCGGCCGATACGGTAATCGACGGCAGCCGCAAAGCAATACTTCCGGCGTTTTACAATACCCACACGCACGCCGCCATGTCCGTCTTAAAAGGCTTGGGGGATGACAAACCGCTCTTCGACTGGCTGAATCAGGATATTTGGCCTATTGAATCCCTGCTTTCCCCCGATGACATCTATGATGCGACCCGTCTGGCAATATTGGAAATGATAAAAACCGGAACCGTATTTTTCTCAGACATGTATTGGTTTATGGAAAAATCCATTCAAGCCGTTTGCGAAATGGGCATCCGAGCCGCCGTTTCCCTGGTGCAATTTGACTTGTTTGATGAAGAAGCCGCCCGCAAAAAAAAGGAAATGGCTCTGGATTTTTACAATCAGCCAAACCCTTGCCCGGAAAGAATTGTCAAAAGCATCTCCTGCCATGCAGTTTATACCGTTTCGGAAGATTTATTTAAATGGACTGCCGAATTTGCCCGCAAAAACGATCTGTTCATCCATATCCACGCCTCCGAAACCGCTAAAGAAGTGGAGGACTGCTTTGCAAAATACGGAAAATCTCCGATTGAAAAACTTGAGGAATGGAATCTGCTCGGCCCCAAAACCATTTTGGCTCACGCAATCCACTTAAGCGAAAAAGATATTGAAATTTTAAATCGGCATGAAGTCAGCCTTGCCACCAATCCCGCTTCCAATATGAAACTCTGTTCCGGCCTGTTCAAATTTGAAAAATTGTTAAAATCGCACTGCAACCTTACTTTGGGAACCGACGGGTCCGCTTCCAACAACAACCTCAGCATGCTTGAGGAAATGAAACTTTGTTCACTGGCCGCAAAAATCGAATCGATGGACGCCTCCGCCGGCAAAGCTCAGGACATTTTCCGCATTGCAACCCGAAACGGAGCCCAAGCATTCGGTCTTAATGCCGGAATCATTGAAGAAAAAGCTCTTGCCGACTGTATTTTGGTTGATTTGGACAATGTCTTCCTTACCCCTGATTATAACCTTATTTCTAATATTGTTTATGCTTCTGACAGCTCCTGTATTACCGATGTTCTCTGCAATGGACAAATATTAATGAGAAATAGAATCATAAAAGACGAAAAAGAAATCATTAAAAAAGCTCAAAAACTCTCGGGAAAGATAAGAGAATTAAAGAAAAAAGCTCAAGAAGAGCAAAAAAAATAAAATTTTTTTAATGAGAAATTGACAAATTTAAAAAAAACATTATATTAGACGCAAATTAATGTTTTGTTAACCATTTTAAAGGTGAGAACTTTGATGAAAAAAACACTCATTTTATCAGCAATTGCTTTATTAGCAGCTTGCACCACACACACACAGGAAATATACAGAGGTTATGACGACCAAGGATGTAATTACTATGACGAAAACGGTAATTGCTTATCCAGAAGATATACGTCTCAAACTTATTACACTCAAAACGGCCAAACGGTCAGAATTGTAAAAGCCCGTCGTCCGCTCGTTGTTCAAAATACTTATCAGGCTCCTAAAACAGAAACCAACACAACCCTTCTGGCATCTTCTCCTTGCAGAAGCAATTACAACGGTTCTATTTTAGATTCTGCTCCTTGCAACGCAGCTAAAGCAAAACCGGCCCCTCAACCTGTAATGGAACCTGTTCTTGTAAATACGGCCGCACCGGCACAAAAAGTTGTTAATGTTGTCCCTTGCACAAACACGACTGCTGTTGCTTCCGGTTGCCAGTCTACGGTAAAAGAAGTTAAAGAACCGGTAGAAGTTACTTATAAGAAAACAACTTACACAACGGTTTACAAACCTGAAACACATCAGGCTGTCAGCTATGAAAAACAACCTGTTACCGGTGCTCAGATTGTCAGCACTAAAGTTATTCCTCAACCGACAAACGTTGTCGAAACAACAGCAGCTGCTCCGGTTGTCGTTACAACAACAGCTCCTGCTTCAACAACCGTTGTTACTCAGCCGGTCAGCTTGACTGAAACAACACCGGCCATCGTTGAAAGTGAAATCATTATGCCGGAAGAAGAAATTAAATAAATCGGCATTAAGTTTTAAATTACAAAAACACAAAAAAACAGGTATTGAAAGATACCTGTTTTTTTATTGCAATACTTAAAGGCAAACCCGTTTATGTCCGCCATATCCTTTTCCGATGGTTCTGCCGATTGCCAAAATCTTTTCACAAATCTGGCTCCTTTCTGCCAAAGAAGACTCTCCAGCATTCGGCTTACCGGGATATAATTCGTATAAATCCCGATATTCTTTATCGGTAACATTCGGCATAATAACATTGGCTCCGGCCTGAAGAGCAATAATTCGCCCTTGGGGATTTAAACTTTCCATAGCCGTTGTTGCCGGAATATTAATATCCGGCATAAGCAGACGCATAACCGCCATTGTCCGCAAAGACAAGTTAAATGCTCGCCCCTCCTCATTAGCCAAAGGCGTGCAGGGATGCGGAATAAACGGACCGATTCCGGCCATGTCAATATCCATCTCTTTGAGAAATATCAAATCATCGGCAATTGATTCATTCGTCTGTCCGGGAAGTCCCACCATAATTCCGGAACCTACCTCATAACCGAGTTTTCGCAGATTTACCAAACATTCTTTTCTCTCTTCCCAGCTCATACCCGGATCCAAACGATGATACAAGTCCTTGTCTGTCGTTTCTATACGAATTAAATACCTGTCTGCTCCGGCATCCTTATAGGCTTTGTATTCCTCATACATCTTTTCTCCGATACTCAGCGTAACTGCAACATCAAATTTTTTAATATTAGAAACAATATAAGCCATTTTCTCCGGAGTAAAATATAAATCCTCTCCGGATTGTAAAACCACCGTGCCAAAACCATAGTTTTTCGCCTGAGACGCCAAAGCAATAATCTCATCCGGTTGTAAACGATATCTCTGAGCTTGCTTGTTATCCCGACGAATGCCACAGTATAAACAGTTGTTCTTGCAAATATTGGAAAATTCAATCAACCCGCGTAAATGAACCTCATCACCCACAAATTGCTTTCTCACCCTGTCGGCTGCAGCAAATAAGTCTTGCTCCTGCGATTGATTTCCTAACAAAAAAACAATATCTTCTTTCTCCAAAGAATGCGTCTTTATTGCTTTTTCTAAAACTTCAGTCATTTTAAACATAACTGCCCCTCTTATTCATCTTTACAAAACTTACCCGATAAAAACAATTAAGACAAACAGATTTTGGAAAAATATCCCTATTATCCCCTTTATCATCACTAAACAGATTAAATCAATAAAAATTCCATAAACCTTTATGCCAATTATAACCAATCATTGCAGTAATATCGCTGAAAATGATTTTCCTACAAAAAATTTTGACAAAAAGCGTAAAAATGCTATAATTGATATAGTAATAAAAAAAATATTGTGTATTTATGGAAGTATTATTTATTTTCCTACCGGTAGTAATATTATGTGCTGGGGGATGTATTTGGGTTACTATGAAAGACAAACAAAAAAAGCTCGAAGAAAAAGAGCTGATTGCTAAAATTTTCCAACACCTGTACGAGAATAGAAAACATGCGGAGGAGGAAAGAAAACAAGCCATCAAAAATACCGAAGAAACAATCCGGCAAGCCGAAGAAATGCTGAAAAACATCAAAGAGAAAATCCGACAGAATACGGAGGCTTTCGGAAAAACTGATGAAGATCAGCAGAGAATCTTTGAAGAATGGTGGCAGCAACATTGCAATCGTGAAAAGGTAAAAAAGCAACAGCAAGGCATAAACCTTGCCGCTTATTACCGCATTTTCGGCTTGACACCAGAAACGCTCACAGCACAAAAACTGAAAGCTGCATACCGTTCGTTGTGCTTGAAGTATCATCCAGACTGCAACAAAGCTCCAGACGCTGTGGTCAAGTTTGACAAAGTGCAACGCATCTACAGCGTACTACAACAGGAACTTGAACTAAAAAATGCCTAGGGATAAATTCCTGTAAGACATTAACAAAAAAGCTCACATTTAATGTGGGCTTTTTTATTATTGGTTGCGGGGGCAGGATT
>JAGAJR010000008.1 GCA_017626035.1 Alphaproteobacteria bacterium | reverse complement strand
CCCTCGGCACAAGTTTTGTCCCGACATTGATAACAGGTGTTTCCCGCTTCGTTGGTATAAGAGTTTTCTTTAACTTGTTCGGAGGTACAGGCGGATTGTGCATATCCGTCATCGCAGGAATTGTTCGGCTCTCTGCATTTGAAATAAGAAGAAGTATACGGGCAGATATTGTTTTCATCTTTTATTTTTCCGCTAGGGCAGGCGTTGACATATCCTTCTTCTTCGCATTTTAATTCATCCGGTTTGTCATAACATTGATAACAAGTGTTTCCTGCCTCGTTTGAATAAGAGTCGACCAATATTTGATCTGAAGAACATTCCGTCAAAGAATAGTCGGTTTTGCAGGTGTTGTCGGGTTCTCTGCATTTAGAGAAAGCCGGATTATAAGGGCAAGTGTTGTTCTCGTCTTTCACTTGTCCGTCAGGGCAGGTTTTGACATATCCTTTTTCTTCACATTTAACATCATCGGGTTTTTCAAAACATTGATAACAGGTATTTCCGGCTTCGTTTTGATAAGAACCGACCAAAGTCTCGTTTTCGTCGCATTCGGTCGGCGAATAACCGCTTTTGCAAGAGTCATCGGCTTTTCGACATTTGAAATAGGAAGGGTTGTGAGGACAGATGTTGTTAACGTCTTTTACATATCCGGCGGGACAAGATTGTACAAAGCCTTCATCTTTGCATTGGGAACCGGTGTCCAGTCCCGTAGAATTACCGGAAGAACCGAAAGACATACCGGAACACCCGCCGCCGCCGAGAGCACAGACAGCGGCGAGTTTTGCCAAATTATCCAAAGAGGATATAGGCTTCAGTTCCATAGGTGTGTGTGGTGTGAGTGTGTATGTATTTACCAGAAGTGAACCGGAATAAGAAAAAGTCAAATTTTCTGCTTCTGAAGCCTGAGAACTGCTGGAGAGGAGCACGCAGGCGGAAGCAAGCAATAAAAACTTAGTATTAATCATAGTATCACCTCATAGTAATTTAAGAACCAAAGCCTATATACTATCCATACTAAGTCTTTTTTTTTTTTTTGCAACAAAAAAGTGTGTTGTTCTGTAATTTTTTATATTTCTGTAACAAGGGGGAGGGAATAAAGTAATAAAAAGCCCTCTCTTTTGAGAGGGCTTGAGGTTTATTCCTTATCTTTTAGATTTTCGCCTTTGGCAACGTAGCTTTCAACGGCTCGGCTTGCTTTTTTGGCCAGTGCGATACACCCTGGTCCGGCAATACAGCCGCCTTCACAGCACATTACTTCCAGCATATTGTTGTCGCAGCCTTTTGTGGCATAGCGTTTCAGCAATTTAATGTTTTCTTTGCTTAATCCGTCGATTTTTTCAGGACGAATATCGGCTTTGCCTTCAACCAAGCTGGCAACAGCCCCGGCTACACCGCCGGAAAGCGGGAACTGACGTCCTTGAGCACTGGAAATTTGGTGAAATTCTTCAGCAGGGCATTCTTCAATGTTTATGCCGTCTGCAACCAACATTGCTCCAATCTCTTCAAAGGTCAAAACATAATCCACATTCGGGTCATATTCTGCTTCGACACGTTTGGCCAGACACGGACCGACAAATACGGATACGCAGTCAGGTTGTTCTTGTTTCAGCAGTTCTGCCGTGTAGTACATTGGGGTTTTGGTGTGAGAAACGAATGGTTCAATTTCCGGAATATGAACTTTAGCGGCTCTGAAATATGCCGGGCAGCAGGAAGTTGTCATAAAATTAGCCCCTTCTTCCATGCGTTCAACAAATTCTGCAGCTTCTTTACGTGTGGTGATGTCTGCACCGACAGCCACTTCCACAACATCGGCAAAGCCGAGTTTCTTTAAAGCTCCGACAACATTGGCGATGTCGTTCGGAAATTGTCCGACGAATGCCGGAGCCAGCATGGCAACGACTTTTTTATCGGTATCTTTAATCAGTTTTAAAACGTCAATCATTTGGGAACGTTCGACAATAGCTCCAAACGGGCAGGACATCAGGCATTTGCCGCAGGAGATACATTTTTCGGTGTCAATGTGTTCCACGCCGAATTCGTCTTTTTTGATAGCATCTACCGGGCAGGCTTCCTCGCACGGAACCGGAATACGAATGATGGAGTGGTATGGGCAGACTTCGTGGCATTTACCGCAGTTGACGCATTTGTCCGGGTCGATGTGAGCCTGTCCGTTAACAAAAGAAATTGCTCCTTTAGGGCAGTTTACCTGACAAGGACGGGCAAAACAGCCGCGGCAGGCGTTGGTAACCATATATTGGGCTTTGACACAGGCGGAGCAAGCAATGTCAATTACGGCCAGTTTGCTTCTGGCTTTCTCTTTGCGGGCGAGAGCCTCTTCTCCGTATTCACGCAGAGAAGTTACTTCATCGGTTTCTTCGTCCGGGCTGATACCCATACCGGCCATGGCACGATATTTCAGGACAGCACGATCTTTATAGATACAGCAGCGGCTGTGCGGTTCGCCTTTAGGTCTCAGTTCCAGCGGAATGCGGTCTGCTGAGGCGAATCTGTCTTTAAGAAAGCTTTCGGCAATTTTAATCAAAATTAATGAACGCATTTGGTTGGCGTTATTTTTAGGTATTAGCACTCTTTTATTCCTCTTTTTTTACTTACAGTCTTTATTTAAAACTTCTCTGATTTTGTTGACAACTTTTTCGTATGTTGCTTCGGAAACCAGTTCGTCGCCAACCATAACAAACGGTCCGCGGCGATGTGTGGCGTCAATGTCTTTGCAATGATTCATGCAGCGGACTTCAATAATTTCGATTTTATCGGCAATATCTTCCGGCGGTGTAAATTCAAGAGCTTGAATTTGTGCGGCACCCATCACAAAACAGGATGTGCCCGAGCAGATTTTTACGGTTAATTTTTCCATCGTCGTTTCCTTTTCTATACGTATCTTACACTGATTTCCTTCAAATACTGACTTTGTAAAAGTCGAAATATCTTTTTTACAATGTTGCGGCGAATTTCCAATTCCATAGGCAGGTTCGGGTCCTGGTGGGCTATGTTGATTTTGGTTCCGACCACAAAATCGATTTTGTCGCTGTCTAATAATAAACGGGTCAGCCGGACTGCCGCGTTGTTTTTGTCTTTATCAATGCCCTCTTTGAGCATTCGATAAACTTCGGTCAAGGTCAAAATGCCTTCCGTAACCAAGTCAATGCCTTCCATGATAGAGGACATCGGTATTTTTTCATCAAAGCTGGTTTTATCAATTTCGCATTTCAGGCACAATTCTCGTTCAATGATATTGGCGGTTGTGCCTCCGCAAATTGCGGTTTTGCCATCATAGTATGATACCAGTTCGGCGATTTCCTTATCTTTGTCTTCGTCAAACGGGGGACCGGTTAAAACCAACAACTTTCTTGGTTTGCGAAAATATAAAACCACGCAACTTATATCATCTCCAGCTTTTTTTTCAACTTCTTTTTCAATGGCTTCGTGAACAATTGCTTTTGCCAGGTCATGAGCTGAAATGTGCGGGTTCTTTTTTATGGTTTTTAAGACGAAATCCAGACATCCCTGCCGCTGCCACCCTAAAGGATAGAGTTTGTTGCCGAGACCGGCCTGAGTAACGCCGTCAGACATTAAAATAATCCGGTCTTCTTCCTGAGTAGTGATTTGGGAGATGTTAATCGTCCTGTCTTTCCACTTCGGAGAAGACAGCTCTTTGCATTTGACATTCAGCGGCCGTCCGTCGCGGATAAAAATGTGCGGCGGATTATCCATTTCAAAAATGCGGGTTTTTCCTTCCAATTCGCTGTCAACAATGGAAAAGGTCGCATAGCTTATTTTTCGGACCTGGCAGATTGGCAGAGCATCCATCATTACTTCGGAAGATCTCAAAAGTTCCATGTTGCTTTCGACAAACTTCATGGCCATACGGGTTGTCATGGATGAAAGGATGTTGGCTTTGACGCCGCTTCCCAAACCATCGGAAAGAATAGAAATAATTCGGCGTTCTTCGGGAATTTTTTTTGAATAGATTGTGTCTCCAAAGCAATCTTCGCCGTGTTTTTGCTGCTGGTGAGTTCCTATTTCAATAAATAAAGAATCGCTCATTAATATTCTCTTTTGTTTGAGTTGGTTCGGATGATAACGGAATTGTTTCCGCTTTCTTCATTATCAGGAGAAAAATCGTGGGCGATTGAACGCAAAAGGACTTCCGTTTCGGCCATGTGTTCTCCCAACGTGCAGGCGATTTGCTGGACGGTGGCGAGGTTTTTGTGGATGACTTCTTTGGCCTTTTCGGCAATTTGTTCTTTTTTCATTTCCACATTGGTTACATCTTCAATGATACCGCCGACGATTTGTTTCTTGTCAATATTAAAGACGACAACGTCAAACAGTTTGTTGTTAAAACGGACATGTTCGCGGTGGATGTCTTGTTCCAAGTCCAATGAAGCAGAAAACAGATTGGTAAAGTTGACAAAGTCTCTTAAGTTGGCTCCGCGGAGGTCTTCTTTGTTATAAATATCGTCGTGTTCTTCTTCGTTCCAGAAAGTTTCAACGAATTTGTCATTGTATTCCAAAATGTTGAGTTTTGCATTGGCAATCACAATCGGAGAAGGAATACATCTCAGCAGGGCATTGGCTTTTCTTTGAGCCTGGTGTTTCATGTGGGAAACGCACATTTCCGGTTCGGCCTTGCCTTCCAGAAGGGCTTTGGCAAAATTGCGGCAGGTATCGTATCCGCAGCCGCCGCAGTTTATTTCATCTTCAATCGTGTATTTTCCGATTTGAGCCAGAATGTTTTTAATATCCGTTTCATCGTAGTTTTTGTTTTCAATTCGGTTGGCACTATAATCAAGGGAAATATTAATGCTTGGTGTCCGTTTTCCGGCGTCGGTTCCGAACTCGGCTTTTTCCAGAATGTCAATGCGTTTTTCGATGCCGGATTTTTTGTTATGAGTGCACGGACCGTTGACACATCCGCCCTCACAGGCCAGGCATTCGATGAAAATCGGACGATTGTAGTCTTCAGCTTTGATATTTAAAAGTTCGCGTTTGATGTTGTTTATTCCGGTTGCCTGCATCAAATAAGCTTTACCGGCGGAAGCGTAAGGCCGAATTGTTTCAATCATTCCCCCTTCTATCGGATAGGCGGTGCCTTCTTCGGCTTTTTGCAAAATGAATTTGTCAAAGACGCTGGTTCGAATTTCTTTCAGGTCGATATTTTCTTCTTTCAGCCAGTTTTTAAGATCGGTAAAACTCAGGCTGAGGCTTAATAATTCCGGATGTTTGTCCGCTTCCAGCTTCTTGGCAATGCAAGGCCCGATGAAAACGATTTCAATATCTTTTCCCAATTTTTCTTTCAGCAAGGAACAATGTGCCAAAAGAGGAGAGGTAAACGGTGTTAAGTTTTTGGTATGTTCGGGAAGGTATTTGTTGACATATTCGACAACAGCCGGGCAGGCGGTGGAGATGAACAGTCCTTTTTCGCTGTTTTCAAGCAGTTTGGCGATGTTGGAAGAAACTTCCTCCGCTCCGAGAGCCGTTTCGCTGACGCCTTTGAAACCTAAGCGGCGTAAAGCGGCAATTATTTGTTCTTCGCTGTATTCTTCAAATTCGGTAATCCAGGACGGAGCAAGAGAAACATAAACTTCCTTGCCGGACTGTACCAGATGTTTGGCTCTGGTTAAGTCATTGCGGGGCTGTTTGGCTTTGGCCGGGCAGACACGGTAGCAGGTGCCGCAGGCAATGCACAAGTCCGGCACAATCATTGCTGAGTTGTCTTCAATTTTGATGGCTTTTACCGGACAGCGGCGAACGCACTTATAGCAGTCCTGACAGTTGTTTTTTATTGTATAAAGAGGGTATTCCCGGTTAGACATTCAGATTATTCCTTGTGCTTAAAGTGTTTGTCCAAAATATCAAGGAGCGTTCCCTGATCGATATTGTTATATTCTTCCTGATCTATGGTGATGTTTGGGCCTTTGGCACATTTATCGCAACATCTCAGGCCGGTCAGTTCTATCTCTCCGTCAAGATTGTTGTCATCGATGTATTTTTGAATTAACTGCAGATTTTTGGCGTTTCCTCTGGCAAAGCAGGAACTTCCCATACATACTTTGATTGTTGTGCCCATAAAGATAAATCCTTCCCCTCTTGATTTAAGATAAGACAGGCTTAAATTATATCGTCGCGGTTTCAAAAAGGCAATCTTATTTTTAGGTTATGGCCATATAGTTTAGCTTGAGTTTATTTAACAGCTGTGGCAAGATGTCCGCAGGCAATTTTGGTTTGCAAGAGGAGAGTAAAACCGTGAAAAATGTTATTATGCTCGTTATCTGCAGTTGGTTTGTTTTTGTGGGGGAAACTGCTGCCAATGTCGGAAAAGTTCTGGTTACGACAAATGAAAATGTTTGGGAAGAAAACGGATTTTCCTGTTTGAGTTTCTCTGAAGAACAAAAGAAGTGGATTGCCGGGCATGCGGTGGTAAAAATCGGCGTTTTAAAATCGGCTCCTCCATATGAGTATATTACTCAAAACGGGATATTTCGAGGAATTGCATCCAGTTATACGGATATTATTTCCGCAAATACCGGGATTGTGTTTGAAACCGTAGAAGCGGAAACCTGGGATGAAATGTATCGGCTTCTGGAGCAGGGAGCCGTTGACGTTCTTCCTTTTGCGGTGAGGGATAATTTGTTTGGCGGCGATATGATTTTTTCAGCAGCCTATATTTCTTCTTCTCTGGGAATTTTCAGTAACGGGAGAACGGTTTCGGTTAATGACTTGAAAGATATTGAAGATGAAAAGACAGCCGTTGTCCGCAATATGATTGCTTATCTTTCTCTGGGAAAATCCACTCGGTATAACTGGGTTTCTTATGACAGTATTTTGGATGCGGTCAAGGATGTTAACCGCGGAGTTTATAATTTCTATGTCGGAGATATTTTCAATACGAAATTCATTATTGAAAAATTTCGCCTGAAAAAGATTTCTTTTGCGGCTCCCGTAACGGGAACAACGTATAGTTTCGGTTTTGGAACCATCAGAGAAAATGCTCCGTTTATCGAAATAGTTAACCAGATTTTGGAAAAAATTACACCGGCTCATCGGGCGGAAATAAAGCAACGCTGGATAAACAGCGAATATGAAAATGCGGCAGAGAAATTTCCGTATCGTCAGGGGCTTTTATGGCTGTTGGGAATTTTACTGGCGGTTATTGCCGTGGTTTTGTATCGGTATTGGAAACTGAGAGAGAAAAACTTTCGGTTAAAAGAAAAAGCCGCGATGGCTCAACAGTTTCATCAAATGCAGAAATTGGAATCTATAGGACGTTTGGCCGGCGGTGTGGCTCATGATTTTAACAATATGCTGGCGGGAATTAACGGGGCAGCGGAGTGTTTGGAAACGCAGCTCGGAAAAGAGCATGCGTTAAACAAGTATGCCGATATTATTCTCAATGCCTGTGCCCGGGCGTCGCATCTGACGTCTCAGCTGCTGTTGTTTGCACGAGACAAAAAGAAAGAGTTTGAAGTTACGGATATGCACGAGTGTGTTCAGGAGAGCCTTTATCTTTTGGAGCACGGTATCGGCAAAAAAATTGTCATTCAACAGGATTTTCAGGCTAAAAATCATTATGTTCTGGGAAACCGCGATTTGCTGCAAAGCATGATTTTAAATTTGGGATTTAATGCCAAAGATGCGATGCCGGACGGCGGAGTGCTGACTGTCGAAACCAAAAACAAATCTCTTCATAAAAAAGATATTTCCCGTTTGCTGTTGCGTATTCCTGAGGGGGAATATTTCGAATTGGTGGTTAAAGACACCGGTATCGGTATTGACAAAGATATTATTCATAAAATTTTTGAACCGTTTTTCACGACCAAAGAAGTCGGAAAAGGGACCGGATTGGGCTTGTCTGCGGTTTATGGCATTGTCGGGGAACATAAAGGCAGTATTATTGTTCGGAATCGTTCTAAGGGAACGGCTTTTCATATTTATTTCCCGATTACCGAAAATAAAGTGCAGAAAACCGTGCAGAGAAAAAAGGCCGGAAAACTTAAAGCGAAAGTTTTGGTTACGGATGATGAAAAGATATTGTTGGAATTGCTCGGAGATATATTAAAGGCTGCCGGATCGGAGGTGATAGCCGTTAATGATTCCCTGAAGGCGGCGGAGGTATATCAAAATACGCCGGGGATAGATTTGGTTATGCTCGACGTCATTATGCCGGGCAAGAGCGGCGTGGATGTTTATAATGAACTGAAGGAAATCAATCCGGACGTTAAAGTGGTGTTTATGAGCGGTTATACCAGAGATGCCCAGATTAACGAGTTGGTGGAGAAAAACGAAAATATCGAGTTTATCAACAAACCGTATGCGGCGGCCGATGTTGTTGAAAAACTGGCAATGCTGTTAGCAAAAAAGTAATGAACTTGATATAATCTGAAGGAAGAGTTATTATCTAACAGATTTAACCAGTGGAACAGTTACGGTAAAATGGCTAAACAGCAAGGTATTGCGTCTGAAAAGTATTTGCTTAGTGCACTTGATAGAATTGCCAAGAATTCTATGGGGTATGCCGTTCTGTATGTAAATATTTCCAAATTGAAGCCGAAGCACCGCCATCCGGAATTTGTAAAAATTTTTGCCAAGCTGTTTGACAGCGTGGTGGGGACAACCAAAGGTTCGTTTTTTATTCTCTCTAACGGCGATTTTGTTATTCTTGGGCGGGATATTACCCAAGAAACAGTTGACGTTGCCGTTAAGCAGCTTCGGGAAGGGTTGTCTTCCGATCCGATTGTCCATTCGGGCGAGAGCAGCGAATTTGCCGTTGTTTATGAATTTCCTGAATATTTTTCCGAATTTTACGGGTATATTGAGAAAATGATGAAAACGTCCGAGCAGGCGGATGTTCAGGAGTATGTTCCTCTTAAACGGGCGGTAGAAGCCAATGAGATAGAAAACGTTATTGCCCGGCTTGATGATTTTGATGTTGCGGAAATCGTTAAACGCCAAAGTGTAGTAAGAATTAAAGGCGGCGGAAAATTCAGCGTTATGTTCCAGGAATTTTTTGTGGCGGTAAAAGATTTGAGTCGGCAGTTTGACGAACAATTGGATTTGGTTGCCAATCGTTGGCTGTTTTTGTATTTGACACAGGCTTTGGATAAAAAAACATTATCGGCCTTTTTTGCCGCTAATCTGACTAAATGGCCTTCCGAAATCAGCATTAATCTGAATTTGTCTTCGGTGTTTTCACGGGAATTTGTTAATTTTGCCAAGAACTTTTTGAAGGAAGGGCAGAAGGTTATTGTCGAAGTGCAGCCGATGGATGTTTTCAATAATCTGCCGTTATACTTTGAGGCAAAAGAGATTTTAAGGAAAGGCGGCCATAAGCTGTTAATTGATGCGTTAAGTCCGTCTTCTCTGAAAATGTTGAATTTAAAAAATCTGGATCCTGATTTTATAAAAATATTCTGGGAACCGCTTATGGAATATGATCAGGATAATGAGGAACTTAAACAGATTATTGCCAATATGGGACGGGAAAATGTTATTTTGGCAAAGTGTGAGACGGACAAGGCTTTGAAATGGGGCATAAAATACGGTATTACGGCATTCCAGGGACCTATTATGGATGATGTGGAAGTTGCAATGATTAAAAATCGTTGTCCGAATGCCAAAGTTTGTTCGTCTTTAGAGTGTTTGAAACGCAGAAGATTGTTGCTCGGTTCTTTTAAAGACGAGTGTCAATATCCTGAAATATTAGAAGATTTGTTGTGAGGCCGAAATGTTTTTCTTTTCTAAAAATACAGATAAAAAACCGGCATCGGTAATTACAACACTCGGAACTCCGGACAAAACACCCGAAAATATTACTGTCAAAAAAGATACGCTGATTTGGGACTATTTGACAAAGCTGGATAAGGATATTGACCGTTTTTCGGCATTGTATATTTATATTCATAAGCTGCAAAATCCGAAGGTTCGGCAAATGCAGCGGCAATCTGTTATTGATACGTTTGAAAATGTTATCAAAAAATCCGGCGGAGAAATATTTTCTTTGCCGAATGATGATGCCGTGGTTATTTTTAATCGTACCGCCAAAGAAGAGATTTTGGCATGTTTGGTTAAGCTGCGTTTTCTGTTTCATGATGATCCGCTTTTAAGAAATGCCGTGGATTTGGAGCAGATTGAATTTGTGAAGTTTTTTGAGTTGAGCGGCGGAGCTTCCGAATTTCGGAAAGTTATCGGTTCTTCCATGGAACAGCAAGGGAACATCACTACGCAAAGCGGCGGTACTTATGCTTCCCGTCCGAACCAGAGCGGGAGCGTCAGAAAGTTTCGCCGCGATTTGACGCCGACGATGTTGTCTAAAGTTCAGAAAGCTTTGGTGCAGACGGATTTTTCCAGTTTAATCCGGCGGCAGTCCGTTTGTGCCGTGATCGGAAAATCTCCGCCGCAGATGCTGTTTGACGAAGTATTCGTTTCTATTGCCGATTTGAGAGATATGTTGCTTCCGGATGTGGATTTGACAGCTAATCCGTGGTTGTTCCTTCATTTGACCGAAACTTTGGACAAGCGTGTTTTGGTAAGTGTCAGTCAGCATGATGACGGTTCTTTTACCAGCAATTTCAGTATGAATTTGAATGTGTCGACGATTTTATCGGATGAATTTTTGGAGTTTGACGAGAATATGAATTCATCCATGCGGTCGTCCATTGTTTTGGAATTGCAGTTGGTTGATATTTTCAGTGATATTAAGGCCTTTATTTTGGCGAAAACTTTTGCCCAATATCGCGGGTATAAAATTTGTATTGACGGTATTACTGTTGATAAGCTGAAATATATAGACAGAGAGCATTTGAGCAGTGATTTGATTAAGATTATCTGGCACCCGAGTTTTATGGACGTGATTACCGAAGATAAGCATTTTACCGATTATGTCAATAAAGCCGAACGGGCGAAGATGATTTTGTGCCGGGTGGATGATCCTCAAGCGGTGGAAGTCGGTAATTCTCTCGGAATCAATTTGTATCAGGGGCGTTATATTCAAAGGCTTCTCGGAGCTCAGCCCAAAAAGACGATTTATTCCATCAAAAAATAATTAAACGGCCGGTATTGCAGAATACCGGCTTTAATTTACCGTGTATAAAACGGGTGTACACCGAAAGATTTTCGTGATATAATACTTATTAATATAGGCTTTAGCTCTATAGGTGTGTGTATATGTCAATAAGGTGTTATTGCGTGTGATATAAAAAAAATCCCCTCTGAAATGAGGGGATTTTTGTGTTTTGTTTTTTAGTCGCTGATTTCAGCTTCGTAAGCATAAACAATTTGCGTGTCTGTTTCGTTTTCTTCCCGGCTTAGTTCACAAACCAAAAGTTTGTCAGCGTCTTGCAGACTGTCAAAAACGTCGGGAGAAATTTCTTTAAGCATGATGCTGTCATTTTCATTGCGGAACAAAACCGCGGTTTTATTGTCTCCGTCTATTTCAATACGGGCATTCTGCGGTTCGCCTTCTCTTTGGTATAAAAGCAACATTACTTCATCTTCATCATTAATGAGAAAGTCAAAGGTATCAAATTCTTCCGGCGTCATCTTTCTTAATTCCTTTTTAGCCTGATTTTTCGAATAAATTCATATTAAAGACAATTATTCATATTTACAAGCCAAATGTTAATATTTGTGTTAAATTTGATGAATTCTGTTTAATTATGGTTTATCGTTATCTTAATGCAAAGAGGGTAAACAATGAGTAAAATTTTAGATAAATTGGTGGAATTGTTTAAGTGGCCTGTCGCCTTGTATATGTTGGTGTCAATTCCTGCTTATATTCAGTCTTTGTCGTATTTTCAATTTATGTCGGCCCGGTTTATTTCTCTGGGGCTTGGCTTTTTCTTGTTTTTTATGGCAAGAGGTATGGCGGATGCTTCGGTAAAAACCAGTATGCAGATTATTGCCCATGAATGTACGCATAGTTTTTTTGCTTTGCTGACCTTGCATAAAATCAAGCATATTCGTGTGGCGGATGATAATTCCGGCGGTTCAATGGGCTTTGAGGGGGAAGGCAATTGGCTGATTATTATTGCTCCGTATTTCTTCCCTTTGTTTGGTTTTTTTGTGATGCTGGCGATTTCGTTTTATACCCGTTTTGCTCCGATGAATTTGATTTTAAACGGTGTGATGGGGTATTTTATCGGTTATCATGTCGACACGGTTTCTTCACAAATACACGAGAAACAAACGGATTTGCCCAAAGTTTCCTACAAGTTCTGTTGGATGTTTCTGCCGGGAGCTAATTTGTGGGCAATCGGCTGTATGCTGGCTTTTAACAGCAGGGGATGGGACGGTGTGTTTGTTTATCAAAGACTTATTAGAACCTTGACAGCCAAAAATTTTGATTATGTGCTCAATTTGTTATTTTAGCTAAATTCCAGCCGGCAGTTATCGGCATTCAGCTTACATTTTCGGCCAATCGGCAAAACATAGCGGCTTGGGACGTGTCCGTAAGGGAAATCTTTGATGACCGGAATATTGAGATTTTTGCAAAAATCAAAAATTGTGTCGTCAATCGTGCCGTCTTCCGGTGCGGCAATGATATTATCGGCAAACTGTCCGAACACGATGCCTTTAATTTTGTCAAAGTTCGGGCACTGTTGGAGCTGTTGCAGCATTAAGTCGACTTTGTAAGTTTTTTCACTGACATCTTCAATTAACAAAACGGCATTGCTGACGTCCGGATAAAAAGCGGTGCCGCAAAGATTGCGAAACATACTTAAACATCCGCCGACAAGGATACCTTCGGCAGAGCCGCCGCGAACGGTTTTTCCGCCTTGTGCCGTCAATTTTTCATCTCGGAGCAGGGTTTCCAAAGAGGTTTGGACAAGCGGGTCAATGTTTCCGGTTTTGAAGTCATATTTTAAGGTAAACCCGGTGTAGGACGGATTTTTTGTTTTGGCATAAATTCCCAGCTGCAAGGCAGTTACGTCGCTAAAGCCTAAAACCGGTTTGGGATTGGCTTTGATGATGTCATAATCCAAAAGCGGCAGAATTTTTTGGCTTCCACTGCCGCCGGCCGTGCTGAAAATGGCTTTGATTTCAGTATCTTTGAAAAAAGCCATGATGTCTTCGGCTCGTTGTTCCGGGGTGCCGCCCATGTAACGAAAACGGTCGTAAAGGTGTTGTCCTTTGACGACTTCAAATCCCAGAGAACGAAGATAGTCAATGCCTTTTTCAATGCATTCGGGGTTAGGCAGAAAACTGGACGGCGTGATTAATCCGACTTTGTCTCCGGGTTTGAGTGCAGCCATTATTTTATCTCCTTTAATATCTCTCGGCAAAAGTCAGGAAGCGAATTGTCCCGGGCTCCCATGACAACAATTCTATCTCCGGCTTGAGCGTTTTTAAGAATAAATTCTTTGACGGCGGCTCTTGTTTCAAAGAAATGAGCCTGCTTTCCTGCATCTAAAGCTTGTTTGATGAAATCAGCCGAAGAAATATCACGTTTTACGGTACCTCCGGCAAAATAGATTTCAGGCATGAGGAGTATATCCTGACTGTTCATGCGGTTTGTAAAAGCTGTGATAATTTCTTTTCCCATTAACCGCATCGGACTGAAACCATGCGGCTGGAACATTAAAATCAGGCGGCCGGGATAGGAACGCAGGGCAGACATGGAACCGGCCACTTTATCCGGATTGTGAGCAAAATCGTCAATGACGGTTATGCCTTTTTCAGAGCCGATGACTTCCAAGCGGCGGTGTGTTCCCAAGAAACCTTCAAGTGTTTTTGCGGCTTCAAATTTGTCAACCCCCAGCAAAGAGCAGGCGGCAATGGCGGACAAAGCGTTAGAGACGTTAAATTTTCCGATAAGCTTCAGGGTGAAGGTTTTTCCGTCAAGGGTATATTGCGTGCCGTTCGGGAGAGCTTGAATGTCATAAGCTTTCAAGTCGGCATCGTTGCCGTTGACTGAGAAAGAAACGGTTTTTTGCGGGTGGCGGATGTTTTTTGTGTATTCGCAGTCAGCGTTGACGACGATACCATGTTTGGCTCTTTGAGCAAAGTTGTTAAAGAGCAAGCAAAGTTCGTCAAGCGATTTGTGGTCAATGGAGATGTTGTTAATCAGGGCAATGTAGGGATGGTATTTTTCGATTGAACCGTCGCTTTCGTCGGCTTCAATAACGCAAATATCCCCTTTGTTGTAAATGATATTCGGAATCCCCGGTTGATTATCATAATTTCTGAGCAGGCCGCCGTTTATCATGCACGGGTTTTTACCGAGTTTATCCAAAACATAGCCAATCATGGCGGTTACGGTAGTTTTGCCGCTGGTGCCGCCGACGGCGATGTTGTGCGGATATTCGTGGAAGATTTCGGCAAGAAGATCAGAGCGTTTTTTTATCGGGATGTTTTTATCTAAAGCCGCTTTTACGTCCGGAATGGAATCTTCGACAGCCGTAGAAACATATAAAGTGTCAACGTCGTTTGTGATGGCCGAGCCGTTCTGCGGTTTAATCTCTATTCCCATATCAATCAGGGCTTGTTTGTTGCGGGCATCTTTACCTTGATCGAAACTGCGGTCTGAGCCGATAACCGTGTATCCTTTATGTTTCAGGATTTGTGCGAGGGCACTCATGCCGCTTCCGGAAATTCCGCAAAAACTAACTTTAGTCATGTAATTCAGTCCTTTCTGTATTTATAGTGCATCCAGAGTATTTTGGTCGCGAGCCTGCATAATTTTCAGATTTTTGTAATCAATGATAATGTAGCTGCGGTTCTGTCCGTCAACATTAACGGCCAGAGCAACCCCGACTTTTCCGTTTTCAAAAGTGGAATATAAGACGGCTTCTCCGGTTTGAAGTTCATTTAAGAAATTTTTTCCGCCGATAGGTTCTTCGACCTGTTCGGTAACGGTTTTGGTTTTTCCTCCGCCGATTTCCACCGTCTTATCGACGTTGGTTACTTTAGGGGTATAAAATTGTTTGGCGTTGCCGTATTTTTGCGACAGAAGTTTGTAATATTTATTATACACAGCAAGAATTTTGGAGGCGTTCGGCGTATCCTGCGTGAAGTTTCCATATGCGATAATCCGCCATAATTTATCATCTTCCCCGAAGGTCAAAACCACATCGCGAAATTCATTGACCGGTTTGGGCAGGAACGATGCGGAAAAACTGTTAACATAATCTTTTTCTCCGGCAGCTTCCAGAACGACTCCCATATTTTTGACATCGGAAATGCTGCTGCCCCAAATCAGGCCGAAAGGAGCGTTGCCGTAAGTTTCTTTCTTATCTTCCGTTTGTTGGGCTGTTTTTTTGTTTACGGAAGTGTGTTTTCTTAATTTCGGTCCTTTGATTTTGATTGTTTCAGGCTTGGAATCGAGCAGTTTTCCGGCACTGTCCTGAGCTTTGCCGCTGTTTTCCTCCAGTCTCATTTCCTCGGAAATGAGCAGGTTTTGGTAGAAGTTTCCGGCATCTTGGGCTTGGGTTCGGAATGCGGTCGGAAAGAAGAGGGTTGTCAGAGCGAGAAGCCTGAAAAGTTTTTTCATTTTATTTATCCTTAGGTTAACCAAAAATAAATTGAACAGTGTTCATATTTGTTTTATGGTGCATTATAAACGTAAATTGCAAATATTTTGTTAAGTAAAATATAAGATGACAAACACGAAAGACAATATTCAACGTATTTTATTGGAAAAAGGGCGGGAGCTTGTTCAAGAAAAAGGAGCCGATTACCTGACGGCTCGAAAACTTTCCGAAGCTTCGGGCTGTTCCGTAGGGACGATTTATAATCAATTTGCCAATATGGATAATTTCATTCTGGCTCAAAATATGCGGACGTTGGATGAACTTTATGATTATTTGTCGCGTTTGTTGAAAGACAGCAATGACTATAAAAACCTTAACCGTTATTTGGACGGTTTTGTCAGTTTTGTTTTGGCGAATCCGAATTTATGGTTTCTGTTGTATCGATTTCATTTGCAGAGTGAGGTTACCAGGCTGCCTAAACCGTATTTGAGAAAATTAGTAAAAATTACCGGGATTTGGGAGCCTTCTTTTAACAACGTTTTTGGTAACCTGAGTATTAAAGAACGGCGGCTTTCAATGCAGGTTCTATGGGTTTCTCTGTTTTCTCTCAGTTCTTTTCTGACAACAAAAGCGTTGGATAATTTCAGCAAGCTTAACAAAAAAACGGTCAGTAAACTTTTGTTGAACACTTATCTGGCCGGGTTATCGGTTTTGAAAAAAGGATAAGATAATGTCAATTGTTTATCAGATTTATTACAAGTTAGTTGCTTTGGTTAATAATCCTGAGTTTTTGCGGGGATTTTTCGATAACCGGTTTTATCTGATTTTGCTGGTGGTTATTTTGATGAGAATGAAATACAACACTTATCGCAGTATGTGGCTGAGTGCTCTGGTTAACATTCCGGGAACAATGCTGCATGAAATGATGCACTATTTGGTCGGTTTGTTTTTGAATGCGGCTCCCTGCAACTTCACTTTATTTCCGAAGAAAAACGAGGATGGTGATTATGTAATGGGCAGCGTGAGTTTCAGAAACGTTACTTTTTATAATGCGGTTCCTTCGGCGATGGCTCCGTTTCTGCTTTTGCCAATCGGGTTTTATATCAACCGTTATTTGTTGCCGGTGATGCAGCCGACATTTTTTAATTATATTTTGTATGTGTTGCTGCAGACCATTATTATTGAAAATGCCATCCCGTCGAATGCGGATTTCAGGGTAGCGGGAATGTATTTTCGCGGGGTGGTTCTGTATGGGGTTTTGTTCGTTGCCCTTTTGCTGATGTTATAAAAAAAAGCCCCTGATGAAAGGGGCTTTTTTTATTTTTCGAGAGCGGAAACGATTTTTTCCGTAACTTCTTTGGCGTCTCCGTAAAGCATGATGGTGTTGTCCGCATAAAAAAGAGGATTTTTAACACCGGAATATCCTGAACCCAGAGATCTTTTTACGAAGAAAACGGTTTTAGCTTTTTCCACGTCTAAAACGGGCATGCCGTAAATCGGAGAGGACGAATCTGTTTTTGCCAGAGGGTTGGTTATATCGTTGGCTCCGATAACATAGGCGACATCGGCCGTGGCGAATTCACGATTGATGTCGTCAAGCTCAAAGACATCTTCATAAGGAACATTTGCCTCAGCCAATAAAACGTTCATGTGTCCCGGCATCCTTCCGGCAACGGGATGAATGGCAAACTTGACTTCCACGCCATAACGCTCATGAAGGTCAAAAGCCATTTCTTTAAGTACGTGTTGAGCTTGGGCAACGGCCATGCCATAACCGGGAACGATAATGACTTTAGCGGCGTTTTCCATAATAAAAGCGGCGTCTTCCGGGCTTCCGAACTTGGCTGTCTTCTGATTTTCCGTTTCGTTATCATGAGCTTTCTTTTCGTTTCCGAATCCGCCGAACATAACATTGGCGAGAGAGCGATTCATTGCTTTGCACATAATGTAAGAAAGAATGGTTCCGCTGGCTCCGACGATGGCTCCGACAATAATCAGCAAGACATTGCCGAGAGAGAAACCGATACCAACCGCGGCCCATCCGGAATAGGCGTTCAAAACCGAGATAACGACAGGCATATCAGCTCCGCCAATCGGGAGAATAAGCAAGAATCCTAACAGAATGGCCAAGGCAGTCAGAATATAAAACAGATTTATGTTTCCGCTTAGGGAAAATGCGACACAAAGTCCGATAACACTCAGACCGAGAAAGGCATTTATAAGGTGTTGAAAAGGGAAAACAACGGCTTTTGCCGATATTAAGCCTTGCAGTTTGGCAAAAGCAATGACCGATCCGGAAAAAGCGACGGCTCCGATGAACAGGCTTATGGAGGTTGTTGTGTATGCTTGAGAGCCGGAAGTGATTTCAGCCAAAGAGATGAAAACGGAGGACAATCCGCCCAAGCCGTTGAATGCGGCAACCATTTGCGGCAAAGAGGTCATTTTGACTTTAAAGGCACTTGTTGTGCCGATTAATCCGCCGATGAGTATGGCAAGAAGAATCCAATAAATGTCTTTAATTTCCGGTGAAAAAAATGTTATACCGACGGCAACGGACATTCCGGCAATGCCGAGCAGGTTTCCTTTGCGGGCGGTTTCCGGAGAAGCCAGTCCCCGGATTGATAAAATAAATAAAATGCAGGAAAGCAGATAAGCTGCGGAAACAAGAGAGGCACTCATTATTTTTTCTCCCGTTTTTTAAGGTCTTTTTTCTTAAACATAACCAACATTCTCTGTGAGACGGCGAATCCTCCGAAAATATTTACGGAAGCCAAAATGATTGCAATAAATCCCAATATTTTAGGCAGTTCGGTATTTTCCGTTCCCGAAATCAATAAAGCCCCGATGATAATAATTCCGGAAATGGCATTGGAAACACTCATCAGAGGCGAGTGCAGAGCGGGGGGGACACCCCAAACGACAAAGTAGCCGACAAAACAGGCTAAGGTTAAAATTGTCAATAACATCCAAATATCCATTATTTGATTACTCCCGTCGGTTGTCCGTTTTTACAAATACAGGTGTTTCTGATTAACTCGTCTTTATCATTAAAGATAAGTGTTTTTTGCTCGAAATTATACATCGGGCTGATGAAGTTATAGATGTTTTTGGCGAATAAAAGACTGGCGGAATTTGCTACGTTGGCGGCCAAATTGGAATTCCCGATAATTTTGACACCGTTAATATTGGTAATTTTTCCGTTCACGCTTCCTTCGACATTGCCTCCGTTTTCTGCTGCCATATCCACAACAATACTTCCGTTCGGCATATTTTTGAGCATTTCGGCAGAGATTAACCGGGGAGCCGTTTTGCCCGGAATTAGGGCGGTGGTGATGACAATATCGGTTTTTTTCAGCTGCTCGGCAATAATTTCATTTTGTTTTTTTTGATAATCGACGGAGGTTTCTTTGGCATATCCGTTTGAGGATTCAAAGTTTTCCTCGTTTGGTATTTCCAGAAATTTTCCGCCTAGGGATTCTACCTGTTCTTTGGAGGTTTCTTTGGCATATCCGTTTGAGGATTCAAAGTTTTCCTCGTTTGGTATTTCCAGAAATTTTCCGCCTAGGGATTCTACCTGTTCTTTAACGGCCGGACGAACATCTGAGGCAAATACTACGGCTCCGAGCCTTTTTGCCGTAGCGATGGCTTGCAATCCGGCCACACCGGCTCCCAAGATTAACACTTTGGCGGGAGCGATGGTTCCGGCGGCGGTCATCATCATCGGGACGGCTTTGTCGGACATTGATACGGCTTCAATTACGGCTTCGTATCCGGCCAGATTGCTTTGTGAGGACAATATATCCATGGATTGGGCACGGGATATTCTCGGTATGAGTTCAAGGGCAAAGCAGGTTGTTTGTAGTTCGGCAAATTTTTTTATCCTTTGCGGTTGATTGAGTATCTGAAAGTTGGCAATGATTGTGCAGCCTTTTTTTATAAATTTTTCTTCCTGAGGAAGAGGAGCCCAAATTTTAAAAATAAAATCGGCGTTTTTATATGTTTCTTTGGCTGAATTCTTGATTTCAGCTCCGCTGGCTGCGTAATCATTGTCCGAAAATCCGGCGGCTGTTCCGGCGTCTTTTTCAATATATACGGTAAAGTCCCATTGTTTTATTTTTCTGACAATTTCGGGAGAAAGGGCGACTCTTTTTTCTCCCGGGTAAATTTCTTTGAGAATGGCAATAATCATTCAACGCCTCATCGTGTTTTAACTTTTTCTTGAGTTTATTTTAATATAGTGGCGAATTGAGTTATGAACAGAGGGACAAGATAAAAAATGGTCGGATATTTTGAACTTTTTTGGACTTTTTTCAAAATCGGACTTTTTACATTCGGAGGCGGAGCCGCTATGTTGCCGCTGCTTAAGCGTGAAGTCGTTGAGAGAAAACATTGGGCGGGAGATGAAGAACTTTTGGATTACTATTCCATAGGGCAATGCACACCCGGTATTATCGCAATTAATACGGCAACGTTTATCGGTTATAAAATGCGGGGTGTTTTCGGGGCAATTTTGACTACGTTCGGTGTTGTCGTGCCGTCGGTTATCATTATTACTCTTGTGGCGGCTGTTTTGCAGAATTTTATGGATAATGAATATGTTGAAGAAGCTTTTGCCGGTGTCCGTCTTGTGGTTGTGGCATTGATTTTACAGGCGGTGTCGGAATTATGGATTAAAGGAGTTAAGGGGAAAATCGGCATAGCGTTTTTTGTATTGGCGTTGGGTTTGTTGGTCTTCTTTAATTTAAGTCCTGTTTTGGTCATCCTTATCGCTTCCGCTGCGGGATTGGCTTATTTGCGGGGAATAAAAAAATGATTTATCTGTTGTTGTTTGTTGAATTTTTTAAAATCGGGCTGTTGGCTATCGGCGGCGGTTTGGTTACCATTCCTTTTTTGATGGAATTGACGGATAAATATGACTGGTTTACCCGCAGTCAGCTGGCGGATATGATTGCTGTGTCCGAATCTACACCGGGACCGATAGGTGTGAATATGGCAACTTATGCCGGGTTTAATGCTTCCGGTTTTCTCGGGGGAATCGTGGCAACGTTTGGATTGCTGCTGCCGTCTTTAATCATTATTATTCTTATCAGCCAGTTTGTTATGAAATATCAAAGCTGTATGACTTTCCAGAATATTTTGTTCGGGATACGCCCGGCTGTTTTGGCTCTTATTTTATATGCCGGTTATATCTTGGCAGAATTGGCGGTAAAAGATATTAAGGGTGGAATTATTTGTGCGGTGTTGTTTTTGATTATTCACCGTTTTAAGAATGTTCATCCGATATTTTATATTTTAGGCGGAGCGGTTTTGGGAATCGTTTTGAAACTGTAATAAAAAAGCCTCCCGACGGGGAGGCTTTTTTATTAAATGTCCAATGCTTTCCGGTATGTTTCGAGGAGAAATTCCTGTTCATCGCGATCAGCGGCATTCATTTTTCTTAATTTGAGAATCTGACGCATAATTTTGACATCAAAGCCGGCGGATTTGGCTTCCGCAAAAATATCGCGGATATCTGATGCAATTGCCGCTTTTTCTTCTTCCAGACGTTCAATGCGTTCAATCAGGGAACGTAATCTGTCTACGGCGATACCGCCAACTTGTGTCTCTTCAGCCATTTATTTTCTCCTTAATATTTAATAAAAATTGAAGTTTTTTAACTCTTGGAAGAGACTTTAACAAAGCATATATTTTTTTACAAGTTTAAATTTTTTATTTCTTATTAAGATATCTTTGCTATGTTACAAACAATTAAAAACTTTATTTTGAGGAATGATAAAATGCCACAAAAAACAAGAACAAAAATATTGGCGACTATCGGGCCGTCTTCATCTTCCCGCGAACAGCTTTCCAAACTGATTGATGCCGGGGCTGATGCTTTTCGTTTTAACTTCAGCCACGGAACTCATGCCGAACATAAAGAACGTTATGAAATTGTTCGGAAACTGGCGAAGGAGAAGAACGTCCATATTACGATTGTTGCCGATTTGCAAGGTCCGAAGCTTCGTGTCGGTGAGTTCAAAGACGGGAAAGTTCTCTTGAAAGAAGGGGCTCGTTTTGTTTTGGATATGGAGAAATCTCTCGGAGACGAAAAACGTGTTACCCTTCCTCATAAAGAAATTTTTCAGGCATTGAAACCGGGGGACGATTTGCTGTTAAATGACGGTAACATTGTTTTGCATGTCGATGACTGTGATGCCCACCATGCAGATACGACGGTTGTTGTCGGTGGTTATCTGTCCAGTCATAAAGGGGTTAACCTGCCTAATATCAAATTGCCGATTTCTGCCATTACCGAAAAAGACGAGGATGATTTGAAGTTTGCTTTGAAACTCGGTGTGGATTGGATAAGCTTGTCCTTTGTTCAAACGGCAGATGACGTTCGTCAGGCCAGAAAATTAATCGGCGACAAGGCTTGGATTGTTTCCAAACTGGAAAAACCGAGTGCAATTGACCAATTGGAAGAGATTATTCAGCTTTCTGATGCAATTATGGTTGCCCGTGGGGATTTGGGCGTTGAATGTCCGATTCAGACAGTTCCTGTTTTGCAAAAGAGAATCGTTTCTGCCTGCCGCAAATTTGCCCGTCCGGTTATTATTGCAACTCAGATGCTGGAATCGATGATTAATGCACCGACGCCGACCCGTGCGGAAGTTTCTGATGTGGCAACAGCAGTTTATGACGGAGCGGATACGGTTATGCTTTCTGCCGAGACGGCAGCCGGAAAATATCCGGTTGAGGCGGTTCAAATGATGAATAATATCATTATGCAGGTGGAAGCTGATCCGTTGTTTTACAATCTGATGCAAAGTTCACGCAAGCAGCAGCATTGTTGCTCCGGGGAGGCCGATGCGATAACTTATGCGGCCAGTGATGTGGCTTGCAGTTTGGATAAGGTTGCTGCAATCGTTACTTATACCTCTTCGGGATTAACTACTTTCCTGACTGCCCGCGAGCGTCCGAACCTTCCGATTTTAGCCATTACGCCGAGTATTGACGTTGCCCGCAAAATGGGAATCGTTTGGGGTGCCAAAAGTTTTATTAACAAAGACAGTTTCAAGAGTTTTGACAAAGTAGAAGATATTGCAGTCAAAATTGCCGTAGAAAACGGTTTTGCCAAACCGGGCGAGCATATCATCATTACTGCCGGTTTTCCTCTCGGTAAAAAAGGGAGGACGAATATGTTGCATACGGTTTACATTCCCGAAATTTAAGATTGCTCTATGGTCTGTTACTGGTGAATTTTTTCCTCGTGTATCTATTTGTACACGTCGTCAAAAATTCACTGCGTACCAGCCACATATATCAATCTTAAAATTTTAACGGTTATTTGATACAGAAAATTCGAGGAGCTGAAAATTCACGTAACTATATGTACGCTAAAATTTTCAGCTCTCTTTTTTCTTATTATAAATCTAACATACTACCCTAAATTAAGTGTTGTTTGTACATGTCGTCAAAAATTTACTGCGTACCGGCCACATATATCAATCTTGTCGGGTGTTTTTTTAGAAAGTAAGCACTAAAAAACCCGCTTGAATACAACGGGTTTTCAAAACTTATCAAATTCATTAATCAAAAGATTAACCCTGACGTGCTTTCAGTTTAGGGTTCTTTTTATTGATGACATATACGCGGCCTTTACGACGAACGATTTTGCAATCTTTATCGCGTACTTTTTTTGATTTTAAAGAGCTATAAACTTTCATTTTTCTTATCCTTTTATCTTTGACTTGTCCGCAAAATATGCTAAATGATACTAAATGTCAATCATAAAATTGATAAGGGAGAGGAAATTTTGAGAAAATTAGCATTAATTTTGACATTTTGTATTATTTTTACCGCTAATTCTTATGCTCAAATGCCTTATATTGACGAAGTGCGGGCTTTGGGAGCCGTTGCCGGGCAGGGATTGGCCTGCGGAGCCGCAAAGTATAATACTTTTGAGATGCTGGCTCGGGCTATTCTGATTTCCAAAGCTCCGACGGATGATATGCAGGCCAAAGGGATGTATGCTTACAATGAAGAAAAGGCCAATGCTTATTTTTCCAAACAAATGGATGGTTTTTACGAATGTGAACTGATTAACCGCCGTTTTAACGCACAGGATATTTTCAAAGCGACTTTATATGCTGACGGAACAATCAAGATGCCGGACGGAAATATTGTTACACCCCGCAAGCCTTATGATGCGAGTCTGATTTATGATAAGAAAAATAACGAGAGTACCAAGGCTCAGGCCATTTACAGCGGTAACAAGGCTGAAACGCCGAAAGATTTGAGAATTGAGGATTCCAGTGAAATTCTCGGAGCTTCTCAGGCCGGAAGTTTTATCCCGGCATATACGCCGCCCGAAGATAACCGGGTAAAGCCGGTTGAGGCTCTTCCTGAATCGACGGTGGGACATATCCGTCGTTCATATCATTAATCGTTGAAATATCCGCGGCTTTCCAGAAAGTTTTGATAAGCGTCATAGTCAAATGATGACGTTCTTGGGTTTGTTTGGGGTTTTTGTGCTGATTTTTGTTCTATACAGGCTTGTTTGATTTTTTGATAAGTGGTTTCGCTCGGACACCAGTTTTCAATCAGCGGCGTTTCGCCTTTTTGATGTGTTTTTCCGGTTAATTGTTCCAATTCTGCCGACATTTCCCTTTTGCGGTTATTGAGGGCCGTGTTTTTTTCATCCGAAGTCGAGAGGCTGAATTCGACAATGTCTTGGACAGGAAAACCGGAACAAGCTCCGGAAATAACTGCAACATAGCTGCGAATCCGGTCGGGGATTATCCGGGCGGTTTTTAATTCCGGGTTCAGATTGGTTAGTTCGTCATACATTTGGCGGATTTCGGGCAGAAAATGCTCTTTTTTTGCCAGCAGGTGCCGGGCGGCAATTTCTTCTTCAACGCTGTTTCCTTGGTGTCCGCGTTCAAGCATTTCAAAAATCCGCAGCGGTTTCATCAGGCTTTCATAGTCGGCAGCTTCCATTCCTTGAGGAAATTTGTAATTGGTATAAATGCCGGAAATACCGAGTTTCTGCTCCATTCTTTTAACCGGGGAGTAGTTTTCGTAATCAAGGCACTGATAAAGGCGGTCGAGGGCATTTCTATCCTCAGGAGGGACGGATTGGTAAATTTCTTTTAGTATTTTGAGGCTGCGTTTTTTATCCATTTTTGTTCCGCGGATGATGAATTATGTGTCTAAAATAGCATAAAATTAAAAAGATTGCAACTTGTGCTTTTTTCGTTATACTCTTGGCAAAATGCTTAAAATAAAGGAGAAGAAAATAAAATGGCTTCGTACCAGTATATCTATGTGATGCAAAATTTAACCAAGGTTTTTCCGGGCGGAAAAGAACTGTTTAAAGGAATTACCCTGTCATTCTTTCCGGGAGCGAAAATCGGTGTGCTCGGTGTTAACGGTGCCGGTAAATCCACCTTATTAAAGATTATGGCCGGTGTGGATAAGGAATTTAACGGAGAGGCTTGGGCTGCCGACGGTGTTAAAGTCGGATATCTGGAACAGGAACCGAAACTTGATCCGAATAAAAACGTTATGGAAAACGTGATGGACGGTTTGGGCGAAACCCGTGATTTATTGAAGCGTTTTGAAGAAGTTTCGATGAAATTTGCCGAACCGATGAGCGATGAGGAAATGGACGCTCTGATTAACGAACAAGCCGAGCTTCAGGAAAAAATAGATGCCTGCAACGGTTGGGATTTGGAACGGACGATTCAAATTGCCATGGATGCGTTGCGTTGTCCGCCGGCTGATGCCGATGTTACTAAGCTTTCGGGCGGGGAAAAACGCCGTGTCGCATTGTGCCGTCTGCTTCTTTCCAAACCGGATATGCTGCTTTTGGATGAACCGACCAACCATTTGGATGCGGAATCCGTGGCTTGGCTGGAACAACATTTGAGAGAGTATAACGGTACGGTGGTTATGGTTACGCACGACCGTTACTTCTTGGATAACGTTACCGGTTGGATTTTGGAACTGGATCGCGGTCAGGGTATTCCTTATGAAGGAAATTATTCTGCCTGGCTGGAACAGAAACAAAAACGTTTGGAACAGGAAGCCCGGGAGGAAACCGCTCGTCAGAAGACGCTTGCCAACGAGTTGGAATGGATTCAGAAAAATCCGAAAGCCCGTCAGGCAAAATCAAAGGCTCGTATTAATGCTTATGATGAATTGCTTTCTCAGGCGACAAAAGAGAAGATTTCCCAAGCCCACATCAATATTCCGATGACGGAGCGTTTGGGAGATTTGGTTATTGAAGCCAATAATATCAGCAAAGCTTACGGCGATAAAGTTCTGATTGAGAATCTTTCCTTTAAGATTCCGAAGGGGGCGATTGTAGGCATTATCGGTCCGAACGGAGCCGGAAAAACGACGTTGTTCAGAATGATTACCGGCCAAGAAAAACCGGATTCCGGCGAAATCAGGCTGGGAGAAACGGTTGATTTAGGTTATGTGGATCAAGGCCGAGATGAACTTGATCCGAATAAGAACGTCTGGGAAGAAATTTCCGACGGATTGGACATTATTGAACTAGGCAAGAAAGAAATGCCGTCCAGAGCCTATGTCGGGCAGTTTAACTTTAAAGGCAGCGATCAGCAAAAGAAAGTAGGACAACTTTCCGGTGGTGAGAGAAACCGCGTCCACTTGGCAAAGATGCTTCGCAAGGGGGCTAATGTTATTCTTCTGGACGAACCGACCAATGATTTGGATGTGGATACGCTGCGTTCTTTGGAAGAAGGTATTATGAACTATCCGGGATGTGTTTTGGTTACCTCGCATGACCGTTGGTTTTTGGATCGTTTGGCAACGCATATTCTGGCTTATGAAGATGAAGGCCATGTCGAATGGTTTGAAGGAAACTTTGAAGAATATGAAAAAGATAAGAAAAAACGTCTGGGAGAAGACGCTTGCAATCCACATCGTATTCGTTATAAAAAACTGGAAAGATAAATAAAAAAACTCCCCCTTTTTCAAGGGGGAGTTTTTTTAGGTTGTTTTTCCTTTCATAAAGCGGCTATGATTATTGTTGATATTCTTGTGCCAGGGTAACGAAATCCCGATAATGGATGAACATATAAGACGTCATGGAGGTGTTAGGATTAGCCTGACTTGCGTATGCTTTGCTTGTTCCGTCAGCATAACACTGAGACCCATCCCATCCTTGAGAGGAAACCCATATCGGTTCTTCTTCT
>JAGAJR010000007.1 GCA_017626035.1 Alphaproteobacteria bacterium | reverse complement strand
TGCCGGACAGGAAACTTTGAAATGCCCTTTCGATTATGAGTTGGTATACTGCAGTTCCCCACAAACCTTAACCGAAAAAACTTGTGCCGTCGGAGACACTGTTTATTCTAACGGAAAATGTTATCAGGAAACTCCTTCTGGGTTAACCGCTAAAGGTATTGTTTTTGACACCCAAAACCGAAAAGCTTTCGTTAAAAACGCAAGCGGAAGCATTCCTTCTGCTGTCATTGCAAATGCACAAATTACAATTTGCGGAGACGCTAATTACTGTCTGGGAACCGGCCCGACCAGCGGAGAAGCCAATACCCAAGCCCTGCGAAATTTTGTAACCTCCACTCACGGTGCTATCCCGATGCCGGCTCCGCTCGCAGCCGATGGATATATCGGCAGCTTGAGAGAATTAAAACTTGTCGGAGAACGATTATTCGGAAAAATGCTTTCTATGACCTGTTCATCTGACTTTGCCGATAAAAACGGAAATGGTTTAGGAATTTCTTATTCTGAATCCGCCGAAACTATGGGGTGTAGTAATTATGGTATTGTAACAACTTACTAAAATTCCATCATCCACACAAAAAAACTCCCTCTCATCTGAGAGGGAGTTTTTTCTAAATAGCGGTATCTGTTCCGGACGGTGTCTCTTCCGCATTAATTTCCTGCAGAGCACCAACCGCTTTTTTGCGTTTCAGTTTATTCACAAACTTGATGGAACGTTGGGCATCCCACTTCTTTTTGCCTTCTTCACGCTGAAAGATTTGTTTGTAAACTTCAATCGCCTGATCAAATTCCGACAATTTGGTCAAACAGCTTGCCAAACCGTCATATAACTTGTGATGATAACGATTGTTAATCATCATCTGGGCTTTTTTATAACACTTTAACGCATCAGTAAACTTCAACATCTTCTGATAAACAAAACCGATACTGATCCAAGCCTGAATCTCGTGTTTGTCAATATTCAGAATTTTGGTAAAACACTTCAACGCGGAATTGTTGTCGCCCATCAGCTGATAGGTAACGCCGACACCGTTCCACGCCTTAATATTGCTTTTATCCGATGCTAAAACTTTTTTGAAGAAAGAAATCGCTCTTTCATATTGTTTCAGTTTCTGTAACGTAACGGCAATACTCAACAAAGTCTGCGTATGCTTATTGTCGATTTTCATTGCCAGCTCCAGAACATCCAGAGCTTCCTTATAGGAGAACATATGCTGCAGGGCAATCGCTTTGCCGTTTAAAGCTTCAAGCGAAGTCTTGTCGATAGCCACTGCCTGGTCAAAACATGCAATCGCATCTTTATAAAGGCCTCGCATACTCAATGTAACGCCTTTATTGTTCAATACCTCAACAGATTGAGGATTCAAAACCATTGCCTTGTCAAAACATTCCACCGCTTCGGTATAGCGGCTCATTTTTTGAAAAGCAAACCCCTTGGAATTCAAAGCCTTCCAAGACTTTGGCTGTTCAGCGATAGCAATGTCAAACTGCTCAATCGCTTCATTATACATACCCTGATCAAGCAGTTCTTGCCCTCTCTTGTATGCACTGTTTTCATTCGATTTAACCATATCACATCTCTTCATTATAGTTACAGAATAATTCAGTGTTGAATTTAACACTGATAAAATGTTCTGTCAAGAACCGCCTGACAAAAAAACGGCATTATTTGCGGAAATCAGATTTTCAATTGTTTAAAGAGCGAAATATCCGTCCGGACTTCAATATACTTCATGGCAAACTTCATACAAAAATCCCGAACTCTCTCCCTTTTCTCGGCAAAATAACTTTTATATTCGTTTTGAAATTCCTTGGACTTTGTATCAAAAACCAATCGTTCCCGCCCGTTTTCGGCCAGATATTCTCCCGCTTTCGGAGAAATCTCCTCCAACAAGTCAAACACATTGACACAATAAACCCGGGCTTTTTTAGCCAACGCCGCCAACTGTTTCTGCATATCTTCGTCAAACTCGTTAAAATCGCTGACAACAAATACCGTCGAATGGCTTTTAATATTTTGCCGCAGCTGTTGCAAAGGCTTGGAAAGCCTCTCTCTTTGCGGCTGTTTAAAGGTTTTCAAAATATTTTCCCCGGTCTGGGAGATTTTCTTTAAAATCGCCATCATATTGGCTCTGTCATTCTGCGGTTTGAAACTATATGTATCATTCCCGTCAAAAACAATACATCCGAACCGGTCGTTGTTCTCCAAACAAAGCCAACCCAACAAACCGGCGACTTTTGATGCCGAAACCGATTTTAATTCATTCCTTGTTCCGAAAACCATGTGCGGAGACAAATCCAAAACAATGTGAATTTCCCTGTCTTTTTCTTCGGCATAAAGCTTGGTGTAAGGCGTTAACTTGCGGGCGGTAACCCTCCAGTCAATATCCCGCACGTCATCTCCGAACGTATAACCGCGGATTTCTTCAAACTCCATTCCCCGCCCCTTAAACGCCGATTTCACGTCTCCGGCCATAATTGCTGAAGCTGTCTTGGCTTTATATTGCTTCAAATATGAAACATATTTGCGTTGTTCCACCAGTTCTTCCATAGTTGCAAAAAGACCGTTCCCGTGCTGGTTTTCAACCGGACGGGAAAACAGTTTTTCTTTAATCTGTTTCAGTCTTTTCATAAATTGCTCCTGACGTTAAGGAAGAGGAACCGTTTTAATCAGATTGGTAATGACGTCGTCGGTTGTGAAACCTTCTGCCTGAGCCTCAAAAGTCAAAATAATGCGATGCCGCAAAACATCATAAACCACGGCATGAATATCTTCCGGCGTAACAAAATCACGCCCTTCCAGCCAAGCATTGATTTTGGCACAACGGTCAAGAGCGATTGTCGCACGCGGACTGGCTCCGAACAACACTTGTCCGGCCAATTTCTTGTCATAATGCTGCGGATTTCTGGTCGCAACCACCAATTGCACCAGATATTCCTCCACCTGCTCGCTCATGTGCATATTCAAAACTTCTCTGCGGGCGGCAAGAACGTCTTCAATCTTTAACGGTTGAAATTTAGCCGTATCTCCGCCTTTGACTTCACCTCTGACCAACTGCAGGATTTTCTTTTCCGCCGCGGCATCCGGCTGGTCGATTTTAATATACATCAAAAAGCGGTCAAGCTGGGCTTCCGGCAGATTATAAGTTCCCTCATGTTCAATCGGGTTTTGGGTTGCCATAACCATAAACAGCTCCGGCAGCAAATATCTTTTTCCGCCGATACTGACTTGCCGCTCCGCCATGGCTTCCAACAAAGCTGATTGAACTTTCGCAGGAGCACGGTTGATTTCATCGGCCAAAACCAGATTGGCAAAAATCGGCCCCTGGCGAAATTCAAACTCGCCTTTTTGAGCCACATAAATTTCACTTCCCGTAATATCCGACGGCAGCAAATCCGGCGTAAACTGAATACGGTTATATTTAGCGGCAATACATTCCGACAAAGTTTTAATCGCTTTGGTCTTGGCCAGCCCCGGAGCTCCCTCCACCAACGCATGGCCGTCAGCCAACATCGTAATCAGCAGTTTTTTAACCAAATCCTGCTGACCGATAATTTTGGTGTCCATATAGTTCTTAAGTGAAATCAATTTATCTCTGATATCTGACATAGAAACCATCCTTTATTAACTAAAGATAATACGATTTAAAAAATTATGATATTCTTCCAACACCATTCGTTTCATCGGTTCATTTGCCAAAAAGTCAAACAATTCGATGGAGCGTTTGTAATGGGCTTTGGCTCGCTCATAATCGCCCTGTTCTTTATTGAATGCCTCAACCCGAGCCAAATACAACAAAGCTTCGGCCTCGGCAAAATGGTGAGAAACCTTGCCATACAAATAGACAGACTTCATCAAGGCTTTGCGGGCATTCGGAATATCCCTGATAATATAACGCAAACAGCCGATTGCCGACAAAGCACTGGCCTCTCCGAGCAAATCGCCGTTTTCACGATACAAATCCCGACAACGTTCCAAAACATCATGAGCCACGTCATAATTCTTGTTTTTCATCTCCAAACGGGCAATTGCCCTGAGCGTTGCCGCTTCTTTCAGGGATGTTCCGTCCTGTCGGAACAAATCCGCGGCTCTTCGATAAGATTGCAAAGCCTCGCTGTCTTTATTTTGAGAAAGATAAACAAAAGCCTCCTGCTCATACGCATCTCCCAACAAATCCCTGTTTCCGATGGAAGACAAGACTTCTTCCGCACGGCGGATAATCTCAAGAGCCTCTTTCAATTCTCCGGAGGCCGATTTTACTTTTGAAAGCTTAATCAGGGCTTCCCCGTGCGTATTCTGCCCGTCAATAAAATCTTTAACCAGTTCCGTGGATTGGCGTAAAGCCTCTTCGGCTTTGTCATAATTGTCAAGGCTCAGTTCCAGTTCGCCCAGTCTGGACAACACAAATGCCTGTCCTTCAACATCATCCGTCGCCTTATACAAAGCTACGGCTTTAAGATAATTTTCCCGGGCTTCGTCATACTTCCCCGAATGCCAGCTGATGTCCCCGTCCTGAAAAACCTTCGAGGCTTCGGTAACATATTTCCCCTGACTTGTTCTCGGCATTAAAAAACTCCTTTGCATTCATCTAATATTATTATATATATTTCGTAACAAGAAAAAAAACAAGAAGCAAGACCCATGGACGATATATTCAATTTAAGTGAACAAAACGACATTTCTTCCGACAAACCGCAGACTTTTAACAATACTGCGGCGTTAATGCCTCAATTTGAATGGCTGGAAACGCTTAACCCCGAACAAAAAGAAGCCGTGCAAACAACGGAAGGCCCCGTTTTGGTTCTTTCGGGAGCCGGTACCGGCAAAACCAAAGTCTTAACCACCCGTCTGGCATATATTCTTGCCAATATGAAGGCCAACCCGTGGAATTGTCTGGTTGTAACCTTTACCAACCGGGCGGCGAGAGAAATGAAAGAACGTGTCCAAAATATGATTGGCGATGTCGCCAATTCCGTCTGGCTGGGAACATTCCACAGTATCTGTGTCAAAATCTTAAGAAAACATGCCGAACTTGCCGGTCTTCATTCAAATTTTACCATCCTCGGCGAAGACGACCAAAAACGACTGATTAAACAAATCAGCGAAGCCGAAGGCATTGACGACAAAAAATATCCCGCCCAATCCGTTCTTGACCATATTCAACGCTGGAAAGACAAAGGCCTGACGATTGATAAAATCCAACAGGGCTATAAAGAAAACGTCTTAACCCACCTTTATAAAAAATATCAGGAACGCCTCCTTGAACTGAACTGTGTCGACTTCGGCGACATTCTGCTTTATACTTTGGACATTTTGCTTTCTCACCCTGATATTTGCGAAATATACCAAAACCGTTTCAAATATATTATGGTTGACGAGTATCAAGACACCAACGTTACCCAGTATTTGTTCCTGCGTTTGTTGGCCCAGAAAAACAACAACCTGTGCTGTGTCGGCGATGACGATCAATCCATTTATTCTTGGAGAGGAGCCGAGGTCGAAAACATTCTCCGCTTTGAAAAAGACTTTGAGAATTGCCGCACTATCCGCTTGGAACGCAACTACCGCTCAACTGCAAACATTTTGTCTGCCGCCTCGTTTTTAATCAGCCATAATGAGGGACGTCTCGGCAAAACCCTGAAAGTGGCGGAAAATTCTCCCGCACGCAATGCCGACAATGCCAAAATTAAAGTCGTCAGCACCTACAGCGGAGAAGACGAGGCCAAATATGTGGTTGATGAAATCGATGCCCAACTCCGCAACGGATACGAATATTCACAAATGGCCGTTTTGGTTCGCACAGCTTTTCAAACCCGTGAATTTGAAGAAAAATTCATCTCCGAAGCCATTCCGTATCAGGTTATCGGCGGGCCGAAATTCTATGAACGGGCAGAAATCCGCGACGCATTGGCTTATCTGAGAGTTGTTCTCCAACCTAACGATGACTTGGCATTCGAGCGGATTATCAACAAACCGGCAAGAGGTGTCGGAGCCAAATCTATCGAAAAATTTTATCTGGAAGCCAGAGCCAACCGCATTTCTTTATTTGCTGCCGTCAACAAACTGCTCAACGAAGGCGGAATATCCGGCAAAGCCAAAACCAATCTGACCGACCTGATGGACAAATTTGAACAATGGCGGAAAAACATAAATGCCGTAACGCCGGATGAACTGATGTCGCAAATATTAGACGATTCCGGTTATATTGATATGTTAAAACTGGATTCTTCCGCCGATGCTCCCGGACGTCTGGAAAACTTGAAAGAACTTGTTTCCGTCATGAGTGACAAAGAAAAATACCCGACTTTGTCCGAGTTTATGGAACACGTCAGCTTGGTTATGGAAAATGACGATACTTTTGATAATAATAAAGTCATGTTGATTACGCTGCACTCTGCCAAAGGTTTGGAATTTGACGTTGTTTTCCTGCCCGGTTGGGAAGAAGGGCTGTTTCCGCACCAACGCAGCCTTGACGAGAACGGTTCTCAGGCATTGGAAGAGGAACGCCGTCTGGCTTATGTTGCCATTACCAGAGCCAAAAAACAGCTTTATATTCTGACGGCACTCAACCGCCGTGTTTACGGACAATGGCAAAACAATATCCCTTCGCGTTTTATCAATGAATTGCCTCCGCAAAATATTGAAATCTGTAATAACGCGACTAAATTTTATGGTAATTACAACAACGGCGGATATAATAATTACTATCGAAACTCTGCCGGTTCATACAATCAGGGAGATTACAATGGGTACAGTCGCAATCGCAATTCCGGCAGCTCTCATCATGGTTTCGCTTCTGCTTCAGCTTTAATGGGAGAAAAAGTTTATCATCAAACTTTCGGATACGGAAAAGTTGTCGGCGTCGAAGGAGATAAATTAGATGTTTGGTTCGACAACTACGGCAATAAAAAACTGCTAAAGGATTATGTAACCAAAGTCGGATAAAAATCTTGTTAATTTGTAAGCAAAGAACAAAAATAATAGTTGACAAGGCTGCAAAGATTGATTATTAAATAGCAAGAATTTTGATGGCGGGATAGCTCAGTCGGTAGAGCGGAGGAATCATAATCCTTGTGTCGTGGGTTCGAATCCCTCTCTCGCTACCATAACAAAAAACCACTCTTTATGAGTGGTTTTTTTGTTATGGTAAATAAACAAAAACGGGATTCGAACCCGAGAGGGCGTGAGCCGCTAGAAAATTGAGGCCGGAAACGTAAAATTGTGAACGAGCAATCCCTCTAAAAAATAAACATTAAATTTCCCTCTTGCATAAATAAAACATTTTAGGCTAATCCCACCCAAGAATTATAACATTTGACTCTTAGTATATTTTAACATAACCTGTTCACGCATCGGTTGATTACCGATGTGAGGTTTAGAACCCTCTGTTGTGAGTTGTCCGTTCAGCGGATGTAAAAACTACCTTTTGGTCTGAAGACTGGAAGGTAGCTAATAAGGCGTATGTATACACATTATACATACGCTCAATACACTACACTATTCTCACAAATAGGTTCTAACTTCCAGTCGCCTCTCATCAAGGCGATTTAATTTTATACGCTAAAATGAAAGGAAGTTATATTTTTATGAAAACAGCTGTCGACAATATCATCTTCTATTCCTCGGGAACAAACATCCGAGCAGGAGGACCTCAGGGATACTTAGCCAACCTCAAAATCGGCATCGGAAAACAAGACAATATCATCTTCATTACGCAAGATACCATAAACAATCAAAAAACAGATTTTCGAAACACTCTTGCCTATCTCTCAACTTTTCTAATTCCTATAAAAAAATACCGCCGTTCCCTACGATTGAAACTCACCAGTCTCTTATTTGGCTATAATAAATATCTCAAAGACGGTGTTGACGCCAGATATTTTCCGTTCATCAGGGAACTGGATAAATATAATTTCAAAACCGTTACCTGCCATGTTATTGAAGATGCGATATTTCTAAAATCCTACCTTAACCACAACAGAGGCGGAAAATTAATGCAAATGTCGCATTGTCCGCAGCCGCCGTCGGAAGAAAATTACAATACGGAAAAAGAAAAAAACAATCCCGAAGCGGAAAATGTTCTGAAAGAATGGCAAAAACTTGAAAAAGAAGCCTTTTCGGGAGCCGATATTTATATCTTTCCTTCCGAAGAAGCCGTTGACTGCTATACTTCTTCCCTGCCCTATTTTCAAAAATTCATTGATGAACGGGATATCCGATATGTCCGCACCGGATGCCAACCGCTGAAAGCTCCGGACAATACGGATTTGCGAAACAAATATAACATTACCACACCATTTATCGTCAGCTATATCGGACGGCACAATTCAATCAAAGGTTATGATTTATTGAAAGAAATCGCAGAAAAAGTCCTGAAACAACGGGAGGATGTTACCTTTCTGATCGGCGGTGCTGCCGGTTCCATTCCACCGTTAGATCATCCGAGATGGATAGAAATCGGCAGATGCAATCCCGCAGAAGTTCTGTCCGTTACGGATACCTTCATTTTACCGAACAGGCAAACATATTTTGATCTAATCCTACTGGAAGTTATGTCAACGGGAACCCCTGTCCTTGCTTCCCGCGGCGGCGGAAACACCACGGTGGAACAAGACACGCACGCCATAACGCTCTATGACAATATCGATGACTGTGTAAATAAACTTAACGAATTCCTGAAACTCTCGGAAAAAGAAAAATCAGCGGCACGAAAAAAAATAAAACAAGCCTATGAGCAAAACTACACACTGGACGTTTTCGCCCAAAACTATGCCAATATGATAAAACAGGTGATAAATTCATGAAAACACAAAATCTAATCGTCGGCTGCGGCATCTCCGGAGCTGCCATGGCTCGTCTCTTGGCCGAAAAAGGAGAGCACGTTGTCATTATTGATTCTAAAAACCACATCGCCGGCAACATCTATGACTACTATCAGGACGGAATATGCGTCCACAAATACGGAACACATATTTTCCATACTAACAATAAGGACGTGTGGAACTTTGTCAGCCGCTTCTGCCAATGGTATCCTTATCAGCATAAAGTGTGCGGTTTAATCGACGGACAAATTGCCCCGATTCCCTTCAATCTTAATACCCTGCATACCGTATTTCCTGAAAGTCTGGCAAATAAGATTGAACAAAAGCTTCTCGACAACTATGGTCTGAATGTCAAAATTCCGATTTTGGAACTGCATAAACAACAGGATAAAGACTTGCAGTTTTTGGCAAAATACATTTATGAAAAAATCTTTTTGGAATATACCTTAAAACAATGGGGACAAACTCCTGATGAAATAGATCCTTCCGTCTCCGGACGGGTTCCTGTTTACATCAGCCGGGATAACCGCTATTTCCAAGACAAATATCAGGGCATCCCTATCAGCGGCTATACCAAAATGATAGAAAAGATGCTGGACCACCCAAACATTCAAATCAAATTAAACACACCGTTTAATGCAAATATGGAATACGAACGCCTATGGTGGACCGGAAGCATTGACGAATTTTTTGAATTTCAATTCGGGCAGCTGCCATATCGCAGCGAACGTTTTGAATTTATCAAATTCCCATACAAAAAATTTCAGGAAACGGCCGTTGTCAATTATCCGTGCAATTATGAATTCACCCGAATTGGCGAATATAAACATTTCTTAAACGACCAATCCGATGATACAATCGTATCTTACGAATACCCGGAAGCATTTGAAGAAGGAAAAAACGACCGCTATTACCCGATAGCTAATGAACAAAACGCTCAACTATACCGGAAATATTTGTCTCTGGCTCAAACTAAAAAGAATATATTTTTCTTCGGAAGACTTGGAGATTACAAATATTATGATATGGATAAAGCCGTTCTTCGGTGCCTGGAATTGTTTAACTCCGTAAAATAAGAACTAGTTTCCGTCATCGATGATTTCATATTCGACATCTATGATTTCCGGATGTTTGGCCGTTTTTTTCTTCCGAACATCCGGAATGTTTTTCTTTCCCCAATAACGCCGATACAAATAAACCGCCGCATTTCCGACAAAACCAAACAAAATCAAAACTAAAACAACCGGCAGTAAAACCCATGCCACATAAAAAGCCAAAACAAACAGAAACAGGGAAAACATCAGCACGCCTCCCCAAATAAATATGCCGTTGCTTTTATTCATAAAAAACTCTCCTGCCTGTTTCTTCGTATATTATACAGATAGGAAGCAAAAATAAGATAATCAAGAGTTTTCCGGAAAATTATCGGTTGGAAGACTTGTATTCATCACCTTAGATATTAAGTTATATTCCGATAAACTAATGGAGTATGCTGATGAACTTAAGATTATGGACTATCGCGAACTTGCTGTTTTTATTTTCAATCCCGGCCTTTGCAGCGGAAACGCCAAATTCAGCAAACGGCCTGAGAGCTAACTTTAAACGAGTGGCTTTGGAAATGTCCAGCACCGATGTCAGCAACGCCAAACAATACGAAAACTCTCCCAACACACAGCTCAGTTCCGACAGCCAAACCGTTATCAAAGGGGTGCTTGACTTTGTTTTGGAATACGAACAACCACAATGGCAATGGAACAACAGCGTTTTTCTGGAATACGGAAAAACAACCCTGAAAGATGCCGACGGACAAAAATCCTCCAGCGAAAACGCGGATAAAATCCTTTTAACCACAGATTATTCCCGCAAAATGTGGCGATACCGGAATGCCGATGTCGGACCTTTTGCCAGTCTCGGCTATCAAACCGAATTTACTCAAAATAATGATGCCCCGAGAACCAAAACCTTCCGCGGCAAATACGGAATAAAGCTTTTCAACGGAACCTATATCAAAGAACTCTACCTTGCCGGTGTCGAAGAATTGGATTTGACTTATGATCGCAGCGACACAAAATCCGCGTGGGAAATCGGCATAACCGCCGAATATCCGCTTCGGGACGGCGTTAAATTTCAGTTGGAAAGCTATTTTCGCGACTATGTTATTTACAGCCGTTATGTCGGAACTGATTTCAGATACGAATTTAACCTGACTTCCCGAATGGACGTCAAACTAAACGACACCATCTCCCTTGCCCCGTATATCTCTTACATCCGGGCACAATCAAGAGAGGCAAACGCCGCCGGAAGCAACTTTATGATAGGCATTTCAATTGCTTATTCAGAACTTTTTAATCTCTGAAATAATTTAATTGACTGCCGATAACATTGTGATATTACAAGAGCAAAAATAACAACTATCTTGAGGTAAAAATGTTTTCTCTTTTTAATATGCAGCAGTTTATCAGCTCCTTTATCGTTTTGTTTGCGGTTATCGACATTACCGGATCAATCCCTATCATTTTGAGATTGAAGAAAAACGGCAAAAAAGTAAACGCGATGAAAGCCGCAATTCTGGCTTTTTTGATGTTTATGATTTTCTTCTACGTCGGAGAAGCTTTCCTGAAATTATTCCATTTGGACATTTCATCTTTCGCTATCGCCGGTTCCCTGATTATTTTCATTATGGCCATGGAAATGATTCTGGACATTGAAATATTCAAAGACCAGCCGAATTCTCCGAAAGATGCCACATTCATCCCGATTGTTTTTCCTTTGGTCGCCGGAGCCGGTGCTCTGACAACGCTCCTTTCCATTCGTTCTCAATACGAAGACATAAACATCATTCTGGCAATCATTGCCAACGTGATTATCGTTTACTTCGCCATTCGTCTGGCAAAAAACATCGAACAAAAACTCGGCTTGGGCGTTATCTACATGATGCAGAAATTCTTTGGCATTATCCTGCTCGCCATCTCGGTAAAATTGTTCATTACCAACATCACATTGCTGATTGCACAAATCAAAGGATAAAAATATGAGTAAATTTTTGTTTTTGGAATATCCGAAATGCTCCACCTGCCAAAAAGCAAAAAAATGGTTGGAAGAAAACGGTATTGATTTTGAAGACCGCCACATTGTCGAACATAACCCGACGGAAACAGAACTGAAAAAATGGATTGCCCAAAGCAAGCTTCCGATAAAAAGCTTTTTCAACACCAGCGGAATGCTGTATAAATCCATGGAACTGAAAGACAAACTTCCGCAAATGAACGAAGATGAGCAAATCAAACTCCTTGCCTCCAACGGAATGTTGGTCAAACGGCCATTGATTATCGGAAAACAAATTGTTCTGGCCGGTTTCAAACCGACCCAATGGGAAGATTTAAAATCCTAGCTCTTGTAAACGGAAAATAATGAATTAAATCAATTAAAGTAATTCATTAACAAGGAGATAAAAGATGAACAAAATGCTTCTCGCCACATTGGCCGCCGTATCTTGCTTTGCCGTGAGTTCCAACGGTTACACAAAATCAAACAACGGTGGCGGTTTTACCGGACCGTCCGTTGAAATTATCACCGTTGAACAAGCCAAAGGCATGAGTGATGATACCTTTGTCATTCTGCAGGGAAACATCAAACAAAACATCGGCGACGAATTATATGTCTTTACCGATGCTTCCGGTTCCATAAACATCGAAATTGACGATGACGATTGGAACGGCGTTTCCGTCGGGCCGGATGATTTGGTTGAGATTCGCGGAGAAATTGATAAAGGCTGGACCACTCTTGAAATTGACGTGGATCAGGTTCGCAAAATCGACAATAAATAAAAGGACTTTTCTTTCTGACAGCCGCCCGTTTTTTGAGCGGCTGTTTTATTTTTAATCAATCGGCTCGTCTTTAAAACCAACCCTGCCGATTAACGGAAGCTTTATCGCCGGATTAAGAAAATCAACGCCAAAATCCAACCCCAGAACATTAACTTCAAAACCTTCCGCTTTTCCCACGGTTATCCCCAACAAACCGAACAAGGAGATTTGAAAGCCCGTACCACTCTCGCTCGGGCCGAAAATCTTACCGTCTTCAATCCAGTCTTTGCCGATGGCGTTTGGCGGCAGTTCAACCGTTAACTCCGGAACACTCCGAATAATATGGGCGACAAAACTGTTGCTGTTCGGCCCCGGCCACGGACTGTAATATCTGGCAAAAGGATACGAAAAAGCAGCTTCGCGGATTTTCGGAATAGCTTGCTCGGCAACCTCCCCGCGAAGTTCCTGAATAATATAAGGCATTGCTCCGTACCATTTTCGGTCAGGAATATCTTTTTCGGCAAAAATAACATTTCCCCGCTGCCGCAGATAAAACCCCACTACTTGATAAACCATATAGTCGGGAGCGTCTTTTTCCTTTGTCGCAACCCATGTATGCACGGAAAAATATCCCCTCCAGCTGAATGTCCGGGCAGCATACACCTGCACCACCGCTTCGCTTGTTTCTTCAGGTTTGGGAGCCAAACCGGAACTGCTCATATCCGCCGTCCGCCAATCCGGACGATTAAACACCATCACGGCAAACCATACCGTAATCACAGTCATGACCGTAACCTGCCAAAATTTTTTCTTTCTGAATAATTTCTTGTCAAACTTCATTTTCATCCCGTCCTGTCATCTTTATAAAATAGCATTTTTTATAAACAATCTCAAGAGGCGGCACATATATCTATTGACGGAAGAACAAAGTTGTCATACACAAAAACAAGATACAAACAACTAAGGAAATCGTCGTGGAAAAATTAAACTACCTGCTTGAACATCACTATATGCTGCCGTCTAATCTGATGTGGATTGTTTTCGGCATTCTCATTTTTGCTCTCCTGTTCCTGGACTTGTTTGTTTTTCACAAAAAAGTAGAAGAACCGCAAATTGCCAACACATTGAAAATGAGCATTTACTACATTCTCATCGCCTTGATTTTCGGCCTGTTCATCATTTATGAAAAAGGCACGGCGGCAGGTATGCTTTATTATACCGGCTATTTGGTTGAAAAAAGTCTGTCAATGGATAATATTTTCGTTATTTCCCTGGTCTTCACCAGCCTGAACATTCCGACCAAATATCAACACCGGGTATTGTTCTGGGGAATTCTCGGAGCTATTGTCATGAGAGCCGTTATGATTATGATTGGAGCAAAACTGGTCAGCGATTTTCATTGGTTGTTATATGTCTTTTCGTTTTTCCTGCTCTATACGGGAATCAAAATGGTTGTCAGCTCGGAAGAAGACACTCCCCTGACGGAAACCAGAATTTTCAAATTTATCAAAAGAACTTTTAAAATCACTCGCCGCCTGCATAATGAGCATTTCATTATCAAAAGAGGCTCCATTATTCTGATAACTCCGCTGCTTTTTGCCCTGATTGTCATTGAATTGATGGACGTTATTTTTGCCGTAGACAGTATCCCCGCCATTTTTCTGATTACTCAGGACGTATATCTGGTTTATACCAGTAACATTTTTGCCATTCTCGGCCTGAGAGCCTTATATTTCCTGTTGGCCGCCGCCGTTAACCGCTTTACATATTTAAAACCGGCCTTGGCAATCATCCTGATTTTCATCGGCAGCAAAATCTTCCTGCCTTATATCGGCATAAATATTGAAGCTTGGCAGTCGTTAATCATAACCTTTAGCATTATCGCCGGCGGTATCATTCTGTCTCTGGTAAAGACCAGTCCGGAAGCTAAAGCTTAAAACAAAATTAACCTGTTTACTTTATCCTTTCTTTTGCAGTTCAGAGGTGGACTGCGGAGTGTCACAGCTCCTCTCAAGAAAAAGAACAACTCCATCCATTAGGGGGAGTGCTAAGTAAAAAGCACCTAAGAAAGGTGCTTTTTGTCTGCAAACTCTTAGAAAACATTAGTAAGCCAGGCAGATGACAATCGCCGCAGCGAACTTATGTTCCTAAGAGGGGATATAAGCTATTCTTTCACAGTTCCTCCTTTGGCATCTAAATTCGTTTTGTTCATTGTCATTTCACTCACTCATTAAGATGTTCCAAAGAACTTGCAGATAAAAAAGCAATAACATTGCTTTTTTACTTAGCGTTCCCCGCCTTTATTAAATTAAAGGCGGTTTTGTTTAACTAAAACAAAATTAAGGAGTTTAAAAATGCCTAACAATATTAACAAAGTGCTTACCAAACCTTTGGGCTTTGCCCTTTGGCAAGAGAGATGCAAGCGGGGGCTTCGTCTCAGTTCGATTCAAAAACAAACCGATATTCCACTAAAACTGCTTGACCGTATGGAACTCGGAAAATCTGTTCCCCCTTCCTTCATCAAAAAACTGCTGCAGTTTTACAACAAAAATATCAAAATCGAACTCATTGATTAACCACAAAGCCCCTCAACTGAGGGGCTTTAATGTTATTTATTTCTTCATATTCTGCAGATACCACTCAACGGTTTTAACAATGCCGGTGGCAAAAGTCTCATCGGCTTTCCACCCCAGTTGTGTTGTCAGTTTCTCGGCATCAATCGCATAGCGGCGGTCGTGTCCCGGACGGTCTTTTACAAAAACAATCAAGTCTTTATAAGATTTTCCGTCAGCTGCCGGCACTTTCTCATCCAAAATGGAACAAATCGCGTCAACAATCTCCAGATTGTTCTTTTCATTATGCCCGCCAATATTGTATGTTTCACCGCTTTTGCCTTTATGGAAAATCAAATCAATCGCTTTACAGTGGTCAAGAACATATAACCAGTCGCGAACATTTTTTCCGTCGCCGTAAATCGGAATGTTTTTTCCGCTCAACGCATTGGAAATAATCTTCGGAATTAATTTCTCCGGATGTTGTTTCGGTCCATAGTTATTGGAACAGTTGGAAACGGTAACATTCATACCGTATGTCCGATGATAAGCTCGAACTAACATATCCGAACCGGCCTTGGAAGCCGAATAAGGGGAACTCGGATCATAAGGTGTCGTCTCCTTGAAAAAACCGGTTTCCCCCAAAGCCCCGTAAACTTCATCCGTGGAAATATGATGAAAACGGCTGTCCTCGTAACCTTCCTTGCATTCATGCGGAGCTTTCATCCAATACCGGCGGGCAGCATCCAGCAAAGTAAACGTCCCTAACAGGTTTGTTTCAATAAACGCCCTCGGCCCCGTAATTGAATTGTCAACATGACTTTCGGCGGCAAAATGCACCACCCCGCGAATATCATGGTCTTTAAACAGTTTTTCCACCAAAGCGGCATCACAAATATCGCCCTGAACAAAACAATAATTGTCCTGTCCTTCGCAATCTTTCAGATTGTCCGGATTTCCGGCATAAGTAAGTTTATCCAGATTAATAACCCGATATTCAGGATATTTTTTTGCAAAATACGGAACAAAATTCGCTCCGATAAAACCGGCTCCTCCGGTTACCAAAATTGACTTCATCTTATTTCTCCGCTTTCATCTTTTCAATACATTCAGCCAAAGCCTCGGACCAATGCCGGTTTGCAATGCCGAAACGTTCTTTGATTTTTCCCTTGTTCAACACCGAATACGACGGGCGTTTGGCCGGTGTCGGATAATCTTTGCTTTCAATCGGAGATACGCGGCACTTCAGCCCCGAAAGTTTCATAATCTCCAAAGCAAAATCATACCACGAACAAACCCCTTCGTTTGAAAAATGATAAACCTCACATCCCTGTTGCGGCATTTTCTCAAGCACGGCAACAATTGCCGCCGCCAAATCTCCGGCATAAGTCGGTGTGCCCGTCTGGTCAAAAACCACGTTCAGGCTTTCCCGTTCCGCCCCCAAACGCCGCATTGTCTTAACAAAATTATTGCCAAAACACGAATACAGCCAAGCTGTCCGGATAATAACCGCCGCGGAAGCATATTTGGCAACGGCCTGCTCTCCCGCCAGCTTTGTTCTTCCGTAAACCGAATTCGGATTTGGCCGAACATCTTCGGTATACGGAACACAAGCCGTCCCGTCAAAAACATAATCCGTGGAAATATGTATCAGCGGAATACCCGTTTTAGCCAGATTCTCCGGCCCCTGCACATTAATTTTTTCCGCCAGATCCGCATCGCTTTCGGCTTTATCCACCGCCGTATAAGCCGCACAATTGATAATGGTGTCAAACGACTGCCCTTTCACAAAAGCCTGCACGGCTTCCGCATCCGTAATATCCAGTTCGTCCCGGTCAACATACCGGGCACGTTCTCCGAGCCTCAGCCTTAATTCATTTCCAAGCTGCCCGTTGGCTCCCGTAACTAAAAACATTCAATATCCTTCAACAATGGCAAAAGCTTATCTTTTTCAGACAAAACAGCCTCTTCCGGTTTAATCTTCCAGTCAATATTCAAGTCCGGGTCGTCAAAACGAACACCGCCTTCACTGGCTTTGTTATAAACATTATCGCATTTATAAGCAAAAACCGCCGTCGGCGTCAAAACCGAAAAACCATGTCCGAACCCTCTGGGAATCATCAATTGGCGATTATTTTCCGCGGACAATTCCACCGCCACGTGGCGGCCGAAAGTCTTTGAACCTTTTCGGAGGTCAACGGCCACATCCAAGACGGTTCCTTCCAAAACCCGAACCAACTTGGCCTGGGAGAATTCCCCTTTCTGAAAATGAACGCCGCGAATAGTCCCGAAGCAAGACTTCGACTGGTTATCTTGAATAAAATCATATTTCAAGCCGGCTTCATCCATTTTCGCTTTGTTATAGCTCTCAAAAAAATACCCCCTGGCATCCTCAAAAAGCTGCGGCTCAATAATATACACGCCTTCAATATCTGTGTTAATAATCTTCATGGCTGTCCTCATACACTCTTTGCAGATAAGCTTTATAATCCGTTCCGTCTTTCAGGGAAGAGATAATGCTCTGCATTTGTTCATCATTGATAAATCCCCGCTTATAAGCGATTTCTTCAATACAGGCGATTTTCAAATCCTGCCGTTTTTCAATAATGCCGATGAAATTTGAAGCATCCAGCAAAGACTGCGGCGTTCCGGCATCCAGCCACGCATTGCCGCGTTTCATGGTAACGACGTTCAAACGTCCTTCTGCCAAATATTCTTTATTCAAATCGGTAATTTCCAACTCTCCGCGGGCGGAAGGTTTAAGCTTGCGGGCTTTTTCCACCACATCGGAAGTATAAAAATACAACCCCACTACCGCATAGTTGGATTTCGGCTGTTTAGGTTTCTCTTCAATTGAAACGGCTTTGTGGTTTTTATCAAACTCAACCACTCCGAAACGTTCCGGATCAGAAACGTGATATCCGAAAACCGTTCCGCCCGTATTCTTGGAAATTTCCTCTCGGAAAAGCTTTAATTGCTCACCCATATAGAAAATATTGTCGCCCAAAATCAGACACACGTCATCAGAACCGATAAAATCGGCCCCCAGCGTAAACGCTTGGGCAATCCCTTTCGGCTCTTCCTGAACTTTATAAGAAATATCCAGTCCCAAATTGTGTCCGTTGCCGAAAAGCTTTTCAATATTCGGCGTATCCTGAGGCGTGGAAATGATAAGAATGTCTTTTATGCCAAACAACATCAGGGTTGACAGCGGATAATAAATCATCGGCTTGTCATACACCGGCAAAAGCTGTTTGCTTGTGATTTTTGTTAAGGGATACAGCCTTGATCCGCTGCCTCCCGCTAAAATTATGCCTTTCATGGGTATTCCTCTGAATTATTTCGTAATAATTCTCATGTTACACGTTAAGCGGCGGAAAACAACACTCTTTCGCACGATACCCACATCATTCTCTGCCGCTGTTGGCAAGCAAAGCATTTAAAACCGTCTCCCCCGTCCGTTTCCACGAAAATCCGGACGAACGTTCCAATCCTTTTTGTGCCAGAGAATTTTGCAGGCTTTTGTCCTTAAACAAACGGCTCATCACCTCAGCGGTTTCATCTTCATCCGAACCGCTGATATACAAGGCCGCATCACCGGCCACTTCCGGCAAAGAAGAATTATTGCCGCAAATAACCGGAACACCGCACTTCATCGCCTCCAATACCGGCAGCCCGAACCCCTCATACAACGACGGATAAACAAAAAATGCCGCATTTGCATATAATGCCGCCAAATCATTTTCCTCAACAAAACCGATATTGATTATTCTGTTCCGATATTTCTCATAAGAAGAAATAACATCGTCAAGTTCAATACCGCCCTTCCGCTTCGGCCCCGCCAAAACCAGACAAACATCCTGATTTCCCGTTTTTTCAATAAAGCGGACAAAAGAATCAATCAGATGCGGAAAGTTTTTTCGTTTGTTTTTGTCTGCCAAAGATAAAATATAATTTTTGCTTTCAATTGAATATTTCTTTAAAACCGTTTCAGGATTTTTGCTGCCGACAGAAGGAACAAAACGTTCATCCGCCCCCAAATATGCCACAAGCGTTTTATAAGGCAAAACATCTTTCCTGAAATTCAAAAAATCCTTCTGCGAACAAACCGAATTAAACACTATCAAATCGGCCTGCAATGAAGACATCCAGTTTTTATATTTTTTTAAGAACTTAGAACCTTTGTCGGCCAAATCGGGACGCACAATCGGAATAATGTCGTGCACCATAACCGCCGTTTTGAGTTCTTGCCGATAAATCAACGGTGCAACCGGCGAAAACGGCGAAAAATACCAGTCAAACCCTGACAACTTTTTCCGATAGGCTGACTTCAGAAAAAAAGCCCAAACCTTGCTTCTCAATACCTGCAATATATTTTTATTTTTTGTCATAACCTTAGCCGACGGCAGAATAACAACTTTGTTTTGCAAGTCTTCCCGCCCGATGCTTTTAAGATACAAAGGCAAATCGCCTTTATTTTCGGTAACGGCCAAATATAAATCCACATCGTCGGCATTGGAAAAATATTTAAACAGTTCGTCCGCCACTCTGAAAATGCCGCTTCTTGCCGAAACACACTCTTTCATTAGCTGTTCAACATCATATAAAACTTTTATTTTTGAGTTTCCGCAGGACATATGCTTTCTTTAACAACCGGATAAACGATTGTTTCATAATACCTGCTAAAATACATTTGTCAAAATGTTATTGGTGCTGGGGATTATTTTTGTCTAAATTTATTTGGGGTGAAATTTTTTACATTTTTATCCAATTTTCCGGAATCAAATCTCTGACGTCTAAATCTTTGGTATGAAACCATTTTTCCGGAGCAATAACAATTTTATGGCGGTTTTTGTTAAGCCAGGACGCCCACCACGAAAAGAAGCTGTTAGCCATAATGTTGTGTTTGCACAGGCTCATCAGCCGCAAATCTTCAAAACAGTTCTTATCTTCATTTAATGTAACAACGGTTGTCGGATACGAAATTTTGAAATTTTCTTTCACCCACTGAGGATTATCGGAAAAAATATAAAACACCGGTTTTTCCACGCGGCGGATAATATAATTAATCGCCGACATATAATAGTCAAACGAACACATTCCTCTTATTTCGCTAAAATTTTTAGTATAGGAATATGGTTTGCAGCGAACATGGATTCCCACCGAATTTTCCGACGTAATCTTGTCTATCAGCATTTGGTTGGCCGGAGACGGCGAAAACCGAAAATCAAAATCATGGCAAATCGTATCTTCAAACCCTTCAAAATAGCGATCACTGGCAAAACGCCCGCTCAAATAGCGATAATTTCCTGTTTCGGCAACTTTCGGGTTATAACGGAACTTTTGAGGAGGCTCTTCATAAATCCTGAACCCTAAAAGCTTTCTCAAAAAAACCGGAAAACGTAATCTGGCACGCCACCGTCCGACTTCTTCTTCCGGCAGAATTTCCGCATTGATATTAAAAACATCCAATTGATACGGACGTTTGGTCTTACTCCATGAAACGCCGGAAGAGATATCCAAAAACAATTTCTTGGTATATTTTAAGGCATAAGCTCTGCCAAAGGCATATTGAAACATCTGTCTTCCCAAACCGCCGTGAATTTTAACCACAACCTTATTTTCGTCGGTTACCAGAGTATCCTTCAGTTTCTTCTTCAAATTATCACAAAAATCAAAATCACTCTTTTCCATTGACCGAACTTTTCCGATTTGGGTTTGATGTTTTTTCAGACTAACATAATTTATCCAAAAACTCAACGAATAAACGATTACCGCTCCAATAAATCACACATTTTCCTATAAAATTATTTTTTGCTGGCAATTTTCAAAAAAATCAATTATATATAGAACAGCTAATAAGAAAAGAGGTGCCTATGACTGATGCCGAAATTACTTATTCCCCAACGTTGTCCCTGGAAGAAAACGTTAAAATCAACTTTCGCTCCGCACATAAAGAAAAAGAACTCGCCCATACTCTCCAAACCAGATTCCACGCCGTTGCCCTTGCAAAAAAATTCGGAATAGACGAACACCAAGCCTCTGACGCAGCATTACTGCACAATATTGCCGACTTAATTCCCGAAGAAAATTACATAGATTGGGGCAAAGATTATGATTTGGACATTTATGAAGAAGAATATCAAACCCCTTCACTTCTAAACCAAAGATTATCAAGAATTATCTCCGTTGAAAGCTTTAACATTACCGATAAAGAAGTCCTTAATGCCATCAATTTTCATACCACATTAAGAAAAAACGCTTCCAATCTTGATAAAATCGTTTTCCTGGCAGATAAAATATCGTCAGATTCTCTTGAAACATCCCCTTACCTGCCGGAAGTCGTCAAATGCCTTGAAACATCATTGGACGAAGCCGTCCGGTGCTATCTAAAAAACTTCTGCGAACAGCAAAACCCTTCCGTAAACCTGCATCCTTGGCTTCGCGAAGCCTGTATGGCAATGGATTAACCCATAAAAAAGGGGTAAAGACTTTTCCCTACCCCTTCGAAAAAAAGAATTCTTACATCAGCATACTAAAAAGAGTATCTTGCTCCCAATAAGAACTCATGTGAAGTAACATCATATTTGCCGCCGACATTCAACGGAACTCCCAATCCCGGAACTGTTTGGGAAACGGCTTCTTTAACATTGCCATAATCCGTATATCTGTAACCGGCATCAACAGACACATTATCGTTGATTGCATAGGCGACACCTGCACCGATATTCCAAGCAAAATTATTTTCACTTTCGCTGCTGCCCAAATTTAAAGCACCGGCAGGCGTTGAACCTGTAACTTTGGTTTTGTTTTTAAGATGAGCATATCCGATACCGCCGCCGACATAAGGGGTAAATTTGGTTCCGGTATCAATGTCATAATAAACGTTCAACATTGCCGAATAAACAGACAATTCCGAAGCAAATTTATGATTATACGTATCTTTTACTTTGAATGCAAAATTGTTGGAATCTTTGGCATCATCATTCCAGCCTAATTCAAGTTCTCCTCTGACCTGACCGTATGCAACAGGAGTAGCGGCACCTGCTGCAAATCTTAATCCCCAAACATCATCTTTATGTTTTTCATTGGCAAAAGCATTCTGATAATGTGTTACCCCTTTAAAAGAATAATCAGAATTTACATTTGCATCATTTTCCATCTTAACGAATGCGGCTTTGGCCGAAACATAAGGATTTAATTCGGCAGCGTTTGCATTGACCGCAAATACGGCGGCAACACCTGCCAATAATAAAGTTTTGTTCATGTAATAACTTCCTTTCATTTTAGTATATAAAATTAAATCGCCTTGATGAGAGGCGACTGGAAGTTGAAAGCTATTTGATAGAATAGTGTAGTGTATTTGGTATATGCATATACCTTATTAACTACCTTCCAGTCATAAAGACCAAAAGGTAGCTTTTTACATCCGCCAAGCGGACAACTATCAATGAGGCTTTCAAACCTCACACCGGTAATCAACCAGTGCAAAAGCATAATATTTTAGATATATCAAAGAGTCAAACATTTTTTCTCCCAAACACAACCTAAAACTCAAAAGCATTTTAGAACTTTAGATAACATTCATTTAAGGAGAGAAAAAAATTTTAGTGTACAAAAAAGTACATGAATTTTTTTCTTCTCCGCTAAATAATGCTAGATATACTATAAAATGCTTTTAAAAGCGGAAATAGATAAACGGATTATACGTCGATGACGCCAATGCCGTTGTCGAAAGGAAAAATAAAATAAAGAGCCAAATATTAATAACGGTTCGCAAAACCTTATGTTCATATTTCACATATAAAATGTTTTTAAACAGAGGCATCGACAAAATCAGGGCACTGACAAAGGCAATTGCAAACTTATAATTAAGCCCATAATCAAACTCCGGAATTCCGGAATTGCTCTTTATCTTCAACATAACTTTGATGTAATCCCAAGAATACCCCAGCGTGTCGGAACGGAAAATAATCAGCCCCAACAAAATGGCCAGCAACGCATAAACATGACGTGCAAAAGCCAAAGAGAACTTATCATTACTATCCTTATTCCATCCGAAAAAACGCTCCAAAACAATAAAAATACCGTTCCAAACGCCCCATACCACAAAACTCCAGCTGGCTCCGTGCCAAATACCGGTAATCAAAAACACCAAAAACAGGTTGACGTAAGTCCGCACCGGACTGATTCGGTTACCGCCCAAAGGAATGTAAAGATACTGCTTAAACCAAGTCGACAAAGAAATATGCCACCGCCGCCAAAATTCGGTAACCGACTTGGAAATATACGGATAATTAAAGTTCTCCAAAAACTTAAATCCGAACATCAGCCCCAAACCGATTGCCATATCGGAATAGCCGCTGAAATCATTATAAAGCTGAAAAGCATAAGCCGTGGCTCCCAGCCAAGACATTCCCCAACTGAGTTGATCCGGAGACTGGGCAAATATCTTATCGACAACCGCCGCTAACGTATTGGCAATCAATACTTTCTTTGCCAATCCCATAATAAAACGCTTAAAACCGATAATGACATATTTAAATTCAACCGAACGGTCGTCAATCTGCTCGCAAACATCATGATATTTGACAATCGGCCCGGCAACCAACTGCGGAAACAAAACAATATACAACGCCAATTTATAAATATCCTTCTGGGCTTTTTCTTCTTTCCGATACACATCCAAAAGATAAGAAATTGCCTGAAAAGTATAAAACGAAATACCAATCGGCATAATCACGTCAATAAATTCGAAATCCGTCGCCCAATACCAGTTAATATTGTCGATAATAAAATTAAAATATTTAAAATAAACCAGAAAACCCAAATCCACAGCCAGTGTCGCCAACAACACCAGCTTCCGTTTCAGTGGATTTTCACATCTGTCCAACAGCAACGCTCCTGCATAATTGGTAATGATGGTAATAATCATTATTGCCAGATACCTCGGCTCGCCCCAGGCATAAAAAATAATGCTCGCCGCCAGCAAAATATAGTTGCGGATTTCCTTTTTGGATAAAATATACGCCGTCAGGACCAGAGGCATAAACACAAACAAAAATGTCATAGAACTGAATAACATGATACTAATCCTCCGGAACTTCCAACTTTTGCAAACGCTCTAAAAACCGTTCTCCCGTTTCGATAACAAAAATATCCGGTTTTTGCTTTTTGATGTCTTCTGCCATATAAACAACGTCAAAATCCCGCCCGTAACCGGTATAAATATGCTGCATTTTGGCAAAACTCTCCGCCGTATACCAGTTCATCCTGAGAAACATACTGTCTCCGTAGAACACGGCCCGAGGTTTCCGTCCGCCTTCCCTGTTAACATAATCGTAGGTTTCAATCTTCTTCTTTTTATTGACCCACTCATGCCCGCTGACGGTTTTCGGATTCTTTACCTCAAACACGTCATAAGTCAAATCTTCTTTTGGAAAGACGCTGTAAGCATCGATTCCCAATGCTGAAGCAATATCCACATCGGCTTCAACTTTCGGCTGAATATTGAAGTCGCTTTCTTTCATCACATAAAGGGACGGAAAATCTTTTTTGAGCATTTTCATCATTTCTTTATAAGCGACATAAGCCCCGCGGTGATTCCAATGCGTTCCCGTTTTATAATAAAGGATATGATTCGGCTTGGCTGCCATTAAAGCCTCATACGGATAAACAACCGGAACACTCGTCTGAGTCCGGATAAAATCGTATAATTGACCGATTCTGGATTCTTCCCGCACTTTTTTGAATTCTTTCGGATAATACTCGGGATAAATCCGCTCTTTATCAGGAATTAAAAAGACATAAAACTTAATCCCCCGCTTTGCCGCCCATTTTTTTATACCTTCCAGATTTTCTTTAATTTCCTGCAAGTCTTCATCAGAAAACAACTCTTTGTTTTGGAACATTTCAATCGAATTCCAACGTTTGGTAAACAGCCAGTTGTCTTTTCCGGCCATGGCTTTTTCGTTTTTGAGCTTCTTGTCAATAAAACGGCTGAGAGCGGAATGAACATCAATAAAAAATTTCCGCTGGTTAAACCGGTCGTTAAACCAAGCCTCAAAATCCCGTCCGTAATTATAGTTGATTTTTCCTTTTTCAATTAACGGAACATATTTCGCCAACGTGCGGTTTTCCTGAACAGATATTTCGTCATGATTAATTTTGGAAGCCGGAAAATACATAAAAGCCACCACACAGGCAATAAACACAATATCAATCCGCGAATTATTTTCCACGATTTTGAATTTTGCCAGATACTGCACCAACTTATACATAGTCAGAAAACCGATTGACGAAACAATCACAAAAACTTTCCAGTCAAACTCGGCAGGCTCTCCGACCAGATAATAATCTGCCAGCCAAACCAAAATCAAAACAGTGAGTAAAATACTGATAATTAAGCGTCTCATTTAACATCCGGAATTTAGTTAAAACCATTATTTTGATTGGTAATAACTATCCGTCCGTTTGTCAACAAATGATTTCCCTTTTTACAGATTCCGGCAATTAATCTTCCGCCAAAAAATCAGCCGTTTCCCTTTTCAGGGTTTTATACAACAGCGTTCCGACGTGTCCTTTTTCCGGCACAATCACCAACTTTGAATTAGGCATTGCCTTATGTAAATCATAGGCATTTTTCAAAGGGCAGACAAAATCCAGACGATTATGCACGATTAAAGCCGGAATATCGGCGATTTTCTTCACATTCCGCATAATTTCATTGCTCTTCAGCGTAAAATTCTTGGCAAAATAGTTCAGATAAATACGATTGGACGCCAAAGCTTTGTCATCTAAATCCCCGGCTTCTTGCTCCACGTCAAAATTCCCCAAAACCCGCTCATAATTCCCGAACAGGGAAACCGCCTTTTTCTGCTCTTCCGGCTTTCGGGAATTGATGAGTTCCGCATAAGTTTCCGGAATGGTCCGCCAGCCATGAACCTCCGCCTTTATTTTTTCCATAACGTCAGGATAAAACAGGCTGCTTTGCTCCAAAATCCAATCGTCATTCATTTTATCGGCCAAAAAGACCTGGGATAAAACCATTTTTTTTACCTGTTTCGGATACCTTTCCGCAAACATCAGCATAACCGTGGAAGCCCAAGACCCGCCTTTCAAAACGACTTTTTCCTTAATATTCAGATAATCCAACAGCCGTTTAAAATCAAACAAAGTGTCTTCCATGGAATTGTTTTTCATCTCTCCGGCCGGTGTCGACTTTCCGCACCCTCTTTGGTCAAGCATGATAACGCGGTATTTTTTGAGATTAATCCCCTGCAGATAGCGGGGCTTGCATCCGCCTCCCCCCGGTCCTCCGTGAGTTGTCAGCAAAGGCGTCCCTTTCGGGTTTCCGTATTCGGCAAAATAAACCGAATGTCCGTCGGCCTCGGGCAAATATCCCTCGTTAAAAGCTTTGGGTTCAAAAAATCCGGCAAAAAACATCCTTAAAATCCCTTCAAAAAATTATCTGAAAATCAGCATAAACTAATTTTAAATTTAGGCAATAATTTACTTTTAGACGCTATTGTTTTAGTATTAGATTCGAACAGGGAAAAGAAAGAATGGATTCTGAGATTTGCTTGCATAACGCCACCGTTCTGACCGGATATTCCGAAATGAAGAACTGTGCCGTATTAATTAAACAGCACAAGATTATTGATGTTTTCAACGAAACCCGTTTTGCTCAAAAAAAATTCAAAGAAACCGTCAAATTTATTGACGTCAACGGAGCATACATCGCTCCCGGATTTATGGACACGCACATTCACGGCATTGAAGGCTGGGGAACCGACGACCTCTCCGCCCGCTCCATTCTCAAAATGTCTGAAGTTTTGCCCAAATACGGCGTTACGTCTTTCATTCCGACTTTATATTCCGCCCCGAAAGAACAACTGATTAAAGGGATTCGGGCTATTGTTGAAGCTATCGGGCAAGAAAAAGGAGCCAAAATTCTGGGTATTCATCTGGAAGGCCCGTTCATTTCACCGGATCGTCTTGGTGTGCAAACGCCTGATTCGCTCAGCCCCGTCAATATTGATTTAATGAACGAGTTATTAGACGCCGCCGAAGGACATATTGTCAACATGACGGTGGCTCCCGAACTCAAAAATATGCGGGAACTGGCTCTTTACTGCGTTTCCAAAGGAATTGTCCTCCAAGCAGGGCATACCAACGCCACCTATGAGCAAATGGTCGAAGGGATGCAGGCTCGTATTCTGCACGTAACCCACTTGTTTAATGCCATGAGCCGAATGCACCACCGGGATCCGGGAGCTGTCGGAGCCGTGTTTATTCACCCGGAACTATCCTGTGAAATCATTGCCGACGGCATCCACATTAATCCCAATATTATCAAGTTTCTCTTGCAGTGCAAACCGCTCGACAAACTAGTGCTTGTAACCGATTCGCTCAAACCGACCAAACAGAAAACCCTGCCTTTGATTGCCAACGGCGAAGAAGTTTATCTGGACAAATGTTTCCTGCGAAAATCCGATGACGTTATCGCCGGTTCGGCCTTAACCATGATTGACGGCGTAAAAAATCTGGTTAATTTCGGGTTAAATCTGGAACAAGCCATCCGTATGGCAGCGGCCAATCCGGCTGTCATCATGCGGCAGGAACACTTGGGCCTCATAGCTCCGGGATACGATGCCGATTTGGTCGTATTTGATAAAAAATTCAACACATTATATACAATCATCAACGGAAAACTATTTGAAAAAGGAAAAGTAAAATGAGAGTGCTGATAAGACCTGATTACGACAGTGTTTCCCTCTGGGCCGCCAACTATATCGCTTATAAAATCAAACGTTTCAAACCCACTCTCAAAAAACCGTTTGTCTTGGGGCTCCCGACCGGTTCCACTCCGTTGGGCACTTTTCGGGAACTGATTAAAATGCACAAAGACGGCAAACTTTCCTTTGAAAACGTCGTTACGTTCAATATGGACGAATACATCGGCTTGAATGAAAAACACCCGCAGAGTTACCACTATTTTATGTGGGAAAATTTCTTCAAACATATTGATATAAAAAAGAACAATATTCACATTCTCAACGGCATGACCAAAAATTATGAAAAAGAATGCGAACTATACGAAAACGCCATAAAAGCTTTCGGCGGTGTTCATCTCTTTTTGGGCGGTTTGGGCGAAGACGGACATATTGCTTTTAACGAACCGGGCTCGTCATTAACCTCAAGAACCCGTGTCAAAACCCTGACATCCGATACCATTCAGGTTAACTCCCGCTTTTTTGACAATGACATCTCAAAAGTTCCGACCACGGCATTAACTGTCGGTATCGGCACAATCATGGATGCCGAAGAAGTAATGATTTTGGCAACCGGCTCTAAAAAAGCCAGAGCCATCCACCATGCGATTGAAGGGAGCATCAACCACATGTGGCCGGTCAGCATTCTGCAAATGCACCAACACGGAATTATCGTCTGTGATGAAGAAGCCACCAACGAACTGAAAGCGGACACCGTCCGATATTTCAAAGATATTGAAAAAAATAACTTCTGACTTCCAAGGCTCTCAAAAGAGAGCCTTTTTTAATATTTAATTGTAACAGAAATATTAAAGTTTCAGGTGTATACACTTTTTTGTTGCAAAAAAAAAAAAAGACTTAGTATGGATAGTATATAGGCTTTGGTTCTTAATTACTATGAGGTGTACTATGACTAATACTAAGTTTTTATTGCTTGCCTCCGCCTGCCTTTTGCTCTCCGGCAAT
>JAGAJR010000006.1 GCA_017626035.1 Alphaproteobacteria bacterium | reverse complement strand
TAAATCTTACTGCAAATAACTTTAACTCTTATCTGTTTTTATATAAGGAGAAAGACTATGAATAAAACTACTAAAATAAAAATGGGAGTTAGCCTGCCTGTACTCGCTTTCTCCTTACTCGCTGCCTTCAATGTTGCCGCTCTTTCTTTAAATGATTCAACAAACAACATAATTACAGACTCCCCTACAACAATCGTTGATGGGCAAAAAGAGTTTGGTGGTTCTGTTTATATGGGAAATACGACAACCTGTGCAGAACAAGCTCCTACTTGTGCAGAATTAGGCTATACACAAACCCTGGAATACTGTCAAAGCGTGTCAGCTGCAGGCAATATCCTTAAATGCCCGTTTGATTTGGAAAAAGTGTTTTGCATTGCTAACGGTGATGAAAATTGTCAAATCGGTTCAATTTTGTATGAAGACAAAAAATGCCACACCAGCTCAAACTTAACCCCAATCGGTGTCGTTTTTGACACCAGTAAGAAACTGGCCATTGCTCTTACCTCATCAGAACTACAATATTCCACCGAATACTATATTTTTAACAACGGTTTTCATGACCCTGACCACGAATGCGACGGACCTAACTTCGGTGGTATTGAACAAGTTTCGGGAAAAGAGATAACATACGCATACATTCCGGTAGCAAAATGCTTAGGCGTTTCACTCCCTGCTATGGAATATTGTGCATCTTATTCAACCCCGGGAACCTCTGCCGGAGACTGGTTTTTAGGAAGCAAAACAGAATTAGCAGCTCTTATAAACAATAAAGCGACTGTTAACGCCACACTAGCCAAGCTCGGCCTCTCAGATATAGGTAAGAAAAATGATTATATCTGGACAGCTACTGAAGGAGACAACACCGTTGAACCTAAGGAATTGGCTTGGATACAAATGGTATCCAATGATAGTGATGACCAAGAAGACAAAGTAAATGCAAATACTGTTATCCCTGTCATTTCATACTAATCCCAAGTTGCACAAAAAACCTCCCTCTCATCCGAGAGGGAGGTTTTTTGCACTTAATCCAGCCAATATTCGATAGTTGAAACCACCCGGACTTTTTTGTTTATCTGCTGCATTTCCATCGCATTGGAAGTCTGTTCTCCCGGAAGAATGGAAAAGACACCCTGATTTGCCCGGCGGATTTTTCCGACTTTGCTGCCGCTGCTCTTGGCAAATTCCAAAGCGGCCTCTTTGGCATTTTTGGTTGCTTCTTCCAACATCTGCGGCTTAATTTCATTCAGTCTGGTAAAAACATAGGATACCGGATATCCGTAAGACTGGCTGTCAAAAATCACGCCTTTGCCAATTAAATCTCCGGTCTGGGCTAAAGCATTCTCAACCAAATCCACATTATGTGTCCTGACTTTGATTGTCTGCGTCAAAATAAATCTGGCCCCGTTCAGCTCATTGCTGCGATACGGATTTGCCATCAAATCATTAGTTTCAATCCGCCCGTCGCTGATTTCCTCATTGGTAAAACCTTTTTCGAGCAAAAACTGGCGAATGGCAGCGGCTTGGGAAGAGACTTCCTGCCTGGAAAGCTGCAAATCATTCCCGGTAACCACAAATTTCAAATCCCATACGGCCAAATCGGCTTTCACGTCCATCTCAGCCAACCCTTTAACCGAAACAGAATTATTGTTTATTTTAGCCTGATAATAGTAATACCCCGGAAAAAATCCTCCCAAAGCAATACCTAATGCCAAAACCGCAGCCCCAAAACATTTTCCCTTGCAGCCACAGCTTTTTTCCGTCTCTGCCATTTCCTTATCTCCTAATAAATTAAAAACTAAATTAGATAGTAATCATCATAATGCAAAAGTCAACAGTCTAAAATAGGAATAAATTCCTTGACTTTTACTTAAAAATACGATATAAGAATAATCGCCACTATTATTTGTTTATCTTCTCGATTGTTTAACCTTACAACAATGGAGAAAGAAATGTCCAACCCACAGGATTCCGGCAGCGTTAAACCCCGTTTACGCCTTATCGCCGACGGTACCCAGTCCGAATATTATTTTCATTTTCCCGTTTTCAGTCCGGATGACGTGAAAGTTTATCTCGGCAACAATCTCCTGAAAAACGGCTACTCCGTTACACTTAATCAATCTTCGGAAAACAGCGGCGGCACCGTAATTTTTGATACACCGCCCGAAGCAGGAACCATCATCACGCTGTATCGCAGCATTCCGTTGAAAAGAACCACTCATTTCAAAGAAGCCGGACCGTTCATGAGTTCAAAAGTCAATCTTGAATTTGATTATCAACTTGCCTGCATGGAACAACTGGAAGATCTTATCGGCCGCACGGTAACTTTTCCGCCCTCTGCTCCGACTCAGATGGACGTTAGCCTGCCCATGCCCGAAGCCGGTAAAGCAATTGTCTGGAATGATGACGAAACAGAACTCAAAAACTCTTCTTTTCAATTAAATGACTTGGAAAAAAACATTTCAGACGTTCTGCAAGCTTCAGAAACAAATTCCCAAATTTTGCAGCAGGTGCAGACACACTTGCAAGAAATTCGCAACACCAAGGAAGAATTGGCAACAATCCGCCCTGAACTGGAACAACAGATTGCCGCCAAAGCTGATAACAATGCCGCAAACTTAACCACGGAAGCTAAAACAACCATCATAGAACTGGGGATTCCCGACTATAACCGCGGTCATTCCATAACCAGTCCGTTTACAGCCACGGAACCGGGGCTGGTTAACCTCCAGGGCGGTTCCGCCTCAACAACCATTAACGTTACTGTTAACGGTGTCAGAATAGTTACTGACGATTTATATGCCATTTCCGTTACCCGCACCCGCGACATTTGGGTTGCAACCGGAGACGTCATCAGCTGGTCGGGCATGAGTACTTACAATCCCCTATACACTTTTTTCCCACTGAAAGGAACTCAAGATGAAGAAACTGAGCAAGATAATCAACCAACAAACTAAAGAAGTCTGTATTGCCGCCGGAGAAACTCCCGACACCGCTTATTTCTTAAACGCGGGTTTCTGCGAACAAGAAATCGAAACCAACGGAGACGGAAGATTTTATCTGGCCGGTTTTCTTCCTCCCAAACAACCTTTGAACAATGAAGAAATCCGTCAGCTTCGCTCACAAGCTTACGCCCAGGAAGTTGATAAACTCACGCTTGAAATCAGCCGTCTCAAGGATAACCTTCCCAATCCGGCAATTGAAAACGAAATTGCCGAACTGTCAGAACAGCGGCAGCAAAAAGTTTTGGAAATAAAACAAAAATATCCTTATAACGCTTAACCTGACAGGAAAGACAGGAAACAAAAAACCTCGGGCACTTACCCGAGGTTTTCCATATTCCATGTTGTTCGCACAATATCTTCAATATTTTTATAATCAGGCTCCCAGCCCAACACTTTTTTGGCCTTGTCATACGAAGCAACCAATTCCGCCGGGTCTCCCGGACGCCGTTCAACATACTTGACGTTCAGTTTCTTGCCGATAACTTTCTCTGCTGCCTGAATGACTTCCTTAACCGTCGTTCCGGTATTTGTTCCCAAATTGATAACTTCAGACTTCGCCCCGTCCATCAATTTTTCAAGAGCCATAACATGAGCCTTTGCCAAGTCTGTAACATGAACGTAATCCCTCACGCAAGTCCCGTCTCTGGTTTCATAATCATTTCCGAATACATTCAGGCATTCCCGTTTTCCCGTCGCCGCTTCAATAATAATCGGCAGCAGATTTTGCGGATTCAGTTCTTTTCCCCGAATATCCCCTTCGGCATCATACCCAACGGCGTTAAAATACCGCAATGCCATATAACTGAAGTCTTTTAAGCGGCTGTACCATTCCAGATTTCTTTCAAATTCCAATTTGGTAAACCCGTAATAGTTAATCGGATTAAGCGGATGTTTTTCATCGACGGGAAGATATTCCGGCATTCCGTAAACCGCTGCGGAAGAGGAAAAAACAATATGCTTTACGCCGCACTCCGCCATAGCATTGATAATGTTCAACGCTCCGGTAATATTATTAACGGCATACTTCTCCGGCACAAGCATTGACTCGCCGACAGCCTTTTTTCCGGCCAAATGCACCACCGCGTCAATATTCCGGCTCATTGCCTCCTTCAACGCCGCATAATCCAGAATATCCCCTTGAATAAATTCAGCCTGCGGAAAAAGGTTAATTCTCTGCCCGCTGGACAGGTCATCATAAACCACGGCCTGATGTCCGGCCTTCAAAATCGCCTTAACCACATGGCTTCCGATATATCCGGCACCGCCGGCAACAAGAATTTTCACCATTTACTTCATTCCTATACAGCTGTATACAAAACCGTTATTCTTCACGTCTTTCGGATTCAGCATATTCCGCATATCCATAATTCTGGCATGACGCATAATCTGCTTAAGTTTAACCAAATCCAAATGCTTAAACTCTTCCCACTCGGTCAAAATTACCAAAATATCTGCCGATTTGCAGGCCTCATAAGCATCATTGGCATAAACCACTTTATCTCCGATAAGCTTTTGAGCATTTTCCATTGCTTTCGGATCATAAACCGAAACATTGGAGGAATGACGCAAAATTTCATTCAAAATTTCCATAGCCGGAGAGTCGCGGCAGTCATCCGTTCCGCCTTTGAAAGCCAAACCTAAAACCGCGATTTTTCCGTCTTTGTAATCTTTAACCGCGTCAATAACCCGCTGCCCCATTTCAACCTTGCGTTCATCATTCTTGGCAATCGTGGTTTCAATCAAGTTAAGACGGGCTCCGTATTTTTTGCCCATCTGAGCCATGGCATTGGTATCTTTCGGAAAACAAGAACCGCCATATCCCGGCCCTGCGTTCAAAAACTTTTTACCGATACGGGAGTCAAGCCCCATGCCTTTTGCCACTTCATTAATATCCGCCCCGGCCTTTTCGCAGAAATTAGCCATTTCGTTGATATAATGAATTTTCATCGCCAGAAAAGCATTGGAGGCATATTTAATTGTTTCCGATGACTTGCGGTTTACCAGCAGAAATTCCGTCTTGCCTTTGAACGGCTTATACAAAGTCAAAAGCACTTCCTGGGCTTTTGTCGTGTTGGCACCGATGACAATCCGGTCCGGATTGAAAAAATCGTGAATGGCAAAACCTTCCCGTAAAAATTCCGGCAAAGAAACCACATCGCAGTTCGCATCGGGATTAACCCTTTTAATAATTGCCTCAACCTCGTCTCCGGTTCCGACCGGCACCGTCGATTTTGTCGCCACAACCGTGTAACCTGTCAAATATTGGGCCAATTCTTCCGCTGCGGCATAAATATACTTCAAATCAGCTTCTTTTGTTTCCGGATGCGGAGGCGTTCCCACCGCAATCATTACCAAATCAGCGTCCTTGACGGCAGTTTCCATATCTTGGGTAAAAGAAATGCTGCCTTTTTTCAGATTCTTCTGAAAAAGTTCTTCCATCCCGTCTTCATAAATTGTGATTTTGCCGCTGTTTAAGGAATCTATTTTTTCTGCGATTTTATCAACACAAACAACTTTGTTTCCGAGTTCTGCCAACCCGACGCCTGTCGGAAGGCCGACATACCCTGTCCCAATAATTGCAACTTTCATCATCAGTTCCTTATTTTTGTTACTTTTCTGCACCCATATTACCAAGCCGATAATTTTATGCAAACAATTAAACCAAGCTTTCCACCACTTGTAAAGCGACCTTCAAACCGTCGATTGCCGCACTGGAAATTCCTCCGGCATATCCTGCTCCTTCCCCGCACGGATAAAGACCCTTGATATTGCTTTGCAAAGTCTCGTCCCGAACAATCCTGACCGGAGAAGAACTTCGCGTTTCAGGCCCTGTCAAAACCGCATCATAAGACGCAAACCCTTTGAGTTTTTTATCCATTTCCACAATGGCTTTCCGCATGGTGTCAACCACATATTCCGGCAAAACATACGCCAGATTGGTAAATCGGACTCTCGGATTATAGGACGGTTCGACATTACCCCAGTCTTCCGATTCTTTGTTTTTGAGAAAGTCTCCGGCCAATTGAGCCGGAGCATAATAATTTCCGCCGCCGACACGAAACGCGGCTTCTTCAATTTTCCGTTGAAAATACATTCCCGCCAAAGGATGTTTTGAACCAAAATCTTCCGGCGTAACCCCTACCAGCAAAGCCGAGTTGGCATTAGCCTTTTTTCGGGCGAACTCACTCATTCCGTTGGTAACCACACCGCCCTCTTCCGATGCCGCGGCAATTACCTGCCCGCCCGGACACATACAAAAAGTATAAGCGGAACGTCCGTTCGAAAAATGAACCGCAAGCTTATAATCTGCGGCTCCCAGTTTCGGATGTCCGGCAAAACGCCCGTATTGGGACTCATCAATCATATATTGGCGGTGCTCTATTCTGGCACCGACCGAAAACGGTTTCTGTTCAATGCCGACACCGGAAGCATAAAGCATTTCAAACGTGTCTCTGGCACTGTGCCCGACAGCCAAAATTAATCGTTCGCAAGGCAATTCATATTCTTCTCCGCCGGAAATTTGAATTTTGACGGCTTTTAACGCGTCCTTTTCCGTAACCAATCCCGCCAGTTTATGCCCGAAACGGTATTCTCCGCCCAATGAAATAATCTTCCGGCGAATATTCCTAACCATAGATGTCAGGTTATCCGTTCCGATATGCGGTTTGGCAAGATAAAGAATTTCTTCGGGAGCTCCGGCCTGCACAAACTCTTGCAAAACTTTTCGCATATATTGGTCTTTTTTAACACCGGTCATCAGCTTTCCGTCAGAAAAAGTCCCGGCTCCGCCTTCTCCGAACTGCACGTTTGAGTCCGGCCTCAGACTTCCCGTCGCCCAAAAACTTTCCACGTCCCTCCGGCGTTCGTCAACTTCTTTCCCTCTCTCCAGCAAAATCGGCTTAAGCCCGGCTTCCGCCAATGCCAACCCTGCCAACATTCCCGCCGGACCGGTTCCGGCAACCACCGGACGCATTTTAACCGCTTTTGCCGCCTTCGGAATTTCCACTTCCGGAATCTGCTTAATCAGCTCAATGTCTTTCCATGCCAAAATAGTGGAAATATAGTCCTCATCACCGTCCACATCCATATCAAGGGAATACACAAAATGCACATTGGTTTTGTTTCGGGCATCAACCGACCGTTTGGCAATCCGGAGTTTTAAAATATATTCCGGAGCCAGTCCAGTTTTCATCGACACAATTTCTTTCAACGCTGCCATATCAGCGTCCAAATCTGCTTTAATCCCGTTTACTCTTATCATTTGCTTCAGCCTGTTTATTACATTTTTTATAAAACTAACATTATTCTTGATAAAAGCCACGAAAATTTATATGATAGCCCCATGAAAAAAGAACTGAACTTATTTATTATCTGGAATAACGCCCGCGGTAAGGAAAAAGAAATCCTCGCCGACATTTCCGAAAATTTTGAAATCCGCCAGGTTTATAACATAACTTGGTCAAAAGAGCGTTTTGCCGACAACCTGACCCGCTTCTACGGAAAAAAACTGCCCAAGAACTGCAAAAAGCAGCAGGAATGCGGAACAGACTCTTTCCTTCTGGTGGTTATTCACGACTTGAAACCTGCCATCAAAAACAACTTAAACGGCAATATCATCGGCCGCAAATATCAATACCGCCAATGGACCGGCGGCGGACACCTTATTCATGCGGCAGACAACCAGCAGGAAGCGGAAGAAAACCTGCTTTTTCTCCTCGGGACAAACGTTAAGGAATTTGAACAAACGCATCCTCTGCCTTGGAACGGAAAAGTCATTGACTTAAAAAGAGACTTAAGCGGAGCAGAAAACTGGAAAGACGAAAACGAATTTCAGACTTTCTTAAACAAACTGCCGGAAACAAAACAACAAAAAACGGCAGATATTCCGCTGATTATTTCTTCCAATACCGCGTTAACCTGCCGCTTTTTAAATGCCGCGAAAAAATTTTCACTGATAAAAAGAAACCTCTACAAGGTTGTCATCAACAATAAACCTCAACTTATCCGCATTAAAAACGGCTAAGCTTTTTCATCCTCATCATCGTCTTCATCTTCTTGTTTTTCAAACAAAACTCTGAAAATCGGACGACGATACATCCATATATTGATAATCCCCAGCACTACCGACATTGATCCAAATAAATAAAGCAGATAATACCAGTTCAACTCATTGGCCGACATCATCACATCCTGATTGTTCACTCTCAAAAACGCAATGGAAACGGCGGTAATAATAAACGTGGCAATAAACGCCAATGTCCAGATTTTATAAAGGACGTTTTTTTTAACCAGAAAAGCTGTCAGAACATACACCAAGAACAGGGCCAAAAACAAATATAATTCCATTTACTCAAACTCCTTGAAAAAACATATACCCTAAAGATATATCCTTGCTTTCGGAGTTTTCAATTACCCAAAGAAAAAGACTGCCCCGAGAGAGGCAGCCTAAAAAGTTTTTTGAGGGTAGATTTTAACCTCTTATCAGACGTACTACTTGTTTCAAAGTGCAGAGAGCACCGATAATAGCACCAACAACGGCACCTACAGTAGCAGCACTCCAAGAGAAGGTAAAAATGAAACAAACTCCTGCACCTATAATGGCACCACCCAAAGCATATTCGCAAAGGGCAAAGAGCATTCCAATCAAACCACAAATTCCACCACAAACTTTTAATACGAGCCATGCAATGAAGATGACTACGCAAAAGAAAACGAATGTTCCCATATTTTTTATTTTTTTGATTAATATTCTTTTTTATTAAATCAGTCCGTCAGTCTTCAAATTTTATAAAGTTCAAAGTCTCAGGTCCGTCAAAATCAGAAATGTCTCGTCGTAAAAGTCCTAAACAATAAAGTAAAAGACCTAAACATCAAAACTTCTCCAATCAAACAACAGTCCCAAATCCTCAAACAAAAACTCAATAACCGTCAGTCCGATTAAAAAAGATTATTAGATAGCCACGGGAAAACCAAAAAGGCAAAACCCCATATACATATGCTTAAAACTAATAATACTTTTGTTAAGTATTATATTAGCATATTTTTAGACAGAAAACAACTCTTATTAGGGGGCAATTCGGCTATAATGTCGGCCATTTTCCGGCGGCCAGTTCTTCCAAGCTCTTGTGTTCCTTGTCAAACTTGGCACTGTATACCCAGAAATTGGCCATAACCCGTTCAATATAAATCCGGGTTTCCCGAGCCGGAAGAGTCTCAATAAACATCAACGGATCATTGCCGTATTTCATTTTTTTCTGCCATTTCAGCAGATTTCCCGGCCCCGCATTATACGCCGTGGTCAAAAAGAACAAATTACCGTTAATAAACGGTTTTTCCAAAAGATAATTCACATATTTTTGGCCGGTTTCCAAATTATATTCCACATCCAAAAGCGGCGTATGGTCTTTTTTCAACCGCCGGTCTTTAGTAATGTGAAAAGCCGTGTTCGGCATCAGCTGCATCAGGCCTTTCGCTCCGGCTCCGCTGCCCGCATTCGGCATAAATCCCGATTCCTGCCGAACCAACGCCAAAACCAAAGCCCTATCCAATTTCCAACCGCTTTTAGGTTTCCAATTCGGTGCCGGATAAGCCAAATGGTCATAAAAAACCGCCTTGTCGTCTTTTTTCAACTGATTGGAAATCAAAATCCCCAAAGCATGCATATGATACTGGTCGGCAATATACATTGCCGCTTCCTTTTGCTTGTCGCTCATATTCTTCAAATCGGCACGAAGTTCCTTTTCCGCCAAATCTTTCCGTTTGGCGTGAACCAGAATAATCGCCCGCCGGATAGCCGGAGACGACACCAACTCGTTAATATATTCATAATTGCTGAAATCGTTCAGATAAGACGCCCCCGACCAATTATAATCCATCGGGTTTCCCAATTTGTAATTCGCCAAAATACCATAAAAAGTCCGCTTGTATTTTGAAGCCTGACGCAAAAGTTTTTCGGCTTCCGTTTTATTTTTCCGCCGCAGCTGAGCTCTGTATCCCCAATAGGCTCCCGCAGAAACCAGCCATTCGTCATTATCGCTGAGTTTTCCGAGTTTACCGAAATAATCTGCCGCCAGTTTATAATTTTTCATCCGCCAAGCCGCCAGACCGCCAAACCAACAAGCCGTTGCATCCTGACTACGCCTTGCCGCCTTCTCCACCCATTTCAAAGCCAGAGCATCTTCATTATCCAAAAAATACACCGTTGCCAACGTTGCCGACATCGCGTCATATTCTCTGTTCGGAATAATCATCCGAAACTTTTTGTCTTCCAAAATCGCTCGGGCAGCCCGGGTTTTGCCCTTATTGATATTTTTTCGAAACTCGGTAACTTTTTTTCGAACAAAGGCTCTGTTTGCCGGCGACAAATTCTCATACGCATTATTAAACCAGCTGTATGGCGAAAAAATCCTCGGGCGATTTTCCGTAACCGGAATAGAAAGCCCCTCTTCCCGTCCCTTTCTTGAAGCCAAACGGTAAATTTTGTCTGCCTGAGGCAAATCGCCGTATTTTTCCAGCCATATCTGCAATTCCACATACTTGCTTTTGTAAGTTTTGGATAGATATTTTTCGGCTAAAACATGTCCCATGAGAATATCGCTGTCCAAATCTTCAATCAGATTGTCAACCGTTCGAAAATCCTCTTTTTCCAAAGCTTTAAAAATTTTCTTATAGGTTGTTACATCATCTCGGGAAATATAAAGATAAGAAAGGATTTGATTGTAGCAGTTGCTGTCAATAATCGGGCGGGCCTGCACATCACGGCACATCATCATGCCCCAGCACAAAAGCACCCATAAACAAACTTTTACCCGGCTAATCAACTTCTCCACACTTTTTCCGTTACTGTTTTTTCAACCAACGAATTCTGGAAGCACAGTCCTGTTGTGTCATGTTTTTAACCCGGCATCTGTTTACCACGATGTTCGGAAGCTTGTCCATCGTATAACATCCCTCGCCGAGAAGCGTATACGACAGATAAGTTTGCTCATTCGGGTTAACGCTGATAAAACTCAATGTTGTTTCCAGCTTCGGCCACTTCAACCGCACACTCAGATTATTAAGCTTACGATCCAATGTTGTCATAATATTAAACCGCACATTGCACATAATCGTTCCGCTTAAAGTCTGTTCCAAAGAAAAATCACTGTAATAAAGGAAAATTAAAGCATCATCCTCCGGCATGGCTTCCCCGTCTTTAACCACTTGCCGCATAGAAGTGCGTCCGCGTTTGGAGCCATCCAGTGTCGGTCTCAAAACCTGAGGAATATAACGCTTTTTGCCTTTTTGTTCAGACAGTCGCTTTTCCGTCTCGACAATTTCGTCTTTGGTAACCTTTTCTCCGGCATAAGTCGTTACATCTGACTTTGCTGCCGGCTTTTTTACCGAATTTACCGGAGAACGGCGAGCCCTCGGATTAGCCAGAATATCCCTGTTGCTGGCAGCGGGAGCTTTTTTCTCCGGCTTAACCGGTTCGGAAACCGGAGTTTCTTCAAAAGTTTCATCCCCGAACATCTGGGCGAAAGCATCAACATTGCAGACAAGCAACATCCCTGCAATAAAACACAGCCAGTTTGTTTTTTTCATCAATGCTTTCATTTTCCGCTCCTCGCTTATTTGATGCGGGATAAAATACTTGATGCCGAATTAAGGGAATCAACCGCTTCGCCGTAAGCCTTGTTAACCTCCTGAGTATCTTTCTCCTGAGCCGTTCTCTTGGCTGCTTTTTCTTCATCATAAGAAATCTTCTTAAATTCTTTATAATAATCCGGCTCTTTAGATGAAACAAATTTGAATAAACCGCCGCAATCGCTGTTACCGTAACCGGCCATAGCCATCGAAGACTGATTATCAACGGCAGAACAGGAACTAACCTTAAAATCTGTATTGCCCAAGAGCAGAAAACATCTGTCGGATTGCAGCCTTGAACTCAATGTAAGCTGTTTATAGGCCTTGATTGCCGGCATATCGACAGAAGCATTGACGTCTATCGGCGTAACTTTTTCCGTTGCCGAAGTTGCCCGAACATAACGGCCGTCGTTATTCATTTTATTTTTTTCATCGCTGCGTTTCAATTCTTCGTCAATCACACCGTTAATAACCCTGTCTTTCCAACTGAGCAGAAGGGTGGCTCCGCTGATATCCTTCGGAGAACGGTTGTAAAAAGTAACTTTAAACTCACAGGCCACAACATCGCCGTCCGTATTTTTAACCGACGAAATATCATGAACTTTAAATAAAACGGCATCAGCTTTTCCCTTATGGGCGGAAACCACTTTATTTTTAACCGGAGCGGCAATATCGTTGATGTTTTGAGCCCGAGCCCCTGAAAGGCAGACCCCGGCCAGCATAGCTGCCGCAACACCCGTAAATATTCTTTTATTGCTCATAAAACACATTCCTTAAAAAAGTTAAACCTGTGAAATTTTCTAAATAATAATTCAGTTTCTTTTAATTTACCAATAAATTATGAAGAAAAAGATAATATCATTGTATAATTTTTTTTGATAAACGCAGCAAATCCGTCCAAGCTTTAGCTTTCTGCCCGGAGTTTCGCAACAAATACGCCGGATGGAACGTGGCCAGAACCGGCACGACACTTCCGTCGTTTTTCTTATAATCCAACCACTTTCCCCGCAAACGTGAAATCGGTTCTTCCGTCTCCAGCAAAGCATTGGCGGCACTGCCTCCCAAAACGACAATTGCTTCCGGAGAAATCAACTCTATCTGTCTTTTCAAAAACGGCAGACAAACGGCAATTTCTCCGTCGGTAGGCGTTCTGTTTCCCGGCGGACGCCAAGGCAAAACATTGGTAATGTAGCAAGATGTCCTGTCAATATTAATTGCTTTCAGCATTTTATCCAAAAGCTGCCCGCTCCGGCCGACAAAAGGCTGCCCGATACGATCTTCGTCCGCTCCGGGAGCTTCGCCGACTAACATAATTTTTGAAGCAGGGTTTCCTCCCCCGAAAACAGTTTTAGAAGCGGTCAGTTTCAAAGCACACCCGTCAAAAGCCTCCACCAAAGCCCGTAAATCATCCAAAGTTTCGGCCTTGGCACACATCTCGCGGGCATTTTGCCTAGCCGTAATATTAGCTTGTGCCAACTCAGTCGTCGCCTGCCGGACAGTATTTTCAACGGGTTTCGAAACCGAAACGGGAATTTTGACTGAAACAGGTTCGGATATGTTTTTTCCAAAAGGAACCTCGCCGAAAGTTTCATCCACTCCGGCATCGACATACCACTCCAAAATCTGTTTTAAGGTCATATTTTCATTCATAATAAAACAAAGTAAATCAATTGATTTTTTTTGCAATAATAAATAAGTTGTTTACACATATTTAGTGTATTAAATAACAATTTATTATTGTATGATTCAAAAATTTCTATAAGATGAAGTTTAAGATTCTTAAACAGATATATTTTCAGGATAATTTCTTAAAATGGCAAAGCTCGGGTACATATTTTTTTTGGTTTTGGGAATTATTATTTTTAATTCCTGTTCCAACCGTTGGGACGAGAACAAAAGCGATAATTCGACAAATATCGTATATAAAGACCCGACACTGAAAAAATCCTACGGAGCTTATCTGGCCGGAAGGGTTGCTCATTTACGCCGCAACTTTAATAAAGCCGCAGATTATTACATCCAAGCCTTAAACGACGATCCTAAAAATCAGGATCTTATCAGCCGCCTTTATGTCATTCTCGCTTCTCAGGGACGCATTGAAGAAGCCGCAAAATACGCCCGCCAATCCCTGAAAAACGGCGACAACAACAATTTTACCTACATCATCATCGCCGTGGAGGAAATGAAGAAAGGCCAATTCCAAAACGTAAACACCACAATCAACAAACTTGACGGGCCGGTTTATAAACAATTCATTATCCCTTTAATGTCCGCTTGGGCTTATGCCGGACTTAACGATCACGACAAAGCGATGAAAGCCCTCTCCGGCATCAGCAAAGAAAAAAGTTTTAAAGCCCTTTATCATTTCCATGCCGGAATGCTCAATGACTATTTTGACCGTAAAGACGAAGCTCAAAAACACTATGAAATTATCGTTAATGAAGAAACACTGGAAATGTCCTTCCGGGCTCTGCAGGTTATTACAAATTTCTACCTCCGCACCGGACAAAAAGACAAAGCCGTTGCCTTGTCTCAAAAATACAATGATGAAAAGCTGATGGCCGACATGCTCCGCCGCTTGGACAACAACGTCGCCAAAGCCGATCCTGAAAAAACGCAAAAAATTATCGACAATCCGAACAAAGGAATGTCCGAAGCTTTGTTCAGCATCGCGGCAACACTGCGGCAGGGAGCCTCGGGCATTGACATTGCCCATATTTTCATCTGCCTGTCTATTTACTCCAACCAAGATTATGACTTGGCAAAACTCCTTCTCGCCGACATTCTCGAAAACAGGGAAATGTATGAAGAAGCCAACGAAATTTACGAACAAATCCCGGAAAGCTCAGAAGCTTATTACTCCGTTCAGGTAAAAAAAGCCAATAATCTGGTTGCTTTGCAAGACTATCCGGGAGCCGAGCTGCTGTTAAAATCTTTAGCTCTGGAAACACCGAACAATTACCAGCTTTTACTTGATTTGGGAGATGTTCTCCGCATCCGCAACAAACAGGAAGAAGCCGTCAAGTATTACGAATATGCAATTAAAAGCGTTCCGCAAATTGAATCCCAACACTGGATTTTATATTATGCTCTGGGAATTTCTTACGAACGCAGCGGTCAATGGAAAAAAGCAGAACAAAACCTGAAAACGGCCATTGATTTAAGTCAAAATCATTATCTGGTATTAAACTACTTGGGATACAGCTGGATTAAACGGGGCGAAAACATTGAAGAAGCATTCGGCATGATTGTCGATGCCTACAACCAATCTCCGAATGACGGAAACATTGCTGACAGCCTGGGGTGGGCATTTTACATTTTAGGAATGTATGACAACGCCATTGTTTATCTGGAAAAAGCTAACCAAATGGAACCGGCAAACGCTCTCATCAGTGATCACTTGGGCGATGCTTATTGGTTCGGCGGACGCCGAAATGAAGCCCGTTTTCAGTGGAAACACGCTTTGACGCTGGAAGACGAAAGCGGTGAAGTTGACCGGAAAGCCACCAAAAGAAAAATTCGCGACGGCTTATCCCAAAACAAAGTCCCGGACTTTGACAAGAAAATAATTGAAGAACATATATCGGCAATTATTAAGGAATAATCCCTTTTGACAAAACACAAAAAACAGGCTATAGTAAAGCCTGTTTTTTTATATTAGAAAAAGAAATTTTTATGTTAAACCTTTAATTATTCTCAGTATGAACAACAAATCAAAACTGGTGCTTGTCGCTAAATCCGTAGGACGTGTAATTTTAGCAATCGTGATTATCGCTGTATTCCTAGTGTGTTTAAAATTTGTTGCCGAACAAATTGTCAATGTCTTGTTCTGGCTCCAGAGTTCCATACATCATCCGGCTTACTGACAAAAGCCTGATTAAAAAAAATAAAAAGGCTTCCAACCCAAACGGTTGAAAGCCCTTTTTCATTTTAACAAGGAAATGTTAACGCAGTTCGGCACCGCATTTCTGCTTAACAGCAACAATAACCTTATTCATCAGATTTTCAATATCCTGATCCGTATAGGTTTTCTCCTTCGGTTGGAAAGTAATGCCTAAAGCAATGGATTTCTTTCCTTCCGGAAGATTTTCACCCTCATAAATATCAAACATCCGAACATCGGTAATATGTTCTTTGTCGGCATTACGAGCGGCCGCCATCAAATTAGTTGCCAGAACACTCTTGTCGACAACAAAAGCCAAATCCTTATCAACCGGCTGGAATTGCGACAGTTCAAGACGTTTTCTTGCCTTATCCTGTGTGTTTCTCGGCAAAGGAATATTATCGGCATAGACTTCAAAAGCCATAACTCTCTGCTTCAAACCAAACTTTTTGCAAACATTCGGATGAAGTTCGCCAAAGTAAGCCAAAACATTTTTACCCAAACGAATACTGCCCGAACGTCCCGGATGATAATAAGACGGAGCATCCATGGAAATCTGCGGATTTTCATAAGGGCCTTTTGCCGCGGCAATAACCGCCAAAACATCAGCCTTAACGTCAAACACGTCAAAAGCTCTCGCCTCTCCGGTCCAATGTTTTTTAGAGGTTTGTCCGCAGCGAATTCCCGATACCATAAATTTCTGTTCGCCCGGTTTGCGTCCGAAGAATTCCGGTCCGGCTTCAAAAAGCGAAACATTGCCATACCCGCGGGCAATATTGTTTTTCAAACCGATAAGCAGATTTGGCAGCAGCGACGGACGCATTTCATTCAAATCGGCAGCAATCGGATTATGCAGAATAATGGCCTCGTTTCCTTTGCGGAAATACTGAGCCAATTCGGAATCGGTAAAACTCCAGGTAACCGTTTCATACATTCCGCGGGAAGCCAGTTCATGCTTCATTGTAACAACATTGCGTTGAAATTGGTTCAAAACCTGTTTCGGAAATGTTCCGTTAGGCAAAGATTCTGCCGGAATTTCATTCAAACCGATCATTCTGACAATTTCTTCAACCAAATCATGCTCGCCTTCAATATCGCCTCTCCACGTCGGAGAAACAGCCTTGATTTTATCGTTTTCCAAACTGGTTTTAAAACCGAGATTATTCAAAATTTCAACAATCTTATCTTGAGAAACGTCAAGCCCGATTAAGTCTTTAATTCTTGACGGACGCAAATAAGCAACCCGCTCTTCGCAGTCTTCGCTTCCGGCCACAATCACTTCCGAAGCTTCGCCTCCGCAAATTTCCAAAATCATCTGCGTTGCATAATCTGAACCGAGAATATTCGACTTCGGATCAACCCAGCGTTCATAACGATAACGTGAATCGGAATCAATTTGGAAATGCCGTCCCGTCCGGGCAATAACTTCCGGAGCAAACAGAGCACATTCCAAAAAGACGTTCTTGGTTTCAGCACAACAGCCTTTTTCCTGACCGCCCATAATACCGCCCAGACACTGAACCCCCTCATCGTCGCAAATACCCAAAGAGCAATTGTCCAAAGCATATTCTTTTTCTTCCAGAGAAACAAACTTCTCTCCGTCTTTGGCCATTCTGACCGTAATGTTTCCGTTGAGTTTGTCAGCATCAAATACGTGCAGCGGACGAGCCATATCATAGTTGATATAATTCGTAATATCCACCAACGGAGAAATTGAACGCAGCCCGATAGCCGTCAGGCGGTCTTTCATCCATTTCGGAGTTTCCGCTTTGTTATTTACATTGCGGATATAGCGTCCGACATAAGTCGGGCAGGCTTTAAAATCTTCAACCGTTACATTAACGGGGCTTTTGAACTTCCCTTCTGTCTTGGAAATTTTCAAAGGTTTTAACGTTCCCAGACCGGCGGCAGCCAAATCACGGGCAACACCGCGAACACCCAAACATTCGGCCCGGTTCGGCGTAATGGAAATTTCAATGACCGGATCAATATTCAACACTTCGGCGGCAGGCTTTCCGATTTCCGTATCGGCAGGAAGTTCAATAATACCGCTATGATCTTCGCCGACACCGAGTTCCTTTTCGGAACACATCATGCCGAAGCTCTCCACGCCGCGGATTTTTCCGACTTTCAACACCTCATTGTAGCAAGGAATGGTAACGCCGACAGGGGCAAAAATACCTTTTAATCCCTGATGACAATTCGGAGCTCCGCAAACGACCTGCAGCTTTTCTTTTCCGGTATTAACAGTTAATAAACCGAGATGATCTGAATCCGGATGTTTTTCATAAGTTTCAACTTCTGCTGTAACAAAACCGTCTAACTGTGCGGCAGGATTAAAAATTTCTTCAACTTCCAAACCGATTTTGGTAAGCGTTTCACCAATCTCGTCAATTCCTGCAGTTGTGTCCAAATGTTCTTTCAGCCAAGATAATGTAAATTTCATCGTGCCAATCCTCCGTTATTGCTCAAACCTCCCGTCATTGATGAAATATCCAGCGGCGTAAAGCCGTAATGTTTCAGCCATCTGACATCAGATTCAAAGAAAGTGCGTAAATCAGGAATACCGTATTTCAACATTGCCAAACGATCTAAACCAAGACCGAAAGCAAAGCCCTGATATTCATCCGGATTAATGCCTCCGGCTTTCAAAACATTCGGATGCACCATACCGCAGCCCAAAATCTCCAGCCAATCCGTTCCGGCACCGATTTTAAGTTCGGTTTTGGTTTTCAGACAGCCGATATCCATTTCGGCAGACGGTTCGGTAAACGGAAAATAAGACGGACGATAACGAACCGGAATTTCATCCAATTCAAAAAAGGCTTTGATAAAATCATACAGACAGCCTTTCAAATGAGCCATGGTAATATTCTTGTCAATAACCAACCCCTCGATTTGGTGGAACATCGGAGTATGGGTTGCGTCATAATCGGAACGATAAGTTCTGCCCGGAGCAATAATCCTGATTGGCGGACGCTTGTTTTCCATAGTACGGATTTGCACCGGAGACGTATGCGTCCGAATAACATAACTGCTGTCCATATCAAAGTCTTTATTTGCATCGTCAGCCAGATAAAAAGTATCGTGCATTTGTCTGGCCGGGTGATTTTCCGGCATATTCAAAGCACTGAAGTTGTGGAACTGGTCTTCAATATCCGGCCCTTCGGCAACGTCAAATCCCATTTCTCCAAAAATAGCCACGACTTCCTCATAAATTTTGCTTACAGGATGAATACGACCCTGAACTTCCGGCCGCACCGGCTGGGTAACGTCAATATATTCGGAGGCCAATTTGGCATTCAGCTCTTTTTCTTCCAATTCGGACTTACGTTGTTCCAGCATCTTCTCCAAATCGTTTTTCAAAAAGTTAAGCTTTTTACCCATTTCGATTTTCTCTTCCAAAGGCAAAGCTCCCAACCCTTTCATCAGTTCGGTAATTTTTCCTTTTTTACCGCTGATGGCAACACGGACTTCTTCCAAAGATTTAATATCTCCGGCAGCCAAAATACCTGCGGACAATTCCTCTTTTAACTTTTCAATATTTTCCATTTTTCCACCTAAAACATTAAACTGTAACTTTAATATCTGCACAGACTTTTCGGATTTTAAAATAAAAAAGAGTCTGCTCGATTCCTCAAGACGACTCTTTTTTATAATTTTTTGTGAAATAATTCTTACTTATTCAAAGCAGCCTTAGCAGAATCTACCAACTTAGCAAAAGCTTGAGGCTCTTTTAAAGCTATATCTGCCAGAACTTTTCTGTCTAACTCGATATTAGCTTTGGTGAGCCCGCTAATAAATCGAGAATAAGTCATATCATACAAACGGGCGGCAGCGTTAATTCTCTGAATCCACAAGGAGCGGAAGTTTCTCTTTTTCGCTCTTCTGTCGCGGTAAGCATATTGTAAACCTTTTTCAACTTTTTCAACAGCAACTCTGAAAACGTTTTTGTTACGGCCTCTGTAACCTTTAGCCATAGACAGAATTTTTTTGTGACGAGCGTGAGCTGTTACACCTCTTTTAACACGAGACATCTAACTTTCCTCCTACAAATATGGTAAAAACAGTTTAACAATCTTGGCATCAGACTCAGACAACAGAGTTGTACCGCGAGCTTGTCTTTTCATTTTTTGAGTTTTGCAGAATAGGCAGTGTCTCTTATTTGCAAAATTTCTTTTTAATTTGCCGGTTCCTGTAGCACTAAAACGCTTTTTTGCGGAACTTTTAGTTTTCAATTTAGGCATTTTGCTTCCTTTCATTCAATTTTATTTTTGGATGCTTTATGAGTATTCAGGCATGCCAAACAGCCCGAAACACTCCAGACGAACCCGTTTATACACTCAACAATCATATATTGCAAGCATTTTTTACAGTTTCATCGGATTCTTTTTTAATAAAAATAATTTCCTTCATCTCTCATCTTACGAATAAAGACGGCCCGCTCTTCTTCGCTGACTTTTCCGTCTTCATCCGTATCCATGGCTTTAAACTGTTCTTCCGGAGACATATAGTTGCCTTCTTTGTTGGCACGACGCAAATTCCGGCGGTCTTCTCTCGTCAGCTTGTCAAAACGTTTTTCATACTCTTCAACCGTGAGCACACCGTCTCCGTCCTCGTCAAATTCACGCATCTGATAAGCGGCAATTTCCTGAGAACGGGAACGCACCTTTCCCTCTGCCGGAGGATTATATTTGGCCTCCGCAGCAGTAACGGCCAACCCTAAACACAAAAACAACAAAGAGACTAACTTCATAAGCTTCTCCTAATAAAAATTTTCTCCGCTGACAAAACTTGCCGCCCGCATATCCTGAAGCTTGCCGTCTTTCAACGTTACTTTCCTGTCCATTCTGTCGGCAAGTTCAAAGTTGTGAGTTGCAATCAAGGCAGACAACCCGGTTTCTTTCACGATTGCCAAAAGCTCGGCAAAAACAATTTCCGCCGTTTTCGGATCAAGGTTTCCGGTTGGTTCATCTGCCAGCAAAAGTTTCGGGGCATTAGCCAAAGCCCGGGCAATTGCCACCCGCTGCTGCTCGCCGCCGGACAATTCTGCCGGACGATGTTTCAAACGCCGTTCCAACCCCAAACGAGAAAGAAGCCACTGAGCCTTTTCTTTTGCCGTTTTTTCGTTAGTTCCGGCAATCAATTGCGGCAGCATCACGTTTTCCATAGCATCAAAATCCGGCAAAAGGTTATGGTATTGATAAACAAACCCCAAATAATCCCGCCGCAGATATGTCCGCATTGCATCTCCGAGTTTTGAACATTTTTGCCCGTCAAGATGAATGTCGCCCTTAGTCGGACGGTCAAGCAGACCGGCAATTTGCAGCAACGTAGATTTTCCCGAACCGGAAGGCCCCAGCAAAGCAACGACTTCTCCGGGCATGATATCCAAATCCACCCCTCTTAGAACTTCCAGATTCTGAGAACCCTGCTTAAAACTTTTGTGCACTTTTTTCAGCGATAAAGTTGGTTGACTATTCATAACGCAAAGCCTCCACCGGATCAAATTTTGCCGCTCTGTATGCCGGATAAATCGTTGCCATAAACGACAATAACAAAGAAATTACCACAACACTGACAACCTCCATAACATCCATTTTTGCCGGAAGCTGTGATAAGAAATAAATTTCTGCCGAAAACAAATCACGCCCCATAAGCTGCTGCAGCCCTTGACGAATGGATTCGATATTTTCACAGAACAACACGCCTAATACCAACCCCAAAAGTGTTCCGACAACACCGATAAAGGCTCCGTCCATGAAAAAGATTCGCATAATCATCCCTTTGGTTGCCCCCATGGTTCGCAAAACGGCAATATCCCGCCCCTTGTCTTTCACCAACATAATCAACCCGCTGATGATATTAAAGGCAGCCACAAGAATAATCAAAGTCAGTATCAAAAACATCACATTGCGTTCCACGTCAATTGCATTGAAAAAAGCGGAATTTGTCTGTTTCCAATCATAAACATAAGCTCCGGCTCCGACACTTTCTTCAATTGCTTTCCGCACGGGATTTACCATTTTATCATCATCAAGCGTAACATCTATCCCCGTAACAGCTCCGTTTAAGCCAAAATACTTCTGAGCGGCTTCCAGCGGCATAAAAATAAAATTCGAGTCGTATTCATACATTCCGATTTCAAAAGTCCCGAGCACCGTATAAGATTTCATTCTCGGAACCGTGCCAAAAGCGGTTACTTTTCCGTTTGGAGAAATAAGCGTAATTTCTTCTCCCGGAATAATTCCCATTTTATTGGCCAAACGCTTGCCGATAATAACGTTATTTCCGGAGAAATCATTGATATCAAGAGCCGACAACCCGTCTGCCAAAATTTGCTTTTTCAGCAAATCTTCTTTGGAGATTCCCCGAATCATGGCACCTTCCGCCGCTTTTCCGGCGGAAACAAGAAGTTGGCTTTCAATCATCGGGATAACCATGGTAACATGCTCAAACTCTTCAATATCCCGCACAGCCTGCTGATAGTTATTAAACGGATATCCGACCGATGATGTAATTCCGATATGACCGTTGATACCGAGAATGCGGGAAAGCAGTTCGCTTCTGAATCCGTTCATGACCGACATGACAATAATCAGAGTCGCCACCCCGAGAGCAATCCCCGTAAAAGCAAAACCGGTAATAACAGAAATAAAACCTTCCTTACGTTTAGCTCGTAAATACCTTCTCGCCACCAAGCGTTCAAATTTTGAAAAAATCATAAAAACAATACTCCTTAGCTACTTATTTTTATAAAGACCGAACAGCTAATTTTCAACAGCCTGATACCTTGGTGTGCATAAATAAATTTGTTACAGATTTGTGAAAATTCTTTTAAATCTGTCGAAACATGCACTTTTTTGTTGCAAAAAAAAAAAACGACTTAATATGGGTAGTATATAGGCCTTGGGTCTAAACTATTATGAGGTGTGTGTAATGAAAAATGTATATGTCGGTCTTTTGGCCGCAGTTGCTTGCACGTATTCAATGCAGGCCGCTGCAAATTCTCTTAACTCTAATCTTAACTTTACCGTTGAGGGTAACGTACCTTTCTCGTTGCATCCCTCATCTGCTTCACACACAGTAACACCCCTGGATCTTGGGCCTATATCCTCTTTGGATAATGCTGTGAAGCTTGCTGCCGTCAGATCTATCGCCAGTCATGACGATGCCACTTTCGGAACATCAAACTCCGCGGAGTTTGATGTTGATTTGGACACCAATAATCAATGCCGGGACGAAGGCTACAGTAAAACATCATGCGATGTCAATATGCACCCGGACGACTCAACCCGTTGTCCTCATAATCCGGAATACTTCAAAGAATGTCTTTGCGACACCTCCTACTACACAGTGGAAGATGGAAACCAAGGTTCCGTCTGCGGTAAGTTTGCAACAATAGAAGCCTGCGAAGATAAAAACGGCACCCATTACGCCTGCCGATGCAATCCGTCAATAGATAACCTCACTTTATGTGCCGGCAACAGCGAATATATCAGCGAAGCCGACTACCGTAAAAACATTGTCGAAGGGAACAACTATTGCCGTGATAACCGCGATCTCGGTATTTACTACTATCCGCAGCATATCTGCCAATCTTGTGCCCTGCCATACGTTGTAAACACAGCAAAAAATGCCTGCGGATGCCCTGTTGAATATAAAGAATGTGATATGGGACCGGAAATCGGAGCAAACTCTTGTACCGAAAACGGAATTACCAAATATGACCGCTGTAAAGCTTGTGCTTACAGAGGAACTCATACTTCCTGCCCGACCGGTTATGCATGCTCCTTTGAACAATGCTCCGGAAAATATGAAATTACCGGTTGTGCCGTCGGTAAAATGAACATCTCTAAATGTTCTTGGATGCGTTACTTCACTAAATCTTACTGCAAATAACTTTAACTCTTATCTGTT
>JAGAJR010000005.1 GCA_017626035.1 Alphaproteobacteria bacterium | reverse complement strand
TTAAATTTAATCCTGTCTATCTACTTTAACTTAAAAGAATTTTCTTGGTTCCTTTGTTCAAATACACAGACTTCTTTTATCTTCCGATACTCACCGTCTGCGTATCCTCTTCTTTTCTCTTATTCACTTTTTATTATAACCTGTCGCCCCAGTGCATCAGCTGTTTTTCAAACTGTCGTACCATCCGGCGACGTGGTGGTTTATATGACAGTCATGTTCCAATGTCAATAACTTTTTTCAAAAAAAATAAACATTTTTTTAATAAAAGGGAAACTTGCTCGATACGAGTTTGATAATACATAGATTTTTTTTGCGAGTCAAGGTCTATTGAAAACGAAAAATTAAGAAATAAGTATATATAATTTAAGGATAGGTGCTCATATATATAATGGAGAGACTAAAGATTCTGCAAAAGCAAAGCCTGAGATTCTCAACATTTCGCTTGATAATCCCTATCAACTTTGTATTATATATATGATTAATTTAACAAATTTGGGAGGCTACAATAGCTAAAGAGAATACCAATGCGTCAGTACGTGAAGATGACGGACCACGCATTAACGAAGACATCAGAGTCAAAGAAGTTCGTCTGATTGATGAAAACGGAGAAAACCGGGGAATAGTTTCCATCAGGGAAGCTTTACAAATTGCCGACGAGGCCGGTCTGGATTTAATTGAGATTTCACCGCAAGCAACACCGCCGGTATGCAAGGTTTTAGACTACGGCAAATACAAATATGAAGTTCAAAAACGCAAGAACGAAGCCAAGAAGAACCAAAAAGTTGTGGAAATAAAAGAGCTTAAGCTTCGTCCGATGATTGACACCCATGATTACGAAGTAAAAATCAAACAAGCCAAAAAGTTTTTAAGCCAAGGCAACAAAGTTAAATTTACCATGCGTTACAAAGGTCGTGAGATGAACGCCAATGACATGGGCAAAGAGGTTTTAAATAACATTCTGGAAGATTTGGAAGGATTGATTAAAATCGATTCGGAGCCGAAAATGGAAGGCCGCCAAATGATGATGATCGTTTCTCCTGAAAAATAAACAAACCCAAACAGACAAAAGCGGAAATCAAAAGGTTTCCGCTTTTATTTTTACCTGAAAAAGAAAACTTTTATTCTGGAAAAAAACTTACAAAAAAATTATATTGGCAGCAATAAAAAGGATGAAAGGGATTCTATGAAAGACGTTCTCACATTAACTGAAGCAGAAGCCGCCGCCGAATTGCAGTATCTGGCTGAGGAAATGGAAAAATCAGATATTGCCTACTATCAAAACGATGAACCGTACTTAACGGATTCGCAGTATGACGCCTTAAAGCTCCGCAACCTTCAAATAGAAGCCCGATTCCCTCACCTCATCCGTGCCGACAGCCCTTCTCATCGGGTCGGCACCAAAATCAACACCGATTTCGGCAAAGTAACACACCGATTCCCGATGTTATCCCTCGGTGATATTTTTTCCGTTGAAGAACTCGATTCTTTTATTATGGGTGTTAAAAGGTTTTTGAATACGGCGGAAGACATTCCGTTTATGAGCGAACCTAAAATTGACGGACTTTCTTTTTCTGCCCGTTATGAAAACGGCATTTTCGTGCAAGGAGCAACCCGGGGAGACGGAACCACGGGCGAAGACATAACCGCCAACCTGAAAACGATTCGCCAGTTGCCGCTGGTTATCAAAGGAAAAGTCCCTGAGATTTTGGAAATTCGGGGCGAAGTATACATGTCCAAACAGGACTTTCTGGATTTAAACGAAAAAAACGCAGCCGAAGGCAAAAAAACTTTTGCCAATCCGAGAAACGCCGCTGCCGGTTCCCTTCGACAGTTGGATTCGCGAATTACCGCAGAAAGAAAATTAAGTATCTTTGCTTACACGTGGGGCGAAGTCTCCGAACGAATGTGGGATTCTCAGGAAGATTTCTTTAACCATTTAAAAGAATGGGGCTTTCCGGTAAACCCGAACAACAAACTTTGCCACACGCTGAAAGAAATTGAGCAAAGTTTCACGCACCTTGCCGAGATTCGTTCTTCGTTGCCGTATGACATTGACGGAATGGTATATAAAGTAAACAGCATTGCCTTACAGGAACGCCTGGGTTTTCTGACCAGAACACCGCGTTGGGCCATTGCTCACAAATTTCCGGCGGAAAAAGCCATTACCACAATCCAAAATATCCGTATTCAAGTCGGAAGAACCGGGGCACTTACCCCTGTTGCCGATCTTGAACCGGTAAATGTCGGCGGAGTAATTGTTTCTCACGCCACACTGCATAATGAAGACGAAATCAAACGCAAAGACATACGCATCGGCGATTCTGTCATTATTCAAAGAGCCGGAGACGTCATTCCCCAGGTTGTGGAAGTTTTGAAAAACAAACGTCCGTCGGATTCGCAAGAATTTATTTTCCCGACAATCTGCCCTGAATGCGGAGCACATGCCATCCGGGAAGAAGACGAAGCTGTCCGCCGCTGCACCGGCGGGTTAACCTGCCCGGCACAGGCAATTGAAAGAATCAAACACTTTGTCTCCCGTGAAGCCTTCGACATTGAAGGCTTAGGCAGTAAAATCGTCGAAGAATTTTATCAAGAGGGAATTTTGCAAAGCCCGCCGGATATATTTTCTTTAGAAAAACGCAACGTCGACGGCGATTTGTTTTCTCATCAGTCTTGTGCGGGACTTCACCTGGAAAGTCGGGACGGCTGGGGCAAAAAATCCGTCGAAAAACTTTTCAATGCCATTAACAACAAACGGACAATCGACTTGCCGAGATTTATTTATGCTTTGGGAATCCGTCAGGTAGGAACAGCCACAGCCCGTCTAATCGCAAAAAATTACATAAGTTTTCAAGCCTTTATGCAAGATATGGTAAACAAGGAAACCTTAAAATTGGTCGAAATAGACGGTATCGGGGCTAACATGGCAACAGACATTGTCGAGTTTTTCCAAGAAGAACATAACATCATTACCATTAATCGCCTGTTAAAAGAAATCGCTGTTGAAGACTTCGTGGACACAACAAATTACGATTCGCCAATTGCCGGAAAAACAATTGTATTTACCGGGACACTGGAAAAAATGACCCGTTCGGAAGCCAAAGCCAAGGCCCTGAGTTTGGGAGCAAAAGTCTCCGGTTCCGTTTCTAAAAACACCGATTATGTGGTTCAAGGAGCCGACGCCGGATCCAAAGCAGCCAAAGCAGCGGAACTGGGCGTTAAAATCCTGACCGAAGAAGATTTTCTTAGTCTTATCTCCTGATGAGAAAAACCGTTATACAGGACTGTTAGCAAAAAGAAAGAACTAAAAATGATTGAAATTATCTTGGATGGCAATAACGATAACAAATTCTGCAACAAGGAATGGCCGCTGGAAGAGATTTCTGCCGAGGCTGCCGATTGGAACGCTTACCGAAAAGAAGCCGCCCGCGTTATTACCGCCCATGCCGATTCTCAAATTGTGGTTATCAGGATTAAAAACAAGAAATTTTCCATAAACAAATTTGCTTTGGCATTGTTTGTCGAATCCTGCCAAAGACCGAACAAAATCGAAGCCGGAGTTATTAAGGTCGAAAACAGGGAAGCGGCTTTACAGGCTTATCGTCCATACATCGCTTTAACGATAGCCATAAAATATGTAATGATGCTGTCCTCCGAAACCCCTGCCGTTATTTATAAAAACATCTCGGAACTCGGCTATTTGGGAATACAAATCCACCGTGATTTTGTAAAAGACAGCATTTCATTCAAATTGCCCGGCAATGAAACCGTCCATCGTTTTAAGGCGGAAAACGCTTTTGAAGCTTTGGTTATAACCGGAATTTTCAAAGCCCTTTCTCTGGCAAAACAACCTGAGACCTTTGAGGCGGAAATCATTACCGACAAAACCCCCGTTCCCCTCAATGAAGATAAAATGATTGAAGAAATCCTTGCCAAAATCTCGCCTTGGATTGATTAAAAAACTCTTTTAACGGCGGGCATTAATACGATTTACCACAGCTTCGGCAAATACCCGAAGCGGAGATGAAAGCACTTGCGGATTCAACGCTTTCGGCTCAATCTTCATATGACTGGTAATATGCACAAATTCATCCCAGTCTATGGCATATTTCGGACACAAGAGCTGCACCAGATTATGACAGTCATACCGCACATCCGGATCTACGTGGATTCCTTTGCTGCTGATAGCGGTCGGAACGGCGGCATTGGCGGTTTCACAGCTGGCATAAGAATCCATGGTATGAACAACCAATGTATTTTTAAAACCCAAAATCGCCGGATAAATATTGCCGATTTTCTGCATGTTTTTGAAATCCTCTTCATGCGGACCGGAGTAAATTCTCCACCGTTTCGGCATCCGGTCTTCATCATCTTCGGCAATTTTTTTGCAGTTATGGAAAAGGATATTCGGATTATTTTTCACCCTCTCATACAAAAAATCCGTAACATCGTTAGGCGTTCTCGGCCCATTGACAAAAGCCACGGCATAACCGTTATGCACTAACTTTTCGGCATCGGCACAAAGTTTTTTGGCATAACTGATGTTAAAAACGATTTCCGGTCCCTCAACTCTTCCGCCCAAACAAACAACGGCTTTCTTCGGCATATTCACAAAATGCTCTAACTTTTTAACAATTTCGTTCAGACTTTCATCCGCTTTTGAAGTTTTGAGAACATCCAGAAAATCTTTGTTTTTTTCCTGAATAACCTGACGGCTGAAATTATTAATCGTTCCGATGGTAATCAGCGACTTTTTCCGCAGACGGGAATCTTGCAGCAAACGGATTCTTGACGTAAACGTCAACAAATGCTTCGGGATATTAATCAAATCCACATATTTATATTTGTGCAGACGGCTGGTCAAAACCGTTGTAAACACATCGCCCAGTTTTTTGTCTTGATAATATTCCTTAACAATTCTACAAATCGCATCAGTATTACGGCCGGCACATTCATTTTCTGACTGATTATAGGCCGTAATAAACACTCTCGGAACCACATCGCAAGATTGAAAATATACGTCAAGCATTCCGTAAACATCGGCTTTGAAACTGTCATAATCCGCATATTTTGAAAAAGAAACCGTATCTTTCAAATCGGAAACATCGCTCATTCCTTTCGGCAGCAAAAACATCCTTTCTTTTTTCTGAGATGTTCCCAACAACTCCGAAAGAGCCCGAAAAGCCCCATAAAGCTGATTAAGTTCTCCCGCATTAGGCGTTCCGAGAGCAAAAGCGGTAATTTCCGTAGTTTCCATTATCTGATTCCTTTTTGTTAGAATAAAATCAGATTAAAAAACCTTCCTTAATATTGCTTTAACGGAGATATTTTTATTCGTCTAAAGTATCCAGAAAGAAAAAGTCATAAGACTTTGCAATAACCACATTAAAAAAGACAATCAGCGGCGAAGCCAAAAACCAAAGAACAACATGCGGCAAATGCAAAAAGAAAGAAATCTTGTCCAAAACCGCAAAAGTTACATTAAACATGGCAATAATCAGCACAAACTCCCAATAATTGCCGCGGGTTTTCTGCATCGCGGTTTTAATCAGACCGCTGCGACCGATAACGGCAGAAATCCAAGCCATAAAAGGACGATACAAAAGAAACGGAGCAATCAGGGTCAGAAAGCCGGTCCAAAAAGCATCGGATAACTGCATCTTCTGCATATTTTCCAAAAACTGCAAATAACTGTCGGCCATTTCCAAAGGCATTCCCATAAACGGCGGCATATACGGCAAAACGGAAATAATCGTTGCAAAGACCAAAAGCGTTACCAAAATTTTGGTAGACGGAATAAGGGAATCCGCAATTTTTCTAATCAGCAGATACGGGCGGCGGTTATAATAAAACCGAAAGAAAAAACACCAGAAGACATAGAAACCGATTGACCACAAAAGAAAAAGAACATTGCCGATAACATCGACCCCCACGCCTCCGACCGTAAACATCGGTGGCAGAAAACCGGACAACGGACGAATAATTTCAAGTCCCAATACCAATAAAACAAAATTTGCCAGCACAAAACGCAGCATATTCCGCCTGTTATCTCTTACATATTCAAGACTCAAATCAAAAATCCGCCGCACCGGCAATTTTTTTATATTTTCATTTTGTTCCATAAATTTCTATCCTTTTCCGGACAAGATAAATAATCATCCTTAAAGAATTTGTCAATCGCCGATTATGATAAGCCATAAACCTTAAAAGCGGATTAATAAAAGACAAGGGGCTGTTTTACCCCTTGCCACTTTCTAACTATCATGTTATTTTTTAATAGATAAAAAGATTTTCAGTTTTCTTATGATAATAATAAATTTTATTACCATTACTCTTTTCCTTTCAGCCGCAAGGCATTGGGAAAGGAGCTGAAAACCCGGCCTGTTTTCCGCCCTGCCAAGCATATTGACATTTCCGGAAAAACAGGTTATCTTTAACGTATGAAGTGAGTTAAAGATGGGTTTTAACCCCTTTCAAGCTAAAGACAAACCAAGTGTTGCAGCACTTGGTTTTTTCTTTATAAGCCATAAACCTTAAAAGCGGATTAATGAAAAATCAGGCCGCCGGTAAAAAAGCCTCATTTTTCCCGGAACCGGACACACACTTTCTGCGGCGGAGTTTTTTGAGTTTAACAGGCATCGGCTTATATCGCTCCTTCAGCACGATTTTTTCAAGATTTTCTCCGACATAGACATACCTTTTCCAGATTGGAAGCAAATATTTCTCCAACATTTTCCGGCGGATTTTGAAGGTCTTGTAATGAATCATAAAACCGAGATATGAATTAATACTGGCCAGCATATCAGCCGCCAAAGACCGGCGTCCGCCGCCCTGACTACACTCAGTCTGCTGCCGACGCTCGGTTCGCAACTGACGCTCAGCGGAAGCATCCCATTCTCGGTTAAAATGAATGATTTTGGCATAAAAATTGCCTTTTGTCCGGTTGCCGATATACTCCCGTCCCGGTTTGATGACTGCCCCGATAAACTTGACACCTTTGGTATAGTGCTGGAGATAAACTTTTTTAGGGTGCAGCCGCAATCGCAGCTTGGCATAAATATAGGTTTTGAGATTTTCTTTCAAACCAAGCAGATATTCCTTATCGGGATGAACGATGACAAAATCGTCGACATACCGCCCGTAATATTTGACCCCGCATTCGTCTTTCACATAACGATCAAAAAAGTTGAGATAAAAATTAGCAAAAATCTGCGACGTTAAATTGCCGATAGGCATCCCTTTATTTTTGGCAACGGTAAAAAGGCTCTTGGAAGCCGGCAATCCTATCCAGTCGGAACGGCGTCCTTTGATAAGGCAGTTATCTTCCGGAGCATTAAACACCACCTTTTCAACCAAATCCACAATCAGATTTTTGTCCTCGCCGAAATAGTGGTTAAGAATAAACTCTTTCAAATACTTGAACAAAATTCCCTTATCGATACTCATAAAAAAAGACTGAATATCCATCTTAAGAATATAACAGTCTTTGGTGTAATTTTCGGAACATTCCCTGATAAACGAAGCAACTCGGCCGATACCGTATTGGGTCCCTTTTCCCTCCCGACAACTGTAACTGTCTTCAATAAAACGAGCCTCAAAAAGCGGATTAAGTTTGCGAATAATCAAATGATGCACCACCCGGTCGCGAAAATCGGCGGCAAACACTTCTCTCTTGACCGGTTCGGTAACAATAAAGGCGATAGATTTTCCCGGCTGATAAACTCCGGAATTAATATCTTTCCAAAGTTCAATCAACCGGGATTCATAATCAGCTTCAAAAGCGAGAGCATTTGCAGTCCGCCTTTTGTTGCGGCGACATTCAAAATAAGCTTCAAACACGTCTTCAAGGGATATTTCTCCGTTCCCCTTGTCTTCAAAAAGCTCCAACTGCATATTTACAAATTTCCCCTTTATTTTCAAGGAGTTCCCTTACCAAAAAAGCTAGGACCGGCCGGACGTCGTTATTGTTATT
>JAGAJR010000004.1 GCA_017626035.1 Alphaproteobacteria bacterium | reverse complement strand
TCCGGCTTCGTTAGTATAAGTGTCAGTAACATCTTGATTTTGTCCGGGAGGACACTGAAGATTATCTAAAACATATCCGCTCTTACATTTATTTTCGGCATTTCTGCATTTGAAATAAGATGAGTTGTAAGGACAGAGATTGTTGTCATCTTTCACTTGTCCCGAGGGACAAGTTTTAACATATCCGTCATCGGTACATTGTGTGCCTCCGTCCAAATTCATGGAGTTACCGGAAGAACCAAAAGTCAGATTATTACACCCGCCGCCGCCAACAGCACAAACGGCAGCAAGCTTAACGGCATTATTCGGATTAGAAAGAGGTATAGGCTTCAGCTCGTTGGGTGTGTGTAGTTGTGTGTGTAATGCTAAACCGTGCGAGAATATATCAGACGAATCATAAGTTAGTTTAATGTTAGAAGCCTGCACATTGCCTGAAACCAGCAGGCAGGTTGAAATATATAACAAATACTTAGTATTAATCATAGTACACCTCACACAGTTATAGAACCAAAGCCTATATACTATCCATACTAAGTCTTTTTTTTTTTTTGCAACAAAAAAGTGCATCGGCCCGCCGATTTAATATTTCTGTTACAAAAAAAGCTCCTCATCTGAGGAGCTTTTAATATTTATGATTTTCGTATTTTTACTTTGATGCCAATTTGGCTTTTTTAGCCTGAGCAAACATATTCTTGTGGGATTCTTTAATTGCCGCAACTTGTTTTTTGAAATTGGCTAAATTCGTCCCATTCAGGTTTTCTCCGGCAGAAGCTTTAATTGTCAACGGATTAACGCGTGTACCGTTCTTAACAACTTCATAGTGCAAGTGCGGTCCCGTAGAACGGCCTGTACTTCCGACATAACCGATAATTTGTCCCTGTTTGACGCGGACACCCGGACGAATGCCTTTGGCAAAACCTTTCATATGGCCATAAGCTGTTGAATATTCGGAATTATGGCGGATTTTAACATAATTGCCATAAGCTCCGTTATATTTTGCAACTTGAACAACCCCGTCGCCGCCGGCATAAATGGCGGTTCCTTGCGGAGCGGCATAATCAACACCCCAATGTACACGGATATCTTTGAAAATAGGATGTCTTCTGCGTCCGAACGGGGAAGAAATACGGGCATTCTGGAAAGCTAAAGGCTTGCGGTGCAATGTTTTTTTCATCGCCAAACCTTTTTCATTATAATAGTCAATATTACCATTTTTATCTTTGAAACGATACAGGGAAAGTTTGTCTTTTCTCAGTGTCAAAGAGGCGTAGAGAATATTCCCCGTTTTAACGAGTTGTCCGTCCGGCGTTAAATGGTTTTCATAAATAATTTCAAATTTGTCGCCTTTGCGAACATCTCTTCTGAAATCAATACTGTAAGCGAAGATATTGATAAAGTTGGCAACGATTTTATTCGGAACGCCCTGTCTGTTCATTGATTTGGATAAAGTACCTTCAATACTTCCGCTGGCACTGTTGACTTCCTGCAACAGTTCATCTTTTTCGGCCTGGGCAGTGTATTTACTGTTTTCATCTTTGCTCAAAATAAAACGTTCGCCGGCTTTGCCCGGAATAACAATGCTTTCCAAAGAAATAAGCTTGTCTTCCCGAGTGTCCATAATCGTTGTAATCTGCAATTTCTGTCCGACGCGGAGATTCCTCGGGTCATAAACTTTTTTAAGTTCCAGATAAATGTTGTTTGCGGCATTATATTCCAAACCGAGGTTGGTAAGGATATTAATAAAAGTATCGCCCTTAGAAACGACAATCTCGTTTTCAACGGTTTTTTCTTTTTCTTTATAATTAACCATTTCAAACAAGGACTTAATATTTTCAACGGAACTTTGCGGATAAACGGAAGATGTGTCGGCCATTCCGGTAGAAATGGCATTTTCAAGCATCAGATAATCAAAACGCTCGTTAGGAGAAATGGAAGCATTAACATCGTTATTGTTTGTTAATGACAATATAAAAGCGAACGCAACAGCCACGGCATACCCGACGGCAATAACGCGGTGTTTGTTTTTATGATTAATGTTCAACTTATCTTTTATGTTATTTAACTTCATTTAAAATCCAAACTTTTAATGTATTAAAATACTGTAAAAATAAAACATTAGACACAAACGGGTCATCAGCAAAAAAATCAAAATCGACTATATGGCATAATCCTAAAAATACCAACAAAAATGTATTGTCGGTGTGTATAAGTATGATTGTAAATAATCAATGTTAATTTTTTTATAATTTTTTAAAAAAAGTTCTTGCAATTATATTTTTTGTTAGTTATAAGGTTAAACGAAATTGATGGGGGCGTAGTTCAGTTGGTTAGAATACATGCCTGTCACGCATGGGGTCGCGAGTTCGAGCCTCGTCGCTCCCGCCATTAAAACTAAAAGACGCTGTCGTAAGACGGCGTCTTTTAGTTTTAAAAAAACAAAGAGGCTCGAACTCGAAAGAGCTTGCTAAGGACTTTTTACCGTTGCTCCGGTAAAAAGTCTCTGCAAAAGCAATGACATCTTAACGAAAAAGAGAAGCGTAAGCAATCGTATTGAGTTTAGATGCCATTGGACGAAGCTGCGATAGCAGCGGGTCTCGTCGCTCCCGCCATTAAAACTAAAAGACGCTGTCGTAAGACGGCGTCTTTTAGTTTAAAAAAACAAAGAGGCTCGAACTCGGAAGAGCTTGCTAAGGACTTTTTATCATAAAAAAATAAGCCCGGTTTCCCGGGCTTTCGTTTGATTTGAAAGTTTAGTCTTTTTTATATTTGAAAGTCATGTACAAAATCGGGGCGGAAAAGCACAAGCTGACCATATTAAAAAAAGTTACCGGAATGGAGTGGATGTAAAAACCGTAAATAACCCAGCCTAAAATTCCAAAGTTATAAATACTGTATGTTACTCTGGAAAGGCTCTGCACGTCTTTTGTTTTAAATGTTTTTATGGCTTGCGGAACAAAAGCGATAGAAATGCAAAAACCTGCCAAATAACCGATGATTTCAAAAAAAGTATCCATTTTTTCCTCCGCCTTAAGTTAATTCTCAGCCTAAGAAAGCACAAAAAGGTTAATAATTTGATTATTTTTTATACCCTTCCGAAAGCGGAAAACTCTTGCAATATTTTTTCTGCGTTATTATAAAACAATAAAAATATAGCGAGAAAGGAGAAAAAAGATGGATGAAGAAAAGAAAAAACATTGGAGCCTGCGTTTTCTGCTGGCTTGTCTTAAATCTCCGGTTACCTTTGCCTTAATCGCGTTATGCTGTTATTTTCTTTTTCAGGCCTATGTTTTGGGAAATTCGGCCTTCATCAATAAGGCAATGGCATTAGGCTGTGTATTGCTTTGGTTCTTTTGGTTTTTGGCCAAAAATATGCTTAAACTCTTTTTGATACTGGTTGTTATCGGTTTGGGCTTTTACGGTTATTACAGTGTCAGCCGGCAGGAAATCGTAAAATGTGAAGAAAGCGGCGGTGTCTGGAATAAGGAAACCAAAACCTGTGAAGCCAAATTGGGATTTATGGAAAAATTAGAAAAACTTTGGAACCAATACACCGGCGGAAAAAACAAATAATCATAAAATTATGGATTTTTTCATAAAATTTGATTATCTTTATGTAAAAAAGCATAAAGGAACAGGCTATGGCTCAATTTTCAAAACAATTTGCCATCATTAACAAGTTAAAATCTCTGGTCAAAAAGACCGGAAAAATATTCAATTCCAAACCGGATGCCGGAATTACGGAGGAAATTGCCCGTAAAATTCAAAAATCCGCGTATGATTTAAGCCGCAGAAGGGAAAAAGACAGCTATACGCCGCCTTATTTAATGATTGCCGATCAATTGCAGGTAACGGATGATCAGATTTTTCGGGCCGCGGTTTATAATTTGTCAATGATAGCATTGAATGAAGAAAAAAATGCGGCAGCTATTATTGATATTTTGGAAAAATGTATTGCTTCCGGCGGCAAAAGCAAAGAACAAAACGAATATATGAAACGTAAGATAGACGTGATAAAACAAGGACGGAATAAAAAAGGGTAATCCCATAAAAAAAGCTGCTTAATTTTAAGCAGCTTTTTTGTTAAGGCATAAAACCTTTATTTTGCGGCCGGAACCGGTGCAGTTGCAGGCAGGGCTTTGCCTTTCAGGTCATATTTTTCAATCTTGGCGTTTTTGTGAAGATTTTCAAACTCTTCGGCAATTGCCTGTTGAACAATCATTCCTTCCAATTGCGGTTTGGCTTGCTCCAAAGAAACCGGTTTGGAAGTTCTGATATCTTCAACTTCAATAACGTGATAACCGAATTGCGTTTTAACCGGAGTTTGGGAATATTGGCCTTTCTTAAGGGCAAAAGCGGCATCTCCGAATTCAGGAACCATCATATTTTTGGTAAAATAGCCGAGTTCGGCAGGTTCTTTGGAATATTCCTGAGCCAGCTTGTCAAATTTTTCGCCTTTTTTCAGCTTGGCAATAACTTCTTTGGCTTTGGCTTCGTCTTGAACCAAAATATGTTTGGCCTTAACTTCTTTTTCGCCTTTGAAAGTTTTGGTATATTCGTCATAGAGCTTTTTAACTTCGGCGTCGTTTACTTTCTTTTCCACTTTTGATTCGAGGTAAACTTTGCGGGCGATTTCCTCTTTAGCGGCTGCAAGCTGTTTTTTGTATTCCGGAGTAGATTCAATATCTGCTTTTTCGGCAGCCTGATACAAAAGTTTGCCGTTTACGTAAATGTCCAAAGCTTTTGAATAATAATCGTCAAAAGATACCTTGCCTTTGATTTGTTTGTTGTCATCATAGCTTTCTCTGATTTCGGCAACTTTGACTTCTTCTCCGTTAACAACGGCGGCAACACCGTTTTTGCCTTCGGCGTGGACGGCGTAAGCGGTTCCCAAAGCCAGGGAGAAAGCAGCCAAGGCAACATATTTATTCTGCATTATCTTATCCTCCGATAAAAAATTGTAACTTTCATTGTTATATAATAGATATGCAAATTATTCCAAGATATTTTTTTGATAAGTTTATAACTTAAGTTCAAAGTATTGACTTTATGGTGTATAAACACTAAATGTAAAAGGAATTTGTATATAATATAAAAGGTATAAGATAAATGTTATTAGGTAATTTAGCCCGTGCAGTGTTTGGCAGTGCCAACGACCGTTTTGTGAAAAGACAATATAAAACCGTCCAGCGTATTAACGCTTTGGAGCCTGAGTTTATTAAATTAAGCGATGAAGAATTGAGAAATAAAACTCAGGAGTTCAAAAAACGCCTGACTTCCGGAGAAACTCTGGATGACTTGCTGCCGGAAGCTTTTGCCGCCGTTCGTGAAGCTGCAAAAAGAACTCTCGGACAACGCCATTATGATGTCCAGCTGATTGGCGGTATCGTTTTGCACAACGGTATGATTGCCGAAATGAAAACCGGTGAGGGAAAAACGCTGGTCGCAACTTTGGCGGCTTATCTGAATGCTTTGGAAGGCAAGGGCGTTCACATTGTAACCGTGAACGACTATTTGGCCAAACGCGATGCCGAGTGGATGGGGCAGGTTTACCGTTTCTTGGGCTTGACGGTGGATTATATTGTTCACGGTAAAGATGATGACGAAAGACGCAAGGCCTATAATTCTGATATTATATACGGAACCAACAACGAATTGGGATTTGATTACCTTCGCGACAATATGAAGTTTTCCCTTTCCGATATGGTTCAAAGACCTTTTAATTATGCAATCGTCGATGAAGTTGACTCTATTTTGATTGATGAAGCCAGAACGCCGTTGATTATTTCCGGAGCTGCCGAAGATTCTTCCGAAAAATATATCAGCGTCAATCGTGTTATTCCGAAACTGGTTGACGCCGATTATGAAATGGATGAAAAAGCCAAAACGGTTGTTTTGACGGAAGCCGGTATGGAACACGTTGAACAGCTGCTCAAAGAGGTTGGTTTGATTAAAGACGGCGGTTTGTATGATGTTGCCAACGTCAGCCTGGTTCATCACGTCAATCAGGCATTGCGGGCTCATAAAATGCACATTCGCGATGTCGACTATATTGTTAAAGACGGCAAGGTCGTCATTATTGACGAGTTTACCGGACGTATGATGGAAGGCCGCCGTTACAGCGACGGTTTGCATCAGGCGATTGAAGCCAAAGAAGGCGTAAACATCCAGTCTGAAAACCAAACTTTGGCGTCCATCACTTTCCAAAACTATTTCCGTTTGTATCCGAAACTTTCCGGTATGACCGGTACGGCGATGACCGAGGAAGCCGAGTTTAACGATATTTACGGTTTGGCTTGCGTGGAAATTCCGACCAATCGCCCGGTTCAAAGAGTTGACCACCATGACGAGATTTATCGCACGGCAAAAGAAAAATACAAAGCGATTATCGACACGATTTTGGAATGTCATGAGAAAGGCCAGCCGATTTTGGTGGGAACGACTTCCATTGAAAAATCCGAATTGATTGCCGAGATGCTGAGAGCCAGAAGCAAAGTCCGCTTTGAGGTTTTGAACGCCCGCCATCATGAACGCGAAGCTGCGATTGTGGCACAAGCCGGTGTTCCGGGGGCGATTACCATTGCGACCAATATGGCCGGCCGCGGTACCGATATCCAGCTCGGCGGTAATATGGAAATGCGTCTGAAAGAGGAATTGACCGGAAACGAAACGCCGGAACAGGTTGAAGCTCTGAAAGACAAAATCAAAAATGAGATTCAGGAAGGCAAAGCCAAAGTTCTGGCCGCCGGAGGTTTGTATATTCTGGGAACCGAACGCCATGAAAGCCGCCGTATTGATAACCAATTGCGAGGCCGCGGCGGACGTCAGGGCGATCCGGGAACATCCAAGTTCTTCCTCTCCATGGAAGACGACCTGATGCGTATTTTCGGTTCGGAGAGAATGAGTGCCATGCTCCAAAAACTGGGGCTCCCGGAAGGCGAAGCTCTTGTTCACCCGTGGATAAGCAAGGCACTGGAAAAAGCTCAGCAGAAAGTCGAAGAACGCAACTTTGACATTCGTAAAAACTTGCTGAAATACGACAATGTGATGAATGACCAACGTAAGGTTATTTATGAGCAGCGTAAGGAATTGATGGAAACGGAAGATGTTTCCGATACTTTGAAAGATATGCGTCAGGAATATGTTTCCGATATTGTATCATCTTATCTGCCGCGTCATTTGACTCCGTCGGAATGGCCTTTGGAAGAGTTAAAACAGGAACTCAACCGTATTACCGGTTTTACGCTTCCGCTTAAAGAATGGGCTTCGGAAAAAGAAATTGACACCGATGAAATGGAAAGCCGGATTATCAACGCTATGGAAGAAAATCTGGCTGAAAAGAACAAAGATGTTCCACCTGAGTTAATGCGTCTGGTTGAGAAGAATATTCTTTTGCAAGTGTTGGATCAGTTGTGGAAAGACCATATCGCCACTTTGGACTTGATGCGTCATACCATTGTGCTGAGAGCTTACGGACAGAAAGACCCTCTGAACGAATATAAGAAAGAGGCATTTAATATGTTCTCAATCATGCTTGATCAGCTTCGTGAGAAAACAACATTCCTGTTGTGCCGCGTAAGCATCCAGAATGATTCGGCTGATATGCTGGAACAACAGAATGCCCGTCCGCAGAATGTCCGGGCTATCCATGAACAGCCTGAGGCTTTGGTCGGAAATAATTCTTCTGCCGAAGAAGAAAAAGCAGTTCCGTTCCAATATGTAAGACAGAAAGTTGACCCGAACGACCCTAAAACATGGGGAAAAGTTGCCCGTAATGACTTGTGTCCATGCGGCAGCGGCAAAAAATACAAACATTGCCACGGTCAGGTCGCCTGACGGATTTTAAAACCAATACCCCGTTGTCGAAAGATGACGGGGTGTTTTTTTATGTTGAAAGATTGCAAACTTTATTACATTCCTTACAAGAAAATCTTGAGTTTACTCAGAGATGCACATTGACAAATTTTTCGAAAAATGTATAATCAAATTAATAATATAATGTGTGTGAGGTGTATTATGGGTATTAAAACCTGGTTTTTAGGTGCGACAATGTTGTTTTCTTCAGGTTCGCAGGCCGCGAAAGTAACAACAGTAGATAATGATTTTCCTGAAATGAAAAATAGAATGACAGAGATGATAAACGCACCTCTGGATGAAGCCACTCAAGAATATGAAAAAGACAGCATAGAGATGGAGAAAACGGCTAATCCTATAGAACGAACAGTATCTTTTCAGTATGTAAAAAGGAGGGATAATGTTCTGGGGGCTTACAGCCGACAAGACTTTGACATCAAAATGAACAGCAGATTCATGCAAGAAAGACAAGATGCTCTCCCTTATTTTGTGCAACACGAAAAACAACACGATGTATTTGCCAGCAGCTCTATAATAGATAGCAATGGGAAATTATGCTTGGCATATATGGCATCTATGGGGCTTGATCAGGCTTATGAAATAGATCAAATTGATGAAATTGGTGCCAATATTGCGGAAATATTGTTGGTAAGAAAAAACTATATACAGGGGCAAAAGAAAATAGCCGCAAGCAAGAAGAATGTTTTAAAAGCTATTGCTCAGCACCCGTCAAAAGAGGGGAAAAAATTACAGCTGGCCCTGATTGCACAAAAAGGAACCTTTTCTAAACAAGATAATAAATATACGGTCAGCCAAAACGGAAAAGTTGAGGCAACGTTTGATTTAACTGAAAATCCGGAACTGCAAACAGCACTGGATGCTTATATTACCACAAAAGATGATGTCAACAAAAGCATGGATTGGGAGAAACAAGAGTATTCTTGGTATTTTGAGGCAATTGCAAGCAGAAAAATCAATCCGTTAGATAATAGTCCTAGTGCATTCTTGAATGAAATGAATGTAATCGGAAAAATAACCACATCTAACTGGATAAAAAAGTATGGAAAAAGTTATGACCAACAATGTTTATCGCGAGCGAGAGAACTTTTTGAAAGCGTAGATGGTAAAGACCGCTATTGGGCAGAAAAATACCAGACCAATGACGCTAATTTTCAGAAGGTTGCACAGGAAGGTTTAACAATCGGCGGGTTTGATTTTTCCAAGTCTGTTCTGTCATGTTTAGAGGTGTTAAACGAAAACAACGCCACAATCAAAAAACTTAAAACCGTTCAGGCTCAGATAGATGGGAACAAATCTTGTAAAGAGATTGCTCGAACTATGGTCAATCTGGGGCTGAATCAAAAGAACGCTCCAAGGTTTTATTCCCGTGATAAGATAGAAGGCTCAGATAAGAAAAATGTTATTGATACAGAGAGTAATTTTTTGAAAAAAGAATATCAGGCAAGAATAAAACTGAAGAGCTCAACAGCAAAAAAACGAATGGCAGAGATGCTTGTTGCTAAAAAAACAGAAGCTACCCCAACAATTGAACAGACGATTAAAACCCAAAACGATATGGTAGCCCAAATCACTATACCGAATCAAATAGCACAAAATAAAAGTAACAACCTCTAGATGCTATGGTGTTTTTTTGCTAACTTTTCTCTGAATGATGACGGTTTGTGAACTGCAGGTTACGCATCTCCGAAACCGGGATTATAAGTTTATTCTTTCCAGAATTTGTGAGGAAATTTAGCCCTCTGATAAAACGGAGGGCAGCCCGTCTCTTGATTATTTAATCTTCATCCCCATATTCAAAAACGGTAACAAAAGGGGATTTTTATGAAAAAGATTATTTCGGCGTTTTTATTTTCGTTTTTTCTGACAATCGCATTTTCGGCCGGAGCCCAAACTCCCGGAGCGGAAACGCCGCCGTCGTTAAACTTTGCTCAGATAAGCAAAGAACTGGACGCTGCATCTGCCAAACTGAATTCCGGCACTGCCAAAAAAGGGCAGATTTCCGAAATCCTGCAAACCTTGACGCGAATGCAAGGCGATTTGTCTCAGGCCAGACAATATTATGTTTCGGAGCAGGATTCCGCTCAAAAAAAACTTAATACCCTTGGCGAAGCTCCTGAAAAACCGAATTCCGAACCGGCAAGTATCGCTTCCCAACGCAAAGAGTTTACCTCTTTGGCGGACAAAGCTAAAATCCAGATTACCCAGATTGATTTGCTGACAACAAAAATTGATGATGTAAATAATCTGATTCTTAAAATCCGCAATCGTCAATTATTGAACAATATTCTTGTTAAACAAAGCTCTATTTTCCACCCGCAGGAGTTTGGAAAATCTTTGGCCGATTTTGCCGTTTTTGTCTTTGAATTGATAAAATCCCCGATAATTTGGTATAAAAACCTGCCTCTTGACCGTCAGGCAGTCGTCAACAGCAATATCCTGCTGGTGGTTGTCAGTATGTTGGGAGCGTTGATAGCGGCTTATTTGCTCAGACGCTACATTAAACGGGAACTCGGATACCGCCGGTCGGTTGAATATCCTGATTATTCCCAAAAAGTTCGAGCCGGAATTTGGATGTTTGTGGCCAGAGGGGTTATTCCTGCGGCCATTATCGGAGCATTTTTGCTTTGGCTGAAAAATACGCCCGTGGTTTATGCGGATTCTTTCGGTCTGCTTTTAGAAAAAGCGGCAATATATTTGCTGTATTATTATCTGTCTAAGGCGGTGGTGAAGGTTGTTTTCATTCCATACAGCAGCAAATGGCGGATTATAGAGGTTGCCGACGAAAGGGCACGTTCGGTCAGCTCCGCCCTGATATTTTCGGCGGCGGCGATTTGCAGCGTATCTTTCTTTCAGGATTTGGCAGACAAGATGAATTACAATACCTCAATTGTTTATTCGCTCAAAATTATGGCCAATGCGGTAAAAGCTTTTTGCATTATCTGGGTAACCAGACGGGCGTTGTATGACAGCAAAAGCCTTTCCGACGAGGAAATCTCCGAAGATGCCCCGGTGGCAGATTTAACGACTTCGTCCAAAGTCAGCATGGCGATTGCTTTTGCCATGAGTGTTGCCTTTGCGTTGTCGCTGTTTGGTTACATTCGCCTGTCGGAGTATATTATTGACCGCTTCATTGTTTCGGCTCTGATTGTCGGTGTTTTTTACATTTCCAATAAGTTTATTTTCGGAATGTTTCACCAGCTGTTGCTGTTGCGTTTTTGGGTGCGGACGTTTCGCATTAACCGCAGAACGCTGGTAAAAACCGAGTTTTGGTTCGGATTGTTTCTTACGCCGGTTATCTGGGTGGCCGCTTTCTTTGCCCTTTTGGCGGTTTGGGGCGTTTCCGTAGACCTTTTGCTGGTTAAGATTAAAAACTTTTTGGTTGGGTTTAACATCGGCGGTGTCCATATTTCCATTACCTCCATTTCGTTGGGAATTGTCAGCTTCTTTATTATGCTTTCCCTGTTTAAAATGCTGAAAAACAGTTTTATCGGCGGAAGGTTAAGCAAAATAGAAATGAGCGACGGGGTTCGCAATTCGGTCGTCTCTTCGATTAACTTTCTAGGTTTTATCATTTCGGGGCTGTTGGCGATTGCGATTATGGGCGGAAACCTCGGCAGTATTACGATTATTGCCGGTGCGTTGTCCTTCGGTGTCGGTTTAGGTTTGCAAAACATGGTCAGCAACTTGGCCGCGGGTATGACGATTTTGTGGGAACGTCCGCTTAAAATCGGCGACTTGGTTAACATTAACGGTCAGGAAGGCACGGTAAAGCAGATTAATATGCGTTCAACCGAGATTGAGGCCGGGGATAAATCAACCATTATTATTCCAAACTCCGACATCCTCTCCAAAAGCCTGACAAATTATACCTATTCCGGCCGAACGGGAAGAATAAGCGTTAAAGTCGGCGTGGATTATAACAGCGATATTGTTTTGGTTCGGAATACATTGTTGGAAATCGCGTCCTCTAATCCGGATGTTCTTGCCAATCCGGCCCCTGCGGTTGCTTTGATTAATTTCGGAGATAACAGCATTGATTTTCAATTAAGCTGCTCTATCGGAAATGTTTTCATCCGTTCCGGTGTCGCCGATGATGTCAGAGAAAAAATCATTACGCGTTTTCGGGAACTTAATATCAATATTCCATACCCGCAAAGAACGGTTTATCTGGAACAAAACAAAGAAAACAAGACATAATATATTATGTCTTGCCCGCTGAAAAAACGCAAATGTCAGGCTCGTCCGGCTTTAGAGGAGAGGTAATTAATGTCAAAACCCAAGGAGTCTATGGCTTTTTGCCATTTTTCCTCGTCTTTGGTTCTGAACACGAGTTCCGGTGTTGGCGTGGTAACCAGCCATGAGTTGTTGATGATTTCTTTTTCCAACTGCTGAGGAGCCCAGCTGGCATAACCCAGAGCGATTAAATTTTCACGCGGGCCGTTGCCGAATGCAATGTCGGTAATAATGTCAATGGATGAGGATACGGCGATGCTTTCGTCAATGACAATCGTGTCTGACTTGATATAATCGGTGGAATGAAGAACAAAGCCGCGGATTTTTTCCAGAGGGCCGCCTTGGTGCAAATCAATCGGTTCAATGGGTTTCAGGGTGCTGATCGGAAGTTGGTTAGCTAAATCCGCAAAGGAGAATTCTTTAATTTTTTTATTGACCACAAAACCCATTGCCCCGTCTTTGGTATGTGAACAGATATAAATCAGCGAATTGGCAAAACGCTCGTCATCCATGTTCGGCATGGCGGCAAGGCATTTTCCCGTTAAATAATTTCCGTCGTTTATAATCATAACGTTTTATCCGATTGTTATTATCATCAAACCAACACTTGTATTCTATCACAGAATAAAGTATTTTAAAAACATATTTTTTAAAGTAGTGCCGAATAAATGAAAAAAATTTTTTATCTTATATTTTTTGCTTGCTTTTTTTTGAACAGCATGATTTGTCCCGCCGCTGAGGAGGGATTGGTGGAATTGGATTTGACCGAAGCCGATATGCCTAAGGAAATAACCCTTCAGGATCAAATAAATACGGTTTGGGAAGTCGGCAGTTTTTTTGAAAAAAATTATCCGGGAGATATGATTTTTGATGATTTGACCGATGATTTGGCCAAATTCTTTCCAGAGGCGACAACGCAGCAGCTCTATGACCGTTCGGAATGGGTTCGGGACGGGGTAAGATTTTATCGGTTTGTCCGCGAGGTATATGATAAGGTTAAGGAAAAAATGCTGGTGCCGGAAGAACCGCCGTTGATTGTTGCCGAAGAAGATTATGATACCGGCTATACCGGAGAATATATTGAAACAAAGCCCGATGAAGTCGCTGTTATTGAAGACTTCAAAAAAGTTTTGTCTTATGGTCCCGATTCCCGAGATTATAAAGCTTTTAAAGAAAAATACATTAAAGATGCCGAAAAAGAAATGCCGGCAGACACTTTTGAAAATTTCAGCCGTATGCTCAAAAAGCTGGAGTGGAAAAAGCTTCCGTTCTACGGGCTGTTTTATGAAGATCCGTTCAGCGGCCGCGACGGTATGGGCGAATGGGTAAAACAAGATGAAAGCTGGGTTCGTCTGATTACGGAAGACAGCAAAATCGGCGATAAGAAGACTGTCCGCGGAGCCATTCATTTCAATCTTATCGACGGATATGCCATGCTGGCTTATCAAAAGGGAACCTTGCCGGCTCCGTCTTTTGACTTTTCTGCTTCCGAAAATTTGGAAAAAGCATCAACTTTTCGCCCGTATCCGGAAAGAATTATCAAAGAAGGAGCAGACAACGACATCATTGCTTATAGCGGAAATTTTGCCATACCGGTATTGTTTGAAGTCAAAGACAACCAAGCGGATTTAAAATTAACGGCCGATGTTAAGTTTTCTCTGTGCCGGATAGAAACGGGCGAATGCCGCGAAGTCAATTTTAAACCGGAGATGACGCTGCGTCCGGGAATGGTTTTCCGTTCGGCCGTCCGTAATTTTGTTACCCAGAGTTTCAATCTTCTGCCTCAAACCGGCGGTAATTTGAAATTGAAGGCCGCGGTTATTGATGACGGGGGCGACGACGAAGGGCAGGTGTTGAGGCTTGTTTATAAAAGGCTGCGGGAAACGGCAAAAGTAGATGTTTTTGCCGACGGGGAAGAACATTGGGAATTTCAGCGTCCGCGAATTGCCATTAACGATGATGAAATTACGGTTCGCCTGATACCAAAAGAAAAACAAAATAATTTGGTCGGAAAAGAATTTGAAATTACGGTAAGTTATAATGAACATGACTCTTTCCGTGAAAAAGTGGTTGCACAAGAAGCGTCCTGGTTTGATTTTATGCAAAACCAACTTTCTTTGGGAATAATCCTCATAGCAATATTGGGGGGCTTTATTCTTAACTTTATGCCGTGTGTCTTTCCGGTTCTTTCCGTTAAGCTGATTTCTTTGACCGGTTTCGGAAAACGAAAATCAGGAAATCTCCGCCGGGAATTTTTCCTGACGATTTTGGGAATATTCCTGTCTTTCTGGATAATATCGGCCGTTTTATGTTTGCTGAAATATCTGGGACATTCCATCGGTTGGGGAATGCAGTTTCAAAATCCGGTCTTTTTGGTTTTGATGATTTTTGTGGTGAGTTTGTTTATCGCCCAGCTTTGCGGACTGATAGAATTTCGGACGCCTGAATGGGTTAACCGGCTGTCTGCCAAAACCGGTAGCAAAGACGGAATAATGCACTTTTTGACCGGAGTTCTGGTTGTTGTGATGGCAACGCCGTGCACGGCTCCTTATCTGGGAACGGCGGTCGGTTTTGCTTTGTCCGGCTCAATGGTGGATATCTTTGTGATTATGACGGCGGTTGCACTGGGATTGTCAATTCCGTATCTGATGTTGTTATTTGTTTCCGACATCTCGATTTATCTGCCTAAACCGGGAGCCTGGATGAATAAACTTTCCCGCTTTATGATATTGATGTTGCTTTTAACCTTAGTTTGGCTGATGAGCGTTTTGTATGCCCAGACTGATGTTAAAGCGATTATTCACTTGAGTTTATATCTGTTGGCCTTTGTCATTTTTATCGCTTTGAGAAGTTCTATTGTGAAAAAGATGGAACTTTTGTCGGAAGACGGAGAAATTAAACGATTGGCATATCATATGGTTAATGCCGTCATCATTTTGTTATGCCTGATATTTGTCTTTTTCTCCGTATTGGACGTTAATCGTCATTTTGACCGGCACCGGAAAATTAATTTGGAAAATAAACTTCAATTTATTAATTATCAGGAAATCGCCGATTATGTAAAAGATGACAATATAGTTATTGTTGCCGTGGGGGCGGATTGGTGCCTGACCTGTATGTATAATGATGTGGCTGTTTTCTCGAATTTTCAGGTGCGGCGTTTGTTAAATGAAGAGAAATTTGTGCTGATTGAAGTCGATTGGACCAATTACAATGAAGAAGTCCTTGACTTTATGGAGAAGTTTGGCAGAAAAGGCTTGCCGTTCTATGTCTTGTTCAGCAAGATGATACCGGACGGAATGGTGCTGCCGGAAGTTTTGACCGAACGCAGTTTTATGAAAATCATTGAAGACATTAAAGGCCGCTGATTGCGGCCTTGTCTTTAACGTAAGAATTATTTTCTCAAAAGCAGGCGTTGTAATGTTTCCTGAGAGAAACCGCCCCGTTCAACGGCATAATCATAAGCCGTTTTTTCCTGTGAATCTTTTCTGCCGAGGTCTATTCCGTTGTCAATCAATAAATTAACCGTTTCTTCGGGATCTGAAGAATATTTTATGGCATAAATCAGGGCATTTTCCCCTTTATCATTAATTTGGTTAACGGCGGCACCGTATTTTATCATGAGTTTTATAATCTGTCGGTTGCTGTTGCTGGTGGAGGCATACATAAGTGGAGTGGTGCCGTCATCGTTGGAAAGGTTGATTTCCGCCCCGGCTTTGAGCAAAGCCTCAACAATTTTCAGATTTTTAGCATTATTGTTTTTAATTACTTCTTTCAGATTAATGTTTTCCATATCTTCATGATATAACATTTGCCCCAGATTATATTCAAAATTGTTGGCCTGCCGGCTGGCAATCATGAGAGATGTTAATCCGTCCGTATTGGCGGCATTAACATCGGCTCCGGCCCGAATAAGCATTTCCACGGCTTCGGGAGAGTCATTTTCTGCCACGGCAGATTGTAAAAGCGTATTTCCTTTGACATCCCGAATATTAACATCATTTCCGGCTTTAATATATTTCGCCATTTCTTCAGGGGAAGAAACTGCGATTTGCCGTATTTTGTCCGAAGAAATTTCCTGATCGGAAGAAAGAGTATAAATTTCGCCTTCTTCGGCACATGCCGGAAGGACATTTATTAATAAGCAAACACATACAAAGAGCGGATATATGATTTTCATTTTACCTCCTCATAATCATTATATCACACTTACACACATATACAGTATGTCTCAAAATGACAAGAATGGCAATTAATTTTGCGGAATAATTTTCCGTTGTATGCAAAACTTATTGACAGGTTAAACATAAAATGTTACATATAAAACATAAACATTCAAACAATTGTTCAAATAATAAAAAGAGGGCGATATGAAAAAGACATTTATACTTGAAGATTTAGATTGTGCCAATTGTGCCGCAAAAATTGAAAATGCCGTTGCCGCCATAGAAGGCGTTGTTTCTGCCACGGTTTCTTTTATGACTCAAAAAATGACGGTGGAAGCAGCCGAAGAAGATTTTGAGGCTCTGATTGGTAAAATTGAAGCCGTTGTCAAAAAGGTGGACGGAGATATAACTTTTCGAAAGGAATGTAAATGAAACTGAAAAAACAACTTTATAAAATCATCTCGGCGTCATTTATCTATATTGCCGCAATTGTTATCAGGGATAATCAATGGTTGTCTTTGGTACTGTATGCTGCGGCTTATTTTTTGGTCGGAACCGAAATTATAAGAAAAGCTTTTCGAAATTTATTTCGCGGCAATGCCTTGGATGAGAATTTTCTGATGATGATTGCCACTTTCGGAGCATTTGCCCTTCGGCAATACTCGGAAGGCGTGGCGGTCATGTTGTTTTATCAGATAGGAGAACTTTTTCAGTCTTATGCCGTCAACAAATCCCGAAAATCCGTTTCTGCCTTAATGAATATCCGGCCGGACTATGCCAACCTTAAAACGGCGGACGGGATACAAAAAGTCAGTCCCGAAGAAGTTTGTCCGGGGCAGGTTATCATTATCAAATCGGGAGAAAAAATTCCTCTGGACGGTATTGTTGTCAGCGGACATTCTTTGGTTGATACTTCGGCGGTAACCGGAGAAGCCGTCCCTCGGGAGATTTTGGAAGGCGGAGAAGTAATCAGCGGATGCGTGAATGTCAGCGGTTTGCTTGAAGTAAAGGTAACCAAAGAATATGGGGAATCTACCGTTGCCAAAATTTTGGATTTGGTGGAAAACGCCGGCAGTAAAAAAGCAGAAGCAGAAAAGTTTATTACTCGGTTTGCCCGTTATTATACGCCGGCGGTTGTTTTAGCTGCGGTTGCCATTGCTGTCCTTCCTCCGTTGTTAATAAACGGAGCCGTGTTTGGCGAATGGTTTTATCGTTCTTTGACGTTTTTGGTCATTTCTTGTCCTTGCGCTTTGGTTATTTCTGTGCCGTTAAGTTTTTTCGGCGGAATAGGAGCTGCTTCCCGTCATGGAATTCTGGTAAAAGGGGGAAATTATCTCCAAGCTTTGGCGGATGCGGAAATCGTTGTTTTTGACAAGACCGGAACCTTGACCAAAGGAAGTTTTTCAGTTGTGGAAATAAAGGCAGAAAATGTTTCTGAAGACGAACTTGTCTGCTTGGCGGCGAGTGCCGGAATTTATTCATCCCATCCGGTTTCCGTATCAATCAGAAATCAGGCGAAAGGAAAAACCCCTCTTGATGCCAAACAGGTATCCGGTTTTGAGGAAATTCCGGGAAAAGGTATCAAAGCTGATGTTTCCGGAAAAGAAGTTTATGTCGGCAATGCGAAATTAATGGAAAGCCTGCAGATAAAATGGCATGAGGCACCGGCCGGAGGAACGGTTGTCTATGTGGCGGCAGATAAAAGTTGTCTCGGCTGGATACGTATTGACGATGAAATAAAAGAGGACGCCGTTCAAGCAGTTGCAGATTTGAAGAAACTCGGTGTAAAAAAAGTGGTTATGTTGACCGGAGACACCTGTTCCGCCGGAGAAAAAGCCGCTGTAAAAATAGGTGTAGATAAAGTTTATGCAGAATTGCTCCCGGCTCAAAAAGTTGAAAAAGTGGAAGAATTGTTGTTGCAGAAATCTCCGGAAGGAAAGTTGGTGTTCGCGGGAGACGGTATTAACGATGCTCCGGTTTTGGCTCGAGCCGATATCGGAATTGCGATGGGTGGCGTGGGAGCCGATGCGGCGGTGGAGGCGGCAGATGTCGTCATTATGACCGATGAACCGTCTTTAATCGGAACCGCCGTCCGTATTTCCAAGAAAACGCTGAAAATCGTTAAACAAAACATTGTTTTTGCCTTGGGGGTTAAGTTTATTGTTTTAGGACTGGGCGTTGCCGGAATGGCAACCATGTGGGAAGCCGTATTTGCCGACGTCGGCGTGTCTGTTTTGGCAATTTTAAATGCGATGCGGGCGTTACAATATAAGAGATAAGTCTACCACGGACAGTTCATTTCAAATACGTCGTCAATCATTTTGTGAATAAGACGGGCGGTTTTATCATCGCTGAGTTTGTAGTAAATTTCTTTTCCGGCCCGGCGGTTAACCAGCAATCCGACTTGCCGCAGGGTGCGGAGATGGTGCGAAACGGCAGAAGTGCTCATATCAACGGACAGTGCGATATTGTTAACGCACTGTTCACTATGGGCGAGCAGCCATAAAATCCGCAGGCGGGTAGGGTCGCACAGTTGTTGAAAAATATCGGAAGCCTTAACAAAATCGGTGTCTTGCGGCATTTTCTCCAGAAGTTTTTTCAAGTCCGAACCGTTATGTTCGTGAAGTTCCGTATGATTTAAATTTTCTGACATTTTTCAGCGTCTTTTCCTGTTGTCCGATTGAAATCCTGCAAATCAATAAGTATATGATAAAGCATATTTTGTCAATCTCCGGACGCAGCGAATTATGTTGACGGATTAATCCGGAGCCATCCATTTTCCGGAGTTAAGGCCGTGAACTTAGACTATGTAGTTGAAAATAAACAAATTCAGATAACGCTTGTGGGAGATTATCGGAATTTTGACAATACTTCCGCAAAGTCGGGAATTTTTGCAGCAATGGAGAAAACGCCGTTAAAAGAAATCGTTTTTAACGGAAGCCGCCTCGGAAAATGGGATTCAACGCTGGTTGTGATTCTTTTTGAAATCAGCAAGATTGCCGTGTCCAAAGGAATTGAAGTAAATGCGGACAGCCTTCCCGATAATCTGAAACGCCTGATTGTTTTAGCACTTAAAGTAAACCGTCGTCCGTCTTTGCCGCAAAATCAAAAATTTTCGTTTTTGGAAGCGGTTGGCAACCGGAGTTTGGAAATTTATGCCGGAATCTTAAAAGGTTGGATGTTTATGCACCAAACGCTTAAATCTGTTGGCAGATTTTTTACCTCGCAGGCAATAATGCGTAAAGTTGATTTTATGTTTGCCATGGAAGAATGCAGTTATAAGGCAATAGGAATTGTCTCTCTGGTCAGTTTTATGGTCGGGCTGATTTTGGCATTTGTCGGAGCCATCCAGTTGAAAACTTTCGGAGCACAGATTTATGTGGCCAGTCTGGTGGCCATCGGCATGATTCGCATTATGGGAGCGATTATGGTCGGGATTATCATGGCCGGACGGACAGGAGCGTCTTATGCGGCGACAATCGGAACCATGCAGGTAAATGAAGAAATAGACGCTTTGAAAACCATGGGCATTCCGGTAACGGATTTTCTGGTGCTTCCCAGAATTCTTGCCTTGGTCATTACCATGCCTTTTTTGACGATTTTGGCTGATTTTATGGGAATTTTAGGCGGGGCGGCCGTAGGTGTCTTTATGTTGGATATTGCTCCGCCGGAATATTGGAAATATTCGCTGAATGCCTTAAAAATGGGAAACTTTCTGGTCGGTTTGTTTCATGGCTTTGTTTTTGGCATTATTATTGCCTTGTGCGGATGTTATTACGGTGTCAACTGCGGACGCAATGCCGACAGTGTGGGTTTTGCCACAACCCGAGCCGTTGTTTCGTCAATTGTTTGGATGATTGTTATGACCGGGTTTATTACTTGGGGATTTGAGGTGATGGGAATATGAAAAATGATGCACCGCAAATAAAGGTGGAGAACCTGACCATAGCCTACGGGGATTTTGTCCTGTTGGATAAAATCAGCTTTGAAGTAAAGAAAGGCGATGTGTTTATCATTATGGGCGGTTCCGGCTGCGGCAAAAGCAGTTTGTTAAGGGTATTGACCGGATTAACGCCTGTCCGCAGAGGAAAGGTTTTTATTGACGGGCAGAATTTTATTCGGGCGGATGAGCAAAAAAAGAATGAAATTATGCAAAAATGCGGAATTTTATACCAGAGCGGAGCTTTGTTCAGTTCGATGACGTTGGCGGAAAACATTGCATTGCCGCTGCAACAGTATACGGATTATTCCGAAAAGCTGATACAAGAACTTGTGTCTTTGAAACTGGCTTTGGTGGGCTTGGCGGGGTTTGAGGACTTTTATCCGTCTGAAATCAGCGGAGGAATGAAAAAACGTGCCGGATTGGCAAGAGCTTTGGCCTTGGACCCTGAAATTGTTTATTTTGATGAACCGTCTGCCGGTTTGGATCCGATAAGTTCCAAACTGTTGGATGATTTGATTTTGGATATAAACCAAAGTTTGGGAACGACAATTGTTGTCGTAACCCATGAATTGGAGTCAATTTTTACCATCGGAAGCAACTCGATTTTTCTGGACGGAGACACCAAAAGTATTCAGGGACGTGGAAATCCGAAAGAATTATTGAAAAATCCGCCGAATGACAAAGTGTATAATTTTTTAACCAGAGGGGCTAAGGAAAATGCATAAGGAACCGGATAAAAAAAGAATAGGTTTGTTTATGGTTACGGGTATTTCCGTATTGCTGATAATTTTCGGTATATATCTGAAAGGAAAGGTTTTTACCGACACGGGCAATATTTTGGTAATGTATTTTGAAGAATCCATTCGCGGCCTGAATGTCGGGTCTTCCGTTGTTTTCAAAGGCGTGGAAATCGGAAAAGTGGCAAAAATAGATTTGATTGCCGATGCAAAGGATCTTAACTTCCGCATACCGGTTTATGTCAAATTGGAAGCTAAGCAGAGCATCTCTTCCGTAGATGAATATTACACCAAACAAACCCTTTTGGATGAGCTGATTAAAAAAGGCTTGCGGGCAAGGCTGACATCTCAGAGTTACCTGACCGGACAATTGATGATTGAATTGGAAATGCTTCCTGATACGCCGATAATCTTGCATCCTGAAAGCAATGTCAAAGGGTATCTTGAAATTCCGACGGCTTTGTCCTCAATAGGGGAAATATCCCGAGGAATACAGAATATTCCGATAAAAGAAAGCGTTGAAAACTTTAATAAGTTTTTTGCCGAATTAAATAAACATATGCCGACGCTTCTGCCTCGTGTTCAAGAGGTGGTAACAAATGTCAATACGGTTGTAACGGATAATACGGCGGCCACATCAAATGCGTTGGATAACCTAAATCGGACTTTGGTAAACGTCAATGAAGCAGCCAAGGCTTTAAGAAATTTTGCTGATTATCTGGAACGTCATCCGGAAGCGTTGCTTAAAGGAAAAGGAGGATATTAAAATGAAAAGAATTTTTAGCACGGCTTTAATCCTTTTGCTGGCAGGCTGTATCGGAACGGGAAGAACGCCGCAGTCAAAGTTTTACGGTATACGCCCGGTTAGTCAGGCTGAAGAAGCATTAACCGCTTATAAAGGCATCAGTATAGGGATTGAGGAGGTAAAAGTTCCGGCCTATATGGACAAGCCTCAGATTGTAACAGAACGGAAGAATTCCCTGGAATTGAATATTTCGGAATTAAACCGCTGGAGCGAACCGTTGTCATCAATGCTGCAGCGGACAATAGCCGATGATATGGCCGTGTATCTGCCTCGGGCTTTGGTTAAACCGAAAAATTACGGAAGGGAGATTTTTGATTATACGGTTTTTGTTGAAATCAACAAGTTTGGCGGAATTTTCGGTGAAAATGCCGTTTTGGAAGCCTGGTGGTCTGTTTCCGATAAAAACGGACGGATTCTGGCCAGAGAGCAAACCTATTTAACCGTACCGCTGGGAGACGGGTATGAGGTTTTGGTTGAGAAACAAAGTCTAATGGTCGGAGAATTTTCAAAACAAATAGCCAAAAAAATCATTCAATTGCGAAAATAAGCCTTTAGGCGAGGTATGGGTTTGAAATCATCCGCAGAGTGGTTAAATAAAATAAGTATTCAATGAGATTAATGGAGAAACGCTATGCCTGAAACAAATATGTTAAGAACAAGCAATGCCTGGCACTTGGTTGCCGGTATTTTGATGACCCTTTTGGGCGTGTATGTCTGGATGAATCCGGCGGCAACTTTGGTTGCAATGGCTCTTTATCTGGGAATTGTCTTTATTGTGGTTGGTGCCGGCTATTTCATGGCATCATTTTCTTTAGAGTCCGGTTGGTATATGCTGGTCGGCTTGCTGGATATTTTTGTCGGCGTTATTTTTGTCGGCAATTTAGGGGTAACAGCAGCTTCTATTCCGGTTATTTTTGCCTTGTGGTGCTTGGCGGTAGGAATTATTCAGGTAGTAACCGCCTATCAAATGTCTAAGCTGGGTGCAAGTTGGAAATGGACATCGGTTGCTGGTATCTTAGGTATTTTGTTTGCCTTTTTGATTTTGGCTTATCCGAGTATCGGTGCTTTTACCCTGACGGCTTTAATGGGACTGTATGTCATATTGTATGGGGTTGTGGAAATCATTGAATATTTTTATTTCCGCAAGATAAGTGCTTAATATTGCACGGAATTTAAAAATGCCGGAAATTTTTTCGGCATTTTTTTTAATTTTAAATGAACTTTTTTTAAGAAAGTATCGTTATAGTCTGTGTAAGGGAGATGAAACGATGGAAGACATATCAAAATTACTGAAAGAAGCCAAGCCGATGTATTTTGCCCGTAAAAGGAGAAACAATCGGATTAAGGCTGTTGTGTGTATGTTGGTTTGCGTTTGGGGGCTAAGCACTTTTTATCCTCAAAAATACAACTATGACTGGAACGCATACAGCGGGTATGACCTTATCTCTTCCGAAGTTTCAATGACCGAAACCGGCTCTGTTATTGAAGAAATGGGCTTGCCGACGGATGAATACGGATTATTGATGGTTGGTTAAATGAAACAGCTCATAGAACAAAATAAAAGCCGGATAAGAGCCATTATCAGAAAGCTGACCGGATCTTATAATGAAGATATTGAACAGGAAGTCTATATCAAAACTTGGAAAAATCTGGACAATTATAAGGAGGAGGGAAAGCTTTCCCAATGGATAGGAATGATTACGGCAAATGTCTGCCGGGACTATTTCCGCTCCAAACAATATAAGATTTCGTCTGTTCAGTTGAATGATGAAGAGGCGGCGGAGAATATCGTTTCTCCGGATAATCAGGAAGAGCGTTTGGATGCCAAGGCCAGACAAAAACAAATTCTGAAAGCGGTGGACAGCCTGCCTTACAAAATGCGGAAAATTGTTTATCTCATTGAGTTTGAGGAAATGAGCTATGAACAGGTTTCCAAAAAGACCGGACTTCCGGTGGGGACTGTTAAGTCAAGATTGTTTAATGCCAGAAAAATCTTGAGTGAAAAATTACAACATTTAAAAGGAGAATAGTTATGAATAAAAAATTAATGACATTATGTTGTGCCGTATCAATGATTGCGTTTGCGGCGTCCGCCAATGCCAAGGGACGTCCTGAGTTTCCGCCTCACGAAGATCCTGCTTTTCATGAAAAAATGGAAGCCAGACACGAAAAAATGGCGGAGAAATTGGCAAAAGAGTTGGATTTGACTGAAGAACAGCGGGAACAGGCAAAAAAAATCCGCAAGGACGGAAAAGAAAAAATAAAACCGCTTATGAAGGACATGAAAGAAATCCGCAAGAAAATGGATAAAATTCGGGAAGATAACATGAAAGAATTTGAAAAAATTCTGACCCCGGATCAGAAAAAGAAGTTTGAAAAGATAAAAGAGGAAAGAAAACCTCATAAAATGGATAAAAAACATAAGAAGCATGACGGTAAAAAAGGAGAAAAACGCACTCCGAAAGATAAAAGTAAATCCGATAAATAAAGAAAGTGAAAAAAATGAAAAAACTTCTGATAGTTGTTTTGGCGGTGTTGTTTTGTGCGGCGGATGTTTCCGCCGCCCCGTTTCATCATCGGGGGCACTACCATCGGCCGCAAATTGTAATCAGGCATTCGCATGGTCATCATATTAAACCGCTGGTTGTTGCTGCTGCGGGAATTATCGGATATGCCGTCGGCAGTGCAATATCATCCAATCGTCCGGCAAGCAATAATAACTATGTTGTTTATGAAAATCCGCAGAAATGTTTTGTCGTTGTTTCAAAAACGACGGGAAATATCAACCGCCGCTGCGTAAACGGAAACAATGACGACGAAGTTTTATATGTAGATTAAAAAAAAGCCCCTCAAAAAGGGGCTTTCGTTTAATTTTCCTGTTTCGGCAGGCGGTAAATCACCAAACCTTGCAGAAGAATGACACAGATAAAAAACAGGAACCACGGCGTGGCAATAACCATATTGAGCGGAATAAAAACGAGATAAACCGTCTGCATGGACAAGATTCCCAACCTCATCCTTTGGCTGAAGTCATATTTTTTCGAGAAAACCGCAGACACGATATAAGAGCACCAGGCATAGAAGACGCCGAGAAGCAGATATACGGCAAAAAGGATTAATGCTCCGAACAAACCGACAAACAATGAAAACCAGTTTAAAACAGATTGGAAAAATTCCGTATAGTCTCCTTGCGGAATTTCCAGATTATCTTGGAGTTTCATTACTCGGACTTCATTGTCTTTAACCGTGTATAAAGAAGTTTTACTCAAATAAATTCCCGGTTTTAAAGTGGTTGTGTCCAGAGTATCCTGAGTGGTGTCAATAACTAAAGGATAAGAAATCGTGCCTTCTTTATTAAATTTAATCGGAAAGGTCTTAACTGTTTCGGCAGGTGTTACAACAACCCCTTTTTCAATTTTTATCGGCAAAATCTGGTCAGCCGCTTCTTGGGCGAAAGGAATAAAACTCTTTCCTCCGCTGCGAATGGCGATGGTAAAATAAATGGCCATGATTAAAGAAAGCAACAGCAAAAAGAGCAAACCGATGCCTTTTCCGTTAAGGATATACTGATAAATTTTTTGCATAATTTCTCCCTTGTTTAGTAATATTTCAAATATCTGCTTTGTTCCGGAGCGGGTTGAGGCGTATTTTCCCGATATGGGTAGTCGGTAGAATATCCTCGGCACTGTTGATGCCAAAGGCGGCATTTTTCCGAAGCATAGTTATTCACACAGGCTTCCTGCATCTGTTGTGTGCAGATTGTGGAACTGTTGTAGTTGTCATTATACAGCTTGGGGTTATTCCAGTTTACCCGGTTGGAACTGGTGTCCGGATGATGGTCTCTGCCCATGGCATCATCGAGCCAATGCGGGTTATACTGGGCGTTTCCGTAACAAGATGATAACAGAAGCGTGCATAAAAGCAGGATATACTTGTTCATTGTGTTTCTCCGGATAAATACACATCAAAATTTAGCTTAATTTCGGCAATTTTGCAATGTTTTTTGTGTATGTAATATTTTGTAATTTTTTTTGGTTTGTTTTTAGTCTTTTTCTGTTTCACGATAAATTCATTGTTTTTAATTTTATCGAGAATAGGAAAAGTATCATGTGCGGAATAGTAGGATATATCGGGAATAATGCGGTGGCGGATGTTTTGCTGGACGGGTTGAAAAGTTTGGAATACCGGGGATATGATTCATCGGGAATTGCCTTAAACGACAATGCCGGGTTTGATGTTTTTAAGGCCGGAGGAAAATTGAACAATCTTTTTGACGTTATTCGCAATGATGCTCAAAAAATCAAAAATCCGACCAGCGGTATCGGGCATATCCGCTGGGCAACACATGGAAAGGCGACGATTGATAATGCCCATCCGCACTTGTCCAATGACGGAAAATTGGTTTTGGTGCATAACGGGATTATTGAGAATTACAAGGAATTAAAGGCCGAATTGGAGCAGGAAGGGTTTGTCTTTCATTCTCAAACCGATACGGAAACGGCCGTTCACGTTATTGATCGGGAATATAAAAAATGCGGTTCTTTGGAAGAAGCCGTCAGAAGGGGCGTGCAAAAACTTTCGGGAGCCTTTGCTTTCTGCATTATGCACAAGGACGAAGCCGACAAGATTATCGCCGTTCGCAAAAATGCCCCGCTGATTATCGGCCTGAGTAAAAATGAAAACTACATTGCCAGCGATATCCCTGCGGTTATCGGCAAAGTAAAGAAAATTATTTACCTTAATGACGGAGAACTGGCCGTTGTTACCCGCAATAGCGTTGTTGTCAGTGATTTGGCCGGTAATATTCTGGAGAAAAAAGCGGAAAACATCGGCTTTAACCCTGAAATTATCAGCAAACACGGTTATAAGCATTTTATGTTGAAAGAAATCAATGAACAGCCGGATATTGTCCGCAAGGTTCTGGCCCGCCATGTAAAAGACGTTTTTTCGCCGGTGGATGCGGATGGCGTTAATTTGAATATTGACTGGAATAAAGTTGAAAATATTTCAATTATCGCCTGCGGAACATCGCTGCACGCCGCCATGGTTGCCAAATATATCTGGGAAGACTGGTTGGGAATTCCGGTGAATGTTGAAGCCGCCAGCGAATATATTTACCGTAAAAATACGACGGGAAAAGGATCTCTTGTTATCGGCATTTCACAGTCCGGAGAAACGGCGGATACGATTACGGCGGTTAAACAGGCTAAGGAAAAAGGAGCCAAGATTTTAATCGTAACCAATCGTGAGGATTCGAGTATTGTCCGCTATGCCGACAGCGTTTTGCCTCTGGAAGCGGGGATAGAAATCAGCGTCGCCGCCACCAAGTCTTATACGGCTCAGCTTTTGGCAATGTATTGGGTCGGTTTATATGCGGTGGAACAAAGAAATTCTTTGTCAGCAAAGAATTTGGCGGATTTAAAACAGGGGTTGTTGGAACTGCCAGCCAAAATGGAAGAAGTCTTGAGCAATGCCGAAAAAATAAAACAGGTTGCCGAAAATTTGAACAAATATAAAAGCTTGATTTATATTGCCCGCGGAGCCAATCAGGCTTCGGCATTGGAAGGAGCTTTAAAATTAAAGGAAATCAGCTACATTAACGCTAATGGCTATGCCGCCGGAGAATTAAAACACGGGCCGATAGCTCTTTTGGATGAAAATATGCCGGTCGTTGCCGTTTTGGCACCGGGAATTACTTACGCCAAAATGCTTTCTAATTGCGAGGAGGTAAAAGCCCGCAATGCCAAACTGATTGCCGTAACGTCCGTAAAAGATAAAGCTGCGGAAAGTCTGTTTGAATATATTCTTCCTGTTCCCGAAACGGAGGAACACTTGTCGCCGCTGCTTTTAAATATTCCGATGCAGCTTTTGGCTTATTATATGGCTGACAGTTTGGGACGGGAAGTTGACCAGCCTCGTAATTTGGCTAAATCAGTTACCGTTGAATAAGAAAAAAGCCCTCTGCAAAGAGGGCTTTAATTTTTAGAGCGGGAGAAGCGAAACGCTGAACCCTTCTTCTTTGTTTTCAAAGGCTAAACGACAATTATGAAAACGGGCAATCCGTTCGGCAATTGCCAACCCCAGTCCGCTGCCGGCTTGTTTTTGCCCGGCCGGCCGGAAAAACCTTTCGCTTAATCGGGACAAGATGTCCTGATTGACTTTTGTTTCGGAATTAATGACTTCCAGCTTTCCGCCTTGGACATAAACGGTAATTCGGGCATTGTCGGGGCTGTATTTAACGGCATTGTCAATCAGATTCCTCAGCAAAAGGGCACATAATACCGGATTTCCGTTTGCTGCCGGTCCCTCGTTTGAGAGGTGGGAGGTTATGGTAATGTGTTTTTGTTCCGCTTCCGGCATGTATTCCTCAATGATTTGGCCGGCAGTTCCTTTCCAGTCAATAACCTCATTGACGTTACTTTGTTTGGCAAAAGAGGATTCGATTTTGGAAAGGGCTAAAAGTTGCTCCACCAGCCGGGAAGAACGCTCAATGCCTAATTCAAGTTTTTTGAGAGCGGAAGCCCTGGTTTGCGGATCATCTTCTGACATTTGGGCAATTTCCAACTGAACTTTAAGGGCGGTCAGCGGGCTGCGAAGTTCATGGGCTGAATCCGAAATAAAGCTTCGTTCTCTTGTAATCATAGCTTCCGCTTGTTGCAACAGGTAATTCATTGCCTCAATCAACGGTAAAATTTCGGTGGGAATTTTTGTTGTTTCAAGCGGAGATAAATCGTCTGGATTTCTTGTTTTGAGTTTTTGCGTCAGTTTTTTTAACGGCAAAAATTCCGTGCTTATCATGATAATGATAGAAACCAACAGAAGAATAAGACCGATAAGCCACGGCAGCATAAATTCTTCTACCATGTCCGAAACAATGTCATCTCGATAATCCAATTCCTGCCCAACGGCAACAATGTATTTTGTATCCGCCGACGGTATCCGGACGATTCTCCAAACGTCGCCGTCAATGTTTTCTTTGCTGAACATACCGGTTGTCGGGCTGTATGCGAAGTTTTTTCCGTTTTCATTGTCGTGAAAAACCATTTGCCCCTGAAGATTAAATACGGCAAAACCGATAGTATCGTCATCATCTTCGGAATTATATATGTTTTTGATGATTTTATCGGTAATTTTCTGAGATTCGGGAGAAATGTTCTGCCAGTCGGCGGCAGCCAGTTGTCTTCCCAGAGCCAATTGATAGGTGTCAAAAAACTCGTCTATATTTTCTCTGGTCTCTTTCCATGAGAGAACGGCGGCAACACTCCAGACAATGCAGGAAATGATGGTAAAAAAGATAATAAGCCGGAGACGTAAACTGAGTTTTTTCATGCTTCACCTAAAATATAGCCTATTTTGTTAATTGTCTTAACAATGTCCTTTCCCAGTTTTTTTCTTAAATGATGAATATGCACTTCTACGGCGTTGCTTGAGACATCATCATCCCATGAATAAAGTTTGTTTTCGATGGTTTCTTTGGAGAGGACTTTGTTTTTGTTGAGCAGCAAAAGTTCCAACAGGGAAAGTTCTTTCGGAGAAAGGACAATTTCTTTTCCGTTGCGGGAGACATTTCTGGTCATGGGGTTGAATGAGATGTCTTTATAGGCAATGGTTGGGATTATATGTCCGTTTTGCCGGCGGATAAGGGCATTGAGGCGAGCCTGAACTTCCATCAGGGCAAAAGGTTTGCCGAGATAGTCGTCTGCTCCGCTGTTGAGGCCGATAATTCTTTGGTCGACATCGCCTCTCGCGGTCAAAATTAAAACCGGTTCTTTATGCCCGGCAGCCCGCCATTCTTTGAGAATGGACAGGCCGTCTTGTCCGGGAAGCCCCAAATCTAGGATGACCGCATCATACGGAGCCTGGCTCAGGGCTTCTTTTCCGTCTGCCCCGTCAGAAAACCAGTCAACGTTAAAACCAAGCTTTTCCAGTCCGATTTTAAGACCGTCGCCGATAAGGCTGTCATCTTCGATAAGGAGAATACGCATATTAAATCCTTTGTTATTTTTTCAAACTAACGTAATCAACGTCAATTTCCGTGTCTTTAAGCATTTCTTTGTCAACTTCGCCGCGGATTTCAATTGTGTCAGCCGGTGTTACGTTGACGCCGTTCCAGTCATCGTCGTCAATTTCTACAATAACCGAACCGGAAGCGTCTTTAAACAAATATTTTTCATGTCCGAGATTTTTTTCAATTTTTCCGACCAAGACAACAGGAGTGTCATCACTGAGTTTTAAGGCTTCGGCAACGGTTGTCGGAGCAAGTGCCGGACCATTGAAACCGCCTTGCGGTTTTTGGGAAAAAGCGTTGTTTGCAAAGCAAAAGGTTAAAGCTAAAGCGGAAACGGCTAAAATTTTGTTCATCAGATTTCTCCTTTGTTATTTGAATGAGTTAATTCTTTTTACCTCTTTACTTCAACATTTCAAACTTAAGGAACGCTTAAGGGGAAAAATTTTTTTATTTTTATTATTTAAAACAAAAAAAACCGCGGGCGGCAGTGAAGCGGCCGGCGGTTTCTTTGAATAAAAAATGGAACGTACTCACTCTAACGTTTCGGGGGTAAGAAATTTCCCCTCATAGAGTTTTTTCATTTCCGCTTTGGAGACGGAAAGTTGTTTTTCTGCGGAAGAAAAGATATAACTATCGTTTTCTTCTTTCATTGAGGCATTCAACAGACAGGTCTTTTTGCCGAACGTATCTGAGCCTAAAGAGATTTTATCCCGCTGAATGTCAATGAAGGCATTCGCCATTCCGTCAATCTTCAGAATTGGGAAATAGTGTGTGGCGTCATCCACAATCACTTTTTCCAGTCCCCATTCTAAAAACTCCTTCCTGATGCCGAAACGGTTGGCAAAGAAGGAGAGCGTCATAAATTCAGCCTGATTGGCTGATAAGTCTTTGAATTTATCCATAGTCTTAAAATTAATCGTAATATAAATAACATAAATTTCACGATAAGGCAAGAGAAATTTTCTATAAATTTTGTCAATTTTTTGTTTTAAAAATATTAATTTTTAAGGCATAATATAAATCAAATACATATTTTAACGGGAAAAGAACAATGCCTTTATTTGAAGATTTGGAAATTTATGGCGAGTTAAAACGGAATATGCAGATTTTGGACAGGGAGAACGTCCAAAATTCAGACAAAAAAGACGCTTATGCCGAAAGTGCAGAGTATGAAAATGCTTTGGAGAATTTTCTGGACGCGTATCTTCAATATTATCAAAAGAACAAACAGCAGATACCGGATTGGGTTGCTCAAGACGTTAAAAGCAAGTTTCTGCCGTTAAAGCTGTCGGCTTCTCAGAATAATGACCTTTCTTTACAGGTGCAGACATTAAAGGATTTGTTAGCGTCCCCGGAGCTTTCTTCTTTGCAGAGTAAACCGTTGCGGGAGGATATTGAAAGTTTTCTCAAAAACGTGGAATTAGAGCGGCAATTGGATGAAAGATTGTCTCAGCTTTCTAATTCGCAGCCGGCTTCTTTAATCGGTTTGGAAAAATTGATAAAAGATGCAAACAAACAAGCATCTAAAGAAAAGAAGGAAGTTTCCCGCCAGAAAAGTGAAAAAAACAAACATGAAAAGCTTAAGAATGTTATTGTGGAATCTCTCCGTGCCCGTTTGGAGAAAAAGGCGGATAAAACGGAAGACGAACAATATATTGCAGCTCATCTTGATGAACTTGTTCAGGCGGAAATGGTTGATAAAAAGGGATATAAATATCTCCGAGCCGTATTCCCGGGCAACAGGTCTTTTGATTTAAGGTTTTGGAATTATAAGAATAAAAACGGATATATTTTTTCTCCTGACAATACAAAGGACAAAAGCAAGGTAACGGAAATATATGAACTTACCGAAGCAGGGGAAACTTTAACGTTTCAGAGTGCCGCTCCTCAGGAAAAAAAGAAAAAAAATACGGCGGTTAAAGATAAAGATTTGAGAAAACTTCTTTCCGTTCCGCAGCTTAGCGAAAAGCAGGAAGAAGAATTTTCCCAAGAGTTGAAAGCCTATAATGTTTATCTTTCTTCCGGTCAGCAGGACAAAGCCGAGCAACTTTTGAGTTTGCTGACGGAAAAATATAATGTATTGGGGCAAAAAGAAAAGAAAGAAAAATATCAGGAGAAAAAGGTTCAGTTGCAAAAACTGCAAACACAGAGAATTGCAGGCATTAATAAGCACCTGAATGAAAATATGGAGGCTTTGCCTGTTGAGGAGATTTTTAATCTGTTGGCACCCGGACGCGGAAACAATAAAAAGGAAGAAAGCCGCCGTCGGAAATTTAATGAACTTTTGAACGTGTGTTCTTCTGACAAAAAATCAGCTGCCAGAAACAGCCGCATAGGGATAGCGTTGCAAAAAGATAATGCTTTATGGGAAAACGTAAAGGAAAATTACTATAAGGACATTAAGAGAAAATCGGGAGAAAATTACTATCAGGAAAGAGTTGCTGAGATATTTTCCGGAAAACGGACTGTAAATCAAGTTCTCTCCGAAGAAAAAGCCCATTTGCCGGAAGACGTGAATAAACGGATTTTGCTGCGGGGAATAGAATTGTACGCTCTGACCAATGATACAGTTGACAACCATGAACAGATGAACGAGCAACTGCGGAAAATCGGACACCGTATTCGTTTTCAGGAATTTACGGTGGCTGAAGATCGTCAATTAAAATCTAAACCGTTGACGGCAATGCTGAGATGTTTGGCTGACGGTAAAGAACTGAATTTTTCCGAACAGGGCGGTCTGGATAACCGTGATAAAAAATACATTCAGGAACATTATGACGAGTTTAAGAAAAAACTGGGAAAAGAACCGAACTTTCAGAGACTGATAGGAGATGTTATTGAAGGAAAGGACAATAATTCTCCTTTGGCACTAACCCCTTATCAAAAACGCTATAAGACCTTGGGTCTGATGACGGCCCTTACGTTGATAAAAGAGAATAAAGATGCCGAAAATGAAATTTTCTCTCAGGCAACAAATACGCCAAACAATACAATGATTGAGGCTCAAAAACAAAAAATGGGCTGGAACGCGGATGATTATTTATTTAAAACATATCTGGGATTGTTTTTTGAAAAAGATGCCGCTTTGCTTTCATCGGAAAAACTTCCGGAATTGAAAGAAAAATATAAATGGGAAGAGTTCAAATCCAAAAATCAAAAAGCATCACAACAGCTTTCCCAAGAATTTGGTAAAAACGCCCCAAATCCAGAAAAAACGGTGGCCAGACTTTTGGTTAAAGGCGAAATGCCGGGAGCGACAGTTCACCATATTAAACCGTTGAAATATGCTGTCAGTTCGGAAAATCCGGGAGAATATAATAATTCGGACAATCTGGCGATAAGTATGCAATGGAACGCTTGGGAAGACGATAATCACCAGATGGAACATCTGACAACCATAGAAGGCATAGACGCCGGTAACCCTTATCTGGTCAAAACCGAAAATGGGTATGTCCGCCGGGCTCAATGCGATTTAAGAAAAGGCGATGTGATTTGTTATGAAAAGCCGCAGGTTTTGGTCGGCGGAAAATTCCAAGACTTTATTCCGGAGAAGACCTTGTTTTTAAGTTCTTCGGGGCTGATTATCGCATCTCCTGAAATTCCGGAAATTTCTCAAAACAGAGATCATCAATCTGGGAAATCAAAAGAAATAATTCAAGCTTACTTATTTAATAAAGATAAAAGAAAGGAATAAAAAACTATTTCCTTAAATGGAGATCTTCTTTTATTAATCCCATTTTTTAAAGACAAAGAAAACAGCCAGAAGAATAAAAAAGAACCCGACAAGGTAATTCCATTTAAATTCTTCTTTCAAATACAGTATGGAAAAGACTGTAAACACAATCAGGGTAATAACTTCCTGCATGATTTTAAGCTGTGCGGCACTAAAAAACTCATGGCCGATACGGTTGGCCGGGACCTGAAAACAATATTCAAAAAAGGCAATCAACCAACTGACTAAGACGGTTACCCATAAAACCGTTGATTTATAACGCAAATGTCCATACCACGCAAATGTCATAAAAATATTGGATATTGTTAAAAGAATTATCGGATAAAATTGCCGCATGCTCATCCTTTCGGTTTTGTTTTATAAAACTGAAAGGATAAGAAAATAAATATAATTAAAAGTCAAGGCTATACTTTGGGAGATGAACAAAATGTCGATGTAATGCGGCCTCTTTTTATCAAAATTTATACTAGAAAGTTTTTTGAGGAGGATTCGTTGTAAAGCGAAAAAGCGGAGTTATATAATAATTGGTAGGTAAACATAATAAAAAGGAATAGTACAATGAAAAAGCTTAGTTTAGTGACTGCGATTGTATCGGGACTTTTACTAAGTACTTCAGCGTATGCGATTACGGTTACCGGTAATGCCAGTGCCATTATCAGACGCAATATTGCGGCAACGGAAACGCAAACAATGAATTTCGGTACAATCAGTTCAAATACGACTGCCGGAACGGTTACCTTATCGCCGGCAGGTGTCAGAAGTTCAACACTTTCCTATTACGGAACGTCAAGGCCGGGAATTTTTACCATTACCGGAGAGCCGTCAACGCCGTTGACCGTAAGTTTTGGTAACGGAACATTAAGCAATGGTGCCAATACCATGACTTTAAGCAATTTCACAACCAGTACGACGCCGGCTTCGTCAACAACCGACAGCAGCGGCAATCTGACGCTGAATGTTGGTGCGGATTTGGCTGTTGCGGCAAACCAAGCCAGTGGAAATTATACGGGGACTTATACGGTAACCATAAGCTATTAGAACGATGACTGATGAGAAAGAACCTTTTGACCATTTTGTTTATATTGTGTTGCGGTATCGGAAGAGCCGATGCTTCAACACTTGATGCAAGGCAGAACCTTTCTTTCGGAACACTGATTCCCGTGGCAAATTCCGGCAGTGTGATAGTATCGACCGCCGGTGCCGTAAACACGGGCGGAAACGTAACGGTAGCCCCTTCCGGAACATCTTATTATCAGGGAAAAGTCCGCTTCACGCCGACGCTTTTAAATGTGTTTACGGTGCGAGCCGCAGACAGCAGTATTGTTTTGAATAACACCTCTTCCGGCGGAGGAAGCGTAACCGTTGATAATTTTACGGTCAATCCTTCAAGTCTGAATATTACGGTTTTAGGGGCCGTCGATATTAATATCGGCGGACGAATGACATTTTCCGCAAGTTCCAAAAGCGGAACATATACCGGAAGTGTCAGGATTGAAGTAAGCAGCCTTTTGGCCGGAACTCTCAGTGTCAATCTTCCGGTTACGCTGACCTTATGGGACAGTTTAAAAATGAATGAAACCACACCGTTGTTTTTCGGTGTGTTGGAAATAAGTTCCGGAGCCTCGGTTGTTCAGCTTAATGCTCAAACCGGGCAAAGGAGCGTTGTGTCCGGCAGCGGAAATGTTGTTCTGTCAACCGGCCAGGCATCAACCGCCGGAAGATTTAAAATCAAAGGGCAGCCGAATACCTCCGTTAGTGTTGCTTTGCCGTCGTCTGTTGTTTTAACGGGAAATAAAGGCGGAACAATGACTCTTGACAATTTTAACGGTTATCCGTCGTCAACGCAGTTGTCCTTGGACTCATCCGGAGACGGAAATCTTAATGTGGGAGCAAATTTAAATATTGGAGCTTCCCAACTTTCGGGAACTTACAACGGAACCTATTCCGTAACTGTTAACTACTAGGAAACGACATGAAAAAACGATTTTTGGTTATTTTACTCGCCTTGTGTTTTTATCCGTTTGCCGCCGGAGCGAATTTGGCGATTTCAACTTTTTATGTTTTATTTGACGCCGGTTCTGCCAAACGAACGGAAGTGGTTCGGGTTACCAATAACAGCAACAGTCAAAAAGTTTATCGTATCAGCCTGATTAATTTTAAACAAAATGCCGATGGTACTTACAGTGAAATCGAACAGCCGCTGCCCGGAAACCCTTTTGCTTCGCCTTATATCGGTTTTTCTCCGCATGAAACATCTTTGGCTCCGGGGCAGACACAGACCATTCGTCTTGTTCGACGCCCGATGGCGGCCGCTGCGGATGGAGAATATGTGTCGCATTTGCTGGTTAGGGAACTTCCCGAAAAAAACAAAAAGGAACAAACGTCAAATTCGGGAGAATTGAAAATTGATATAAAAGCCCTGTATGGCGTAACCATTCCGGTAATTATTGATAAAGGAAACCTGCACAGTTCGGCGGCAATCAGTTCGGCTTCCGTTAATAATAAAGCTGAAAATCCGTATGCGTCAGTTAATGTTAAAAGAAACGGAACCCGCTCATTCTGGGGAAATTTGATTGTTAAACAGGGCAAAAAAGAAATCGGCCGGGTAAACGGATTTAAGATTTTTATGACAACTCCTGACCGGCAAATAAAAATTCCGCTGAGTGAAAAAATTGTTTCTGGCGGGCAGGTTATTTTAGAGGATGCCAGAACCAATGAAACCATCTCCTCTAAAAATTTGTAAAAGTTTTTGCTGTTTATTGTTTTTTATGCCGGTTTGCAGTTTACGGGCAGAAGAACTGTATCTGGAACCGGTCATACAAGGCACGGCTTTGGAGGAGGCTGTTCCCGTTGAGACGATTAAGGACAGGGAGTATATTGAATGGGAGGCCTTGGCTTCGGTTTTGCAGATAAAAACCGATTATGCTCAAGAACATATTGTTTTTGAGTTTATGGAAAAAAAATCGGATATTGATTTAAGGACACTTTCTCCCGAAAAATGGAAAAAACTTAACGGGAGGATTTATTTTGAACGGCCGTTTCTTGAAAAAGAGCTGAATGTTACGTTCCAAATCAACCACTTGGATATGCAGCTGGAAATTGATTCGGAACGGAAACTTCCGCTGACAAGGCGTCTGGAAGCTCAATCCAAACGGCAAAATCTTCGCCCCTACAAAGAATATGATTCTTTTGCCAATTATCAGTTTGACAATAGGAATTTAAGCACGCCGGTAATGGATTTGACCTTGCAGAACAATTTTAATGTGCGAGATTATCGCGGTCCGAATGAAGATCGTTATAATTATTCATTTTATCAGTTAGATACCGGAATGTTGGCCGGAGGACTGGATGTTTACGCCTCTTTTTTCGGAGACAGCGAAAATAAGGATTATCATCCCCGGGCACGCATAACCGCCGGAAGGACATTTCTGGATGAACCTAAAAACGCTTTGAATCTGACCAGCTTTGAAATGGGGGATATTACCGGGTATAATTCCACCTTGTTTAATAACAGTGCAAACGGGCGAGGTGTTTTTGCAAGTTCGTTTAAAGATTTGGTGTTGTCTGCGGATAAGACGATTGACATCAGCGGTCCCTTATCGGCAGGTTGGGAAGTTGAACTGTATCTGGACGACCAGTTGATAGCTTTCCGTCAGGCCGGTATTAACGGGCGTTATTCTTTTTCGGATATTCCCGTGAATTATGGCTTAAACAGATTTAAACTGGTTTTCTACGGCCCTTACGGAGAAATTCAGACCGAAGAAAGAGATTACTATTCGGGAACATCTCCGGTAAAAAAAGGAGAATTCGGTTATACTTTCAACGCATATCAAAAAGACCGCTATTTGCTGGAAGACAACGAGCCATGGCTAAATCCTACCGATAAGCCGATTGTTGATTTTATGGGGTATTACGGTTTGGATGATGAAACCACTTTGCTTTCGGGAGTGAGTCAGACTTACAATCCCAAAACGTTTGCCGCCCAGATGTTTGGTTCTGCCGGTGTTCAATACCTTTATGACGGAGCCTCTTTTCAATACAACACGTTGCTTGATTTGGACAACTCAAAAATAGGACACCATTTTGATATTCAGGGAGATGTAAAAATCGGTACGGTGTTTGCCCGGTATGATTATTACGGAAAGATGCAGATGCCGTCGGCTTATTATGACGATAAGTTTATGAAAGATGTTGCCGAAGTGCGTTTGAGCGGAAATTTACCGTATCTGTCCGTTCCTTATTATGTTTCCTATATTGAACGCAATAGTCAGGATGACGAAAAATATCAAGAAGTTCATACCCGGTTATCGCCCAATTTTATGCGGTATTATAATCTCAGTATCGAAAATATTTTAAGCCGTTCTCCTCAGGAAAACAGCGATTACGTGTTGTTTTTGCTGCAAGCCCAATATGGCAGGCTTGGGGTGCATAGCCAAGTTCGGGTAAATGTCAGTCCCGAAAGCTATGTTCAAAGTTTTAATCAGCAAGTGGATTATCGGTGGAACAAAAACACATATTTTCAATTTAACTGGGATCATGATTATCGTTCCAAATACAGCAATCTATCGGATATTGATACCTTTTCCGTTTCTGCCGGACGCATTTTTGATTTTGGCGGCTTAAACCTCGGTCTTAGTTATGATACGGATAAAAATGCTTCGGTTATGCTGACATATAATCTCAGTTTTGGAAAAGTTCCCGGAGAACAGCGGTTGTTTACCGATGCGGAAACCAAAATGTCTAAACAGGCGGCGGTTTATGCCAAAGTCGTCGATGAAAATAATCAGCCGATAGAAAATACGGAAATACAGATTTCCGGATTGCAGGATGCGGTAAAAACCGACAAAAACGGCGGCGTGCTTATCAGCGATGTCGAACCGTATCAAAAAACGGTTTTGACCTTGAATACGGAGAGTATTGAAGATATTGCACTTGTTCCGGAATTTGAGGAGAAAAAATTGGTTTTAAGGCCGGGAACGGTTTATCCTCTGACAATAAAATGCACTCGCCGGGGCGGAGTGGAAGGGTATCTGAGCGGCAAGCCCGATTTGCCTTCTTACCGGGTCGTCCTTACGGATAAGGCCGGCAATTCCGTAACTAAAATTCCTGAAACGGATGGTTCTTTTATTTTTGAAAATATGAGTTTCGGACAATATGTGCTCCAGGTTACCAATAAGCAGGGAATTTCGGTTCACAAACAGGAAATCAACTTGCAGGATGCTTTCTATACGCTTTCCGAGGCGATAAGCTTGTGAAACAGAGCGGTTCAATATTGATATTATTTTAAGGACATGATACTTTTGAACAAATATTTATTGTGAATTGAAAGGACATGATATGAGCGGAAAAGATAACGGGTTTATCACTTTAAGCAATGAAAAGGCTGAATGTAAAATTTCTCTTTGGGGAGCTAATATCGTGTCTTATCGCCCGAAAACACAAAAACAAGATGTTTTTTGGCTCGGAGATTTAAATAAATTTGATAATGTCCAGGCAATTCGGGGCGGAATACCGGTCTGTTGGCCAAGATTTGCGGAAGAAGAATTAAACGGCAATCTTCCCCGCCATGGTTTTGCAAGACTTTCAAATTGGACTTTGAAAAACGTTTTTGTTGATGAAACTAAAATGGAAGCGGAATTGTCTTTGATTCCTGATGAAAAATTTAATGTTAATGTGCGTGCTGACTTCTTTATTAAAATCACGGATAAATTGGAATGCAGCCTTGAAACAATAAATGAGGGAAATGAAGAATTTAGGTTTAGCGAAGCTCTCCACGCTTATTTTAATGTCGGCTCCAGAGATGAAACAGAAATAAAAGGCCTTGCCGGATATCAGTATAAAAATGCTTTGGACGGTAAAATTTATACCTTGGAAAATAATTTGAAAATTAAAAATGAGTTCGACGCCGCTTTTATAAACCATACAGGAAATGTGGAAATCATCGATACGGTATTCAATCGCACTATATCCGTAAAGAAAACCGGTTCAAAAACGACAGTCGTCTGGAACCCGAATAAAGATTTGGCGGAAATGAGCCCGGGACAATATCAAAATTTTGTATGCGTGGAACCGGCCAATCAGGGTAATTCGTTTGTAACCTTAAAACCGAAAGAAAAACATAAAATAACAATGACGGTCCAGGTAAAATCCCTAAGCTAGAATTGTTTAGAATTTTGTAAAAAAACTTTTTTTACAATTAGAACCACCATTCCTGCCAGTTCACAAAATGTGGTCGGAGTGAATTTGTAGACTTACACTTAATGTGTTAGAAACTATTTTCTTGTCAAAAGATCGTTGAAAAACTTGCTTTTAGAAAATACACACAATAAAATAAAACAATTCTTTTATACCTAGAACTTAGAGAGATTAACTATGGCACTGTCTTGGAATGAAATTAGAAATAGAGCATTAAAATTTTCAAATGATTTTGCTGATGCACATTATGAAAAGGGGGAAACACAAACTTTTTATAATGAATTTTTTAATGTGTTCGGTGTAAACAGACGTCGTGTCGCAACTTTTGAAGAACCGGTTAAAAAATTTGGCGATAAGCAAGGTTTTATAGATTTACTCTGGAAAGGTGTGTTGCTCGTTGAACAAAAATCAGAAGGACGCGATTTAACAAAAGCTAAAAAACAAGCTCTGGATTATTTTCCGGGGCTTAAAGATAATGAACTTCCGCAATATGTTTTGGCTTGCGATTTTCAAAATTTTGAGCTTTATGACCTGGATAATCATAAAGAATATAAATTCAAACTTTCAGAACTTTCGGAAAATATTGAACATTTTGGCTTTTTAGCCGGTTATGAGAAAAAAGAGTATAAAGATTTTCAGCAAGCAAATATAGAGGCTTCCGAATTAATGGGAAAGCTATATGATCAGCTTAAAGAGAGTGGCTATATTGAGCATGATTTAGAATTATTCTTGGTTAGAATTCTCTTTTGTCTGTTTGCTGATGATACTGGTATATTTACCCGAGATAGTTTTAAATTTCTTATTGAAGAAAGAACTAATGTTGACGGTTCAGATACCGGGATGTGGCTTACGCAGCTATTTGAAGTTTTAAATACTCCAGAAGATAAAAGACAAAAAAATCTTGATGAGGATTTAGCTGCTTTCCCGTATATCAATGGCTCTCTTTTTGATAAAAGTGTTAGAATTCCATCATTTGACAGCAAAATGCGAAAAGCTTTATTAGACTGCTGTTATTATACTTGGAATGGCGTGTCTCCGGCAATTTTTGGCTCTCTTTTTCAATGTGTCGCAGATAAAGAAAAACGTAGAACGTTAGGAGAGCATTATACAACCGAAAAAAATATTATGAAAACGATTTCGCCTCTCTTTTTAGATGATTTGAAGGCTGAGTTCGAAAAATTAAAGAACGATAGATCGACAGCTAAAAATTCAAAATTAAAAGCATTTCAACAGAAATTGGCCAAATTAAGATTTCTTGATCCGGCTTGCGGGTGTGGTAACTTTCTTGTAATTGCATATAGAGAATTGCGACAGCTTGAATTAGATGTTTTAAAAGAACTCTATATGAAGAAAGGGCAAATATATGAGCTATTTGACGTTGAAAGGTTATCACTAATTGACGTTGATAATTTTTATGGCATAGAGATTGAAGAATTTCCGGCAAAAATTGCTGAGGTAGCCCTGTGGATTTGTGACCATCAGATGAACATTGAACTTTCAAAAGCATTTGGACAATATTTTGCTCGTATTCCATTAAGAAAAACAGCTCATATCTTATGTGGTAATGCTTTAACAACCGACTGGAAAGAGTTAGTAAGCCCAAAAGAGTTATCTTATATTTTAGGTAATCCGCCCTTTATCGGAAAAAAGGAGCAAAGTGCCCAACAAAGTCATGAAATTAAAACAATTTTTCACAATTTAAAAGGCGTTGGGGTGTTAGATTATGTAACTGCTTGGTATATGAAAGCAGCTGAATATATACGGAATACTAGGATAAAAGTGGCTTTTGTTTCTACAAACTCGATTACACAAGGAGAGCAAGTAGGTATATTATGGACAGCATTATTTACCCTCGGTATAAAAATTCATTTTGCTCATCGGACTTTTGTTTGGGATAGTGAGGCAAGTGGCAGGGCACATGTTCATTGTGTAATTATTGGTTTTGCCAATTATGACATAGATAAGAAGCGAATTTTTGATTATCAAGATATTAAAGGTGATGTACATGAAGTTATTGTAAAAAATATAAATCCTTATCTCGTTGATTTTAAAAATATACTTATTCAGAAGCGTACAAAATCATTAGGCAAATTTTCTATGCAATATGGAAGTATGCCAATAGATAAAAGTAGAAAAACTGAAGATAAATTAAAGGGATTCATTCTTAACGATGAAACTAGGTATGAGATTGAGAAAAATGAGCCACAAGCAAAAAAATATATAAAAAAATACGGTGGTGGATATGAACTAATAAATGGAGAATTAAGGTATTGTCTGTGGTTAAAAGATTGTTCTCCTAATGAATTAAATAGTATGCCAATAGTAAAAAAAAGAGTTGAGGATGTAAAAATATTTCGAGAAAATTCACCGAGAGATACAACAAGAAAATTAGCAGATATTCCTTATCTTTTTGGAGAAATAAGGCAGCCTACGGTTGATTTTATTGCTATTCCTAAGGTATCATCTGAGCGAAGAAAATATGTTCCAATTTGCATATGTAAAAAAGATTTTATTGCCAATGGAAGCACATTAATTATTCCAACCTCTAACTTATATTGTTTTGGTGTTTTAACTTCTATTATGCATATGACTTGGATGAAGTACATTTGTGGTAGAATGAAAAGTGATTATCAATATTCGGCTGAGATCGTCTATAATAACTATCCATGGCCTATGAAACCAACCGATAAACAAAAAGAAAAAGTTCAAGAATTGGCACAAAAAGTTCTTGATATCCGTGCTAAATATCCAGATTGTTCTCTTGCAATTCTATATAATCCTGAGACAATGCCAGCAGACCTTGTAAAAGCTCATGATGCTCTAGATAAAGCTGTTGATGCTTGTTATGGCAAAAAATCCTTCAATAATGAAGCAGAACGTATGGAATTTTTATTTAATCTTTATGAACAATATACAGCACCATTAGCTATTATGAAGAAAGTAAAAAATAAAGGCAAAAGATAAAGAGCAGGAGAAATTAACCATTTATGAGCAGTTTAGTAAATTAAGGAGAAAGATATGGTTCAAACAAGTATTGACTTTGTTCTAAATTATTTATCCGAAATTATTAGTGGTGTTATTGGTGGACTAATAGGAAGTGGAATTACGTTTCATTTTACTCGGCAATATTATATGAGAATTCAGGATAAATCACAAGTACAGAAAAATGGCATGTTTTCTAGAAGTAATACACAAATAGGAGAAATTAATGTCAGAAAATAATTATAATTTAGTTCAATACAATGAAAAAGGCTCTATATCTTATCAAATAGGCGGGATTGATGTATTATTAACGCATAATGGCTTATCTTGTCTTCTTAATGATATTGAAAAATTTAATATGTTTGTGAGTGTTGGAGAAGCAAAAAAAATAGCAGATAAACGTAAATCAAACATAGATGATAAAATAATAAATGTGTTCTTAAATATTGCAGAAAATTTAAAAGACAAATTAGGTGAAGCCCTTCATCAGCCAGAAATAATTAAAACTATATATAAGGTGCAAAATTCCTATGTTTTTGAGGGTAATGAAAAAAAAGTTTCATTATTATTAAAACTATTAAAAAATAGAGTTTTTGCAGAAGATTTAGATAAAATTCTAATCGATGATTGTATAGATATTGTTTCTGAAATAACCTCAAAACAAATTGAATTAATAAAGTTCCAATATTTACAAGAAAGTTCTTATAAGGATTTTGACAGTTTTTCAGAATTAGAGGTGTTTTATAAAAATAGATACCGAGATCTTTCTGAAGATTTTTTGCTGTTAGAACCTGTTGATTTAGAATATCTCGTTTATAAAAAGATGTTAGAAAAATCAGGTTCCAAAATTATTTATTGGGATGATAAAAAAGAATTTAGTATGCAAGATGAAAAATGTAGGCGAAATTTAGAAAAAAGTTACCCGAGTCTTAAGCCGTATATGGATAAAGAAATAGCTTTAAAATTTGATTCGTATGAATTGACCCCGTTATCTAGCAAATTAGCCTCTTTTATTATAGAGGATAAAGCAATATGAAAAAATGTTGTTTAAATTGTGCCTTTTGCACAAGATGCATAAATAATTCTTTAAATACTTTGACCAATGAGGAACGTAAACAGGCTTTGGCTAACAATTTTGATTTTGTTGGTAAAGAACAACGGGCTAAGAAAGCATGGCAAAAACAATATAAACAAATTTATGATGACTTAAGCAGAGGTGTATATCACGATAAATTAGGTGGTGGTAGAAATGTTTTGGAAATCTTAACACACTCCTCTAATCCAGATGATTTTGGGATAGCATATCCTAATGCGATTGTAGAAACATTTAGAATGCCCCCTTGTCCGAATGCTCCATACCAAGATTTTCTGGTTTGTTGGCATAATTTATGGAATTTTCAAGGCAAAGAACAAGAATTCGTAAGTTTAAATCAAAAAAATAAGTGTCTCTTCTTTTATTCATATAATAAAAAAAGACATAAGAGTTTTGAAGGTTGTGAAAAAGAGCGTGAGGCATTGTTAGCAAAAAGTCGTTTTATAACAACAAATTGGTTGGTTATTTTAGGGATATTGGTCACCATCCTGATTTTTGTTATTCAAAAATTTGATGCAGATAAAATTATTTCATCTCAACAATATGAATGGAATCAATCTACTGAAGACACTAAACAATAACATATCTGCATCGCCCGTTAATGTCTTGAAAATATGCTTTATAAGGGCATATTGAATACAAATCTACCATATTACATCTCCATACAATATTCTTTCATCAGAACACAAATTTTATTTTGCCAATAAATTTTATATCATAATACAGTGTAATAATAAATATAAAGAGAACTTTTATTTTAATCTAATCGGTTGTAAAAGAAAAACGTCTGAAGCTGCATCTTCAGACGTTCAAATTTCAATTACGGAAAGGAAAATAAATGAATATCAAATTTATTATGATCATTTGGCAATTGAGAATTTTATTCTTAATTCGAAAATAAAAAAGAAAGCAAGTGTTTTTACACTTGCTTTCTTTTTTATCTGGCAGACCAAGGTTTATGACCTTAGGAAAAAATACGAGCAGAAATTAGCGGAAATCCATCTTATTATTAACGGTATGGATAACGATTTGCGGCAGATGATGACGATAGAAAGAATTTGTTGATACTATTCATATTTTATGGTAGGTGCTAATTTATAACCTATAACAGAGGATGCTATGACAGTTATGAAGCCACTGGAAAACTATGATGATATTTTTACAGATGATAAGCTAAATATAAAAACATTTGTGGTCGATTTTGCTCATTTAATAGAGCAAGATGCTTATATTGAAGGTGGTGTTTCGAAGGTTTATTCAATAGCGGCTGAATTTGGTATTGGAAAAACATTTTTCTGCGAAAAACTAGAACAAGTTTTAAAGACAGATAATATAAAGGTTGCCAAATTGAATATTTGGGAGCTGGATTTTTATGATAATCCTCTTGTGCCGTTATTGGCTAAATTAAATGAGCTTTATAAACGCAAGGGAAAAGCTCTGCCTGTAAAAATTATAAATTTTGTTGGAGATTTAGCTAGTAAATCTCTTATAAGTTTATGTGAGATAGGAATTAGAAAAACTATAGGATCTGAAACGGTTGATGTTATTAAAGATAAATTCTCTACTGAATCTTTATATGATGATTTTAAAATGTATCAGGATTCTTTAAAAGAATTAAAACAAACTCTAAGTAAATGGGCGAGGAAAAATAAGAAACCAATTGTAATTATTATTGATGAATTGGATAGGTGTCGGCCGGATTATGCTGTGAAAACTTTGGAAGTATTGAAGCATTTCTTCGATGTGTCAGGATTTGTGTTTGTTTTGGCTTTAGATGAGAAACAATTAGAGAGTTCTGTTAAATGCTTATTTGGTACAAATAATTTTGAAGGCTACAAAAGAAAATTTATTAATAATACATTTTTACTACCAGCTCCTGATAGAAAAGCTTTTACTGAATTTTTGTATGATAAATTTGATATGGCAATTCTAATACAAAAAATTCAAAATGATAACAGAGATTTGGTATTTAAAATAAGGACTGATAGTTATCGTGATATGATAGATCAACAGTTTATGGGGATACAAAATCAAGAAGATATTGCTCAAAAAAGAGATTTTAATAGTTGGCAAACTTCAGAGCTTATTATTAAACGATATTTTTCAGCATATAGTAATTGGTTCCAATTTACATTGAGGCAAATGGAACAGGTTTTTGACAGATTGGTTATGTTTACAAGGGAAATAGCCGCGAGCAGTGAATTATTTTCACCAGACTTGGCTGTATTATTAGTCTGTTTGCATGAATTTGATATTAGCATTTATAATAAATTACGAAATTATAATGGCAAAGTAATAAACGAAATTTCTTCTCAAATATCTAAGAACAAAAAAGATTTAGGCGATAGGGAGGTGGTGTTTGATCGAGGTTCTGTTCCTGCAGCACCTCAAGTTTTAGGGTATTCCGTAGATCAGATATCTTCAAGCGTTGGTATAAATAGAATTATTGAAGATAATGTCGATAGATTTTTTAATGTTGAACCAGCTCCTGTACATCCATTAAAATGGATTGCTGAAGTAGATCAATATAATGCAGGCTGCAATGCTATATTAAATAATCAGAGAATAGCGCTGATAACACATTCAAAGAGAGATGCTCAATGGGAAAATCCCAAACCAGATATAAATACTGTAGATACCTTTGATTTGGATAAATTTAAACAGTCATATTTTGCTAAAATGGATTTCATTTCTCATTTTGAATAAACTTAAAATGTTTTTATAATTCATTAAACCATTTTTCGTTTATTTCGACTTGTTCAATAATTTTGACACCTAAATTGAATTCTTTTAATTTATTAGCTAGATCATGCCCATCAATCAGGTCGATAATTAAAGCACCATCCCTTCGGGCTTCATCTTTGGCATCTTTAGAAAACACGCCAGTTGTAATAATTAAACCTTTGTCTGCCCGTCCCATTATAGCACCACGAAAATCTCTAATTACAGATGAAGGAACAGTTCCTTCATATCGTTTGCATTGAAAATAAATATTGAAGGAAACGAAGCCGGCAATTTTGAATACACCTTTGCCGTCTATTCCTCCGTCACCTGATTTCTTCGTTACTTCAACATTGTCAAAACCAGCTTCTCTTAATAATCTCTGAGCGAGTCTCTCAAATGCAAAGGGATTCATTTTTTTCAAGGTCGCAATAAGCTTATCTTCCCATTTTATTTCTTCTGTTGTTTCTTCAATAAAATTACACGCACTATCCTTTTCTTGTAAAGGGATATTTGTTGGCTCCTCTGCGTTTGAGGAATGTTCGCAGCTTTTTACAAATTTTTTTACCTCATTAATGTTGACCTTGTCTGTTTTTAATCCTTTAGGTGTTAATGCCCAAACGCCCCGAGTAGAATTGGATAAGATACCATATACTTTAAGGTACGACTTGGCCCAAGCAACGCGATAATCTAAAACAGAACGGTTTCCTCCATTATAAAGTTCAGATGCCTCTTCATCAGTAAGTTTAAGAATTTTACTGATTTCTGAGAGGATTTCATCATTTTTTGCAGATCCGCCCAAGTTTTTGATTGCTTCAATAACGGGATTGAAGAGCTTATCATATGTAGGTATTGGCATTTAAGAACTCCGATAAATCAAGAATGATCTCAGTATATTTTATTAGATTTTGAAATACAATAAAAAAGAAATAAGTGCAAAACCCATTGCTCAATATTTTTATTATATAATCAACATCAGAAGGAAATAATAAAAATGATTAAGGACTTTTATATTTGTCTGGACAATACGGCATTAAATTATGCACTGAAACATTTCAGTAATCCGTTTACACGGATAATGCGTTGTTATACAGGTCTGGAAGTTGAAATGATTGTCAAGACAATGGAATCAAACAAAAGCAAAAATTTTTACACGCTCCGTGCAATGCAAAATAAAATACTAAAGGCCACGATTAAAAACCTTGAAGTCTTAGGTGCCATTTTTGAAAGAGCAGATAAAGGCGAATAACTTATTTTAATGTTGATTTAATGTTTAAATAATATTACTTTAATGTTGAAATAATGTTAAGGAAATCATCATGGCTTTTAATCCTAAATATACGGTAACGGCTCAAATGCTTGCAAATCTGGCAAAAATTGAGGTTATTAAACAGCAGTTTGAAAATCAGCCTATATCGCCGCAGCTTTTATTATCGTTACGGGAAAGTGCCAAAGTAGCAACAATTCATTATTCTACGCAAATTGAAGGTAATCGTCTGACAGGAAAAGAAGTCGCCGAGGCTCTGAAAGGGCGAAGATTACCGCAGAGAGAAAAAGACGAACAGGAGGTCAAAGCTTATTACAAGGCTTGGAATGCTATGGAAGAAGCTGTTGTCGCCAATCGTTCTTTTGATGAAAAGCTGATTGCCAATATTCATAGTTTAGTTGAGGGTAGTAAAAGCATAATTCCGTATCGGGATAATCAGAATGCGATTTATGACAGCGAAACCGGCGCCAAAATTTATCTGCCGCCGGAAGCTAAAGATGTGCAGGAGATGATGCAGGACTTTTGCCAATGGGTGCAAAATGCCGGAAATTTGCCGATACCGTTAGTGGCGGGAATTGTACATTATCAGTTTGTAACCATTCACCCTTATTATGACGGGAACGGACGAAGTGCCAGACTTTTAACCAGCTTTATTATGCGTAAAGGTGGTTACGGGTTGAAAGGCATTTACTCGCTGGAGGAATATTATGCTAAAGATTTAATCCGTTATTATGATGCTTTGCAGACACATCCGCACCATAACTATTATTACGGACGACATAAGGCAGATATAACTTCTTGGCTGGAGTATTTTATTGCCGGTGTTGCCGATGCTTTTGGCAAGGTTAATGAACATGCCAAAGATGAAAAGGCACGGGGATTTACTGCAGATAAAAGCCCTTTATTGCGTGAACTTGATATAAAGCAGCGGAAAGTCTTGGAATTATTTGCAGAATTTAAGGAAGTTAATAGCATGCAAATCTCGGATATATTAGGCATTTCCGCCCAATCGGCCAGAGCCTTACTTCGTCAATGGATTACCGAAGGTTTTCTGCAATATGCCAATGAATCCAAAAAGGCAAGGACTTATAGATTGGCGGAGAGATTTGAAGAGTTAGTATAACAATATAGGAAGAAAAATATGTCATGGGTAACATTTAGTACATTGTTAACAGCAATAGCAACTCTGGGACTGGTTGTAATTGGTTTTAGACAAACTAAAATTCAAAAGATGCAGACGGATATTCAAAATAAGGCACTTAAAATATCTCTTTTAGAACAACGCTTGCAATGTTTTTATCATATAAATGATATGCGTTCATTCTTTTTGACACCGTCAGATTTATCAAATAAAATTGGATTCTATAATACAGGATCTGGAGCATACAATATCTCGGATATTGTAAAAAAATTAGATGAAGCTTTAACTAATTTTTCCAAAGCGATTCTTAATTCTAAATATTTATTTTCTATTGAACAGTATAACTATCTTGCTCCTTTAGTTTTTGAGATAGGATTACTTTTTACGGAACATAAAAAACTTTATTTTAATTCTATTCATATTCAAGCCTTAGCAAGGGATGGAGATAAAGAGGCACAACAAAAAGTTTCTACAATTGACGCATTGGTTAAAATTGTTGAAAAAGGGGGCGATATTCCAGAAAAAGACTTATTTGAAATTTGGGATGTTGACTATGAACAATGTGCTAAAAGACAGCAAAAAATTATTGATAAATTTTCCAATACAGCATTCTTTGATACTTTTGATGAATATCTGAATGTAGATAAAATTTAAAATTCTTATTGTATATAATTCATATTGGCCTTTATATCACGACGCCGGATGATTAAAATATCATTTGTTTTTAGATAGCTTATAGGCCAATTTACATATTTTTAATGCACAACTTACAGAGTGGTATGTTTTATTTTCACTCGTGATAGCTTTGTGTATGGTATCAATAATACTAAGACCTGATGCCATACATTGAATATGTTCATTAGGAAATAATTCGATTAGTACTTCCCTTCCAATATCAAGCAATACATCTTTTAAAGACATACATTCTTGTTTCTTTTTGTATTGAGAATAAATATTTTGAGTATATTGAGACAGAAAATAGCAAGCATCCTCATATTTTTTATCAAAAATAGGTTGAGAAGACATATTCATGAATAAATTAATATCTCCAGGTATTATATTTCTGTCTGTTTCTATAATATTATTAATTTGAGATGCCAAAGGACATCTGAAACGGCTGTTGAAATATTTGCATCGACCGTTAATGTCTTGAAAATGTGCTTTATAAGGGCATATTGAATACAAATCTACCATATTACATCTCCATACAATATTCTTTCATCAGAACACAAATTTTATTTTGCCAATAAATTTTATATCATAATACAATGTAATAATAAATATAAAGAGAACTTTTATTTTAATCTAATCGGTTGTAAAAGAAAAACGTCTGAAGCTGCATCTTCAGACGTTCAAATTTCAATTACGGAAAGGAAAATAAATGATTATCAAATTTATTATTATCATTCGGCAATTGAGAATTTTATTCTTAATTCGAAAATAAAAAAGAAAGCAAGTATTTTCACACTTGCTTTCTTTTTTATCTGGCTGGAGAGAGCTTGCAAATCGCGGACTAAATTTATGATTATTTTAATACTTCTCTAAAAAGGTATTTCTTCCTTATATTTTTCAGGGTCAACTTCTTTCAAAACTTCTAGATATAATGCGGTATCTAACAATTCTTTTTTAGGAGCTGTAATCATGAAGAAAAAATCTTTTACATCGCCATCTTGGCATATCCATGAAATTTGGTCATTATCTCTATAAGCTTTCAAAATTAATGATACTTCATGCAAGGTGAAATCAAGAGGATTATATTTTGAAAGTAGAGAAATTGCTCCATGAGTCCTTTCGAAAGATCCGCTTTTGATAAGATATTCAATATATTGTGTTTTTTCATTATCTACAATGAAATTATAAGAAGCAAATTTCTTATCAAAAAAATCTTTAATACCTGCATAAATATATAAAGTTCCGTTTTTTTCATCTTTCCATTCTTTAGCTAAAAAATATTTAGCTATGTCATTCTGTCCTTCTATTGAATCCCAAAAATCACCATCACCAGATATAATATGTAAATCTTCATTTTCATTAATGCTACATTTTAGAGTTTCCCAATTAATAGCATCTCCCATAGAATCATTATTATCATTTTTACGAGGCGGTAATCTTCTTAGAAAGCGTTGTTGTGCAATTCTAGATATTTTCCAATCTACAGGAACAACTTTAGAAATCTTGAATATTTCTTTTATTATCCTATCAGCGCTTAATTGTTCTAATTTTACATCTTCAACGAGTTTATTTTTAAGAATTGTATATCGTTTTTTTAACTCAGACTGAGCATTTCTAAATTCTTCACATTCTGTTTTATATTGTTTTAATAGAGTTGGTAAGGGTATTTGATTAGACTTTTCCAAATTACTTGTAGTTGCATATATTTTCTTTATTCTATTTTTATAAAATTCATCTAAGACATTTTGAGATAGAATTAGTTGAATTTCTTCATCATTAATTAATTTGATTAATTTATGTAGCTCTTCAATATCTTTTTCAGATAAGGAGTAAAAATCTAAGAATATATTTGTATCAATAAAAACGTTCAGCATAGTTATTTTACCAATCTGTTAGTAGTATAGCTATTATTTAGGTAAAAATTACTAGAAACGCAAGAGTTGATATAATATCTATATAAATAATAATCTTAACTTCAATGTCTTAACAACCAGAAGTTAGCAAGTTAATAAGACTTGTTGTTTAACCATTTTTACTTCATCGGCGATTTTAGCATAAGTATCTAAATCTTGAGTAGGATCCTTAAACCATTGCGTAGGATTGTTGCATTGAATGAATTTATCAAAAGGTGCTCTGACAGTATATTTCAATGTTTTATCCTGCAATGTACAATCTTTTATAAGCAATTTGAGAAGCTTGTTTTTCTTGAGTGGTGAGGCTTTGTGCATGATGTCAGACAAATTACCGGCAATATCAAGCAAATTGTCAACAGTAGTCGTAATGTCTTTTGTAATTTCTTTATATTTTGCAATAGATTCTTCTAAAAAAGTTCTTTCATCAGCAATAGCATTTATTTGACGGTTGTATATATTTTCTTTGATTTTACCAGATACATATAAATCAGTTAAATTATCTTCTTTATTGACTAAGGTGTTAAGTTCAGATTGTAAATTGCGTTTAAGATTAGCATTCATAATAGCTTCTTCTTCCATATTTTTTTGAACATTTTTCTTTAATGTTTCTAAAATCTTTGATGGTATTTGTATTTTACTAAATAATTCATTGTCTAACTGTTCAAATAATGTGTTTTCATTAACTAAACCTTGTTTGCAGTTTCCACGTAAATGACTACATTTGAGATAGACATATCTTTTACCATTTTTCTTAATTTTATGTTCAGAAGTAATGGCACAACCGCAAGTTTCGCATTTTATCAAACCTCTAAATGCAAATGGAATGGCTTTATATTCTTGTTGATGACTAAAAACTTCGCGGCTTTTAGATTGAAATACTTCTTGGACTTTGTCAAATAAGGCTTTGGAAATAATAGGCTCGTATATATGCGGAATAAGATTACCTTTAATTTTCATCATACCATAATAAAAAGGATTTTTAAGAATATCTTCAATTTTATTGCGACTGACAAATGTTCTTTTATTAAAGTTTTTCGATTTTTCATAATGATTTTTCTCTTTAGATGTCAAACCTAATTCTTTTGCTTTATACCAAAGACTTTGTAAAGAGTGTAAGCCGGTAGCATATTCTTCAAACAATATTTTGATAATAGGGGCTCTTTGTTCATCTATAATAAGTGTAGCTTTTCTGTCTTCATTTCTTGCATTTAAATAACCGATAGGAGCTAATCCTTGCCATTTACCGTCAGCCCAGTTTTGTTTTTGGCTGGCTTTTACTTTATCTATCATTGTGTTGACTTGGAAATTAGCCATTAAAACGTGCATATTCCAAAAGGTTAAATCCATCGCAGCAGAATCTTTGGTAATAATCAAACCTTCTTTTAGAAAGTGAATTTCAATTTTACCTTCTTTACGTAATCTGTTTAATTCATAAGTGTCATCATAAGAACGTTGTAATCTGTCAACATAATTAACAATAATAGCAATTTTACCATCGTGATTTTTAGCAAACTCAAGCATTTCATGATATTGTTTGCGTTCACCTCTGGTGGAGCTTTCATCTATACTCAAGTCTTTTATTACTTTTAATCCATTATCAATACAATATTGAGTAATCGTTTCCATCTGGACATCAAGAGAAACACCTTTGTCTTTTTGTTTTTTACTGGATACACGGGCAAAGACGATTGCTTGTGTGCATTTTTCGTTTGGATCGTAGTTTAATTTTTTAGCCATTTAAGTTACTCCATTGATTTAACACAATATTATTATGTCGCGTTTAAATGGGAATGTACGCAAAAAAATGCACTTTCAGGCAACTTTTTTACTAATATTTTACTGATTTTTCAAAAGGATAATTGAAAATATGGTGCCAAACATTCTAAACAAACATTTGACACCGGTATTTAGAGATTATTTTTTTATTCTACGAGAATCCATAACTTCTTGCACTCTGTCAAATAAAGATTTTTCAATAAATGTTTGGTATTTGTGAGGCATAAGTTGATTATTTATGCGTATTTTTCCGTAATAAAATGGATTTTTCAGTATATTATTTACACAGCGTTCAGAGACGGCGTTGCCTTGTTGATTAACCAAACCTAAAGAACGAGCTAATTCGAAAACCTGCTTTATTGTATATTGTTCCGTGGCATAAGCTCTAAACAATTTCATAATGATTGATGCTTGTTTAGAATCAACGATAATATCAATTTTATTATTTTCATCTCGAATACTCTTATAACCAATAGGAGCCAATTCCATATGTTGTTCTTTAGATTTGTTATGTTTCAGACTTCTACGGATATTGTCCTGTAATGTCTTAATATATATTTTATCTATTGCTTGAGTCATGTTATATACTCCTTTTTGTTAAAATTATTAAACGATTTTGTAATGTCGTGTTTGAAAACAAATGTAAAACAGATTTTTAAAATATTTTTTATTGCTATTTCAATATGTTAACCTGTTGCCCTCAAGGGCAAGAGGTTGGTGCTTTATCAAAGTTCTTGTCATCAACGACAAGTTCTTTTGTTTCTTGGTTGCCATCTTCTAAAACGGATTTTACAATGATTGTATAAAAATCAATCAGGTTGCTTGTCATTTCATTTAATTCAATATCCGTAACGTCGGGATACAGAATTGATAACTCTTTTTTGAGTTGATTGTATGTATCAGTCATAACAATTATATGTCGGGATTGAACAAATATGTAAAACCGATAATAAAAAATTTTAATGAATTAACTTCTTTTCCAATTTACCGAGAAGTTCGGAACTTCTTTTCTCATTTACCGAGAAGTTGGAAACTTCTTTTCTCGTTTTCCGAGAAGTTGGAAACTTCTTTTCCAATTTACCGAGAAGTTGGAAACTTCTTTTCTCATTTACCGAGAAGTTCGGAACTTCTTTTCTCGTTTTCCGAGAAGTTGGGAAAATCGTCCGAAATTTACCAAGCGGTTAAATACTGCTGTTTATATATCTGTGTAATGTAATCCAGGAACAGCCCATCAGTCGGGCGATTTCGGCTTTAGAAACATTTTTATCCAGCAATTCTATTATCTTATTATGTTTGCTTTTAAGTTTTTGGTAGCTGAAACCATGCGGACGGCCAAGATGTTTGCCGGATGCTTTGAGATTAGCAAGTGATGATTTTGTGCGTTGGGAGATAAGGTTTCGCTCAATCTCTGCTGCCAAGCCGAAAGCAAAAGCCAGAACTTTAGATTGTATGTCATTACCTAAGCGATAATTCTCTTTAATTGTCCAGACCTGACAGTTTTTATTTAGACATGTTTCCAAAATCCGCATAACTTCAAGTAAAGAACGGCCGAGACGTGATATTTCGCAAGAGATAAGTATATCATTTTCTTGTAAATTATCTAATAAAGCACCAAGTTTGCGGTTTTTTAATGCCTTTCGGGAGGATAATATGTTATGAAGTTCCGCAGTTGTAATGTTTGGATTGTCTCTCATTTCTGCAATAATCTTTTGTCTTCTGGAATTTAAGGGTTTCTTATCCCCAACCTTTTTCCCAACTTTATTCCCAACCTTATTTATTCTCTCAAATGGGATAGTAACAACAATGGAATTCTCCCTA
>JAGAJR010000003.1 GCA_017626035.1 Alphaproteobacteria bacterium | reverse complement strand
TTTATGGAGAGTTTAATTCGCCACATTCATATCATTTTATATAAAGCCCACAATTTCCAATAATTCTGTGGGTTTAGAGTCTATTTTTATTTAAATTTTAAGATTTAGCTCTTATGATTTTGCTATGTAATCTAAAAGGGCGTCTATTTTATATATCTTTGATAAATAAATACAATATTTATCAAAGGATTAGATAATGAATTTTGCTTACATCAGGGTCAGTTCTGACCAACAAAATTGTGCCAATCAGAGATTTGAATTAGAATGTTATGCGGCTAAACACAATATAAAAATCAATGAATATATAGAAGAAACAATATCTTCAAGGAAGCCATTAAAAGATAGAAAATTAGGCAAATTATTAGATAAAATTGGAGAGAAAGACCTAATAATCACTACGGAAATATCAAGATTAGGCAGAAATATGCTTGAAGTGATGAGCATCCTTCAACAATGTTTAGAAAAAGAATGTGAAATCATTACCATAAAAGAGAATTATCATCTCGGGGCGGATATACAGAGTAAAGTTTTAGCGTTTGCATTCTCTCTTGCAGCTGAAATTGAAAGACAACTCATCTCTCAACGAACCACAGAATGCTTAAAACGATTGAAAAATGAGGGAAAACACCTTGGCAGACCATACGGCTTTACTTACAAAAAACTCAAAAAGAAACACAATAAAATTGTTGAATTATTGGGAAAAGGCATCAGTAAGGCTGAAATCGCTCGTCTAATGGGATGCACGTGGCAAACTCTGCACAGATATATAAATGAATGTATTGCTAATTAATCAAAAACCAGAGCTTTTAAACTCTGGTTTTATCAAACATATATGTTAAATTAATGTCTTTGGAAATCTTTCAAGACTTCCATCGTATTTGATATTTTTGTTATTTCTGCTATGTCAAAAACATCAAATTCATAAGATGAACAGGTTGCTCCAAGTTGAGCATTGAAAAAACGAAGAACTGCCATATTATAGAGTTGGGAATTAAAAGTAGCAATCATTAACGGTGTGACTCCTAAATTATCAGAAATATTAGGACTTGCCCCATTTTCCAACAAATACTCCATCATTTTACGATTATTTCTCTTCACCGCCATCATCAGAGCTGTTTCTCCAAAATCATTTGGTCTGTTAACATCACAGCCCATTTCTATCAATCTGTCAATCACAACTGTTTTCTCAAAATTTGTAATATTCGGATTAACCACAATCATCATCAAGGGGGTATATCCATCAAGATGCTTATATTTCATCGTGGTTCTATCAATAATTTTAAGTAACTTTGTAAAATCTGTTCCTGCTAAAAAATGCATTAAAAAGGGGTCTACATCAAAAAGAAGTTCAAACTGTTTTAAAGTTTCATATTTTGGAATTTCTTTCAAATGTTTTACCAATTCAGCCAATTCTCGTTCCTCTTTCATATAATGAGGCAGAGGTTTAGAAGAATTTAATATAAAATCTATTTTATCTATTAGTTCATCAAAATTTATATCTTCTCTCATTTTAATCCTTTAATGCCATATTATATAAAGTTTCAGATAATTTTTCTTGCCAGTGTGGAAGTTGTTTCTGTCTGCTCAAATTTACAAATAAAGTCCATCCTGATGCTATACTTGGTTGCTTATCTTGATAAACCAAAGAGCCAATATAGTTGGAGCATTTATTCAAATATCGGCTACTGAAATCTCTACGACTTTTTATCTTTTGTTCTTGTAGTAATTCATCAGCAATGTTTAAAAACATCTCTAAATATTGATTTTTCTTGCTGTTATTCATCAAATCTCCTTGATTATTGATATAAGTATTTATCAATTTGGAGAAAAAATTAACCGATTTTGAAAGTCAGAACATTTTGTCTGGTAATAAAACCAGCCATCACTAAAAATCCTATCCAGAAAAACTGTTCCACTCATTTGAACTGTTTTCCAGAGGATTTTTATTGTTTGTTCCTCATCGTATATGAATTCATCAGTAATTAATTTTTGGGGATGTTTAATGGATAAATGTGCGTGGATATTGCTATCAAAATGTTCAACAGTTCCAATATAATTCATCGTCTTATATTTGGAAGCATCTCTTCCAAAAGTATAGGAACAGTATAACTTCCACCATTCATTCACTTTATTTTGAACCATTTGTAAGTTAAATAACCCAGATAAATTAACAGGATTGAAATTTAGGGTAAGAGCTAAATTAAATCCATTTGCTGAATTATTTAATGTATTGATGATTTCCTGCCGATATGGAGTAATTGGTTTATTAGCTTCTTTTTTAGAATGAGTTTCTTTGTATTTTTTTATTTCATTTCTTTTGGTTTCTTTAAATTTATTCATTAATTGAATATTGTTATTTTTTAACATCTGTTGATGAAATTTAATTAAATCCAGCTCTTTTTCTTCAATGGTTGGTTCTATAAATTTCGTTGAGGTTGCTGTTATGAGGTTATCATCATTTGTTATGAGAAATTTCTCATTATATTGTTTTAATTGTTTTTTGAAATTGTTTAATCTGCTTGTTTCCATAATATATCCTTAATAATTTAGATAATAAAATTCTAATGCCCCTCTTTTTTTAAGAGGAAGCATAAAATTGTGAAAAGTAGGGAATGTGATGTCTAAAAGTCCAGCAAATTCCATTATTTATAATTTTTTATCAGCAATGATGAATAATATCACATCAGCTTTTCCTGATGCAAAATTATTCTGATAAATTTATTTATCAAAATACCCAAAAATTTAATTTTTTTGATAATGAGATGCAATATATTGATTTTATTTAATAAAAAAAGTTCGCAGAAATTTGACTTTTAAAAACTTTGAATGTAGTATCTATTTCGTTCAATGAGGTGGTGTTATCCTCTATTCTTAAAATACATATCCATATTTATATTCAGAATTGCAAATATAGTTTCAACTCGTATAGGGGATAACTATGATTTGCACAAATTACCAAAATCAAAATAAAGAAACAAAAAAAGCAGTTGAATCTAGTGAAGATATTTTCCAGTTGTTGTTTCTGTTGTTAGAAATTGAAATGCAGAAACAGGTTTGTTAGGAGTATGGATATGAAAGCAGTTATTTTAGCAAGAGTTTCAACAGAGATGCAGGAAGACGGGTTTTCTCTGGATGCCCAGTTAGACAGGCTGCGTAAGTATTGCGAAAGACACAATCTTGATATTATTCAAGAATATAACATTACCGAAAGTTCAACCAAAGGAAAGCGACCACAGTTTAATGAAATGCTGACCTTTGTTAAAAAACAACGGGAAAAAATAGCCGTTGTTGTAGATGCTGTTGATAGGTTGCAACGCTCTTTCAAGGAAACACCCGTTTTAAATGACTTGATTGAACAAGGAAAAATAGAACTGCACTTTTTGCGAGAAGCAATGGTCGTTAACGATAGGACCAAGAATACCCAAAAAGTGATGTGGGATATGTGTGTGTTGATGGCAAAAGCTTATGTTGGAGCTCTTTCTGATAATGTTAAACGGTCCGAAGAAAAAATGCTTAATGAGGGACTTTTACCTGCTCCTGCACCGATTGGCTATTTAAATGCCGGAGATGAACGGGGTAATAAGACTATTATTATTGACCCTGTCCGAGGTCCTTTGATTAAGAAATTATTTGAAGAATATTCCACAGGGCTGTTTTCTATGGATGAGTTAGTCAAGAAATCCAAAGGTTGGGGGTTGCGGAATAAAACTACTGCTCATAACCCTATCACGAAATCCCAGTTTGCGAATATTCTGAAAAACCCATTTTATTATGGGGTAATGTATTACAACAAAGATTATTATCCTCACCGTTATGAGAAGCTCATTTCAAAGGAATTGTTTGACAAGTGCACTGAAATAAGGACGGGAAAATTCAAACGAACTTCAAAACATACCAAAGAACCCTACATTTTTCGGGGATTGGTTCGTTGCAAACATTGTGGTTGTTTGCTTTCGCCATACACCAAGAAGGATAAGTATGTCTATTTGCGACATACTGACCTGAAAAACTGCGAACATTGCAACAATGTCAGCGAAAAGGTTTTGTTGAAAGAAGTTGAGAAATCCCTTTCATCAATCCATTTTGATGATGATTTGAAATCTGCTTTGGCTATTCGCTTGAAAAAGCAGTATGAAGCAACTCACGGTAATACTTATTATCAATTAGAAAAGAATCGCAATGAACTCGCTGATGTTGAGGAAAATCAGAAGAAACTTTTGGATTTGCTGATTGCAGGAACAGTTCCTGCCGAGGTGTATCGCAGCAAGAATTCCGAATATGAAACAGCTAAAATTGAACTCCAAGCCAAAATTGAGAAATTACAGATGCCTGATACCTCGGTGGAAAGGGCTATTGATAAGGTATTGAATTTTAGTCAAAATTCTTTTGCAATTTTCAAAAGTTCGCAAATTGAAGAAAAACGGCGTATTTTAAATATCGTTTTTGCGAACTTTTTTATGGATGGAAAAAATCCTGAAATATCAATGAGAAAAAACTTCAAGCTCCTATCAAAAATAGGAGCTTGTAAAGATTGGTGCCCTGGAGAAGACTCGAACTTCCACGACCTGGGGTCATATGCACCTGAAGCATACGTGTCTACCAATTCCACCACCAGGGCGAATCTCTTTTCTAGAACTTTATATATCCATATGAATTTAAAATCAAGAAACTTCCTAAAAATAATCGATAAATTACAAAAGGAAGGAATGTTGATTTTTTTAACCACCACATAATGATGTAAATTGCCAAAATAGATGCGATAAATGAATAGGTTACACCGTCAATGGCATTTATGATAAGGCCTAAGTTGTCCTGTTGATAAAGTTCATAACTTACCAGAAGTCCGGCAGCGGCAATGGTCGGGATTGACAGCAGCATGGCAAATTTTGCGGCTTCACGGCGTTCCATTCCCAAGAATCGTCCCATGGTTATGGTTATTCCCGAACGGCTGGTTCCCGGTATCAGAGCCAGACACTGAGCTAAGCCGATTAATATGGCATCCAGGGCAGTTAAATGGTCTACTTTACGGATTGTCATTCCGACTTTATCGGCTATATATAAGACAATTCCGAAACCAAGCATTGTCCAACCGATAATTTTCGGATTTCTCAGCCATTCCATACCGTAGGTTTTGAGTGCCAATCCGGCAATTATTGCCGGGATTGTTCCTAGGACAATCAGCCAAAAGAGTTTGCTGCCTTTATTTTTAAAGCTTGGAATACAATATGTTTTTAAGACCCCGACAATCATTTCGTGAATATATTCGGAAAAATAAATCATAACGGCCATGATTGAACCGACATGCACGGCAACGTCCAAATCCAATCCTTGATCCGGAAATGTTGTAAATTTTGAAAATAAAATAAGGTGTCCCGATGAACTAACAGGTAAAAATTCTGTTAATCCCTGCAAAATTGATAACAGTAAAATATGTAGGCTAGTCACTTGATTATACTCTTTCTTGTTTTATGCCGAAAGCACTGCTGATTCTTTTTTTCAAAGCCAGAGGAGAAATCGGCTTTACCAGATATTCTTTGATACCAAGTTCCTTGGCATCCAGAACGGTTTTTTCTTTAGTATCAACCGTAATCATAATAATCGGGATTTCTCCTGCATTGTTCAGAGGATTATTCTTTAATTTGCGGGCAAATTCAATTCCGCTGGTTTCCGGCATTTGCTGATCCAGCAGAATGATGTCAATTTTGAAATTGCTTATTTGTTCCGATGCTTCCTTGGCCGTGGCGGCTTCTTTGACGTTTTTAATCCCGATTTGGTAAAGAGCCGTTTTGATAAATGTTCTGGAGAATTTGTCGTCGTCGACAATCAGACAGGTTACATTTTCCCAGACGATTTGTTTAAGTGGTGTCTGCATAAATTACCTCTTTTTATCCCTAATTGTTTCAAGTTTATATCAATCATTTATAAATTAAAACAAAAATCAGCGTTATTCATAGATAATAATGACTGCGGATTAAACCGGACTCCGTTCAGAGACGCTCCCCAGTGCAAGTGCGGTCCGGTTGCCCGTCCGGTTTTTCCGACTTCGCCGATGATATCGCCCTGTTTGACAATATCTCCGGGTTTTACGAAAACTTTGCTCATGTGGGCATATATGGTGGTAAGGTTTTGTCCGTGGTCAATCACAACCATATTTCCGGAGTAAAAATAATCTCCGCCGCTCAATGTAACGACACCGCCGGCAGAAGCTTTTATTTTGGTTCCCTGAGGGGCGGCAATATCCCAACCCTGATGCGGATTTTTCTTTTGCCCGTTCATGATTCTTTGTCCGCCGAATTCTCCGCTGGTGCGTCCGGTAACCGGTTTAATAAATCCGGTTTGCCAATAAGGCTGAGTAATGTCATAACTCAAAGCCTTGCGGACGGAGGCTCTTTCCCGGTCAATTTCTTTCTGATCGTTTTTGGACGGAGTTACTTTTTTTTGCGGAACACCGTTTATTTTTTGAATATTCCATTTTGTCGGAGCGATTTCCAAATTATAAGAGTGCGTTTTTCCCTCTTTATCTATGATTGTAAATGATTGTTGTTTGGTATCGTCTCGTCCGAAAGCAATCATAAATCTTCCGTCCGGAGCAAGAGCATATTCTTTTTGGTTAAAAATTACTTTGTCTGCGTTTGGGGCATGGCCGGACAGGATTTCTCCCTGAGCCGTTTTGCCGCAAAGTTGAACTGCCGCTGCGGGAGAGATTGTTCCCAATACGCCTAAACTACATAAAATCGAACAAATCGCCTTGTAATGAGTCATTTTTCTTTGATACCACCTTTGTTTTAATGCTTCCGTCAATAAATTTGATTTCCAGCGAGGAACTTTGTTTGGCCTGTTTTGTGTCATAAACGGTTTTTTGCTGTTCATTCCTAACCCAGGCAAAGCCCCGTTTCAAAACCGAATCTATTGAAACAGAATCCAGTCTAATCGCCAAGTTCTTTAAATTTTCTTGCTTTTTTTCAAATATGTTCAAAATGTAATACGGACGCAGGCCGGTTCTTTCCACCTGATTTTTTTTATTAGTCAGAAAGTTTTGAAAAGCGAGTTTAAGTCGTTCAATGCGATCGTCGAGTTTCTGGGTATTTTCATTTAAAATCTGATCTAATTTGGGAATCCCTCGTCCCAATCCTTCAATTCGGTTTTTCAGTTCTTCCAGATAACGGTGTGTTCCGTTTACCAAGCGGCTTTGCGTGGTCATCAGTTGAGAATAAAGTTCATTTCTGACCGGAACGGCAAATTCGGCGGCACCTGTCGGGGTAGGAGCCCGTTTGTCGGAAACATAATCTATGAGCATGGTGTCGGTTTCGTGTCCGACGGCTGAAATTAACGGAATTTCGGAAGCAAAGACAGCCCTGATAACGACATCCTCGTTGAACGGCCATAAATCTTCCAAACTTCCTCCGCCCCGGGCAACAATAATTACATCCGGACGTTTTATCGGTCCGTCTTTGGACAATTTGTTAAAACCTTCAATTGCTGCCGCTATTTTTTCGGCGGCACCTTCGCCCTGAACCGGTGTCGGCCATAGCAAAATATGGCTCGGAAAACGGTCGCTGACACGATGGATGATGTCACGGATAACGGCTCCGCTGGCACTGGTAACAACGCCGATGGTTTCCGGAAGGAAGGGAATCTTCTTTTTATGAATTGCGTCAAACAGTCCTTCGGCGGCATATCTTTGTTTTCTTTCTTCCAATAATTTCAGCAGGGCACCCGTTCCGGCCACTTCCATTTGCTCAATAACAATCTGGTAGGAGGATTTGCCCGGAAATGTGGTGATTTTGCCGGTGGCAACAACTTCAAGACCATCTTCCGGTTTGATGGGAAGGGTGTTGGCAACGCCTTTCCAGATGACGGCGGAAAGAACGGCATTTTCATCTTTGAGCGATAAATACCAGTGTCCGGAATCGGCTCTCTTGGCTCCGAAGATTTCTCCTCGGACACGGACTTTGTTGAATGCCGTTTCTACAAAGCGTTTAATTTCAAAGGAGATTTCGCTGACACTGAATTCAGGTATTTGTTCCATCATAGTTCCAACAATCCTTTTGCAAAATCAGCGGCATTAAATTCGTCTAAGTCATCAATTCCTTCGCCAATACCGATGTAGTGAACCGGCGTGTTTGTTTCTTCGGCGACGGCCACGAGTATTCCGCCTTTTGCCGAACCGTCAAGTTTGGTAACAACCAAACCGGACACATCGACGATTTCTTTAAATATATTTACTTGAGAAAGGGCGTTTTGTCCGGTTGTGGCGTCGATAGTCAGCAAGGTGGCATGAGGAGCGTCAGGAATGACTTTTTTGATGACCTTTACCACTTTTTTGAGTTCATCCATCAGACCGGATTTGTTTTGTAATCTACCGGCAGTGTCAATAAAAACGATGTCGTCTTTTTGGCGAATGGCTTCATTTAATCCGTCATAACATAATCCGGCAGAATCGCAGCCGTTCGGGCCGTTGTAAACACGGATTTTGCAACGGTTTCCCCAGACTTGAAGCTGTTCGACGGCGGCAGCCCGGAAAGTATCTGCGGCAATAAAGGAGATTTGTTTTCCGCTTTTTTGTAATTTTGAAGCCAGTTTTCCGATTGTGGTGGTTTTTCCGGCACCGTTGACGCCGACCATTAAGACAACAAAAGGTTTTTGCGAACTATGGAAGTCCAGTTTTTTTTCACAAGGTTTCAGAATGTTTTCAATGTCAGAGGCCAGTTCTTTACGAATTTCTTCGTCCGTGCTGTCTTTGTTCAAACGCCGTTTGGAAAAGGCCGTGATGATTTTTGTAACGGCTTTTATGCCTAAGTCCGCTGTGATTAAGAGTTCTTCCAATTCTTCAAGCGTTTGTTCGTCAACTTTCTTTTGTGTAAAGATGCCGGACAGGCCGCCGGTGATTTTGGAGGAGGATTTCTTTAAACCGAATCCCAATTTTTGGAAGAAGTTACTCATCGGATGCGTCTCCTTTTTCTCTTAAAATACGAGCCCGTTCTCTTCTCGTTTCGACTGGAAGCTGCGGCATTAATGCGGCCGGCGTTCCCGGACGTTCCGAATACGGGAAAACGTGAAGCTTGGAAATTCCTGCTTCGTCAACCAGTTTACAGGTGTTTTGAAAATTTTCTTCGGTTTCGGTCGGAAAACCACAGATGAAGTCTGCTCCGAAAGTGGCTTCCGGGCGTTGTTTTCTGATATTGTTGCAGAGATTGATAACATCTTCTCTGGAATGGCGTCTTTTCATTCTTTTTAAAATCAGATTGTCTCCAGATTGGATGGAAAGATGAAAATGAGGATGGATGTTCGGGTATTTTCCGACCAGATTGATGAAATCTTCATCTACGGCAGCCGGATCCAAGGAGCCGAACTGCAGGCTCGGAAGTTCAGGAAAGGTTTCAAGAATATGTTGGACTAAGGAACTGAATGACGGTTGGTAGGAACAAGCGTCAACTCCGGTCAGACAGATTTCCTTAAATCCCTGATTGAGAAGTTCTTTTATCTGCTTAAGAATGGCTTCTTCGGCAACGGAGCGGTTGTTTCCTCTGGCATAAGGGACAATGCAATAAGTGCAGCGATGATTGCAGCCTTGCTGTATTTGCACAAAAGCTCTCTGTCTTCCTTCAAAACCGGTAATGAGGTAATGGTCGTAATCTTCATATTTGAAAATGTCGCCGACAATGGATTTTTCACTCAGTTCTCCGGTAATAAATTTTTCAATCTCGTTTTTTTCTTTGTTGCCGAGAACCAAATCGACTTCAGGCATTTCGGCAAACCGGCGGGGATTAATCTGAGCGGCACAGCCGGTTACGATAATGCGGGCTTCGGGATTGTTTTTGCGGAGTTTGCGAATGGTTTGGCGACATTGGCGTTCGGCTTCCCCGGTAACGGCACAAGTGTTAATAACGATAACGTTGTCGAGTTCCGACAGTTTTTCTTTCAGCACTTCCGACTCATAGCTGTTAATCCGGCAGCCGAGCGTGATAACTTCTACCATAAAAAAATCCCTCTCTTGATAATATTGGCAATATAAGGCAAGAGAGGGATAAAATCAAATCGTCTGTTAAGTTTTTAAGCAGATTTTGCGTTTTTTTCTATCATTTCGACGGCTTTGTCCGAATATTCTTTGATTTTTTCGGCACTGAACTTCAAATCACGATGTTCGCTTTCCGATAATCTCGGATAGATAACGTTGTGAATCCCCCTTTTTCCGACAACGGTCGGCAGAGATACGCAGACGTTTTCAACACCTTCAACGTTTTCGTGGTGTGAAGAAACCGTTAAAATGGCATATTCGTTGGTGGTAATTGCCTGGCATATTCTGCACAAAGCTCCGGCAATGCCGTAAAAGGTTGCTCCTTTGCCATCGATAATTTTATATGCGGCGTTGCGGACGCAATCATCAATGGAGGCTTTGACTTCCGGTGTGAAAGGTTTGTTTACCATGCGAGCCAATTCTTCAATCTGAACGGTTCCGGCATCGCCGTTGGACCAGACCAGAACTTCGCTGTCGCCGTGTTCGCCGAGAACGTTGGCGTGAATTGATTTTGGCGAAACGCCCAAATGATAGCCGAGCAGGGTGCGGAAGCGGGAAGTGTCCAAAACGGTTCCGCTGCCGATGACTCTTTCTTTCGGGAAACCGGAAAGACGAAGGGCAACTTCGGTCATAATGTCAGCCGGGTTGGCCGTAATCAGCAAAATGCAGTTCGGTGCGGCTTTAACCACTTCCGGAATGATGCTTTCAAATATTTTAACGTTGCGGCCGAGGAGGTCGATGCGGGTTTCTCCCGGTTTTTGGTTGGCACCGGCAGTAACAATGACGACTTCGCAGCCGGCCAAATCCTGGTAAGTTCCGCATTTTACTTTATTGGCATAGGCAAACGGGGTGGCGTGGGCGAGATCCATGGCCTCAGCTTCCGCTTTTTTTTCGTTTGCGTCAATTAATACAACTTTCCGGGCGACACCTCTCATAACCAGAGCAAAAGCTGTCGCACTGCCGACCGAACCGGCACCTACTATTCCTACTTTCATGTTCCCTCCAAACGGCTTTCGGGAATATTCTTAAGCCGTTTTCCCAGTTATATGTTAATACAATTTTTTAGCCGAACTTAATATAGGAATTTTTTTTCAGAAAGCAATAAAAAAGGCCGTTAATTTTAACGGCCTTGGGGTAAACATATAAAATGTTATTCTTTTTCGGAAGTTTCTTCACTTTCGATTACGGTTTCTTCTTCCATGCCGTTGTCATCAACGCCTTCAACAACGGTTTCTTCCTCTTCGACAGCATTTTCTTCAGGTGCGGCGATTTCAGCATTGCCGACGGCTTCCGTGTCAATGGTTTCAACAACGACAGGAGCTGCTTCCTCTTTGTTGTTTTCCTTCACAAAACGACTGATAACCATAAGAGCGACAATTACCAGCACAATATAAAAAATTTTTTTCATTTCACGCCTCTTTGCATATCATTAGTATTCTTTCATAAAGATATGAATGTCTTTAATATTTGTCAACGACAATCAGAGGTTTTATTCAAAAAAAATAATCAGATATTAAGTATGCCGTTTTTGTGCGGAAGAGAATATTTATCCACTTTTATACAAGCCTGAAAGTGTAGAAATTGCGGGCTTTTTTGCGGATTTGGAAAGTTTTGCCTGTCGGTTTTTTTAAAATAATGCTTGTCAAATAGGATAAAATTGTGATAACTAGTCAATCACAGCCATTGTGGCTTGAATAATTTGTTTTAATATTTTAGAGGTTTATCATATGACTGATACAGCTAATCGCGTTAAGAAAATCGTAGCAGAGCACCTTGGCGTAGAAGAATCAAAAGTAACAGATACAGCTAGTTTCATTGACGATTTAGGCGCAGATAGCTTAGATACAGTAGAATTGGTTATGGCTTTCGAAGAAGAATTCGGTTGCGAAATTCCTGATGAAGCTGCTGAAAAAATTCTTACTGTAAAAGATGCTATCGACTATCTTTCTAAGAATGCTTAAGTCTTACTGACTATGTGATTGATGAAACTCGCTTTAAATTCATTTAGGCGAGTTTTGTCTTATAAAAAAGAACAATAAACTAAGAGGTAATTGGATGAGAAGAGTTGTTGTAACCGGTCTTGGTGTCGTTTCTCCTCTGGGAAGAGGCGTTGATTATAACTGGAAATGCCTGTTGGAAGGAAAATCAGGCGTTCGTAAAATTGAAAATATTGATTTGAAAGATATTCCAGTTCAAATCGCCGGACAGGTACCTTGGGGAACAGGTGAGCATGAATTCAATCCGGATACGGTTATGGCTCCGAAAGATCAGAAAAAGAATGATAAATTTATTCTTTACGGTATGGCAGCAGGGAGCGATGCTCTTGAAGATGCCGGGTGGAATCCTGAAACGGCCAGCGAAGAAGAAAAATACCGTGCCGGTGTTATGATGGGATCCGGTATCGGCGGTTTGCAGGCGATTTATGACAATGCGATTTCTTTTAATGAAGTCGGTATGAAAAAAATCTCTCCGTTCTTTATTCCTTCTGTTTTAATTAACCTGATTTCAGGTAATTTATCCATTAAATACGGCCTTAAAGGCCCGAACCATTCTTGTGTTACGGCTTGTTCTACCGGAACGCACGCCATTGGTGATGCGGCTGCCATGATTGCCCGCGGCGATGCTGACCTGATGGTTGCCGGTGGCGCCGAATCTGCCGTGAATGTTCTCGGATTGTCCGGTTTTGCCAGAATGAAGGCTGTTACTTCCGATTTTAACGATGCTCCTGAAAAAGCTTCCCGCCCTTGGGATAAAGGCCGCAGCGGTTTTGTTATGGGTGAAGGTTCAGGTGCTTTGGTTTTGGAAGAACTGGAACATGCAAAAGCCCGCGGTGCAAAAATTTATGCCGAAGTAGTCGGTTACGGAATGAGCGGCGATGCTTATCATATTACGGCTCCTTCCGGCGACGGTGCTTACAGAGCCATGAAAATGGCCGCCGACCATGCTAAAGAAAACGGTGTGGAACTCAGCGATATCGGATATATTAATGCTCACGGAACATCTACGCCGGCCGGTGATGTCGGCGAGGCTATGGCTGTTAAACGCCTGTTTGGGGATGAGGGCATTAAAAATGTTTCCATGTCTTCTACAAAATCGGCTATCGGCCATTTGTTAGGTGCTGCCGGTGCCGTAGAAGCCGTTTATTCCATTATGGCGATTAAAGACCAGATTTGTCCTCCGACATTAAATCTGGAGAATCCGGAAGAAGAATTGGCTGATTTTGATTTGGTTCCGTTAAAGGCCAAAAAGAGAGAAATCAAAGCCGCTATGTCTAACTCTTTTGGGTTTGGCGGAACAAACTCTTCTTTGGTTTTCAAAAAATATGTCGGATAAGGATAAATGCGTCTTTTACGAAAGGTCATTTTATTATTAGCGATTGTTTCGGCAATCTCTTACTATCAAATTAAGGAGTGGGTCTTTGAACAAGGCCCGCTCCTTGATGTTGTTAATGTTGTTATTCCCAAGGGGGCTTCATCGGCTCTTGTTGCCGAAAATCTATCTGAGGCTGGTGTTATTTCTCATCCGCTGATTTTTCGGATTTATGCAAGAGTTGTCGGGTTGGACAAGCAGTTAAAGGCCGGAGAATATCAGTTTCTGCCCGGAGTTGCCATTATTGACACTTTGGAAAAAATTGCCAACGGGGAAGTTTATTATCATAAGATAACCATTCCCGAAGGACTGACTTCGGGGCAGATTATGTATATGATTTCCTCTTATCCGGGATTAAGCGGAGAGATTGACCTTGACATCAAAGAAGGGGAGCTGCTGCCCGAAACATACAGTTTTGAACTCGGAGCAACCCGAAACAGTATTTTGCTGCAGGCCAAAACGGCGATGAAAAAAGCCAAAGAAGAAATTTGGCAGCTGCGAAATGAAAAACTCCCGATTAAAAATGAAGAGGAAATGCTGGTTTTGGCTTCAATTATTGAGAAAGAAACCGGAATCCCCGGAGAACGCCGCTTGGTTTCCTCCGTTTTTATCAATCGTTTGAAAAAAGGAATGCGTTTGCAGACGGATCCGACGGTTATTTATGCTTTGACCGAAGGGGAAAGTGATTTTGGCAGAAAGCTGAGCCGTACCGATTTGCAGGTTGACAGCCCTTATAATACGTATAAAAACTACGGGTTGCCGCCAGGACCAATCTGTAATCCGGGCAAAGAGGCTCTTTTGGCTGCGATACAGCCGGAGCAGACTAATTTTTTGTATTTTGTGGCGAACGGTAAAGGCGGCCATAATTTTGCGGCAAGCTTAAATGAACATAATACCAATGTTCAGAACTATCGGAAACTCAAAAACTGAAAAAACGAGGAAATCAGGCTTGTCCGACTGTTTCCATCATCATCGGATAAAGGGCTTGTTTCGGGTCCATTCCTTTGGAGAGAACCACTTTAAATATCGGATACATCCGTTCACATTCTTTGATGGCAATATCAATGATTTGGGAAATTTTGTTTTCAAAAATGTTTTCGCTGTCGTTTAAAAGAACCGAATGTTTAAAAACAGGCATTTTTTGTTCGGTCCAGTAAGAGAAATGCCCGACCCAGAGTTCTTCATTGGCAAGAGCCAATAATTCAAAGATTTTTGAACGATCTTCAATTTCGGATTCAATATCCATTAAACAGGAAATGTGCAAGCATTGCATATTGGCTTCCCAAGCGAAGAACAGGAGCATATTGTTCCATTTTCCCTGAACTTCAACGACTACTTCGTTAGCGTTACGGCGTTCCAATTCAAAAGATTGGGTGCTGAAAATATTTTCGACAGTGTCGATCGGGTTAAAAGTCAAGGCGAAATTCTTTGCCGCTTGCATACTGGTTGCTCCTGTAGTTTTTTGGGTCGAGGTTAGATTGACATCCCGAGTCGCAGAAGACAATCAACAAAGACAAGTTTTCCACTTTTATTATCTAAAAATTTTTATTCATCTATTTTTTTTGTGAAAAAACAATCCTATATAAAATTACTTTGTTTGTAAAAATTTTTAGGTGTGGATATATTTTTTTATATTAATATAATCTTTACCAATAGATGGCTTGGGTTTGCCAAGTGCTTTATTTAACAGCATTTTTAGAAAGAACAAAAATGACAGGATTGGCTTTTCCGGATATTTCCCCGATTATTTTTTCCATTGGACCATTTTCCGTTCGCTGGTATTCAATGGCTTATTTGTTTGGGATTTTGTTTGGGTGGTTTTTGGTAAACCGTTATATTGAAAAATATAAAATAAATTTATCCAAAACAGATATTGAAGATTTGGTCTTTTATATTACCCTTGGAATTATTCTCGGGGGGCGTTTGGGGTATGTTTTGTTTTACGGGACGTCTTCTTTTTGGCATAATCCGTTGCAGATTTTGGCAATATGGCAGGGCGGAATGTCTTTCCACGGCGGTATTATCGGTGTTATTACCGCGATTTATTTGTTTTCCCGCAAAATAAAGTATCCGTTTTTAGGAATTACCGATTTGGTGGTTTTGGTTGTGCCTGTCGGTGTATTTTTGGGGCGTATTGCCAATTTTATTAATGATGAGTTATGGGGAAGGGTTACCGATGTGGCTTGGGCTGTTCGTTTTCCTAACGGCGGATATTTGCCGAGGCATCCTTCCCAGTTATATGAGTCCTTATTGGAGGGCTTGCTGACGTTTATTGTGTTAAACGTGTTATGGCGTAAAAAATGGGTTAGGGAACATACCGGTTTTGTTTCATCCCTGTTTGTTTTGTGTTACGGTGTTTTTCGGATTTCGATGGAACAGTTCCGGCAGCCGGATGCTCATATGGGATTTTATCTTAATTATTTTACCATGGGGCAGATTTTATCTTTGCCGTTAGTCATTGTCGGAATATGGGTGTTAATTATTTCAAGCCGTAGAAAGGTTAAGCCTTAGAGGTTACGTTTTGGCTGAATTGGTGGGTTTTCTGCATTGCTTTGTGTGCTCGCACCAAAACTTCGTAAGAATTGGCATCGCTGCGTTTCTTTTCGGATACGCTGCATGAAACGGTAAGCTTGAGCGGTTTTGAATTGCCCTTAAGGATAAATTCGGCGGAGGCGACAGCCCGGCGGATTTTTTCCAATCGTTCATAGCCGGTATTTTTATCTTCGTTTTTAAAGATGACGACGAACTCGTCTTCAGTATACCGATAAACAGGTTCTTCAGTTTCTGTTTCCGTAATCCGTTGGGTAATCATACAAGTTAAAGCATTGATGCCGGAATGTCCGAATATTCTCCGAAGACGTTCATAATCATCAATACAGATGATGCCGATACTGTATTTCAGCGGAAATTTTTTTGCATCCACCATATAGGAGTTGCGGCTGGGAAGTCCGGTCAGGATATCCTTGTAGGTTGTGTAATGAATATTGCGGCCGACAGCGGTTGCCAAAGACAGGGCTGCTGATGAAAAGAAGAGCGTCAGTGCTGTTGGGGACGAGGAATAGTAGAAGCCGAAAAAGATGCTTATAATTGTAAAAAACAAAGCGGAGGAGAGAATGTATCCGTTGAATGATGCCCGGATGAAAGCGGCAATTATCAAAGCTGAAAAAAGCAAAAGGCTGAGGTTGTTTAAGCCATTGTTTGTTTGGGAGGAGAAGTCATATCCTAAGGCGATGTTTGCTGTAGAGAGTTTTTCAGCAACGGCATATTGGATAAACAGTCCGAGCAAAAAATACACGTTTTCTTTTATCAGCAGTTGTTTGGACGGATAAAAACAGAAAAAAGCCAGATTCAGAGGAACGAAAAAACATAAGTTAACAAAAGCCGGCGTTGTCAGATAGGTTTCGCCGTAAGTTCGTTTGAGATAGTTAATCAGGATATAACTTAACAGGGTAATGAGGATAAAAAAAGCGGGTTTCCGGCGGTTGAAATATAATAAAATCAAAAAACTGGCAAAATTGAGAATGTAAAATGCGTAGTGTAATGACAGCATGGCATTTTCGGAAATGTCAACATAACCGTAAAAACTCAGTAATCCGCCGGCAAAAAACAATGCCGGAATGAAGCTGTTTTTTATCAGAGAAATGCTTTCTTTTATGTTAAATGAAAATTTGAACACTTTGTTCCTCTTGGTTAATCAGAGGTAGTTTATAATTTAAGAGTTTAAATTTTATTTACGCATTTCAAAATCGAGCTGTCGCCATAAGAATAAAAATGGTATTTTTCTTTCATGGCGTGTTGGTAGGCTTCTTTCATGCGATCAATGCCGGCAATGGCACAAACAAGCATAAACAAGGTTGATTTCGGCAGATGAAAGTTGGTTATCAGCATATCAATAATTTTGAATTTATATCCCGGAGTGATAAAAATGTCCGTATCATCGGCAAAAGGATGAAGAACGCCTTTTTCGTCGGCAGCACTTTCCAGAAGCCGGAGTGAGGTTGTTCCGACGGCGATAATCCGTTTTCCGTCAGCTTTGGCTTTGTTAATGATTTCACACGCTTCTGGAGTGATGATGCCGTACTCGGAGTGCATTTTATGGTCTTTGGTGTCTTCCACTTTAACAGGAAGAAAAGTTCCGGCACCGACGTGGAGCGTTAAAAAGACTTCTTTTACGCCTTTGTCAGCGATTTTCTGCATAATAGACGGGGTAAAATGCAATCCGGCTGTCGGAGCGGCAACGGCTCCGTCATGTTTGGCGTAGACGGTTTGATAGTTTTCCTTGTCATTGCGGTTTTCAAGTTTTTCGCGTTTGATGTAAGGAGGAAGCGGCATGGATCCGTATGCTTCGAGGAGATTGTTTAGTTCCTCGGGACGGCAGTTAAATGAAAGCCGGACACCTTCCTCGCCTTTTTTCTCAATGACACGGGCAGAAAATTTGGAATTTTCAGGAGTAATTCCCTCGGCATAGAAGGTTACGGTATCTTCCGGGCGGAGGCGTTTGGCATTTTTGATGAACGCCCACCAGTTTAAAGCGTCAATCGGGCGGTAAAGGGTTACTTCTACTTCGGCTTCTCCGCGTCGTCCATACAATTTGGCCGGGATAACCTTGGTGTCGTTAAAAACAAGGACGTCTCCTTCATTGAGCAACTCGGGAAGTTCGGTGAAAATGCGGTCGGAAATTTCTCCTTCGACAGATAAGTCGAGCAAACGGCAGCTGTCTCTCGGTTCGGCCGGCTGGCTGGCGATTAAATCTTTATCCAGTTCAAAGTCAAAAATATCCACTTTCATTTTTCTTAATCCTTTAATTTTTTGTCGTTATAGTATAAAGTTGCATGATTAGCAAGTTTATTTTAAGAGAAGAGTTTGAAATGAAACTGAAAATAGCCTATCAGGGAGTGGCAGGAGCTTACTCTCATATTGCCGCCATGTCGGTTTATCCGAATCAGGAATACATAGCCTGTGATACCTTTGAAAACGCAATGGATTTGGTGCAGAAAGGTTTTGTCGATTTTGCAATGATTCCGGTTGAAAACTCAAATGCCGGGCGAGTTGCCGATGTGCATTTTTTGCTGCCGCAAACGGGGCTTTCCATTGTCGGAGAGTTTTTTCTGAGGATTGAACATCAGCTTTTAGGATTAAAAGGCAGCCGGATTGAGGATATTACGCAGGCTCTTTCTCATCCGCAGGCTTTGGCTCAATGTGCTGATTTTTTGCAAAAGCACAATATTAAGCCGGTGGCTCGGATTGATACGGCAAAATCCTGTGAATTTGTTTTGGAAGAAGGGGATAATACTAAAGCGGCGATAGCCTCCAAACTGGCGGCGGAAATTTACGGTTTAGATATTTTGGCTTCCAATATTGAGAATGCGTCTAACAATACGACCCGCTTTCTGATAATGTCTAAAACCCCGGTTATTCCTGAGGATGACGGAGAGAAGTTTATCACTTCTTTTATTTTCAAAGCCAAAAATATTCCGGCGGCGTTGTATAAAGCTTTGGGCGGTTTTGCCACCAACGGGATTAACATTACCAAACTGGAAAGCTATTTGTTGGAAGGCAAGTTTGTTTCGGCTCAGTTTTATGTGGAGATAGAGGCTCATCCGTCTCAGCAGTCTTTTAAAAATGCGTTTGAGGAATTGAAGTTTTTTTCCGAGCATGTTCATGTGCTGGGAACATATCAGGCCCATCCTTATCGTTATTTGTAGGGACAAAGTTAAAAGGTAAAAGAAAAAGCCTCTTAGGAGGCTTTTTCTTTTAATGTTGTTATCAAGTTGATTGAGGCGTCAATCAGCCGGTCTTTGGTTTTCTCGTCAAGTTTTGCCGCAACCGCCGTTTTGATAGCCTTAATCGTTAGATTGCTGGCTAAAGCGGTGATTTCCTGAGTTGCTTTTTCTTTGGAACTTTCTAATCTGTCGGCGGCTTCTTTTTCTTTTATTTTCATTTCTTTTTCAAGTTTAGCCATATTTTCTTTTTTCAGAAATTCAATTTCTTTTTGAGATTTTTCAAGTATTGCATCAGCTTCTGCCTGAGCGTTTTTGAATTTCTTTTCATATTCGGACAGAAGTTTTTGAGCGTCGTCCTGAAGGTTGGCCGCTTCATGAATACGGTTGGTAATGTTGTCTATTCTTTTGGTCAGCATGGCGTGAACGATTTTTCCGACCGGTTTTGCCAGGCAGAGGACAACCAGAATAAAGGCCAATCCGACCCAAAATTCCGGATTGTGATAAAATGGTCCGTGTCCGTGAATGTTTTCCGAAGTTTTTTCAATAATTTCAGAAACGTTTTCCGCAGCACTGATAACCGCGTTTTGGGTTGCGTCGATAATGTCGTTTCCGGTTGTGGTGGTTTCTGTTGTCATTATTGTCCCTCGGCGTCTTTAATTGCATTTTTGATATCTGTTTTATTGATACCGTCTATTCCGATTTTCTTGATAATCTCTAAGGCTAATTCTTCAGAGATACTTTTAACTTTATTTAAAGCGTCTTCTCTGCTTTGTTCGATTTCGGCTTCTCCTTCCATAATTTTTTTGTGGAGGCGGAGGTCTAGGTCTTGCTGTTTTTTCTCAACAAGTTGGTTGAGTTCGTTTTGGGTTTCGGCAAGAGAAGCGTTGGCCTTTTGTGCGGCATCAGTCAAAGCGTCCTGATATTTTTTCAGGGCTTCTTCGGCTTGAAGCTTGATTTGATATGCCTTGTTTAAATAGCTGTCGATTTTCCGCTGCCGCTGTTCCAGTATGTCTGCGATTTTAGGAATGATGATTTTAGACATGATAAACAACATCGTAAAAAAGCAAATACACAGCCAGAAAAGCTGCGATGCAAAAGTAGAAGTATCTAACTGAGGCATATTCTTATCCTTTTAATTTAACCGCATCCTCAGACAGTGAGACAGGCTCACTATCTGAAGCGGTTTTAATGGTTTTTAGTTTCCTGTAAGCATTACAAGAGCGATAACCAATGCGTAAAGAGCAATAGCTTCAACAGCCGCAAAACCGGCCCAGCCATAAATATCTACATCTTTTTTTACCTGAGGATTGCGTCCTACCGTGGAAATGATTGTTGTCCAAACCTGAGACACACCCCAAGCGGCGACCATCATAGAGAGAGCACACATACCGGCTCCGATATAAGCCATAGGTTCCATAATTTTCTTCCTTTTCAAAATTTAAGTTCAAAACAAAATTTTTGTTTATGAGTCATTGTTAATTCGACATAATTATATTTAGTGACTATGTATGGCGTCACTCAGATAAATACAGCTTAGAACTGTATAAATGAATGCTTGCAGCAGAGCGATAAAAATTTCGAATACGACAATACATCCGTCAAATACCAGAGGTACGATACCGCCGATACCTAATGCCAGAATGAATCCGGCAATGATTTTAAGCATGATGTGTCCGACCGTCATATTGGCGACAAGACGGACTGTCAGGCTGAAAGGTTTTGATAAGAACGAAATTGTTTCAATCGGAATAATCAACGGGGCAAGAGCTGCCGGAATCCCTTTTGGCAGGAAGGTTCGCAAGTATCCCCATTTTTTCTTTTTTATGCCGATGCAGACATTGAACAGCAGGGCGATGACAGACAAGCCGCCGACAGCTGCCAAGTGTGAAGTATAAGTGAAAGCGTAAGGGAACAAGCCGAGCATATTGCCGAACGCGACAAAAAGGAATAAAGTGAAGATGAAGGAGAAGTATTTTAATCCCTCAACTCCCACGTTTTCTTTAATCAGTGAAGAAATGAATTCGTATATGGTTTCGGGAATGGACTGCGACACGGAAGGAACAATCGTTCTCTTTCTCAGGCAGAATGCGAAAATCAGGGTAGAAACCACAACGGTTATAACCATAAATAAGGCGGAATTGGTAAAGGATACGTCAATATTGCCTATTTTCAGCGGGATAATAGGTTTGACGCTGAATTGTTCCATAGGGTTGGACAATGTAGTTACTCCTTGTTTGTTTCTTCACTTTTTACAAATCTGTAAACGTTTAAGAAACCTGCGATACCGCCAAAGAATAAGAAGATTATCAAGAGCAGGGGACGGGTATCCAATATCTTATCCAGTATATAGCCGAATGCCGCTCCGACAATAACTCCCGAAACTAACTCCGTTCCGACTCTGAATCCGGTTTTTGTCGCATGGGCAAACTGAGATTCAGGTTTGTCTTTTCTGGCTTTAGCTTCTTTGGCTTTAAGCTTTTTGATGCGTTCATCAATCAGCTTTATGTCTTCAGGAATCTTATCCATTGTTTTCACTATATATGATAAAATATTACCGACTTATTAAAACTTTTCAGTTTTTTAATCTTTTTTCGAGAAGAGCTTTTAAGGCCTGATAGCTTGGAGCTCCGTGAATAACTTCTTTTCCTTCGTCGGAAATGATTAAGAAGGCCGGAGTACCCTGAATTTTTAGCTTATCAATGGCTTCCTGCCGTCCTTCAACGATTTCCTTGGCGATTTTATCGTCTTTCATACATTCAAGGGCTTTTTCTTTGGTAATTCCGTTGAGAGACGCATATTCAGACAAAATTTTATCGCTGCGTAAGGACAATCCCCATTCTCTTTGATTTTTGAAAACGGTATTTAAAAAAGCGTGGTAATTTTCCTGCGGAATACATTCGGAAAGCATGGCTGCCTGCATGGATTTTTTATCCAGAGGGAAACTGGCGAAAACCAGTTTAACTTTGCCGGTGTTGATGAAATCTTTTTCCAGCTGAGGGAGTGTATCCAAATGAAAATCCGCACAATGGAAGCAACCGAAAGATGAATATTCGTAAATGGTTATCGGGGCATTTTCCTGTCCCAGAATGTGGCCTTTCGGCAAAATGATGTTTACCTGAGGGTCTACTTTGGTGCTGATTTCTCCGGGAACCGGAACACTTGTTTCGTTTTCGGCGGTTTGCTGGGCCTGAGCGGGGTTGACAAGAACAATTTTTCCGTCCGGGGTCATAATGAAGCCTTTAATCTGCAAATACATTCCCGCACATAAGAAAAACAAGAAAAAGCTTGCGACAAACGCACTTAATTTTTTTATGGTATTTTCAAATTTCATAGTGTTTACTTCTCATCTTTTTTGTTGTTGTCAAATACACTTTGCCCTAATTTTATTAAAATTTCTTTTAGAGCCGGATTATTTAAATCTTCCGCTAAGTCGTTAATATAATTTTGTTCTTCGGCAGTTACAAGAGTTTTATGTTGTTTACGTTGATTAATTTCCTTGATGTCGTCAACGGATATGTCGTTGTTTTGAATGATTTTCAGCTTTGAAACGGCATTGTACCCGAAATAAGTGTTGATTTTTTCGATGATAAATTTTTCCCGGTGTTGAATTTCCACGGCAAAAGCACCGGTCGGAACACTTAAATTCAGTGTGCCGTTGTTTCTTTCTCCGCGTTTGAAATCTATTTTCTGAGGAAAGCTGAATTGAGCCAGTTCCTCACCGACAATACTGTCCCAATTGCTTAAGACGTCAATTTCGACAAAGCCTTTTTGTCCCAAAACCTGTTTAACAAGAGGGAGCATAGCTTGCGAAATGCTGGACACGCCGCAAGTGCGATTGTCCGGATTTTGAGAACTTGCCTTTTTCATAACCGGCAAGCTAACATATTGCGGCTTAAATATCAACAAGCATTGTCGTTTGATTGACTCATAACTTGGAATACGGATATAATCAGCTAAAAATAAAGGAGAGTTTGATGGACTTGGGAATGGTTTTGCAAGCCTTGCTGTCATTGGCTTTTGTTATCGGCCTGCTGCTGGTTACCCTGTGGTTTGTAAAATATTGCGAGGTTAAGGGCGGCAAGTGCGGTTTTATGAAAAAATTGGCACAAAATCAAAGGCTGGGTATTGTCGAGTTTAAAAGAATCGATGCAAAAAATTCTTTGGTTTTGGTAACCAAGGACGATAAGGAATATTTGCTTTTGCTGGGAGCCTCTCAAAATCTGGTTTTGGAAAACAGCGAAATTAAAAAGGTAAAAAAATAAATGTTTAAAAGGTTTTATGTTCTGTTCGGTTTGGTTGTTTTCGGGTGTCTGCTTTTTGCAGACCCGGCAATGGCTCAGAGTCTGACCCTGAATGTGGGCGAGGCATCTCCGAGCGGTTCGGTAACCGCCCGAATCTTTAATGTTATTTTGATGATAACGGTGTTGTCGATTGCTCCGAGTATTTTGGTTATGATGACTTCTTTTACCCGGATTATCGTTGTTTTTTCTATTACCCGGAGTGCCTTGGCGACTCAGGCAACGCCTCCGAATATGGTTTTGCTCTCTTTGGCTTTGTTTCTGACCTTTTTTATTATGTCTCCGGTATTGGAAAAATCCTGGGAAGAAGGAGTTAAGCCGATGTATGAAGAAAAGGTGGAGATTGAAGAAGGGTTGGAAAAAGCGATTGCCCCGCTGAAAGAGTTTATGGTTCGCAATACCCGGGAAAAAGATTTGCTTCTGTTTACGGATTTGGCAAAAGAGAAGTCGGCGGAAAGCGTTGCCGAAACATCTTTGAAAGTAGCGGTTCCGGCGTTTATGATTAGTGAACTGCGGCGGGCTTTTGAAATCGGTTTTTTAATCTTTGTGCCGTTTTTGATTATAGATATGGTAATAGCTTCCGTATTAATGTCCATGGGTATGATGATGTTGCCGCCAACAGTTCTCGCACTTCCATTTAAAGTGATTTTCTTTGTTTTGGTAGACGGTTGGTATGTATTGGCTGGGTCGTTGGTAAACTCCTTCCATTAAAATGCTCGTTCTATTGGAAACTAATACAGAACTTGCGGATAAAAGATGGATTTTCTGTTTTTGCATAAAAAAAGGGTGGTGCACGAAGCACCGCCCTCTTTTTGAATATTCAGTTGGAACTTGGCTTAGTTCTTTCCGGAATGGTAAGTGAAGATACTGCCCTTGTTCAGGTAAACAGTAATCACGCCGTTTTCATCCGCTGAGCTGATACCGTTCATTATCGGTGTAGCTGAAGTATTGATATCAGAACTGTAGTTCTTGATACCTTTGATAACTGCTTCGTTGAAGCTCATGAGCAGGTATTTGTCACCGGAGGTGTTTTTACCGTCATAAGCAAACATTTTAGCACTGTTATCAACCAATACTTCACACGGGATGAAATAGGTTCCGTTCCAGATTGCACTGGCACAAGCGTCCATATTGCCTCCGATTGTTGAAGCGTCGCAGAACCAATCCACGCCGAGGTCAGGAATTACAACCTGCAATCCGTTTTCCTCACCACTGGCCTTGAACAGGTAGCAGTTGTGGAAGGTCTTCTGATCCTTTGACAGGACACGGCTGGCAGCAACAAAAGAGTATTCGGTCTTGTACTGAGGTTTGGGATCCTCAACGTTCTTGACGAACTTGTATACATTACCGGTTACCTTGGCTGTTTTGGTCTGAGATCCGTAAGTGCCGGTGTAATTGAATACAACGGGGATTACTTCATAAATCTTCTGGCCAATGGTCTGCTCGTTGCCTGTTCCGGGAACAACAGATGTGTTTTCAACTTTCAGAGTCGGAGTTGTAAGGTTGCAGCTTTTGCTTACGCCCTCGTGGGTGTAGGTGTATATATACTTATTATACGTTCCTGTTACTTTGTGGTCGTGGCCATTGTAAGCAACCGGATAGTTATGAGTATAAGCTGTGGCCGTTACGCGTCCGTTGGTTGTCTTAGTTCCAGCTGTAGGAGTGCTTGAGTGATTGACATTACCCTTACCGAAATTCACGTCATCACGATACATATCTTCAACGGTTCCTCCGACCAAAGTTACGGGTTTGTTGACTGTAACAGTGTCTTTAATGAAGGAGTTGTCATCGAAAGTAATCTTGATGTAGTGAATATTGTCTCCCTTGGTTCCGATTTCCTCAACGCTTGTCAACACCTTCTTGGTTACGATATCGCGAAGGTACTGACGAACAGATGTGGTCACTTTGCAGGTCGGGTTCTGAGAGCCGTAGGTTCCTTTGTAGTTGAAGGTAACGGGAGTTACCTTGTATACTTTGTTGCCAACGGTTTCCTCTTTTGCAGTACCCAGCTCGAAGTTGGTGTTTTCCACCTTGAGAGTCGGAGAAGTCAAGTCACATCCCTTGGTTACGCCTTTGTAGGTGTAGGCGTAGTAATACGTTTCATACTGACCGGTTATGCTATGATTATGGTTATTATAGCTTACCGGATAAGTCTGTTCGTACGGGGTTGTAACAACGCGTCCGTTCATGGAAGAAGTTTTTTCAGCGGGCTTCTGGCTGTGGTCAACCTGGCCTTTGCCAAAATCAAGATCACTTCTGTTCAGTTCAGCCAAGGTCTTTCCAATCAGAGCAACCGGTTTTTCAACGGTTACTGTGTCGCGATCAAAAGAGCCATCACTGAAAGTGATATACATGAAGTGTCTGTTGCCTTCTACTTTAACTTCCTTCACATCAACAAGATGCTTCTCCTCGGGGATCAGTTCGGTGTAGCGAACCAACTGAACACTGTTAGCAGTCTCAAAGGCACCAATGTTCAAACCATAAGAAATTTCGTCCGTATAAACGTGCTTCTTGTCGTCGCCGTTATCTACTGTTCCGAAGGTGTAACCGTTTTGGTTGCAGCTGGTTTCTCCGGCATAGATGTAAGCCGTGAAGCCGCCTTCGGTATAGACGATGTTTTGTCTTACTTTGTTGTTTACGACAACGTCAAAATCGGCATAGTGATACGTCTTGTTGAACTCAACGTAATCTCCGGTATGACGTCCGTCGGTAAACGGGGTTGAACTGATGGTGTCAGTCTGAGTCGATGTCGCAGTGTAAGAACGTTTCTCTGTGGTCTTGAGCTCTTCAGCGTGTTGTTCTGCCATGTGAAGCACTTCCATCGGAGTGGTTGTGCTCGGAGACTGGGTGAAATAACGAACGAGGTCGTATTTGATATATTCACCTTCAACACGAATGTTGATAGCTTTCAAACCGCTGAGGCGATCCTGAATGCTTCCTGTCGGGACTTTCAAAGTAACGGTGCTTTCCAATTCATAATTCTTCTGGTTGAACTCCATTGTTACGGGAGAGGTTACCGGAAGAGTTTCAAAAACGCCGTCGCTTGTTTTCTGGCCTTCTTTCAAGCCGTTGTTTGAAGGATTGTATTCGCGATATTCCATTGTGTGAGCCTTTCCGTCGGGATCGGTATACACGGGAATTTCGAAATGTCCGTCAAAGCGGTATGTGAAGGTCTGAGTGCCGGTCAGGGCAGTGGTCTGATATCCGGTGAGGAAGATGTTGGCATTTTCATCGCTTACACGGCTTGTGCCGTCGGCAACCATGCGATAAACTATATCCTCAACTTCTGTATAAGCAAAGGATGATACGATTAACTCATAGTCTTCGCTGGCTTTGTGCCAGTTGTAAACGATAGTATTAATGTCTTCCACCTTCTTTTCGGAACCGTCGCTGAAGATTTCATACACAGTCGCGTAGGATGTGGATGTTTCTTCGGTAACGAAATCAAAACCGCTGTTTCTCAGGACGTAGCAAACGTGTTCGGGGTCGTTTCCGCCGGGAGTTGTTCCATTCTTGCTTTCAGCGAATCTCTTGGTGATGACAACTTCACGTTGGTTGTTGTCGCCGGCTTCAATCATAGACTGGAAGTGGAACTCTACGTCGTAGAGCTTGTATTCCAGAGAGTCTTTGACGAAGTGTTTCTCGGCTTTCAGATAAGTGTTGGTCATCTGCGGAGTGCAGAGATCGTTTTTGCTTATCTTGTCGAAAGTGAGAACCTCGGGAGATTTCTGAGAGCTGGTAACAATTCCGAAGGAGTATCCTTCGAACGAGTAAACAGTAAGTTCACCCAGAGATCCGAGGTCGGTTATGCTTTCCTCGGGTTTGGCCATAATCGTCTCAATGCTCTTAACAAACTGAGTTCCTTTACCAAGGAAAACATTGGCGTTGTTGGTTACATTGAAGTATTTGCTTTCTTCCTGACTTGTGCCGTCGGTGTAGATAAGCTTGGCCTGATACTCTGTGTTCGTTACTGCCCACCATGCGTTGGTACGGTATTTGGGAGCGTAGTTGTCGCTGATACCTCTGGTCATGAGGACAGCGTTCTCTCCATCCCAAGTAGAAGATACCGCATTGCATGCGATTTTTTCTACTTTCTCGAGGGTTACCTGCTGCGGAGGTTCGGGGTCTTGTTTACCAGGGACTTCGGGGCCGTCATATTCTGAGCAACTCACCATTGTCACTGAAACTACTACCATCGCGATTGCGAACATGAACATCGCGTAGATGTTCTTAATCAATTCTCTTTTCATGTCTTTATTGTTTTTATTATTTTTTACTATAAGAAAGGGGATATATATTGATATGGAATTCACAATCAGATGTTTTAGACTGAATATCCTTCCATAATAACTACTAAATTTATAGGTATGACATAATTACTTTTTGTCGAATTTTAGAATAACACATTCGGAAGAATTAGACAAGAGAAACTTGATGAAAATTTCGGGGCTTTTGGAGAGATAGATAAGTAAAATCAGGGGTTTGGTCGTCAAAAAAAGGCTCTTTCGCAGGAAAGAGCCTTGTAATGGTAAAAACGTTTGTTTTTTTAGAAAACGTAACGCAGACCGCCGTAAACTTCGTGAGCGTGAATGGAAGCTTCGCCAATATCGCCCATATCATAGTAACGGTAACCCAAGTCAACGTTGAAACGGTTGGTAACCTGAGCAGACAAACCGCCGCCGACAGACCATGTGAAGTTGGTTTCTTCAAAGGAGTCTTTGTTGGTGATAGCACCGTTATAGCGGTTGTTAAAGCTGTATTCCAATTCGGTCATACCGATACCGGCTGAAACATAAGGGGTAAACCATGTGTAAGGAGACAAATCCCAATAGATGTTAGCCATGTAAGAAGAGGATTCAAACTGAGAGTTAATGGAAGCTCCATTAATTATAGCTGAACGTTTTGTATCATCCGTTTCATCACGCCAAACATATTCAGCCTCAATACGGAAGTAACCCCAACGATAACCCAAAGCGGCAGACAGCATTAAGGCGTTGTCATCAATTTCAAGTTTTTCGTCCGAAAGGTCGCTTTCTTTATCGCCGACATTGTGGTTGATGATACCGCCGCGGCCAGCCAGATAGATACCGTCGCAACCGGCAAATGCAGGGGTTGAAAAAGCTGCGATAACAAAAGCGGAGGCAGCCATCAAAAGTTTTTTATTCATAAGTTTGCTCCAAAGTTAGATAAGATTTGTTAAATTTTGTCTAAATTTATACACTAATGTTTTTAAAATGCAAGTGTTAATTCTTATTTTTATTATTTTTGTTGTAATACGAATAGTTTAATATCCCGTTAATGAGGAAGGCGATGGGAAATAATGAGGAAAGCTATTGAAAAAGGGAAAGTTGTTTAAAAAGGAAAACGGCCCCTTGCGGAGCCGTTTCTAAATGGTTAATAATACTCTGAGAGAACCTGAGCATCTCTCCTTGCTTTTTATTTTCTGCCGAGACGGAACGTCAGAACCACCTCTGCATTAATTTTATTTTCGCGTACGGTTTCTCCGAACTTAACAACTTGGAAGTTGTCATAAGTGCAACGGGCTCCAACAGCAACGCCATCAGAAACTCGTACATCAAATCCGGCAAGTGCACCAAACTTGAAAGAGTTTGATTTTACGTTGAAAGGTTTGTCATAACCTTCCACGTTTTTCTCGCTCTTGAAGCCGATATAACCTACTCTTGGACCAGCGTAGATGTTGAATCTTCTGGACTTGTTAAGGTCGAAGATAACATTCACAGCGGCACCGGGAGCGGCAACATCGATATCGTCAAAAGTAAGCTGTTCAAAGCTTCCTTCCAGTTCAACGCGTCCGTAATTGTGCTCGTAGCCAAGTGTTAAACCACCAAGGGCTCCGTGCTTGGGTGAGTAACCACCTTTTACACTCATATAGAAGCCTGTGTAGTTATACTGTTTCTCTTCTTGATAGCGGCCATCTTTAATTTGTCCTTTGTGATAGCCCGGGTGGGACTTATCACGGAAGTTAAGATAGCCTTCCGGAGTGAGGATGAATCCTTCCGGAATGCTGTCGAGGGCGACAGCTTTGGGAGCATCCTGTGCGAATGCTGAGGTTGCTACACTAAGAAGAACGATCACGAGAGCGAAAATATTTTTTACAGTTTTCATTTTTCGAAATTTTTAAAAGTTTTTTGATTTTGCCACAGTCTTTATTTCTTTTGAAATCATCATAGAGGGCTCTGTGAGCTTCCCTCCATGATGATTGAATTTTCCCCATTACTCGCCTAATTTATAGGTGTGGAAGAGCTTGCCGTTGAGGTAGATGTTCATCACACCATTCTCTATGCGAGCCTCTGCACCGTTAACAATCGGGGTTGCCGAAATGTTAATATCGGATGAGTAATTTTTAATCCCTTTGATAACGGCCTCATTGAAGCTCATTACGATTGACTTGTCACCGGTGGTGTTTTTGCCATCATAAATGAACATCTTTGTAGCGTTATCTACAACAACCTCGCAAGGAATGAAGTTCTTGCCGTTCCAAACTGCTGAGTTCACCTTAGAAAGGCTGTTTTTGATCTCAGAAGCAGGAGCGAAATAATCAACATTCAATGTCGGTATTACAACCTGGATACCGTTCTTTTTGCCTTCTGCCTTGAAAATGTATCCGGTGTGGAACGATTTCTCGTCGGCACTAAGGATACGGCTCATGCAAACAAAGGTGTAGGTTGTGCTGTATTCGGGATCGGGGTCGGGTTCCGGCTCTGGAGTTGCCTCCAGTTCCTGAGTGCGGGTTGTGGTTGCCGAAGCGACTTTCACACCCTCAACATACAACTCGCAAGTTGCTGTATAGGTGCGGGTCTTCTCGTTGCCACTGGTTTCGGTAAAGCTTACAAGCTTTAATGAGGCATTCTTAGCCGATACTGTGTATTCTTTGTCGTGGTTAACAACCTTAGACAAGATTACAGAAGCGTCGAAAGAGATGTTCTCAACACCATTGCAAGACCATGTGTAAGTCTTTGCTCCGGTATAAGCCTGAGTTGCAGCACCGTTAACCTTTGCACCAAGAGCCTTTACGGTTTTGGTTCCAGCTGCCTTACCTTTTAACGAAGGTTCCATGTTGAACTTGAATGTGTTTTTTGTGTTCTTCTCTACATTAACCGTGTGGTTTTCTGCAAAGTCGTAGTACAAGAAACCATCTGCCATGGGGCGGATGTTGTCAAGAATATAAGAAACTTCGTCTTCGGGCTGAGGTTCTGGATCGGGAGTCGGATCCGGGGTCGGTTCTCCTTGTGGATCAACGATTTCTACGAATTCTACAGAAGTGGTTTTTACGGTCACGTTCTCTACGGTGAGAGTGGCGTTAGCTCGGTATTTCCAAGTCAGAGAATCTGCAGAAACAGATATTGTATCCACAGAAATGAGGTTAATTTGTGCATCTTTGGCAGAAATCTGATAGTCTTCACTGTAGTGTGTTACAGTGTGAGATAACAGGATGCTTGCGGATGCGTAGATTTTGGTCTTTGCCAGATCGAAAATGTAGCTTTCGTCGGCATTGATCCAACCTAATTTCTTGGATGAGGTCAATTCAATTCCCCCTTTAGCAAAACCGCGGATAGTGTCGATATCCTGCAGCATCAAGCTGGGATACATATCTACGGAATGAGGGGTGGTTTCTCCGGTGGACTTGTTCTCGAGATCGTAGTGCAAGCGTCCATCCTCTTCAGGGTGAACGTTGATTACGCGGTAGAAAACAGTCTCGGTGTTTGATATCTTAGTCTCCGGACCATCATAGTCAGAGCAAGAAGTGAACACGAGGGAGATCATCATAGTGAGGAGAAGAGCTGCGTAAGCCTTCAGATTGTTAATACTTTTCATATGCTTTTTTATTTTTTTTATCGTTTATGAATGAAGTTTAGTGCGGGGATACCGCAAAATATGATGATATTCAAAAGATATTGAATCGACGTAACTCAATCAGGAAAACTTTTTTTAATTCCTCGATATACGAAAACTCTATCTTTCAAATAATAAAACATGTTAGTAAAGTGACATAAAGCTTATTTTGTCAATTATGATAATAGCATATTTTAGGTTAACAAACAATAAAAAAAGGCGGAATCTATGGTAATTTTTTTGATTTTTCGTAAGCTTTTTATTCTGCGGGTTTCATGAAATTATGGACAAAACGGCGTCAGAAAAGTGTTGAATTTTTGTGTTTTTTGTGTATACTAATACCGTTAAATCGCATTGTCCGCCGGGCTGAAAGGCGGCAATGGCGTCTTTATCAGAGACAGGAACGGCGTCCGCAGGGTTGCGGGCGTTTTTTTGTGAGTATATTAAGGACTTAGAAATTTTTTGCTTGAAGAATCTTTTCAAGTGTTATAGATTCGCAAGCAGTTTGAGTGGTTGCCGCCGGGAATCTGTGCGGTAACTTGTTTTTTAACACTATTAGCTTAAGGAGCTGAATTAACCATGAGTAAATGGGTTTATACATTTGGTAACGGCAAAGCCGAAGGCGATGCCAGCATGCGTAATCTGCTCGGCGGTAAAGGTGCCAACCTCGCAGAAATGAACGTGGTCGGTCTGCCTGTTCCTCCGGGATTTACGGTTACAACTGAAGTTTGTACATATTATTACAATAACAACAAGACTTATCCTGCTGACCTGAAAGATCAGGTTAAGGCTGCTGTTGCTCATGTTGAAGGTATTATGGGCAAGAAATTCGCCGATGCCAACAACCCATTGCTTTTCTCCGTTCGTTCCGGTGCCCGCGTTTCCATGCCGGGTATGATGGATACCGTTTTGAACCTCGGTTTGAACGACGAAACAGTTAAAGCTTTGGCTAAAGCTTCCGGTTCCGAACGTTTTGCTTACGACTCTTACCGTCGTTTCCTGCAAATGTTCTCCGACGTTGTTCTCGGTGCCGATTTGGATGAATATGAAGGTGCTTTGGAAGCTATGAAAAAAGCCAAAGGTTACAAATCTGACACGGATTTGACCGCTGAAGACCTGAAAGAACTGGTTAACGAATATAAAGAAATCGGTAAAAAACTCGGCAAAGTTGTTCCTCAGGATCCTTGGGAACAATTGTGGGCCGGTATCGGTGCCGTATTCGGTTCCTGGATGGCTGCCCGTGCTATCACTTACCGTAAATTGAACAACATTCCGGGCGACTGGGGTACAGCCGTTAACGTTCAGACCATGGTATTCGGTAATGCCGGCGATGACTGTGCAACAGGTGTATGCTTCTCCCGCGACCCTGCTACAGGTGAAAATGTTTACTACGGCGAATATTTGGTTAATGCACAAGGTGAAGACGTTGTTGCCGGTATTCGTACTCCGCAGCCTATGGCTTCCAAAGGCGACGGTACATCTCTTGAAGAAAAATGGCCTCACCTCTACAAAGAATTGGTTGACGTTCGTAACAACCTCGAAGCTCACTACAAAGATATGCAGGATATGGAATTCACAATCGAACACGGTAAATTGTGGATGTTGCAATGCCGTAACGGTAAACGGACAGCTGCCGCTGCCGTTCGTATGGCTGTTGAAATGGTTGAAGAAGGTCTGCTGAACAAAGAAGAAGCTATTATGCGTGTCGGTGCTGACCAGTTAGACCAATTGCTTCACCCGATGTTGGATCCTAAAGCCAAGAAAAACGTTATCGCTACAGGTCTTCCTGCTTCTCCGGGTGCTGCCGTCGGCCGTGCCGTATTTAATGCAGAAGATGCTGAAGCTTGGGCTAACAGAGGCGAAAAAGTTATCCTTATCCGTAACGAAACTTCTCCGGAAGATATCGGCGGTATGCATGCTTCCCAAGGCGTTATTACAGCCCGCGGCGGTATGACTTCTCACGCAGCCGTTGTTGCCCGCGGTATGGGTACTCCTTGCGTATCCGGTTCTAACGATATTACTATCGACTACGCTAAGAAAACAATGAGCACAAAAGCCGGGGTTGTTATTAAAGAAGGCGACTGGGTATCTCTTGACGGTGCAAAAGGCCAGATTATTGAAGGCGAAGTTCCTACCGTTAAAGCTGACACCAGTACAGGTAACTTCGGTAAATTGATGGGCTGGGTTGATGAAATCCGCACAATGAGCGTTCGTGCCAATGCCGAAACTCCTAAAGATGCTCAGACAGCCCGTGATTTCGGTGCCGAAGGTATCGGTTTGGCTCGTACAGAACACATGTTCTTTGACGCTGAACGTATTCCTGACATGCGTGCCATGATTTTGTCCGAAAACGAAGAAGGCCGCAGAAAAGCTTTGGCTCGTCTGCTCCCTTACCAGAAACAGGACTTCAAAGACTTGTTCACAATCATGAACGGTCTGCCGGTTACTGTTCGTTTGTTGGACCCTCCTTTGCACGAATTCCTGCCGCACACAGATGCCGAAATGCAGGAATTGGCTAACAAAATGGGTATGACTTTGGAACAAGTTAAGAATCGTGCAAACGCTTTGCATGAAGCTAACCCGATGCTTGGACACCGTGGCTGCCGTTTGGCCGTTACATATCCTGAAATTGCCGAAATGCAGGCTCGTGCTATTCTCGAAGCTGCTATCGAATGTCAGGAAGCCGGTGTTAAAGTTACTCCGGAAATCGAAGTTCCTTTGACAGGTTCTAAGAAAGAACTGGATATTGTTAAAGCCGTTATTGATGCAACTGCTGAAAAAGTATTTGCTGAAAAAGGCAAAAAGATTAACTACCTCGTCGGTACCATGATTGAGTTGCCTCGTGCAGCCCTGATGGCTGAAGAAATTGCAGAATCTGCAAGCTTCTTCGGTTTCGGTACAAACGACCTGACTCAGACAACTCTGGGTATGAGCCGTGACGATACAGGTGCTATTCTTGACGAATACAGAGCTAAAGGCGTTTATGTTGCTGATCCGTTCGCTTCTATCGATGTTGAAGGCGTTGGCAAATTGGTTCGCCGTGCAGCCGTTGAAGGCCGTGCGACAAACCCTGACTTGCACCTTGGCGTTTGTGGTGAACACGGTGGTGATCCGAAATCTATTGAATTCTTCAACAAAGTAGGTTTGGATTATGTATCTTGCTCTCCATATCGTGTTCCTGTTGCACGTTTGGCTGCTGCTCAAGCTGCCGTTAAGCAAAAAGGCGAGAAGAAAGACGTTGATAACGCTTCTCACTCTGCCTGCTGCTGCAAGGCTTGCTAATTAACAGCATTGTTTGAAATGAAAAACGCCTGATGAAAATCAGGCGTTTTTTTTGTGTTGAGCATTGTTTGGTTAATTTTGTTGACAAAAAAATCGGACAAAGATATAACGACAAATAGATTTATTAAGAATTATGTTTTACGAATGTGTAATAAAAAATCATAATTGATTTTGAGTTTGAAAACCGGAGGGAAATTTCTGTTCAAGCGGAGTTTCTCGACGAAGTACTAACACTTTAAATGTATTATTTATGAGTACAAGAGAAGCAAAAAGACCACCTTTGGTGGGGAGTAAGCGTTCGTCAGTAAATTCTAATCTGGCGGTGTTTGAAACTTTCCGAGACTGGAAAGGATTGCGTTTTACAAAAGTTATTCCGAACGGGGCATATTTTGTTGCCGGAGTTTTGGATGATGTTTGCAAAAAACGCGTGAGTGATATTCATCCCAACATTTTTGTTCAGGGGTACCGCCCTCATAGTTCAGACGGGGCTTTTGCCGGAGATAAACGCCGTTACGGACGTCTGTTCGTCGGTTTCTCCATGCCGAAACACCCTGAATATGACGACGATCTCTATCTGGAAATGGGCAATCTTTATCGGGCTGTCGATGACACCGGTTTTGAAATGGTAATGTATGACGGAGAATGGCTGGTTAAGGAGAATGTTGAAAATCTGTTTTCCGGCATTTGCAGTGAGCTTAATTTGCAAATACTCAGCCGTTGCAAGCGTTTCTGGCTGACGCCTTCGAAGTCATGCGGATATTTTCTGAAAGGCAGGAAATACCCGGTGCTTTCTTTGCTGGTCGGGAAGGCAGTTCCGATGGCCGGCGTTCAAAAGCAGGTATTGGCTCTTGATTTGAACAGCGGCGTTCCCGGTCTTTTGGATTACTACAATCCGGATGACTTTGAACGAATGCCCAAAGAAAGAGGTGATGTTATTGATGATCGTTTCATCGTTGCCGGAGATAATCTGCAACGGAAGTAATCGTGCTCTTTTGCAAATTTATTTAAAGCAGTACCTCCAAGGTACTGCTTTTTTTGTGTCCGGGAGCGGACAAAAGGAATCGCATCGCTAGCCTTTAACCGGTGTTTGATTGTTTTTTGGAGCTTGTTTGAGGATGAATTTTTCTTGTTTCGGGTGATTTTTTTGATTTTTTTGTAATTGTTTTATTTTTGTTATTGAAAAATAAATTTTTATTGCTTAAGTTAATGCTGTATTAGTTGTTTAGCAATTAAAAAAAGTAACCCATATGGAGAAAATAAAATGAAAAAACTTTTAAGTTTATTCTGTGCAATCGTTGTTTTATCTGGTTGTTCAGCTTTCGATTCTAACGGTGGTTTGTTCGGTGGTTCTGAATGCGATTCTAGAGAAGCTCGTGACTTCATGGCAAATGCTAAAGACAGAGTATTCTTCGCATTCGATAGTTCTGCTCTTTCCGACAACGCTGTTGAAGTTCTTCAAACTCAGGTTAAATGGTTGAAGAAACATGAAAACGTTAATGTAATCGTTCAAGGTTACTGCGATGAAAGAGGTACAAGAGAATACAACTTGGCATTGGGTGAACGCCGTGCAAATGCTGTTAAACAATACCTGATTTCTCAAGGCATTGCCGCTGACAGAATTTCTACAATCTCTTACGGTAAAGAAAGACCGGCTGTTCTTGGCAACAACGAAGCAGCTTGGGCTCAAAACCGTCGTTCAGTTACTGTAGTTAAAGCTGCTAACTAATCTTAGCAATTTTAACTGAAGGTTTGAAAAAACGTATCCTTATTCGGGATACGTTTTTTTGTGGTGTGAATAGCGTTTCTTTATTGCTTGTGATTCAATGCTTTTTATTCTAATGTATTTACAAAATTAACCTATCTGTTAACTGTCGGGGGAATAATGAGAATCAGAAATTTTGCAATTGCGTCTATGGGATTGATTTTGGCGTCTCCGGTTTTTGCTCAAACGTCTTCGGAATTACAACGTCAGCTTGATACTTTAAAAGAAGATGTTGTGGTTTTGCAAAGGCAGCTTTATCGGGATAAAAGCGATGGGGCAATGCCTTCCGCGTCAGCTTCCGACGTTCAGGTGCGTTTGGGACAGATGGACGAGTTGGTCAGAGAAGTTATCGGCAAAGTTGACCAGTTGGAATTTAAATTAAAAAAGTATGATGAACGTCTGGACATGATTAATAAGGATATTGACGTTCGTTTGAAAATGATTGAGGGAAAGCCGATTAATTCCGGGGCGGGAACTGTTTCCGCACAGCCGGAAAAATTTAATGCTCCGGTTGCCAATAACGCTCCTAAATCACTTGTCGGGGACAGTATTCAGGGCGGTGATTTGAAACCTTTGCCGGGGCAGGATGTCGGTTTAATTTATCAGGAAGGGTTAGATGCTTTGAAAGCCGGCGATAATAACCTTGCCGAAGAGAAGTTTAATTTGATACTGACTAAATTTTCATCTGATAAATTGGCCGGAAATGCTCAATACTGGCTAGGCGAAGTTTATTACGGAAATAAGGATTTTGCTAAGGCAGCCGTTGCTTTTGCCAAAGGGTATGAAAATTATAAAACCGGTCCGAAGGGGCCAGACAGCCTTTTGAAACTGGGAATGTCCATGCGGGAACTGAATAAGAAAGACGAAGCCTGCGTGGCTTTTGTTAATCTCCCTAAAGAATTTCCAAAGGCCGCAGAGCCATTGAAAGTTAAAGCCAAGGCTGAGGCTGATAAGCTTAAATGTAAGTAAGGCTGAATAAATTTCAGATGGAACGTTTTTTTGAGAAATATCCTCTGGAGGATAAGGTGGTTGCCGTCGGAGTTTCCGGCGGTGCCGACTCTTTGGCTCTTGTTTACAGGTTAAACGAGTATGGGCAAAAAAACGGTATTAAGGTTGTTGCTTTGACCGTGGATCATCAACTGCGGGAGGAATCGTCCCGTGAGGCGGAATATGTTGCCGGTTTGATGAAAAAAGAAGGAATTGAGCACCATGTTTTGGTTTGGGACGGAGATAAGCCGCAGACCGGAATTGAGGAAGCTGCCCGGCAGGCCAGATATGATTTAATCGGACAATATTGTAGAGAGCATGGTATTCGTATCTTGGCGATGGGACATCATCAGCAGGATCAGGCGGAAACGTTTTTGCTGCGTCTGCAACGAGGCAGCGGGGTGTTTGGGCTTAGCGGAATTTTACCGGTCAGCCGCAGGGAAAATTTGACGGTTATTCGTCCGCAGCTGGAGGATACGCCGCAAAGTCTCAAAGCGTATTTGCAACAAAAGGGAATCGAGTGGGTGGAAGATCCGTCTAACCAAAATGAAGATTTTTTCAGGGTTAAAATCCGGCGGTTTCTTCCCGTTTTAGAAAAAGAGCTTTCCCTTTCCGTGGCAAGATTGGCCGGAACTGCCGCTGTTCTTTCCCGGACAAGGGACTATGTGGAAACACAAACCGATAAATTTATTCGCAATAATGTCCGTTTTTGGGAAAATGCCGGTGTCAGTTTGTCTGAAAAGGCGTTTGACGGACAGCATGAAGAAATCCGTTTTCAGGTAATTTCTCGTCTGATTAAAAAAATCGGCGGTAAAATTTATACGCCGGAGGCGGATGAGGTTTTACGCCTTTGCAAAAATGTGAAAGGCGGGTTTTCCGGATGTACGCTCGGTGGATGTGAGGTCTTTGCTTTTCGGGGAAAAATATGGATTGTGCCGGAGCTGAAACTTAAAGAAAAAATCAGCCGGCAGAAATGGGAAGAGTTTACGGAAAAACATTCTCAATATAAAAAAATGGCTTTACCTTATAAATTAAGGTTGAGTTTAATGATGTCAAAACCTATATAATAGGAAGTTGTATAAAAATTATTTTTAGGAAACGAAATGAAACAGGGAAGAAACCTTATTTTTTGGCTGGTTGCCATTGTCTTGTTATCGTCAGTAATGAACGCTTTTACCGAGGGTTCCAAACGATCCTCTTCTGAAACTTTGGCGTTTTCGGATTTTATGAATGAAGCTGAAAACAAACGGATTGCCGAGGTTAAAATCGCCGGTCCGGATATTTCGGGAAAGCTGACTAACGGCAAAAGTTTTTACACTTATGCCCCTGATGATCCGCAAATGGTGGAAACGCTGCGGAAAAACGGCGTTAAGGTTACGGCGGAACCTGAGGATACTTCAGCCAATACGTTTTGGGGCGTGGTTATTTCCTGGTTTCCGATGATTTTGTTGATTGGTGTTTGGATTTTCTTTATGCGTCAGGCAAATTCAGGGAACAACAAGGCGATGAGTTTTGGAAAATCTCGTGCCAGACTGATTGAAAATACCAAAAAAGTTACTTTTGCCGATGTGGCCGGATGTGATGAATCCAAGCAGGAATTGGAAGAGGTTATAGATTTTCTGCGGGATCCGACAAAATTTCAACGTTTGGGCGGTAAAATTCCAAAGGGCGTTTTGTTGGTCGGTCCTCCGGGAACAGGTAAAACTTTATTGGCTAAAGCGGTTGCCGGAGAAGCCAATGTGCCTTTCTTCTCAATTTCCGGTTCGGATTTTGTGGAGATGTTTGTCGGTGTCGGTGCTTCCCGCGTGAGAGATATGTTTGCTCAGGCGAAGAAAAATGCTCCGTGCTTGTTGTTTATTGACGAGATTGACGCTGTCGGACGTCATCGCGGAGCCGGTTTGGGCGGCGGCAATGACGAACGTGAACAAACCTTAAACCAATTATTGGTTGAGATGGATGGATTTGAAGCAAACGAAAATATTATTTTGATTGCGGCAACCAACCGTCCGGATGTTTTGGATCCCGCTTTGCTGCGTCCGGGACGTTTTGACCGTCAGGTTACGGTTACGAATCCGGATATTAAGGGGCGTGAAGAAATTCTGAAAGTTCATGTTAAAAACGTGCCTTTGGCCAAAGATGTTAATTTAACGGTTATTGCCCGCGGTACACCGGGATTTTCAGGAGCGGATTTGGCTAATCTGGTTAATGAAGCCGCGTTGTTGGCGGCTCGCAAAAATAAGCACAAAGTAACCTCCAAAGATTTTGATGATGCCAAAGATAAGGTGCTTATGGGAAATGAGCGGAAATCTATGGCAATGGATGAAAAGGAGAAAACACTGACGGCTTATCATGAGGCCGGACACGCTGTTTGCAGTTTGTTTACGGAAGGTTCCGATCCTATTCACAAAGCGACGATTATTCCGAGAGGTCGGGCTTTGGGTATGGTTCAACAGCTTCCGGAAAAAGACCGTTATTCTTTGTCACGTCAGCAAATGCATTCCCGTTTGTTGGTTTTGATGGGCGGACGTGTGGCCGAAGAACTGAAGTTTGGCTATGATGCGGTTACGTCCGGAGCGTCCGGGGATATTCAGATGGCGACAAATCTGGCTCGTTCCATGGTTACGGAATGGGGAATGAGTGATAAGCTCGGACCGGTTTTGTATGCCGAAAATTCAGGTGAGGTTTTCTTAGGAAAGTCGGTAACGCAAAGCAAAAATGTGAGTGAAGACACGGCCAGGGCCGTTGATGCCGAAATCAAAAAATTGGTTACTGATGCCCATGCCGAAGCAACCAAGCTTTTGACCGAAAAGAAAAAAGAGTGGGAAACTCTTGCCGAAGCCCTCTTGGAATATGAAACTCTTACCGGGGATGAAATCAAATCCCTTCTTGCCGGAGAGAAGATAGACAAGTCTAAAGAATCTCCAGTGGCGGAGGAGAGGAGGACGCATTCTTCCATTCCCGAAATTTAGCCTGTATAATGGTCATCTAATACAGATTGGTCGAGTTGAAAGTTTCCTCACGTACTATTTTGTACGCTGCGGTACTTTCACTCTTCAATCTTATTATATGACTCATTCTCCAAGCTAAATTAAGTGTTATTTGTGTACATCGTCAAAAATTCACTGCGTACCAGCCACATATATCAATCTTAAACGTTTTAACGCTTATCTGATACAAGTTATTCAATTCTTTGTAACATCCTTTAACATCTCTTGAAGTGAATATCTTTAGATTGTTTGTTGTGTTTTGGTTGTGATGCTGTCAAAATGCCTGTTATTGATTAATCTATGGAGATTTTAAATTATGGGAAACAAATTGTTTGGAACCGATGGGGTTCGCGGTGTTGCCAATGTTTATCCGATGACGGCGGAATTTGCTTTTAGTTTGGCTCGTGCTTGTGCTGATTTGGTTTGCACAAAGCGAAAAAAAGCGGCAATTGCCAAAGATACCCGTGTTTCCGGTGATATGTTGGAAGCAGCAATGATTGCCGGTTTTACATCTCAAGGGGTTGATGTGGTAAAACTCGGTGTTTTGCCGACGCCTGCATTGACAATGGTTACCGACAGTTTGGGGGTAGACATGGCTGTTATGATTACGGCTTCACACAACCCTTTCCATGATAACGGCATTAAGCTGATTGACAGTGTGGGCAATAAGTTTTCAGATACGGTTACGGCGGAAGTTGAAGCTGCCGTGCAGAAAGGAGAGTTTTCTCTCAATCCGGATAAAATCGGCAAAGTATATAAAAATGACGAGGCTCTGGAATGTTATGTGGCTTCGGCAAAATCTGTTGCCGGGGAAGGTCATCCTCTTCATGGATTGAGAGTGGTTTTGGATTGTGCCAACGGGGCTTTTTCTAAAATTATGCCTCAAGTTTTCAAAGATTTGGGAGCAGGGGTAATTGCTCTTTCTACTGAGCCGGACGGATACAATATTAATAAAGACTGCGGTTCTCAGCATGTGGAAAATCTGATTGATACGGTTAAAAACACCAAGGCACAGCTGGGTATTGCCTGCGATGGCGACGGCGACCGTATTATTGTTTGTGATGAACAGGGAAACCGTTTGGACGGCGACCAGATAATTGCTTTTTTGGGCAAGTATTTTAAGGAGGCCAGAGAACTTGGAGCCAATACGGTGGTTGCAACCATTCTTTCTAATCCGGCATTGGATCGTTTCTTAAAGTCTATCGGGGTTGATTGTGTCAGAGCGGCGGTCGGCGAACGCCATGTAATTGACAAGATGAAGGAGCTTGGTTCCAATATCGGCGGAGAAGAATCCGGACATATGGTTATTGCCGATTATTCAAAAACCGGAGATGCCATGATTGTGGCACTGGTTATCAGTTTAGGTTTGTTAAAAAGCGGCAAAAAGATGAGCGAAATTTTTCCTTTGTTTCAACCGATGTTGAAAAAGCGGGTTGATACAAAGTTTAAGTCTAAGGAAGAAATGCTTGCGGCGTTTGAATTGCCAGAGTTTAAATCAGCGATAGCCGATGCCGAAAAGAAAATTGAAGGCAAGGGTAAGGTGTTGGTTCGCAAATCGGGAACAGAGCCTAAAATTCAGGTTTGGGTTTGGGGAGATGAGGCTTCTTTTGTTGATGAGGTTAACAAAAGTATGGCTTCCGTTCTGTTATCCGCTCAAGGATATGATTCTCAGAAAGATGTGTTATAAAACCATAGATTAGAAGGGGTTAGAAAATTTGGTTAAGTTTTTATTTACCTTTAGAGCTTAAGGTTATAGGTAATAGAAACTTCATCAATAATGGAGGCGTGAGATGTACAGCGAAGTCAATAACGGGTTTGATTGGTATAAAAATAAAGCGATGAATGTCCGCCAACGCGGGAATATAGCTTTGATTGCAACAGCAACCATCAGAAACGGCGAGCTGGTTAATACGCCGGCAAGCAAACAGCGGTATGTTTGGCCGACATCGTTAGAAGCACGGGACTCCAGAGTTTTAAGCCGTCGTATTTGGGGACGGGAAGCTTAAGATTTTTAATCTTTCAGGAGAATTTTATTGTTTAAGGGATTGAAAGCCTTATTTACTTCCGGGGCTATTTGGAATCCGATGGTTCTGACCGGAGTTGTTTTTGGTTTGTGGCTGGGGATTAAATTTGACGGCGAGCAAATTTCTGAAATTTATCAAAATTATCGATTGTATCTTCTGGCTCTGATTGTTGCCGCAGCTTATAATTTCACAATTAAACGTGTTTATAAAGCCGGAGGAGACGAATTGGATTGGGGAGCCATTATCGGGCATACGATAACCTCAGTTATAAAAATGGTTTTTTCCAGTCTGTTGGCGATATCTTTTATTGTTTTAATCAGCATTACTTAAAAATTAAGCCCCTCGTTTGAGGGGCTTAATTTTTTAGTAAGTACTGATTTGAGGAATGGTTCCTCTGAGCTGATCAGGTTGATCTTCACTTCGGTTTGAAAAACTCCAGTAGTGGAACTTACATCCTTCGGCATAGGATGATGAACCTGTGTATGAAGTTAATCCAATTATAATACCGGCTTTTTGGGCAGCGTTGTTTAATGTTTCAATATTTTGGTTCATTAGCTTCAGTTCTGCAATACTAGGAATAGTTCCTGTACTTCCCCAGAAACCATAATCGGATTGATTGCCGGTCATTGTAGAAAAAATAGCATCTTTTGCTCTTTGAGTTGCTGTTTTTCCATCCGGTCCGGTTGCTAAACAGTAGTCAATATCTCCACATGTGGTCAGTCCTGAGTTCTTTCCATTTTCAATAATCCAACATTGTGCTGGCTTAGCATTTACAATAGCCTGAACAAGCATTTTTCGGTTTTGGGCGTCAAAAACAATACCTTTAGCGGTTAATCCAGAAGGAGTTTCCTGATAACATTTTCCGTTAGAATAAACAGTGTCTCCGACGGCACAAGTTTTTTCGGTTAAGGTTTGTGGGGAACTGCAGTATACCAACTCATAATCGAAAGGGCATTTCAAAGTTTCCTGTCCGGCA
>JAGAJR010000002.1 GCA_017626035.1 Alphaproteobacteria bacterium | reverse complement strand
TGCAAACAACGAAGTCGGAAACGGAAAATCCTGTACGCTTAACGGTGTTACCAAATATGAAAGCTGTAAATGTAACGACAGCTGGGTAACTTGCGGCACCAATCAGGAAGGTGTGGGCGGAGCCTGCACCATCGGCGGCACAGCAAAATACGCTTCTTGTAAGTGCCCTGCTTCCTGGTCTACCTGTTCCGACACGGCACCTGACGCAGGAGCTAAATCCTGCTCCATTAACGGAACAACCTATTACTCAAGTTGTAAACCAAAGTTAACAGACTGTGCTTCTCTTGTTGCAAAAATTAATGCAGCAACTGAAGGATCAACCATTAATATTGAAAATGACGTTACCTGTACTAACCAATCTATTACTCTTAAAGCATATCAAAAACTTGTTGGTAACGGAGAAACATATTTAAGATTTAAATTTACACAAGATGTTTCACAACCTGGAATCATCCTGGCTGATCACTCAGAGGTCAGAAATTTGAATATTGACGTAGATACCTTAAAAAGAAATAAACCAAGTCAGACTGTTTCAGGCGTTACACCTAAAGCAGGAGCTCTTAATTTTCCAAGCACCTCAGGAAACAATATTATTGAAAACGTCAATATTACAGTTAAAGCAGATACTGATCCTCTTAAAGGTGCCGGTTCTTATCCTATGGTCTCTATAGAAACAAGCAACCCTATCACTTTTAAAGGAAATATCAGTATCAAAGATAAAGGTTCAATTTGTACAGAAGCTCTGCAAACAACTCCTGAACCTCCTGTTAATATGAGTGTTCACGGAATTTACGGATACAACGCCAACCTTACTCTTGATGCCGCTAATGTTGATATTTTAACTAACGGATGCTGGGGAACAGGATTCGACGTCGGTACCTTAAAAATTCAAAACAATTCTAAGGTATATATTGAAACACACGGAACTTTTGCTTCCGCACTGGATATTGATAAACATTTGGAAATAGACAACAGTAATGTCGACATCTATATCCCGGCAGAAAGATCCAGAGGAATTTATATCTCTTCTACCGGTTTAATAAAAGGAAATTCTATTGTTAATATAAAACAAACACACTCTTGGAACTTTAGTGTTATTTCTGTATTTATCGGGGGATCCAATCTGCTGACATTGCAAGATACGGCTCAACTGAATGTTTACACAACCTCCCCTGAAACAGCATTAATAGATGGTGATATCCGAATTCTGGGAAATGCCCAATTTAATGGTAAAGCAACAGGGAAGGAAGCTAAAGCTTTAGATCACTGTTCCGATATTACAATGGATGGAAACGGAGAATTCAACGCAGATATCACAGGTAATTCAAGCTCCGGCATTTACGGCTCATCCAGCATGTATCTGAATTCAACAACACAAAAATTCAGGCTTAGAGTGCCATATGGAACAACTTTCAAATCTGCCTCTGCCAGCACCACTATGATTGCAGATATTTCTGCCGCTGTCGTCGGGAGTAAAATATATACATCGCAAACAATGTATACTTGCACATCTGCAATATCAAAAGAAACTCGTATTCCGGAAGGAAACTTGGTTACTATACCAAATTTCTCCAGTAATACAGCTTCAAAGCTGACCAGCATGCCTTCTGAATTTAATTCAATTTTTAACAAGGGAGTATTCTTAAAATAAAAATACATAGGATCTGAAAAAAGGCTTGCTTTTACAGCAAGCCTTCTTTTTACTTTCTCAAATCGAAAATTTCAAACGTATCGCTCAGATATTTGACCAAGTCTTTATCCTGAAAGAATTTTTCGCATTCGCTGTCTTGTGTCGTTTTATCTGAAGGTATCGGGCGATATTTTTGCAGGTGATAATTCTTAACCCCTTCGGCTTTCAGAAAAGCCGCCATTGTATAAATATCTTCAATACTTAACAACCTCGGATCGCAAGTCGTTCTTGTTTCAAAATCCTTGCCGCTGTTTATCAGTAGCCGCAGGCTTTGCACAACATTTTCGACCTTGTCAAAACACCCTGTTGCTTGTTTATAGCGTGCTGCTTCAAGAGGTGCTTTGATATCCAATCCGACCCAGTCAACTTTCGGCAAAACCTTTTCTAAAGCTTCCGGACGGTATCCTCCGGTATGAAGCCCGACTTTATACCCCAGAGCAATCACATCATCCATCGCCGCGGATAAATTATTTTGCACCAAAGGTTCGCCGCCGCTGAAAACAACGCCGTCCAACACCGCTTTTCTACGTTCCAAAAACTCCAGAAACGCCGGCCATGAAATTTCGGTTTCTTTTCCCGCTTCCTGCAAATGTGTGTTATAGCAAAAAGGACACCGCCACGGACATCCCTGCATAAACACAACCGCAGCTATTGAATTAGGAAAATCGACGACACTGAATTTCTCAATGCCGCCGATTTTGATATGTTCCATTATAATCTTACCGGATATTATTCTGCTGCAACAGACATTACATCTTCTTCGCTCAGCTTAAGAACAGCCTTGCTCTCGCAGAAGCATACTCTAGAATAATATTCTGATTTCTTACCTTTGTTGAATTCAGATACCGGGCGATGATAACCCATTACTCTTGTCCATACTTCACAAGGCTGTCTTTCTTCATCTGAAAGTTTAATATCTTCGATATTAACTAATGTCATAATATTTCTCTCCTTAAATAAAATTATTCTAGTTATGCAACTTCACTTCTTGCAGCTGCGGCTTTTCTTTTTTCTGCCTTTTTCTCTTCATCACAGATTGGGCAGAATTTATGTTCCCCGGACAGATATCCGTGTTTTGGACAGATGGAAAATGTCGGAGTAATGGTAATGTACGGTAAGCGGTAGTTCGACAGGACTTTCTTAACCAAGTCGCGGCAAACTTTTGCAGATGAAATTCTCTGACCCATATACAGGTGAAGCACTGTTCCGCCGGTATATTTTGTTTGCAGTCTGGACTGGAGGTCCAAAGCTTCAAACGGATCATCAGTATAACCGACCGGCAATTGAGAAGAGTTTGTATAATACGGGTTCTCTTTTGTTCCGGCCTGAATAATATCTTTAAATCTCTTCTTGTCTTCACGGGCAAAACGATATGTCGCACTTTCGGCCGGAGTAGCTTCCAGATTATACATATGTCCGGTTTCTTCCTGAATCTTAACCATATTGGCACGGATGTGATCCAAGAATTTTTCGGCAAAGTCCTGACCCCAGCTGTCGGCAATGTTGTGTTCGCCGTTTGTGAAGTTCAGAATCATTTCGTTAATACCGTTAACGCCAATGGTTGAGAAGTGGTTACGCAAAGTTCCCAGATAACGTTTTGTGAACGGGAACAAACCATTGTCAATCAGTCTTTGAATAACCTTGCGTTTGATTTCCAAAGAAGTGCGGGCAATGTTCATCAGCTCGTCAACACGGCCGAACAAACCAGCTTCGTCACCTTTGTAAACATATCCTAGTCTTGCACAGTTGAAGGTTACAACACCGATAGAACCTGTCTGCTCGGCAGAACCGAACAAGCCGTTTCCTTTAGCCAGCAATTCGCGAAGGTCTAATTGCAGACGGCAGCACATAGAACGAATCTGACCAGGTTTCAAAACAGAGTTCAAGAAGTTTTGGAAATAAGGCAAGCCATATTTAGCCGTCATTTCAAACAACAATTCGGTGTTATCGTCTTCCCAAGGGAAATCCGGCGTAATGTTATATGTCGGAATCGGGAAGGTAAACGGACGGCCTTTGATGTCTCCGCCCATCATGACGGTCATATAAGCCTTATTAATCATGTGCATTTCTTCTTTGAGGTCGCCGTATGTAAATTCCTGCTCCTCACCGGCAATAATCGGGTGCGTATTACGCAAATCCTCAGGGCAAACCCAGTCAAACGTAAAGTTTGTAAACGGTGTTTGAGAACCCCAGCGAGACGGAACGTTCAGGTTATAAATCAGTTCCTGAATGGACTGTTCTACCTGACGGTAAGAAAGGTTATCCTTGCGGACATACGGAGCCAGATAAGTATCTACGGATGAAAATGCCTGAGCACCGGCCCATTCGTTTTGCAAAGTTCCCATAAAGTTAACCATTTGGCCGACAGCGGCAGACAAATGTTTCGGAGCACCGGCTTCCGTCTTACCCGGAACACCGTTGAAGCCCTCGTGCAACAGGTTTTTCAAAGACCAACCGGCACAATAGGCGGCCAACATATCCAAATCGTGAATATGAATATCACCGTTGCGGTGTGCTTCGCCGACTTCTGCCGGATAAACATGGCTCAACCAATAATTGGCCGTAACTTTTCCGGAAACATTTAAAATCAAACCGCCGTTGGAATATCCCTGGTTGGCATTGGCATTAACACGCCAGTCCAATTTTTCCAGATATTCGTTAATTGAACTTTCAACATCGACCATAACTTTTTTGTCAGAACGCATACGGTTGCGTTGATCACGATACAAGATATAAGCTTTGGCCGTGGCAAAATAGTTGGCTGAAATTAAAACCTGCTCGACAACATCCTGAATTTGTTCAATGGAAGGCAGGGATTCTGAAAACTTATGCGTCAACACTTTGAGAACCTGAGCCGTCAACAGCCAGCTTTCCTGCTCCCCAAACTCACCGGTATTCGTTCCGGCCTTCAAAATGGCGTTGTAAATTTTGTTGCTGTCAAACGGTGCTAATGTTCCGTCTCTTTTGGTAACGCTTTCAATTGCAATTTCTCTATTTTCAATTGCCGGCATCGTGTATTTGTTTTCAGACATTTCGAAAAGTATTCCTTCTTTATTTTTTTAGTTTCAGCGGTTTATGTTTATTTATGATATATACCATATATAGTATTAAAGAAATGTAAATAATCTATATATTGTATACACAACATTTTTTCATATTTATTTTTTCCGGATGAAAAAATTAAGGTAATTCAAACTCAAAGCCGTGGAATTTTCCTTGAAAGAATATTGCTAGATATAAACCTTTCCGACAATAGCAAAAAAGACAATTTTTACTATTGACATCTCTATCCCTTTATATTTCAAACAAAAAAATTTTTACCCTGGTGGATAAATTCGTTAACAAAAAAAATATCATTATTTTTCAAACGGCTAACATATCCACAGGTTGTCCACAACACACAAAAAAAGAGCCCTTGCCAAAAGGACTCTTTTATTTTGCCGAAAACAGCAATCAATACTGGTTTTTCGCCCGGGTTTCAACTTCCTCACCCAGGACACTTTCTTCCACATATTCGTCTTTACACTTGGAACCGATACATCTTTTCAGAACCGTCGCTTTACGGCCTTCTGTCAGTCCCATAACCCGAATCGAAGGAACATATACTTCGACAATCTTAATCTTAAAGGTCAGATAGCCGACATTGCCTTTTTCATCGGTAATGTAAAGTTTAATCGTGTAACTGCCGGTATCGGAAGGCATGGCCACGCCGTCAAACGTTCTGGTAGCTTCGTCATAAGTCAGCCATTTCGGCAACGGCGAATCATCAATCAAACCGGCCTTGGTAATGATTTTTCCTTCCAAATCCATTTTATCCAAAATGCTTTGCGGAATCGTCAATTTGATTCGTTGGCCGGTTTCCAAAGTCATATCCGGAATCAAGCTCGGAGATGTCAGGTTAACCGGAGGGCGTTTGGCCGGAACATCCAACAAATACGGACGATTATCAGGCAAAAACTGTCCTTTACGCCATTTTTCCATGGTATTTCTCAAATAAACGGCTATTTTGGACGGCTTTTCGCTCAACATATAATAAGGCAAAGCATCCAACCCTATTGTGGCATACAAGTTGCCCAAAGCATCCTGCACATCGGCATAAGACTGGTAAGCCTTGATTTCATCCTCAACCGCACGGGCGGATTCCAACTGGCTCTTTTCGGCCCGGCTGCCATCTTGGATAGCCACGTCTTCGGCAATATTTTCCGAAGTCTGGGCAATTTCCATATTAATTTGGTAATCTTCAACCGCCGACATATATCTTGCCCAAGAAACATAAACCTGACTCAAGACCAAGGTGCTCATTCTCTGGCGACGGAGATTAGCCAAATCGCGGGCATTCGGATTTTTTACGTCTTCAATAATCGTTAAGCCGACTTCGCGGGCTTTTTTCGACCACAGGCGGTTGTAGTAATTCGGGTCATTTTTATATTTCTGCTGATTAACATCCCGAAATCCTTTAACCACGATTTTCAAATCATCGACATTCGTGAACAAATCATGCACACGGAGTTCCGGACGATTAGTCAAAGCCAGCCATTCCAGTTGTGCCAAATCGCTCTTCATATCCGGCAAGGTAAAATTGCCGTATTCGGAACCGACGAGTTTATATTGTGTGGAAGGGTGGAATCCCATTAAACTGGCCAAGCGGACTTCCGCCGTTTCCATTTCCCGTTTCAAAGCCGAAACATTTTTTACGGCTTCCATATATTTACGTTTCTTGACTAAATCGGCCATGGACATATTTTGTCCGCGGGACGCCATTTGTTTGGCCTGTGCATTCATATCGTCCACTTCCAGAGTCATATATTCAATCATATTATCCATCATCGGAAGCAGCTTTTGAGCGGCCAATGTTTTCCAATACAAGGTTCTCGTTTCCTGCAAGATATTATGGATAACTTTACGGCTCTGTTCATAAGCGACATTGGACTGATATCCGGCATCACGGCTCTGATAATAAACGGTTGAAATATCCAAAATATTCCAAGCCACTTTCAGATCAGAACTCATGTGGGAATTGTTGTTGCTGTTCACATAACCGGCATGAGTCAAGACTTCGGGAATTTTATTCAGAGGAGCCTGTCCGGTTTCGGAAATACTCTGTTCATAGCTGACCATGCGGCGGGTATAGTTATACTTCAAAGCCAAGGCCATAGCCATATACATATCTATCGGCTTTTCAATTTTCCGAGGCGTGGCCACAAACATATTCTGCATATCCACATCAACGCGGATTGCCCTATCCCAATCGGAATAATAAGCCGGAGACACCGCCGTGTCGGATACTTCCCTCGCGGTGCAGGACAGGAGAAAAACAGCCCCTGCCAATAAAGAAACAAACTTTTTGCTCATTCGTACGAACCCTAATTTATATGCATATATTTTTCTATTTATACCAATATTTTGAATCTGAATAGTATTTATTTGCTTTTATTCAGCTTTTATGTATAAAATACGTTAAGAAGAATTCAGATAAGGTAAAAAAGTGCAGAATGTTTGATATTTTTCATACAATTTTTAAGTATAAAGAAAAAGAAAGTCCGGATGTGCTCGGCTTGTATCCGGAACGTGTTCATGTTACCGCCATGCCGGAACGACGCTATTTGTGGACGTCCCGCATCCTCGTCATTATCGCCAGCATGAGCATTTGCATCAACATCATGCTGGCCAGCACCATTTATTTGCTGTTGCCGCAAAGGACCGTCAAACCGAGACTGTTTCAAATCAACAAATATTTCAGCATGCTTGAGCAGGTCGCCCCGGCGGAAATCAATTTTCCGGTTTCAGACCTGATTACCGAACAGCATATTTTTGAATACATTATGCTGCGTTATCTGATTACTTCGGATTATGACGAACTTGTTTCCCGCTGGTCCAGAGGCTCCACGATTTATTGGTATTCTTCCGCTCCGGTGTTTCAGGAGTTTTCTTCCAACGACGTTAAATACAACATTATGCAGTTCAGAGAACGCTCCCTGATGCGGGATGTGGAAATCGACTACATTAAACCGCTTGCCCGCGGTTTGTGGCAGGTACAGTTCCGCACAATGGATTATGTTCCGGAAGACGAGAATCCGAAAACAACCATCTGGCGGGCTAACTTGCGTATCACTTACGTTAAAATTCCGTTTGCCAAAAGAGACGATGCCATTAACAACCCGTTTGGTTTCCTGGTTACCAACTATTCTCTCGGGTATCACGGAACGCCGGAAGGTTCCGACCATTATCTTGAAACCGCCAAACAGGTTACCGAAGAAGCATACAAACGTTAGTGGTACCCAGCGGGTACTGGCGAAAGTTAGCTGTGGAGAGTAAGTGCCCAGAAACGCTCGTTGGCTTCTCCCTGCCGCTTAGTGGCCAGCGGCCACGGGCATTAGTTAGCTGTGGAGAGTGAGTGCCCAGAAACGCTCGTTGGCTTCTCTCTGCCACTTATAAGATTGTGGCTTGAATAATTAATCTATTTGCTTTATCATCCTTTTTGCAGTTCAGAGGTGGACTGCGGAGTGTAGCAGCTCCAAGTAGAAAAAAGAACAACTCCTTTACGGGGAGCTGGGGATATAAGGCTATGCTCGAATAACCTAGACTGTTCTACTACAGTTGCGAACTCCCCGCCTTTATTACATTAAAGGCGGTTTTGTTTTACCAAAACAAAATAAGGAGTTTGAAAAGATGACTGAATATAAAATTAAAAACAATTTCTTTTACCAATCGGAAAACAAATCTATCCGTAAAGCCATTCAACGGTCTTTAGGAATGCACTTATTTCGTATCCGCCAAAAGCGGAAAATAAACTCTTCCATTGTCTGCATGGATTTGCACATTAAGCAACGGGAGCTTGACAATGTGGAAATCGGGCGGGAAGCCGTCAACTGGAAACTTATTCAAAAACTGGCCGATTATTATCAGCTCCACGTTTACGCAGGATTTCTTTCTAAGCCTAAAGAGTAATAAAAATCCCCTCAATTGAGGGGATTTTTTAACGTTTTTACAATTTGAGTTTTTTATCCAGACGTTCCAATTCATCGATATAACTTGAAATCAGGCTTAATCCCTTATTCCAGAAGTCAGCCTTCTTCGCATCCAGACCAAACGGTTTCAACAACGCGTCATATTTCTTAATTCCGGTTTCAGACAACATATGCAGATATTTCTTTTGGAAATCCGGCACACTGCCTTCCTGATAAACCTGATACAAAGAGTTAACCAGGCAATCTGCAAAGGAATAAGCATAAACATAGAACGGAGAAAAGAAAAAGTGTCCGACCTGTGCCCAAATATAAGCACTGTTTTCATCCACGTTAACCCATGGACCCAAGCTCGTTCTCATTTCTTCCAGCCAGATTTGAGCCAGACGGTCTTCACTCAGTTCGCCTTTTTTACGTTCTTCATGGGCTCTGGTCTCAAAGAAATGGAAGGCAATCTGACGAATGGCCGTATTAATCATATCATTTACCTTTGAGGCAATCAGGCACAATTTGGCTTTATCGTCATTCAAACCATTCAACAAAGACTGGAAGGTTACCATTTCCCCAAAGACGGAAGCAACTTCAGCCAACGTCAGCGGAGTGGCATCATTTAATTCGCCTTGTTTTTGGCTCAACAGGAAATGGCAGCCGTGTCCTAATTCATGGGCTAAAGTCAACACGTCATTTTGTTTGCCGACAAAGTTCAACAAAAGATACGGATGATATTTGTTCGGAAGAGGCATGGCAAAAGCACCGCTGCGTTTGCCGTCGCGAGGCGGAACATCAATCCAGTTATTGGCAAAAAATCCGTTCGCCAATTTACGCAAATCCGGAGAAAACCGGCTGTAAGCCTCTAAAACGATTTTAACGCTTTCCTCCCAAGAATATTGAGTATCATCGCTGAACGGCAGCGGAGCGTTTCTGTCCCAATACTGAATTTTATCCACGCCCAGCCATTTGGCTTTGAGTTTATAAAAACGATGAGCGATTTTGGCATAATTTTCCTTAACCGAATTTGCCAAAGCGACAACGGTTTCATCCTCTACCCTATTGCCCAAATTTTTGGAAGAAATCGGCGTCTTGAAACCGCGTTTATTATCAGAAATAGATTTATCCTTAATAATCATATTATAAATAAAGGAGAACAACGGAGCGTTTTCCTTGCTGACACGGTTCAGTTCCTTGCCGGCTTTCTCTCTGGTTTTCGGATTTTTATCCATTAATAATTTACTGATTTCGGCGTCGTTGTATTCTTTACCGTCAACAACATATTTCAGACGGGAGGAATGTTCCTCATACAAACGCACCCATGCGGAAGACGAAGTTACGCTTTTTTCGTGGAAAACTTCTTCCACCGGTTCGGACAGTTCGTATTTCTTAAACATCCGAATCCGTTCCAAAAACGGAGCATATTTTTTAACTTCCTTATCTGCCAAAAACTCTTTAAATTTCTCATTGGCTAGTTGATTTATTTCTAATGAAAAGAAAATTCCCGGTTTGCTGTAATCCGTTAATTTCTCGGACACATTTTGATAGAAAGCCATGGCGTCTTTATTATTCATCCGAGTTACCATATTCAGGTAAGCAAAGTTGCCGAGGGCACTTTCAATAATGTCCATTTCTTCGCACAATTTGACGGCTTTTAGAAATTCCGCAGGAGAAAGTGAGGCGATTTTCCCTTTATAATCCTTTGCCAATTTCAAATTCAACTTGCGGATTTTTTCCAAATCCTTATTGATTTTCGGATCATCAATGCCGTTGTATAAATCCGACAAATCCCATGCCGGCAAATTACTTTCCTTCTTCTGTGCCATTTTCTTCTTCCTTTAATTCTTCCGTTTCAGATATTTGTTTTTCCAACTCAATGTTTTGGCGGCGGAGTTCTTCCATAGAGGCGGAAACGTCAGGATTTTCATCATAAAATTCCTGAAGACCTTCGTCTTGTTCGGTTTCTTTCAGTTCCGGTTCAAACAAATAATTTTCCCACGGCGTAGACTGCTGCCCTTTTACCCATGCTCCCAAACCATTTAAAACCACTTTGGAATCGCACCAGCTGTTTTTTATCACGCTGCCCAGCATACAAAACGCCTTGTTCTCACGACAACTGAGCATTTCACTGACCATATTCTCCGTACACGGAATAAACCCGCGTTTTTGCAAATCCTGACGAGGAGAAAACAACACCAGTAAAAAGACAGTTACAAAAAACAAAACAAACAGGCTGACAACTGTGCCAAACCAATGATGTTTGAGAAAAGACATTTCTTATTTTCCTTTTCTTGCCAATAAAAAGCTTTCAAGCAGAGCCAGTTCCTCACGGGTATTTGCTCCGGCAACTTCCTTGGCATCCGCTTCAATCACGCCGCATTTCAAACCTTTGGAACGAGCCACGGCGATTGCATCTGTTAAATAATACTCGCCGGCGGCATTTTCATTACCGATACAATCCAAAATATCAAACATTGTTTTGCCGTCAAAGACCATACAGCCGGAATTGCAAAGTTTAATCGCTTTTTCTTCATCCGTGGCATCTTTAAATTCAACGATTTTTTCCAGTTCGTTGCCCTTCATTTTCAAGCGGCCGTAACGGGCGGCGTCTTCCGGAACAAAACCCATAACCACAATTGCATAGCCTTTATGCAATTCATCCAATGCTTTTTGATAGGTTTCTTTGGTAATAATCGGGTTGTCGCCGAAAATAACCATTACATCGCCGTCAAAGCCTTTCAAGGCGTCTTTAGCTGATAAAACGGCGTGTCCGGTGCCGAGCTGTTTATCTTGAATGGTACTCTTGTAAGGCAAGACTTCTTTTCTGACCATATCTCCGTCCGGAGCCGTTACCACAACAATTTCGTCAATATTCATTTGTTCCAAAGTATCAATAATATTGCGAATCATCGGTTTTCCGGCCAAAGGCATCATTACTTTAGGCAAATCGGACTTCATACGGGTTCCTTTGCCGGCTCCCAAAATTACGGCAGCAATCTTATTAGTCATTTTCGTCTCCTTATTTTATAATCTTTTCTTAATATGTTTTAGCTTATAATACCAAATATATTTTATTAGTTAACAAAGGTTTTGTTTTATGAAAAAACTTTTTCTTGCAATTTGTTTCAGTGCCTGCTGCCTTTTTCCGCATTATCTTCATGCTGCGGCAACAGAATTAAACAGCCCGATGGAACTCGAAGCCGCCAAACAACAAATTCCCGATGCGGCAACATTAAATGCCATTGACGAGGAAATGCCCGATCCCAATGATCAAAATGCCATGGACAATTATATGCGGGAAAGATTCAAAACCGTTATTATCTCTGATTTTGACGACGTCAACAATTCCATGAACATTCAGCATAGTGCCGAATATATTGCAAAACAGACCGAAGGAAACAAATCGACCTTTCAAAAAATATATGACGAAGCCATTAACCGCATTGCCCACGGCGGAGAACCTCAAAGAGCCGATATAACTCAGGAAAGTAATGACTTTTATCAAAAACAGGCCTCAAATCAAAAAGAAGAATGGGAAGCTCCCGATTTTGCCGTTATCAATCTTGACCTGCCGACCGGGGAGAGAATCATCGCTCCGGCAAAAGAACATATTCCTTATTTGTTCAGCCGTATTGAAATTATGCCAACCGGACAAGTCAGCATCAGCGAAACAATTACCGTTGTCGCCAACGGGCAAAAATTGAAAAACGGTTTATCCCGGGCCATTCCCAAATATTCCGTTTCCCGCAGCGGCGTTCGCAACAAAATCGCTTTGACAATCGGTTCCGTAGAAATCAACGGACAAGAATATCCTCATCGACCGGAAGAAAAAGACGATAAGATTTATATTGTTCCAACGCAGGATTATGTTTTGGATCCGGGGGTTTATACTTACACTTTTAACTACATTATCGACCGAAAACTTTGGGAATATGACGACTTCAAAGAGTTTTACTGGGATGTTACGGGAAGTTCTTGGAATCTGGTTATTGCCAGAGCCGGTGCCTCTATCAAATTACCCGGAAATTCTCCGGCTCTCGGACAAACGGTTCTTTTAGGGTACACCAACCTTTTGACAACGGAAAACACAACCATTGCCAAAGGAGATGACAACACGCTCGGATTTGCCTCTAAAATTCCGTTATTCATCGGCGAAGGAATGCATATTATCGTTTCCCTTCCTTTAGCTGACTTTTTTGCCCCGGATTTCAACCGCCGCATAACCTGGTTTATTGAAGACTACGGCAATTTAATTTTCAGCATTTTAGGCCTGCTGGCCATTCTTATTTCCTATTATCTTTCATGGAAAGGGCTGGAGAAAAATGAACAAAAATACAGCCTGAGAAAAACCGCTCCGATGCTGCGTTCCTTATCCAAGGGCGTTTTTGACAAGATTTCTTTCGGGGCTTTTTTGCTCGATTTATACAGAAAGAATCTGATTGATATTCAAAAAGAAGGGGATGAAATTTTTCTGGTTAAGAAAACGGACACTCCGGAAACTCTGAATAAAAATGAAAGGAAAGCTCTGGATGATTTGTTCCCGCACAAAGAATCCGTCCTAAACGTCAATTATCAAAATAATCTTAAATTAAAACGGGCTTTCAAATTTATTGAAAAAGACGTTTCGCAAAAACTGAAACGTTTTGCCCTTAAATTAAATTTGGGATATTTATGTTTCAGCTGCAGTATGCTGTTGATGGTGATTTTAGCGACAGCCGCCCTTAGTCTGAATTTCTCACAAACAGCCCTGGTTTTGGCTTCCTGCTGTGTTACCATCGCTTTTTATATTTGGGTTTTAAACCACAAATTTAAATCTGTAATTCTCAACTGGAGCAGCAAATTTTTTGCCATTTTTATCATCCTGTTCACTATGCTGATGATGAGTATTTACGTTCATCCGCTGACGACATTATTTTATGTGATGATGATTTATGCCATTTTTGCCTATACAGCCATTTTTGCCAAAAGAAACGGGCTTATCCGCAACAACATTAAAGAAGCTCAGGAATATAAAAGTTATCTGCTCCGCAATGCCGACAGCATTGTGCTGGGAAGAGACTTCCTCAGCCAGCAAGCATATATCTTCGCTTTTGAAGTCGGAGACAAATTCCCGTGTAATCCGAATATTCAGGATTATTACAAACTGGATGTTGCTGCCGAACTGATTAAAAAATTGTAACTTATAAATTTCTTAATACCGTTTAACGGGTTTTGGCCTTGGACGGCAGTTTGACGGAACGTTTCTGCGGCGTTTTGCCTTTTTGAACACGCTGTCTGTATTGGTATTCTCTTGCCGGTTGGCTGAATTGGGACTGAATAGAGTCCGTCAGATTTTTTCCGGCGGAGATACCTCTTAAACGGCTGCATAAATCCAGAGTATCCGCAGGCAGGCGGCTGCCAATACTATAAATTCCGCCCAGAGGGATTTCCGAAAAGTCAAGGGCATTTCCTTCCGTCAAGACACCGTCATTGTTCAATACAATGTCTCCGAACAAAATACGTTCTTCCAAGTCGCGGCGTTTGACAAGCTGAGGCAAAGTTCTGCTTTTGGCCGTTACTTTCCGGTCCATAAATTCTTTTACTTTAGCTTTAGATTCTTCGCTGTGCGTTTCAATATACTCATTAAGATTTTTGGCAAAGTTAGACGGCACATATTTTTTTTCAGCTTTATTGTAAGTCCTCAGACAGCCACTGCCGCAATTATACAGAAAACTGCCGACAGCAACCATTTCCGCATCAGACATTTTTTCCATATTCAGGTACTTGTCCATGTCCGAGAAAATATATTTCTCAGCATGGATACTGAAATATTGTTTTAATTCCTCTTCACTTTTAATTTTATCGCCCCGCCGAACCGGTTTGCCGTCCGGACGTACCGTATTGCCGAAACCAATCGTCCAAACTTTACCGTTCGGGTCCCAATAAGCGTTAATTTTTACGCCTTCGCAATGGGCTACCAGGCACAACATATCATATTCGGCATCTTTAAATTTTTTCAAATTCGGAGAAATGCAAACACTGTCGGCGGCAATTGTATCGACAGGTGCGGAAATATCCGTTACCGGTGTAAACGGCGTTAACACACTGTCTGATGAAACAGAATCTTTCTCGTGCGTCCTTTTTTCCGCTGTAACGGAATGCTTGCCTGCTTTAGGCTGAAATTGTTCTGTTTTGATACTGTCGCCATTTTCCTGAGGAGCTTTATCCTTAGCTTCCATTCCCAACCAAGATGAGGCAACGGTTAAACCTATTACGACTTTTTGCTTCCAACTCATTGTTTTCTCCTTATAATTATAAAATAGTATAATTTTTGACAAAATACAAGTTTTTTTACCCCCTTTATTCTTCAAAAATTTCTGTTTTGTACAAAAAAATCCCCCGGCTGAAATTAATCAGCACGGGGGAAAAGAAGAAAAAAAGCTTATTCAGATGCGGCTTTTTTCTTTGCCGGAGTTTTTTTCTCCGTTGTTTTCTTTACCGCTTTTTTTACCGTTTTCTTTACGTCAGCCTTTACCGGTTTTTTGGGCGACGATTTAGCTGCTGCCGTTTTTTTAACCGGAGCCTTCTTTTTCGCGGCGGCTTTTGCTTCAGACGGCAGAGACTCTTCTTTCGGAAGAACTTCTTTTTTCACTGCAGAAGCTGCCTTTTTCCCGCCATTTTTTTGGGTATACATAACATACTGATAAATATGGCTGTAAAAACAAGCTTTAACGCAAGTATCAAAAAAGGACAGGAACATCACAATCGCAGAAAAAATAAGTTTAACCACAAAAGCATTCGTGTTCAGGCTGACATAAATTAATGCGACTAAAAACAAAACAAAAGCTATCGGCAGCATTAAAAGTATCTGTCCCCAAAAGATTTTGTTCGCATTTCCCTTCATCAGGCGAAAAGCTTCTTTTAAGGTTATCTGAGAATTATTAACTGCCGTCGCCGGTAAAACCAGATAGAATCTGGCACAAATAATCGTAATTACCAATGCTATTAAGCCAATCAATCCGGATGTTCCCTGCAATCCCAACAATTCAATCATCAAAAGCAAGATTATCGACGGAACGAAAACCATTAAAAGGATTAATAAATTATATCCCAGGTATTTCCATTCACGCTTGCCGAAAGAAAATTTTATTCTGTCCGGAACAACTTTCAAAATCACATTACGAGAGAAAGCAACGGCAATTGATACCGATGCAAAACTCAAGAGCAGCAATGAAATATTATCTGCCAGAGGGTTATAACACTGATCCGTAAAATTACAAATTCCCGGATATCCGTTTGCGATTTCATAAATCAGCAGCAAAAACCAAATTGCACTGACTTTCAAAACCGTTTTAACATTAACTAACGGATAAAGAAAACTCCTTTTAACGATTTCCCAAAACGGGAGCTTAATTACTTGATTTTGATTCATCTTGTTTTCCTCCGAATAAGATTTCTTTTTGAATATAACAATGGTTTACAAACAGTGTAAATACCAGCAAAGATAAAATATTATACAAAAACTCCGAGACAATTCCGATATAGGCCACGTTCTCCGCTGCCGCAGCACGGAAATTAAAAAAGAAATTTACCATTACGAAAATGGCCAGAAGCAGAATTAAAAACAGCGAAGTCATAATTTTAAGCACATTCCCGGAACTTTTATCCCAAATTATTTTTAAAGGCGGCAGCTTTTCTCCGTTAATAACAAAAGCCAATACCGAATAAAAACGCATCAACCAAAACGGAACAAGAAAACCTATTGAAACAACGCCAAAGAAAAATACTTCGACAACCCAATCCGGATTTGGTTCCCTACGGTATAAAATATAGTAGGAAACCATCGGAATCACATTCAAGAACAAAAAAACTGCCAACGTCAACAAAACTGACGGAATTCCTTTTTCCGGCAAAAACATTTTTTTCAAATTCAGAGGATTTTCTCCCCAAACCGTCCGGCTCCATACAATCATAAACATTGCCAGTAAAACAAATTTGAAAAACGAATATATCAGGTATAAGGCATTTGATTCGGAACAGTAAATCAGACCGACATTTTCTATCCCGTAAAGGCAGACATAAGTAAAACCGAGCAGCATTGCCAAAAGCGTCTGAGCCAAGGCATAGCTCCCGCCAACGACAAAAAAGGTTTTAATATAGTCAATCACGACCGCAAACGGTCCTAAAGCCAAACGCAACAACGGCATTTTAACCGATTTTCCGCTTTCCTGCATGGAACAGAGAAAACAAACATCCCGAACACATTTGCAGTTTTTAATTTGATTGCCTATCTGCGATATAGTCTTTTTTACCATTTAGATTTCCTTCACTGTTGTAATCCCGGGCAGGCTGCGTATTTTGGTCAGCATATCATTATCCGCAAAAGCAAAACCTCCGGATAATTCTATTCTGACATCCCATTCCTTGTTTTCCGGTTTTATATATATTTTATTTCGGCCATTTCTATCGTTTTTCAAAATTTCTTTTAATCCGCTGACGGCTCCGACGTTATTTATGTAAATTTCCAGACCATTGGCGACTTCGGCAATCGCTTTGTCCAACGTTTCCACCGTATTAATCATTACCCGAGGCGGAGCTTCTTCGCTTTGTTTGTCAATCGTGATATTTACCAACAGCGGCAATCCTGACTGAATGACATTTTCATAACGGGCCAAACCCTCCGAAAACAAAAGCCCCTCAAAATTGCTGGTTGCATCCGATAAACCGAGAAAAGCATATTTGTTTCCGTTTTTGCTCAAACGTTTTTGGAAAGAACTGACGCATCCGGCCAATTTTGCCCGGATATTATCACCGGTTTTGATGTTGCGGAAAACTTCGGAAGCCGGTTTTACACCCAAACGTTCCATTCCCCGCTGATAACTGTCTAACGGATGTGCCGACAGATAAAAACCGATAGCCTCCGCCTCCAGACGCAGTTTTTCCAATTCCGGCCAATCCGGCTTATCCGCCAGCTTGACTTCCGCTTTTAACTCATCATTTCCGAACAGGGAAGTTTGGGAACTTGTCTTCAATTCCGTTGCCGAGTAAATATGGCGAATAATTGTTTCAACATTTTCAAACAGTTTGCAACGGTTTTTATCCAGACAGTCAAACGCTCCCGACTTAGCCAATTGTTCCAATTGGCGGCGGTTAATCTGCTTGAAATCCGTCCGATGGATAAAGTCAGACATACTCTTATACGGCCCGTGAGCCACCCGCTCCTCTTCAATCGCTTTCATACAGGCTTCGCCAACGCCTTTAATAGCACTTAAAGCATAACGGATTTTACCGTCTTCCACCCAAAAATCGGAACCTGACTTGTTAATATCCGGTTTCAAAACTTCAATTCCGGACTTTTTACATTCTTCCTTGAAAAACTGCAGTTTGTCGGTGTTGGTAATATCCAGCGACATCACGGCACACATAAATTCCACCGGATAATGTGCTTTCAAATATGCGGTTTGGTATGAAATCAGGGAATACGCCGCCGCGTGAGATTTATTAAAACCATAAGAAGCAAACTTTTCCATCTGGTCAAAGATAGCCTCGGCCGTTGCCTGTTCAATTCCGTTTTTAATTGCACCTTCGGTAAACATTATCCGTTGTTTCGGAATTTCATCACGCATTTTTTTACCCATGACTTTACGGAGCTTATCGGCACCACCCATGGTGTATCCGCCCAGAGCCCGGGCAATGTTCATTACCTGCTCCTGATAGATCATAATTCCGTAAGTTTCCTTGAGAATCGGTTCCAACTGCGGATGCAGATAGGTAATCTCCTCTTCTCCGTGCTTGCGTTTAATATAGCTCGGAATATTATCCATCGGTCCCGGACGATACAGGGAAACAATAGCGATTAAATCTTCAAAACGGTCCGGTTTGATTTGTTTGTGCACATCTTTCATTCCGGCAGATTCAAACTGGAATACCGCTGCCGTATCGCCTTTTTGCATCAGTTCATACGTCAGTTTGTCATCCAACGGAACTTTATCCATGTCCAAATCAACGCCATGCACCTTTTTTATCCAATCAACGGCCTTTTTGATAACCGTTAATGTTTTCAAACCCAAAAAGTCAAACTTAATCAGGCCGGTTTCTTCCACATACTTCATGTCATACTGGGTAACCGGCATATCTGCCCGAGGATCTTTATACAACGGAACCAACTGGTCAAGCGGGCGGTCGCCGATAACCACGCCGGCAGCATGCACACCGGAATGGCGGTATAAGCCTTCCAATTTCATGGCTATATCAAAAAGCTTGTTGACCTGAGGGTCGTTCTGCCGCATTTCTTCCAATTCAGGGACCTGCTCCAAAGATTCCTGAAGCGTCGGGTTTTTACCCTGAACGCCGGGCGGAATCATTTTGGAAATCCTATCCGCCTGAGAATAAGGCATTTGCAGAACACGAGCCACATCGCGGATAACCGCTTTAGACTGAAGCTTTCCGTAAGTAATAATCTGAGCCACGTGGTCAAACCCGTATTTGTTTTGCACGTACTCAATCGTTTTGCCGCGGTTTTCCTGGCAAAAGTCCACGTCAAAGTCCGGCATGTTAATACGTTCAGGGTTCAAGAAACGTTCAAACAGCAAATCCAGTTTCAGCGGATCCAAATCCGTAATACGCAATGACCAAGCGACAATAGAACCAGCACCGGAACCACGTCCCGGCCCGACCGGAACGCCGTTGGCTTTAGACCAGCGGATGAAGTCCGACACGATAAGAAAATATCCCGGGAAGCCCATTTTTTTGATAACACTCAGCTCATATTCCAAACGGGCATAATATTTTTCATCCAGTTCCTTTTTTTCTTCCGCCGTCATTCCTTCAAAATAGACATGGTCTTTCATTCGCTGGGCAAGACCTTTTCTGGCTTCTTCGTCAATAAATTCATCCTGTGTCTTGCCGTTCGGACATTCAAAAATCGGCAGCAACGGCTGAACTTTGTCAGAAAGATAACTGCAGCGTTTGGCAATCGCCACGGTGTTATTTATGGCTTCCGGCAAATCCTTAAACAGTTCCAGCATTTCCGCTTCCGAACGCAGGCGGTTGTTCGGAGAAAACTTCTTTCTGTTTTCATTGGCGACATATTCTCCGGCCGCAATACAAACCAGAGCATCATGTGCCTCATACATGTCCGCATCAAAGAAAAAGGCTTCATTGGTTGCCACCAGCGGAATATTATGTTTATAAGCCAACTCAAGAAAAGAGTCTTCGGTTTTATTTTCGTTTTCATATCCGATACGGGAAATTTCCATATACAGACGGTTGCCGAAAATTTCTTTCAGTTGTTTCAAGCATTCTTCCGCCTCATTTTTACGATTTTCCAAAATCAAGCGGCCTATCTGCCCTTCCGCACCGCCGGTCAAAGCGATAATTCCGGCATTCAGTTTTCTTAAATCGCTCATTCGGACCTGCGGTTTTTCAAAACTGTTGGAATTATCCAGATAAGCAATTTTCATCAGCTTCATAATATTATGATAGCCTTCTTCGTTCTGCACCAGCAAAACCAGTTTATCCGGCTCGATTGTCCGTCCCTTGGACTTCAGCAAATCATCGGCATCGGGATTTCTTAAGTAAAACTGACAGCCTAAAACCGGCTTAATTCCTTCATCTTTGGCATATTTGGAAAAAGCTTTCGCTCCAAACATATTGGCCGTGTCGGTTACGGCAACAGCAGCTATCCCCTGATCGTGAAGCTTGTGAATTAAGGCAGGAACGTGCATCGCCCCTTCAGACAGGGAATATGCCGTATGAACACGAAGATGCACAAATTTAGGTTCTGCCATTATTCTTCCTTTAGATTAATCTGGTTGGAATTATAGACTATTCTCATTCATAAACAATAAAAAAATCAAAAATGTTAAACAACGACGAAACAGAATAAAAAAATTTTACTTTAATAAAAAAATGTGTTAGCAAAGAAACAGTTATACCAAATTATTATAACCATGGATAGGAAACTTAAAATCGGTTTGGATTTTCACGGCGTGATAAATCAAAATTTTGATTTTTTTCGTGAATTCTGCCGTTATGCTCAAGCCAGAGGACACCTGATTTACATCATTTCCGGCGGCCCGCTTGAGGATATTAAAAAAACTTTGGATGAGCATTTTATCGCTTACTCCTATGTTTTCGCTATTTATGACCATTTTAAAGCTTTGGGAAAAGTGGATGAAAACAACAGGATAGAAGACGAACTCTGGAACAAGGCAAAAAAAGATTTTTGGGATAAACATCACATTGATTTTCATCTGGATGACAGCCCCGAATACTGCCGTTATGCTCCCGATGTATGCTCGGTCTTCGACAAGACATCACAAAGCTGCTCTATTTTTCAGAAAAAAGTTTTGCTAAACTCTCCTTTAGAGTTTCTGAAAGAAATCGAGCTGAACTACACTTAAAAGGATTGGAAAATTGTTCCAATCCTTTTTTTGTTTTTTTAATCCAATTCCGACAACCTTTGAGCCTGATCTTCCATAATCAGAGCATCGACGATTTCGCCCAAGGCATCTCCGGAAACCACTTCATCCAGCTTATAAAGCGTCAGGTTAATCCGGTGGTCGGTTACACGCCCCTGAGGATAGTTATAAGTACGAATACGTTCCGAACGGTCGCCGCTGCCGACTTGCAATTTACGGCGTTCGGAATATTCCGCATCAATTGCCGATTTTTGCGAATCGTATAATTTCGCCCGCAGGTGGTTCATTGCTTTTTCTTTATTCTTAAACTGTGAACGGTCATCCTGACACTGAACGACAATTCCGGTCGGAATATGGGTAATACGCACGGCAGACTCTGTTCTGTTAACGTGCTGCCCGCCGGCTCCGGACGCACGATACACATCAATTTTCAAATCTGCCGGATTAATATACATATCTACTTCTTCAATTTCCGGCAAAACGGCTACCGTTGCCGCAGAAGTATGCACTCGTCCCTGAGATTCCGTTACCGGAACACGTTGGACACGGTGAGCACCCGACTCAAATTTCAATTTGGCGAAAACATCTTTGCCGGTAATCTTTGCCGAAGCTTCTTTATAACCGCCCAAGCCGTTTTCATCGGCATCCAGAATTTCAAACTTCCATCCTTGTTTTTGAGAATAACGCTGATACATTTCAAACAAAACAGCGGCAAACAAAGCGGCCTCATCGCCGCCGGTTCCGGCTCGAACTTCCAAGATGGCGTTCTTTTCATCCTCTTCATCTTTCGGCAAAAGCAAAATTTTAATTTCTTTTTCCAAATTAGGAAGCTGTTCTTTCAAATCATAATATTCGGCTTCCGCCATTTCCCGCATTTCCTTGTCCAAAGAGGCATCATCCATCATTGCCTTGGCATCATTCATATTGCTTTCCATATGGTTATAATTATGAATTGCTTCAACAACGGGAGACAGTTCCGCCAATTCCTTGTTCATCTTCACCAAGTCATCCGAACTTAAATCCGGAGAGGCCAGTAAAGCCTGAATTTCATCATGGCGGTTTACAACGTTAGCTAATTTCTCTGCAAAACTCATTAATTTAATTCCTCAACAATCTTATCCAGTGCAACGGTCTTCTGTTCTCCGCTATCCAAATCTTTAACCGTTACGACTTTTTGAGCCAGTTCCTCCGAACCGATAATCACGGCTTTAACGGCATTTGCTTTATTGGCTTTTATCATTCTTTTTTTCAGGTTGCCGCTGTATCCCTGCTCGACCCGGAAACCGGCCCGCCGTAATTGATAAGCAATTTTTACGGCTTCTTCGTTCACATCTTCGCCAACCGGAATAACGGCAATCGGGCGAGGAAGAGAAACGTCTTCATCCAAAAGCATACTTAAGCGTTCAACACCGCAAGCCCAGCCGATACCTGCTACTTTACCGCCGCCCATTTGTTCGACCAAACCGTCATAACGGCCGCCGGCCAAAACCGTTCCCTGAGCCCCGAGTTTATCGGTAACCAGTTCAAACACCGTGTGGGAATAATAATCCAAACCGCGAACCAAACGGTTATTAACCCGGTATTTGATTCCCAAATTGTCCAATCCCTTCAAAACCGACGCAAAGAAAGCGGCGGAGGTTTCGTTCAGGCTGTCTTTATACAGCGGAGCACCGGCCACAACGGCTTTATCACATTCTTCTTTAGAATCCAACACCCGCAGCGGATTTTTTTCCAAACGGTTTTTGCTGTCTTCGGAAAGTTCGTCATAGTGTTCACGCAAATAAGCCACCAGTTTTTCACGGTAAGCATCGCGGCTTTCGGCATCACCCAAAGAGTTTATCTCGACTACGACATTTCCGGCCAAACCCAAGGTCTCCACAAACTCATAAGCCATGGAAATAACTTCAATATCGGCCTGCGGCGTTTCAACCCCCAAAAGTTCCACACCGAACTGGGTAAATTGACGTTGGCGGCCTTTCTGCGGACGTTCGTAACGAAACATCGGACCGGCATAATACAACTTAACCGGCAAGTTCTGCTGCATTCCCTCGCTGATAAAAGAACGAACAACACCCGCCGTTCCCTCCGGACGCAAGGTCAGGCTTTCTCCGCCCCGGTCTTGGAAACAATACATCTCTTTGGTTACGATGTCGGAAGTATCGCCAAGGTTTCTGGAGAATACTTCGGTAAATTCGAAAATCGGCGTTTCAATTTCTTCAAAGCCGTATTTTTCAACCACCGAACTTCCGGTTGCCACCACTTTTTTCATTTTTCTTTTGGCATCGCCATACAAATCGTATGTTCCGCGAACATTTTGCAATTTAGCCATTTTTTCTTACCTTTTCTTCAATCAAGCCGACCAACTCTTCGACAACATTCTCATTTTTTACCTTATGGTCTGGCTTTCCGTCAACATAAATCATATTAAACTCGCCATTTCCGCCGCAAACTCCGAAATCCGTATGTCCGGCCTCTCCCGGCCCGTTAACCACGCAGCCCATAACAGCAACGCTTATCGGCTGAGAAATATGCACCAGTCGTTTTTCTAACGTTTCAACCGTTTTTTGAACATCATACCCTCTTCTCGCACAGGTCGGGCAGGAAATAATCCGTACACCCCGATGTCGCAAATCCAGAGCTTTTAAAATTTCATAACCGGCGAGAACTTCTTCTTCCACATCCGCCGTCAACGATACCCTCAGCGTATCGCCAATTCCGTCCATCAGCAAGCTGCCGATACCCAATGCCGATTTTACGGTTCCGGCCCGAAGGCCTCCGGCTTCGGTTACGCCCAAATGCAGCGGATAATCACAAGCCGCAGCCAATTTACGATAGGCTTCAATCATCATCGGCGTATTGGATGACTTTACGCTGATTTTAAACTCCCTAAAATCGTTGTCTTCCAACATTTTTGCCTGATCCAATGCACTTTCCACCAAAGCGTCGGCACAAGGCTCTCCATATTTCTCCAGCAGGCGTTTATCCAAAGAGCCGCCGTTGACACCGATGCGAATCGAACAATTATTGGCTTTAGCGGCTTTTACCACTTCTTTAACTCTGTCCATTCCTCCGATATTTCCCGGATTAATCCGCAGACAGGCAGCTCCGTTATCCGCGGCAATCAAGGCCAGACGATAATCAAAATGGATATCGGCCACAACCGGAACAGACACGGATTTTGTTATCTCTTTCATCGCGCGAGCCGATGTTTCGTCCGGGCAGGAACAACGGGTAATATCGCAGCCGGCTTTTACCTGACGCTCAATCTGGGCGATAGTTGCCTTGGCATCGGATGTCAGCGTATTGGTCATAGACTGAATCGTTATCGGGGCATCTCCGCCGACGGCAACATTGCCCACCATAATTTGTCTGGATTTGCGTCTGAGTATCTTCGTCATTTTTCAACCCTTTTATAAAACAAAAGAAAATAGCAAGTCTGCACCTGCTATTTTCTGTTAAGTCCGTTCAAAGCTAATGGTTAGCTTCTAAATATTGATCCAAAGAGATATTCATTTTTTTGTTCGGCTTAACAACATCCGTTTGCTTGCCGTTTACAAAAACATCAACTCCTTCGTATTTGCCGACGGAAAGAATCATTCCTTTTCCTTCCGGAACCGTATAACTGTCGCCTTCATTCAAAACCTTGCTGAGGTAAAGTTTTTTGTCGTCTTTCACTTCAATCCAAGTTTCTTTTTTGACTTTAATCACAATACCTTTGTCGTTAACAACGGTTTTCTTTTCTTCCTTCTTAGCCGGAACTTCAGTTTTTGTTTCGGCAGCCGGGACAGAAACTGTTTCTTCAACAAAGCTTCCTTCGTTAACGGTAACTTGGCCGTTATTCTCGCCGGTTTGTATTGTCGTGTCAATCACAACCATATTTTCTGTCGTTTCACTTTCCGAAACGGCAACATCTTCCGCAGGCACAAAATCTTCAACCTGCAGAGGATATTCCATCTCAGTCGTATTCAGTTCTCCGGTTTCAACAACATCTTCTACGGCATTAACATCTTGTTCTTCCGTTCCGTTCTGTTGTTCATTAAACAAAAACCAGGCAAAATAAATTGCAATTAACGCCGCAAGACTAATCATCAGATATTTTTTGTTCGGAACGCTTGCTTCCGTTTGCGGTTCCAAAACAAAATACTTTTCATTACGGGAAGCGGCATCGGTTTCTTCTTTATAAAGCTGAACGATACGGGCACTGTTTAAGCCCAAATAATCCGCATAAGAACGGATAAAGCCCACACCGTACGGGAACTCCGGAATTTCGTCATAATTACTGGCTTCAATAGCTTCCAGGTAACTTTGGCGAATACACAAATCTTTGGCCGCATCTGATATTTTATACCCTTTTTTCAGACGGGAGTCCTTCAACATTCCGCCAACTTTTCCTTCAACGGCGATTTCGGAAACTTTTGCTTCTGTTTTTGCGACAGTTTCCTTTTTCTCAGACTTTTCTTCTGCTGCAGTATTTTCTGTATTTTTTTTCACAACAACATCCTTCTTGCGATTTATTTAAAACTCGGCGTATTGAACCACATCTTCTAATAGATTTCAATACCATGATCATAAGCATAAGCCAATAATTGCGGACGTAAAGTCCTTTTTTGAGATTTCAGCAATGTTTTTACATAATCGGAAACCTCTTCCACATTTATTGTTCTTATCATTGACTTAACCCTTCCGAAAGATGATCCGGAAGAAGACAAATTTCTAAAGCCTAACCCAATCAAAGCCATCGCTTCAATCGGATTTGACGCCATTTCTCCGCAGACCGAACAATAAACATCAGCGGCATTAGCCTGACTGACAATCTCGCCCATCACTTTCAAAAACGGTGAAGACAAGACATCATACCGTTCCGTCAAACGAGGATTACCTCTGTCGCAGGCAAAAATAAACTGTGCCAAATCATTGGTTCCGACAGAAATAAAGTCAGCCTGTTTCAGAATCGGTTCCAACTGGAAGACGACGGACGGCACTTCAATCATTAAGCCGGTGTTAACCTTGCTCGGCACCGGATCGCCGCGGCGTTTTTCTTTTTCCAATTCAATCAGGAGCGTTTCTTTTGCTTCTTCAAATTCAAACAAATCAGAAATCATCGGAAACATAACATTCAGTTCTTTTCCCGCCGCTGCTCGTAAAAAGGCTCGCAGCTGTTTACGCAGGATAGCCCTGCGGTCTAGCGTGATACGAATCGAACGCCAGCCGATTGCCGGGTTTTCTTCTCCGACGCTGCCCCAATACGGAAGCAATTTGTCCGATCCGACATCCAGACTTCTGAAAATCACTTTTTTATTTCCGGCTTTGTCCATCAATTCCTTATAATACGCCGTTTGTTTTTCAACATCCGGCATGACATCAGAAGCCATAAAAGGAATTTCGGTTCGATATAATCCGACCCCGTCGCAGTTGGTCGCGGCAATATAATCCAAATCAAAGGCCAAACCGACATTGACATACAGGCCGATGCGAATACCGTCCAAAGTTTTGGCCGGAAGTTTTCTTAACTCGGCCAAACGAGCCTGAAGTTTTTCTTTTTCAGCGATTTTGGTTTTGAATTTATCCTGAACGGCCTGACTCGGATGAATGTAAACATAACTGTCGTTCCCGTCGACCGCTATCAGTTCTCCGGTTTTTATTTCTTCAAAAATACCTTTAATCTTGGCAATAACCGGAATATTCAGAGCCTTGGCGACAATAGCGACGTGCATTGTCGGCGTTCCGTCTTCAATAATCAAGCCGCGGATTTTATTATAGTCGTAATCCATTAAGTCGGCAGGCCCCATTGTCTGAGCCACAACAATTATATCGCTCCATTGCCCGGTTTCTTCCGAGTTCTTCGTATCCCCGCTTAAATAAGACTGCAATCTGTCCGCAACATCACGCAAGTCGTGCAGACGTTCTTTAAGATAAGAATCTTTTGTTCCCGACAAGCGGTTCCACATATCTTCATAAGCCCGTTCGACCGCAGCTTCAACGGTTAATCCGCTGTTGACGTTGTCAGCAATTTTTTTATACCAGCCCTTATCCTTTGCAAACATCCGGTAAGCATCCAGAATATCGACATGTTCGCCTATACCAAGCTGAGCGGCATCAAACTTCGCATCCAAATCGTCATTCATTTCACGATGGGCAATTTCCAAGCGGCGAAGCTCTTTTTCTTTATCTTCGGCAAAAATCTTGGTTACGGCCTGCCGGCGGCGGTGAACAACCGCTTTACCCAAACCATAGCCCTTGCTCAGGCTCAAACCTTTTATTCTTTCTCTGGTCGCGAGGCCCCGTTCTTTTATCAGCGTTTTTTTGTATTCGGACATTTCATCCGAGGCTATCATCTCGGCGAGAACCATGGCCACCGTTTCAAGGATTTCAATCTCCAAACGGGAATATTCATGGATTTCTTTGCTTTGCACCGTCAAAACGCCGATAGACCGGCTTCGCCGAATCAGCGGGACACCGAGAAACGATTTATATTCTTCTTCTCCCATTCCTTTTTTGTAAGAAAATTTGGGATGAGACCAGGCGTCCGACACCGCCAACGAACGGCTCGTCTTGGCAACTTCGCCGACCAATCCTTCACCGTAGCGAAGTTTGATTTTGTGAGCGGCGTCCGGGGAAAAACCGAAAGAGGAAAACAACTCCAAATAATCATCATCAACAGACACATAACAAGCGGAAGCGTCCGCATTCAGCTGTTCGGCAATAATCTTTGTTATTCGTGCCAGTTTGGACGGAACATCATCTTGACCTTCCGCCACCTGACGCAGCAACTTCAAAATATCCATCGCCTGATTTATTGCCAGAGATTTCATCTTTTTCCCAGTGTTTTGAAACTTTAATCTTGCGATTTAATTTATATTATTTATATTCTGTTTCATCAAGGATAAAGTTTAACTTAATGGAGTAAATAAATGGCTAACAACTACAAAAAAGGCGATAAAGACACCAGACCTTGGGGAACATGGGAAGTTTTGGATGCCGGAGACGGGTTTTGCGTAAAAAGAATCTGCGTTACGCCGGGAAATATTTTGTCTTTGCAATCCCATGACTTCAGAAACGAACACTGGATTATCGTCAAAGGGGAAGCCGTTGTTACTCTCGGAGAAGATAAAATCAACAAAAAAGCCGGAGAAAACGTGTTCATTCCGGTAAAGGTCAAGCACCGTATTCAAAACAACTCCGCCGAAAACATGGAATTTATTGAAGTTCAGACCGGAGAAACATTGGATGAAAATGACATCATCCGTTATGAGGACAGTTACGGAAGAGCTTAAAAAGTTTTTTACTTATTTTTTGTGTCACTAAACTATTTTGCATATGAAAACAACAAACAATTATCAAAAGGGAGACAAAGACGTTCGCCCTTGGGGGACATGGGAAGTTTTAAACAGCGGTTCGGGTTACTGCATTAAGCAAATTACGGTTTATCCCGGAAAGAAACTATCTTTGCAGGTGCATCAGCATCGCGATGAGAAATGGATTATCGTTCAGGGGCATGCCGTTGTTACTCTCGGAAGCAAAGACTGCCTTAGGGATTCTTTCCTCGGAGATGTCATCTCTATTCCCAAGCAAGTTATACACCGTATTCAGAATCCCGGAAGTCATGAACTCGTTTTCATAGAAATCCAGAGCGGAGATATTCTGGATGAAAACGACATTACCAGACTGGAAGACGAATACGGGCGTTTGTAACCTGTTGTTGTCAACAAAAAAGAACTCAAGCCGCTGCAGCGATTTGAGTTCTTTTTTTTCAGAAACATTAACAAAAGCAATCTTATAAACTACACAATATACTTTTTTGATATTTCTTTAAATTCTTCGCTTCCTGCTTTTTCCAGCCATTCAAAAAAGACCATTTCGGAACTGACGACATCTATGCCGTTTCTGGACATTCTTTGCAATCCGAGCACATTTTGCAGAGCATCCCTTGAAGAGCAGGCATTGGAAACAACAAACACTTCATATCCGCGTTTTTTTAAGTCTAACGCCGTTTGGGTTACACAAATATGGGTTTCTATTCCGGCGATAATGATTTGCTTTTTTCCGGAAGCCTCAATCGCCTTGAAAATCTCGTCATTTTTCGCACAGGAAAACTCCAATTTTTCATAATAACTTTTCTGATTATCGGCAATTTGGCGTAAATCAACCATTGTCGGTCCCAAACCTTTCGGATACTGTTCGGTAATAATGAAAGGAATGTTCAGCTTTTGGGCAACGGCCAATAATTTTGCCGTGTTGTTTATTACTTCCCTCGGACTGTCCATTGCCGGAGCCAGACGCTCCTGAACATCAATAATCAGCAACAAAGAATTATTCCTGTCCATCAACATTGTTTATTCCTTTCATTTATTAGTTATAAATGGTTGACTATCTTTTGAAAATAAATAATACTTCAGGAAATATAATTAAACCAGTCATTAAGAGAAGAAATACAATGAATTTTTTAGATTTAGGGTTAAGCGAAAAAACCGTTCAGGCTATTGACGAATTCGGCATTAAAGAACCGACAACCGTTCAAAACGATGTTATTCCGTCCATTTTGCAAGGGAAAGACGTGTTTACGATTGCCCCGCAAGGCTGCGGCAAAACCTGTTCCTATGTTTTTCCGCTGATTGACATTATCAGCAACAAAGGCGGACAAAATATTTTAATCATCACGCCTAATTCAGACCAATCCGTTGTTGTTTCCGACCGGCTGTCCATTTTTAACAAATACCACGAAATTAATGAAGCCACAATTAAAGACAAAGACGAAGACATTGACAATGAAGCCAATGTTATTATCGGTTCTCCCGATTTATTGGCGGAAATTATCGACGACGGAAAAATAGACCTTTCAAAAACCAACATCCTGGTTGTGGATGACATTAACCTCATCAAGAAAAACAAACAGCTCGACAATCTGGAAAAGGTTTTGGAAATTCTTCCGGCAGACAAACAAAACATTGTTTATACCAACCGCCGCTCAAAAGAAACTCAGGGAATTTTAGATAAAATCCTGAAAGCCCCGGAAGAAATCAAAGTTGATAAAAATAAAGAGCAAGAAGCCGAAATTACGGCTCAAGCCGTTCAAACCCGCAAGGTTTCGGAGAAAAAAGCCGTATCCTGCCGAAAAGCTCAGGCCAATCAGGATCCCGAAGCTTTGGATTTGATAAAAAAATATAATACGTTTAACGGCAAAACTCCTGAGTTTTTGATTATCAAAGGACTTATCGTCAATGTTGACGAGCAGTAAAAAAAGCCTCTCGTTTGAGAGGCCTTTTTTTATTCTTTATCGCAGAATGTGAAGGAATGTTATAATTTTCTTGCTTTACATTTTAAAATGTAACATGATGTTTGGGTAAGTTAACAACAAAGAGCAAAACAATGTATCATAAATTGATTAACGGGGAATTCGGACTAAAAGAAACCTTCTGGAAATTCGGCGTTTTAGGAATAATCATCATTGATTTTATTGTTAAAGCTTTCGGCGGGTTTCTGGCTAAAAAGCTAGCCGGAATCAGCATTTTAACCTATTACACAAAATATTTTAATCCGCTGAAAATGGACAGTGCCCTCCTCATATTGACCGTATGTTATTTTGTCAGTCTGGCGTTTTTCCTGTTTTATTGCGTCAGCGTTATTCGCGGCGTCTGGAAAAGTTCCGAGGCTTATGAACGCAGTATTTGGCTCAGGCATATTGCCCGTATTCTTACGCTGGTTTTAGTGTTTATTTCGATTTCCTCTTTCTTTTAAAAGGTTTTTTATGAAAAAAATATTTATATTGTTTTTTATTCTGCTTTTGACGGCTTGCAAAGTCGGCGAATTTTCGGAAAAACGAAATCGCCTGCATGATATGAACAGAACCAATATTTGTGAAAAAGATTCATCTCGTTGTATTAACGGCGTTCCTTGGTAAGCAGGAGAATTTAATAAAAATCCCTCTCAATCGAGAGGGATTTTTTTGTTTCCTTTTGTTTCAGAAAAATGAAATCCGCAACTCAATGCACTTTTTTGTTGCAAAAAAAAAAAAACGCTTAGTATGGATAGTATATAGGCTTTGGTTCTTAATTACTATGAGGTGATACTATGTTGAAACTTAAGTATTTGTTATTAACCTCCGTCGTGATAGTTGTCAGCAATAACGTCCTCGCTTCGGAGATAAAACTTACCTTTGATGATACTGGCTCTCCTCTGGTAAAAACATACACCACACACACACCTATGGAACTGAAGCCTATATCCCATTTTAATTCGGATAACGCTGTTAAGCTTGCGGCTGTTTGTGCCGTCGGTGGCGGCGGCTGTTCCGGTTTGGAATTTGGAAAGTCTAATAACTCCATGCTGCTTGACAAGGCGGCTCAGTGTACAAACGAAGGATATGCCGCTTCTTGTCCTTCCGGATATGTTCTCGATTATACCAAACCCTGCATTTATAACAAATCTTATTACAAATGCCGCGTTTGTTCTCATACCTGCCCTGCCGGTTCCCTCAATAATTGCTCTTCGACACAAGTATTGACCGGAACAACCTCTAATGACTGTCTGGAAACCTGTTACCAATGCCGGGATAAAACCTGTGCCGAAGGCGGATATGCTGTCTCTATCAACTCTTGTCAGAATGGTACCGCTGTTTCTTTTGCCAACAAAACTTGTTATAAAAACGTAACGGCTAAAACCTGCGAAAACGGCGGTTATAAATCGACTGTTCCGACTAACAACAAGTGTGATTCAACGACTTACTGCAGCAAAACTTGCTATACCAATTGCAAACAACCAACCTGCGAAGATGGCGGATATAAATCTACTGTTCCGGCAAATAATGTTTGCTCCGACGTTACTTATTACGGGCGTACTTGTAAAAAAGACTGTAAACAACCTACCTGTGAAGACGGAGGGTACAAATCCGGCGTTCCGAACAATCAAGTCTGCACACCAGTTACTTATTATGGTAGAAGCTGTTATCAAAATTGTTACCAACCACAATGTACTGCCGGTGGGTATGTCAGTGCCTGCCCGACCAACCAAATCGGTACTTCCGTTACTTATTATGGCAGAAACTGTTATAAAAACTGTTACCAACCGCAATGCTCTGCCGGCGGATATCTGGATACACAGCCTTCCGGTCAATCATGCAATCAGATAGCTTACTATGGCAGAAATTGCTATTATAATTGTGGAGAAATTTTACCTATCCTTTATTCCGATATGACAATTTCAAAAACAATTATCTCCGATAAAATACCTATAGGAATTGTTATTGATAATGCCAATCACCTTGCAGTGGCTCTGGAGGGAGCACTTATGTTAACTTTTGGAGGACCTGAGGATAATACAAGTTTAGAAGGGTGTACCAGTTACCTACCTTTATCCTGTGGTACGGACGGCAAGGCGAATACAGAAGCGATTATCAATTTCGGAACATCGAATAATCTTTCTTACCCAGCTGCCGAATATTGTTATAATTACACGACACCCGGAACTACAGTCGGAGACTGGCACTTGCCAAGCTTTGCCGAGTTAGAAAGCATTTATTATGCCAAAGATTCAATAGATGTAACTTTGAATCTGCTTGATAAATTACTCACGGAAACAGGAACTCCGTATTCGGGTATTCCTGAAGATTCTCATTGGTCATCTACAAAATACAGTGCGGGAATTTCTTGGGTATTTCGGATGGATGAAGATTGGGGGGCTCCCGCTGCTAACGATGTCCACACCTACGTTCGTCCGGTGATTTATTATTGAGATGATTAATGTATGAAAATCTATTTTTGATAAAAAAAACAATGAGACATAAAAAAAATCCCTCTCAATCGAGAGGGATTTTTTTTACTTGTTTTGGTTTTCAAAATCGTGTTTTTCTTTCAGGAAAATCACTACTCCCACCGGAATTGAAACAGCATACATCGCCGTCATAATTCCTAATGTCAACCAAGGCTGACTGATGATGAAACTTGCAAACAAAGCTACAAACAACATCATCGGCAAAAACATATAAGTCGGCACTTTCATTTTTTTGGTGGAAATTGTCGGAATTCTACTGACCATTAAAAATGCAATAATGCACATTAAGGTACTGCAAAAAGCATTTGAACGGACAATACTTTCCAATTCAGGAAAATCAAAAGTTACCATAATCGGCATAATAGCCAAAGCTGCTGCTGCCGGAGCCGGCACACCGACAAAGAAATGCTGCCAATATTCCGGCTGAGGTTCATCATCCAACATCGTATTAAAACGAGCCAAACGCATAGACATTCCGATAGAAAACAGAAGGCAGAAAAACCATCCGAATTTCGGCAAATCAAATAATGTCCATTGGAACATCAGAATTGCCGGAGCAACTCCGAAGCTGACAAAGTCAGACAGTGAATCCAATTCGGCACCGAATTTGGAAGAACCTTTTAACATTCTGGCAACACGGCCGTCCAAGCCGTCAAAAAAAGCGGCCAGAAAAATACAAATAACCGCCTTGGCCCAATCTTCCTGAATGGAATAGCGGATTGATGTTACACCGGCACACAGAGCCAGCATCGTTACAATATTCGGGGCGATTTTGCGAAAAGGCAAACTCGTGAACTTCTGTTTGGATAACAGAAGTTTATTATTAATTTTTTCCATTATCTCATAACTCCTTTAACTTGAGCGGCATCACTATTTAAATTAGCCAAAATAGTTTCTCCGGCAACCATTGTCTGGCCTAGGCATACCTGAGGTTCGACACCTTCCGGCAAATAAACATCCAGACGGGAACCGAAACGTATCATTCCGAAACGTTCTCCGGCTTTAAACTCCATCCCTTCGGTCGCTTCACACAAAATGCGGCGGGCAATTAAACCGGCAATCTGCACGAAAGCAATGTCTTTTCCGCTTTTGGTCTTCATTGCAAGAAGCTGACGCTCATTATCTTTGGAGGCTTTATCCAAAGTCGCGTTAAAGAATTTTCCCGGAACATAAACGGCTTTGGTTATTTTTCCTTCCGCCGGAGCCCGGTTAACATGCACATTAAACACGCTCATAAAAATACTGACGCGGGTAAACTTTTGGTTTTCCAACCCCAATTCTTCAGGAGCCTGAACTTTTGTTATCATTTGAACCGTTCCGTCGGCCGGCGAAATCACAACATCCTTGATTTCCGGCGTAACTCTTTCCGGATCACGGAAAAAGTAAAAACACCAAACGGTCAAAATCATTCCGAACCAACCCAATGGCTGCCATATCATTGCCAATAACGCTGTTATTGCAGCAAAAATTCCTACGAACTTCCATCCCTCGTTGTGGATATTCGGAAGAACATAGCGACGCCATGAAATATCAATGGTTTTCATTTTTTAATCCTTTTCTAAATGCCTGCTTAAGCACAATTTCCGCCGAGACGCTGTCTCCGCCGCAGAACTGTTTCCCTTACAGGACGTTTGAGTATATAGCTTTAACAGAAGAACACATTTTTCCGAAAGAAACAAGTTTTATGTTGCATTTATTATTTTTTGTATGTATAAACTTCTTTGTTGATTTTATGCGCTTGTGGCGGAACAGGTAGACGCTGCAGACTTAAAATCTGTTGTCCGCAAGGACGTGCCGGTTCGATTCCGGCCTAGCGCACCATAACAAACAACCTCCCTTGCGGAGGTTGTTTGTTATGGTTCATAAGAACAGAGCTTCGAAACGGCACAGTGCCGGTTTGACCTGCCGTTCGCAGGTGGATATATACGCCGGTTGCCGAAAGGCAAGCGAACAAAGTCGGCGTAAAAAACTTTTTAATAAAAAAGTTTTAGCCCTTCCGGCCTAGCGCACCAATAAAAAACTTCCCTTTCCGGGAAGTTTTTTGTTTTTTTATTAAAAGGGCGGTATTGCGAAGCAAGTTTGACGAAACCTGTCGGGAATTGTCAACCGACGATGAGGTCTTTAGCTTTAGCGAAAGATGTGCTCTACCGTAGGTATCCACACATTCCAAGCTTATTGTAATTGTATAGAATCATATTTGAATCTCCTCATTTTTTATATTACGTAAATATTAATATTTACACTTTTGAATACTTCTTGTATTTTGGAATAAAATTTTATTTCATAGGAGCTAAAATGAAGCTTTGTAACTTAGATAATAATATTATAGAATGTTTTAATAATGATGCAAAGAAGATTGCAAATAAGTTAAAAACAGATATTTTACTTTATTATGGTCCTATTGCTCTTGAAGCATTGCCTTTATTTCGTGATGTTATTGAAAATAATAAAAAAGCGACTAAATCAAAGGAGACATTATCTTTTATTATTACAACAACAGGTGGTTCTGCAGAAGCTGCTGCTAAAATGGTTGAAATTTTGAGATATCACTATAAAAACATTAATATTTTCATTCCTGAATATGCAATGTCAGCAGGAACTATTTTGGCACTTTCTGGGGATAATATATGCATGGATTATTATTCTTCATTAGGCCCTGTTGACCCACAAGTTCCTGTTAGAAAAGATGGATCAATACAGTATGTTCCGGCTCTAGGATATTTAGAACAAGCCGAATTACTTATTAAAAAATCTCTAAATAATACCATTTCTCCTGTTGAATATGCTATGTTAAGAGATATGGATTTGGCAATGTTAAAATTATATGAACAAGCTAAAAATTTATCTATACAACTGATAAAAGATTGGCTTGTTAAATATAAATTTAAAGATTGGACAACTCATCAATCTAATAGCGAAAAAAAAGGACAACCAGTAACAAAAGACGAAAAAATTAACCGGGCAAATGAAATAGCCAGTATGTTTAGTGATTATAACTTATGGCTATCTCATGGACGGCGAATAAGTATAGATACTTTGCAAAAAGACATGAAGTTAAAAGTAGATGATTATACTGGAAAAGATGAACAACTCTTGATTAGGAAGTATAATGATGCTATAATTACTTATACAATGAGAATAGGGAAAAGTCTTTTTATGCATACACCTTACAGCTATGGAGAGTTATAATATGAAAAGTAATGACTTATCAAAAGAAGTCTCTAAGGTTAATGTTAAATTTACTGAAGAACATAAGCAACAATTTTCTTCTTGTAATGATTTTTATGATAAAATGCAACGTATTGGGGGGTCTTCCAAAGAAGGCTTTGTTGGTGACACGCCGACTATTTCAAACACAAATAAAGAAACTGATATTTTTTGCGTAACAAATCGTTTTCTTGTTATGTAAACCAAGACTTTCAGCTAGTCCGATTTTGGAAGTTTTTAAGATAGCATTTTTGATGGTTTATCGGACTTTTGTGAAAATCGCTAAGAAAAACAAGCTTTTCATTAAATAAAATCCCTGTCCGATAAAAATTTAGTTGGTATCATTAGTTTTTACAGTAGTATTCTCGTTAGTCGATTTTGTGCTATGTATATGTTTCAAATAGAAAATAAGTTTTTGCAACCTTTCTTGAAAAGATAAATCTTTGTTATTGTCCATGTTTTCCTCTCAAATTCAAATCATTTTTATAATATCATTTACATCAATTAACGTTATATTCTTACTTTCGGCAAATTCTTTAGCACCACTAGTGAAACCTCCTAAGCAAGCAACTACACCACTGTCAACTTTATCACTTACCATTACTCCATATAATTCTCTTACAATCGCGACACCTGCTTTTCCTTTAAAAGCCTTACATTGAACATATGTTTTCATTTTATTTTTGTTCCAAATCACTATATCTACACCTCCATCACCACTTTTGGAGGTAATAAAGGTTTCATATCCATTTGCCTTATAAACCTCAGCTAACGATTTTTCAAATTCATAACCATTTAGTGAATACCAATAACCAGCCACTTTTTTCTTTGGATACAAAACAGTCCAGTATTCAAAATATTTATTATCTAGCTTGTATTCTTCTAGTTTTTTATCTATTTCTGTTTTCTTAGAATAAGATAATATTTCCTTTAACGGCCAAAAGATTGCAAAAGAAAACAAAGTAAGTAATAATGCCTCTCGTATATTATCATTATTATAAAAAATTAGTACTAATACTACAAAAAATATCAAATTAAATAATGTTTTCTTATTATCTTCATCTTCTTTTTTATTAATTTCATTTTTCTTAATAATTTCCTCGGATAAGCCGTAATCTTGCAATTTGGGTTTAGATAATATTTTAGGTGGTACATATGGTTGAGCTAAAATACTTTTTACGAGAGTCTTATATGGATTTTTTTTATTAGTCATTTGAATATTCCAAAAATTTAATATAACAACAATATTTCATAATTTTTAAATTTTCAAATAAATTGGAGTTTATTATACAAATCTTTAAAATCCTTATAATCTTGAGTCCGATAATCGCACAGTATCGCACACCAATAAAAAACTTCCCTTTCCGGGAAGTTTTTTTTATGGTTTTATTACCCAACTTAAATAAAGAAACATAATCCGCTTTTAGTCTCTTGATCTTCCCAATAAATTCTTGACAAAACTTTTCGAAAAATATATTATTTCGACAAAAAGGAGGTTTCATGGTGGATACAAATCATTACAATTTGCCTCTGACCAGCGAGGTTATTACGGCTTTATGCGACAGATGTCTTGGAGAAGGGCAAGAAGTCAAAGTTTATAAAATCGATACAAATCCTGATTTTACCGTTCAATTAAGTCAGGATGCTCCGGCTATTTCCGTTTTGACAGATTATCTTAAGCAATATCCTTTTAAAACCCAGCCGGATATTTTCGGCGACCGCAATTTTGCCCAGCCAATTGCTTATTGGAGTCATCCGGATATTAACGGTGGAGAAACCATTCTGACAATCAATCGCTATTCTCCCGGATTTTCGATAGAAATTCACAAACCGAGGCTGCCGGTTCCCGATAGTGAAGAATCTTTGATTAAAACCCGCACATGGTCTGAAAAAATTGCCAACATGCCGGACGCTTCTTTTGACATTCTCTATGATGATTTGCATTATTTGTCTTCTCGCCGCCATTCTATTGATGTTTGCACTTTGGGACTTTTTACCAATACGGGAAACCTTTTATATTCTAGCCGAGACCAACGGGCTTATATCATTGACGTACAGCCGTTTATTCAAAAACCAGGCATTTCTCCGACTCAAACCAAAGGGTTTAACACTCCGTTATATTTAACCAGAGGTTTGTTGCCGGGAGCATTTTGTTATGCGGAAGAACACAGCAAAGATCCGGAACTTATTCAAATGCGGACGGAAATCATCGCCAAAAGCATTGCATCCGCGAAAAGAAATAATTTAAACGATGTTAACGGATATCTTAAAGGAAGCATGGACAATATGCTTCACTTTTGGGAGTTGCAACTGCGTAAACTCAATATCGCCGACAAATACAGAGATGATTTTCTGACACAAATCGGTTCAATCAAGCAAGAACAACGCTATACGCCTCTCAGCAAACCGTTGCAGTATTATCATATTCGAGGCTGTAATGATTATTCATAAAAAAAAGCTCCTTTCCGGGAGCTTTTTTTATTCCGATATTGAAATTTTATGCTTCAGTCCTCCACATAAATCTCAATGTTTCCTTCATATAACTTTTCTAAACGCTTAAAACGTTTGTAACATAACAAATTCCAGAGAATAAGAATGACTCCGACTACCGTTATGAGTACCACGGCAAATATCGGAAAATTGTAAGCCAGCCCAAAGCCAAAAAGAGCAAAAGAGACACCGGCATACAAAAACACTCCGTGCAACATTCGAAGAATGCCGCGTTGAGACACGATAAAAGCCATTCCTTCCACTTCCGACGGTGCAAAAACCACTGTGGGAATTTTTAAGAAAAATATTCGTTTGTTCCAAACTTTAGAAAAGTTTACGCTGCATTCTTCCGGGGTTTTTCCGTATTTTTGGGTAAACCATGTAGCTGCGTTTTTTAATAATTCTTCTTGTTTCATATATATAAAGTATTTGGTTAGACATCATAATTTTTATTGCATTTTTTTTATAAACTGATACTTAGAAAAAATCAAATGTTTTTATCGGAGGAGCAATGGCATTTTTAATTGAAACATGGCTGAGTGAAATTCAGCAAAAACTGTTGTCTGCTTTCAATAATCGAATTTTATTTATGGGTCTTCAAGGAAGTTACGCCAGAGGAGAAGCCTCGGACGAAAGCGATATTGACTTTGTTCTTATTCTTGATGAAGCGAAATTTTCCGATTTGGAAACTTACCAATCAGTTATCCGTTCCATGCCTTTTTCGGAAAAAGCCTGCGGATTTGTTTCCGGAAAAAAAGAAATTGAAAACTGGGAAAAATCCGATTTGTTCCAGTTTATTTACGATACAAAACCCTTATACGGAGATTTGACTCAGCTGATTTCTCCGTTGACGGAAAATGATATTCGTCTTGCCGTCAAAAACGGGGCTCAAAACCTTTACCATGCCTCGGTACACAGTTATTTATTTGACAATGATTTACCTGCTGCCCTTTCCGCTTTATATAAAATGACGTTTTTCATTTTACAGGCAGAATATTTTCTCAGCAGCAATAAATACGTTTCCTCAAAAAAAGAGCTTCTTTCTCTTTTGGAAAACGGAGATAAAGATATTTTGAATTATTGCCTTAATCGAGAAAAATTTACGGCATTTTCGGAAATGCAAATAAAATCCGCTTACGAAAAGCTTATTCATTGGTGTTCTAAAAAAATTACTAACTGACGCGATAGCCCTTAGCATAATTTTTCAGCAATACGTCTTTATCGGAAGATGTATCATAAATAGAAAGCTTGTCAGTGATTTTAATATATTCCGGAAGAAATTTCTTTACCAGAGAAGCTCTCTTTTCAATCAACTCATAAGGCGTATGGCGGTTGGTAACCGCTTCACGCTGAATTGCCCGGGTATGTGCCTTTTCCACATTACAAAGAATAAAAGACATTTCCGTATGGTAACCATATTTGCGGATATTATTCATCAACTGGACATGCGGAATATTAACGCCGCTGTGCTCCAAACGGATATTGCACTTTTTCTCAACGGCACGCCGCAAAAGCTCATATCCGATAACCCGGGCGGGAATTTCCCATTTGGCAAAGCTTTCCGCTTTTCCAAGAGTATAAATATCTGTCCGGTACTGCGGCAGGCTCTCCATGATGCCGTCAAAGCTGATAAACAGCTCATCCGTTTTGCAATGTGCACGGCAAAAAGTGCTTTTTCCCGCTCCCGGAATACCTCCGACTTGAACAAAATGCGGATTTTGACGGCTTTTCACTTCAGCAAGCAGGGAAGAAAGAAGCTGTTCGTATTCTCTACAGCGAATTGTTCCGTATTCGTAAGGAATGACTTCTCCGATATTCGGTATTAAATCCGTCAGCTTCATAAATTTTCGTCCAAATTATTGTCAATATTCTTTTGATAGCACAAAACCACAAAATATCAACAAAAATTTTACATCCGGCTGAGAGATTGTTTGTAGTAGTCAATTACCGCCCGAACTCTCGGATTGTCTTTGCTTTTCTTTTTTGCAACCAAATATACGGTTATTTCATTATCACTCTTGAAATTGTCCAGACAAACCAGCCCTTCATCCTTAAAACGCATCGGCATAACGGCAATACCGGCTCCGTTGCGGACCATATCAATTGCCGCGGAAGCGGAATTAGAATCATACCTTATATGTTTGGCACGTTTAATGACTTCTTTCCAGCTTTTCATATAAGTCTGAACACTTCCCTTGCTGACAATCCAATGGTTTTCGAGCATATCGTCAAAATCAGCGGGATATCCGTGTTCCGACAAATATTTGGAAGAGGCAAAAAAGCCGCACTCTATCTTTTTGTCGCTGATAATTACCACATCAGAGCCTTCCGGCGGAACATAAGTCAAACCAATGTCAACATCCAAAGAATTAAAATTCGGTAGTTCCAAGCTGGATAAAGATACGATGTTAATATTAGGGTATTTATCAAAAAAGTTTCCGATATTATCATGAGGCAAAGCAATAAATACACTTAACGGCATACTTACCCGCACATCGCCTTTCAAGTCGGAATTATTTGTTTCTCCGTCATAAATTTTGGAGAAGACATCTTCTATCACATGCACATGTTCAATCAGTTTCTTGGCTCGGGAAGTAAGCGTTGTTCCTCTGCCGTCGCTGACCAAAAGGTTATAGCCAACCTCATCTTCCAAAATTGAGAGATATTTGTTTATCGTGTCAACCGATGTACCTAAATTCTCTGTAACTTTTCTCTTACCGCCATATTCATGGATTGCGGCTAAAATAATAAGAGCCTGCAGGCTCATAAAATGCTTTTTTCTTATCATGTAACTCCCTTTCCCGTTCTCAGGACGGTTTGAAGTTGTTAGCCCTATATACAACTTAAAGTATAATTAAAAAAAATCAATAAATTTATTTTGCAGAATCGAAGAATCTCATATATGTTTGGCGTTGTTATTTAATTTTAACCTTCTGAAAGTCAACAAATGGCAAAAATCACATGGAAACCAGGCACCCTTCTGGCTCCGGTTCCGCCGGCTTTAATCTCCTGCGGAACGTTAGAAAAACCTAATGTTATGACAGCGGCTTGGACCGGCATTATCAGCAGTGATCCGGTCATTACTTATGTTTCTGTCCGCCCCTCCCGTTTTTCACACGGTTTGATTAAAGAATCGGGAGAATTTGTTATAAACCTGCCCACAGCGGCTTTGGTTACGGCTGTTGATTACTGCGGCGTAAAATCAGGAAAAGACATTGATAAATTTAAAGAAATGAAGCTGACGGCCGGTGCGTCCGCAAAAATTTCGGCTCCGCAAATTATGGAATCGCCGATTTCTTTGGAGTGTAAAGTCAAAAGTATTACAAACTACGGAACACATGATATGTTTTTGGCCGAAGTCGTCGCCGTTAATGTGGATGACCGGTACATTGATGAAAAAGGCAAACTTTGTTTGGAAAAAGCCGGGCTCCTGGCATTTGCTCACGCACATTATTATACCTTGGGAAAATGTCTCGGAAATTTTGGCTTTTCAGTTAACAAAGCACGGTTAAAAAAACTAAAGAACGCTGCTCCAAGCAAAAAAGTTAAAACAACAGAAGCTAAAACTTCCTTTAAGACATCACGCAACCCTAAAAAAAACCCTTTAAAACCAACAAAGCCTCTCGATAGAGGGGCTTTGTTTTAGGTCTTTGCGAAGTTGTTATCTGAAATCTTCCCAATATGCCAATTCGGTTTTCATATTCAGTATGGCATCTTCCTTAAACATGTCTTGGAAGAATTCCGACAGGTAGGGACATTCTAGCTGTCTCTGCAAAAATTTGCTGCGTTTAACGGCATATTTCTCCGTTTCATCCTCTGAATTCTCACAGCGAATCTGCATGGCATAAACACCGTAGTTCTCTCTGTCGCCCAGGATGGCCAGATCGACATCATGAATAACTTGGCGGATGAGAGGAACTTCAACATGCAATCCGATGCGTGCTGTCATCAGAATCAAGTTTTTAACTCCTGCAGAATCACATCCCAGAATTTTCAAATCCCGCTCTGCAGCTTCAGCCGAACGAAGCTTATCATCCTTCAAACCATAGTTTATAAAATGATGGTAGAATATCGCCGCCTCAAGAGCATCTCGCTCTTTCTTTGTAAAAGCCGTTCCGTCTTTATTGGAAATCTTATCAAAGATATCCGCATAATTCAGACAATAGCCGATATGCGACAAATTGTGAAAAAACTCTTTCGGAGAATGCATTCGGCACAAATCTTTCCATAGAGACAGCCTTTCCGGAGACGTCGACTGAGGATAACGTTCAAACAGATAATGTTTCATCAGAGCTTGGTGAACCGAAGGCATCACGTACTTCTGAGCCGCAATGTACTCTCTCAGAGAACATAAATTCTTTACCGCCGAAGATGAAATGTTTTCATATGGAGGGGCCGAAAACACAACCGTATCCAAATACTTCCGCCTTATCTTCGACAGCTCTTCATTTATCCGGCTCAAAGCTCCCTCTTCCGCATCATCTTGAGCATTTCGCCTTCCGCGGATAAAGGAAGTTGCACCGTACCGAATGGCGACATCGACCGTCAGGCCTTGATATGACAAGACTCTCAGGCAATCCGGTTCATCTATTAAGCGGGAAACGGCTTTGACCTCACTTGCAGAAAACTCATACCTGTTTAAGCTGCGATATTCATACTGTTGTATCAGATCCTCAACCGATGAACGTATCAGCTTTTCCCTTTCGCTTAACTCAAATAATCCTTCTTTAGACGGATTAAGTCCGATACCGATGATAACTTCATCAAAAGCACACAACGCTTTACACACAATTGCCAGATGTCCCTTGGTAAAAGGGTCAAAACTTCCGGCATAAAAACCAATTTTCTTCATACTAATACGGATTAAATTATAAACTATAATGACTAAAATTTTTTATAATCTACTTTATCCGGAAAATTTTGTCAACATCCGGCGACAACGAAAAAAAAGCCTCTCTTCCGAGAGGCTTCGCTTTTGATTTAAGAAGCTTTCTTTTCTTTATTCTTAAACTGGGCATTATACAAAGCTTTATATGCCCCGTTTTCTATTTTAAGCAAGGCGTCGTGCTTTCCTTCTTCTATAATCTCGCCGTCATTTATAACGACAATCTTATCCGCATTTTGAATGGTCGACAAACGGTGGGCAATAACAAATACCGTCCTGTCCTGCATCAGGTTGTCAATCGCTTTTTGAACAACGGCTTCCGCTTTATTGTCCAAAGCGGATGTTGCCTCATCCAGAATAACTATCGGAGCGTTTTTGATAAAGGCCCGGGCAATGGCCAAACGCTGTCTTTGTCCTCCGGAAAGCAAAGCTCCCCGTTCTCCGATGTCCGTATCAATCCCGTTTTCCAAACCGGCAACAAAATCATCAAGATACGCCATTTTCAAAGCATTATGAATTTCAGCATCCGTGGCATTTTCTTTACCGAGCAGAATATTGTCCCGAATTGTTCCCGAAAACAGGAAGTTATCTTGGAAAACCACGGCAATTTTATCGCGAAGAGAGGATAATGTTAAATCCCGGATATCCGTGCCGTCAATTTTTATCGCCCCTTTGACAACATCATAAAAACGAGGCAGCAAATTAACCACCGTCGTTTTACCGCCGCCGGAGTTTCCGACCAAAGCAACCGTTGTTCCCGACTTGACTTCCATATTGATATTTTTTAATACCGGCGTTCCTTCGTTATATTCAAACCAAACATTTTCAAAAACAATGTTTTTGCCGATTTTTTTCAAATCTTTCGCATTCGGTCGGTCTGCTATCGACGGTTTCATATCTAAAATTTCAACCACGCGTTCGATTGCCAAAAACGAAACCTGAACAGCATTAAAGTTTTTGCCGATCCCCTTAATCGGGGTATATAACAACACCAATGCCGTAATAAAGGACACAAAGTTACCGCTGCTGATTTGTCCGTTGACAATCAAATAGCTCCCATAACCGATTACACCGGCAATACCGAAAGAAACGATAACATGCAGCATCGGCGTCATCCACGCCGTTTTTTGAACCATTTTGATACTTAATTTGAAAATCGTTCTCATCGTATTGTCAAACTTGTCATAAATACGCTGTTGCAAATTATATGATTTGATTGTTTTGCTGCCGGCATAAGTCTCATTGTAATTCGTGAGAATTTTTGAACCCTCGACAACACCTTTCAGAACCGTCATTTTAATTCTGCGGCGGATGGTCGCCAACGGAAGCAGTGCACAAAACAAAACGACAATGGCAATAATCGACAACTGCCATGAATTATAAATCAGAACACAAACCAAAGATAATGAAGAGAAAAAACGAGAAATAAAAATCTTTAAGTTATCCAACAAACCGGTGCAAGAAACATCTGCATCGCTGACGAACCGCTGAATGACAAAACCGGAATCGTGTTTGTCATAAAAAGACGCCGGCAGAGCCAACAGTTTTTTAAACAAAGCCCGTTTCAAATCCTGATTAATTTTTGTTCCGACCCAGGTGTTTAAGTATGTTGCCAAATAGTTTAAACCGCCCTGCATGGTTGTAAACGCGATAATCAAAAGCGGAATATATATCGGAGAGCCTTCATTTTTGGCCACCAAAACATCATCCATATACGGCTTTAAAGCCAAAGCCACAACGGAATCCAACGCCCCGACCGGGATACAGATTAAAATTCCCAACAAAGCCCTAAACCAATAAGGTTTTACATACGGCCACATTCTTTTGTAGTGTTCACTGAACTTTAATTCTGCAGGTTGTTCCATTGTCTTATTTTCCATCTGTTTTAAACTAAGCCTCATCATATCTGCTCGTTAAAATTTTGCAAGTTTATTCTATATCAGCTGTAAAAAACGCAAAATTAAAAAGACTGCGGCAATTTGAGCAACTCCCAAAAACCAAAACACGGCCTGATAGCTTTTCTTCTTATTTTTATGATGAAATACTTTTTGGGCAATTCGAGCTCCCAGCCAACCGCCCAACAATTCCAAGGCATGCAGGTTTCTTTCCGGAACACGCCATGCCCCGCGGACCGCAGCCCTTTTATCCAGCCAATAAGCCAACATAACCACCAAATTAATGCTTATCATCTGAAAAACCAAAAACAGCAGCACTGTTTTTCCGCCGAATACCGACGCACGAAAATAATGTGTCTCAATATAATATGCCGACAAAATGACAACGGCGGTATGCAAGATGTAAAAAGGATTTCGCTGCAGCGGACGAACCAGAAGCAAAAGCCCGACAAGAATTGTTCCAAAGGTTATAACCATATTTATTCCTCAATTGTTTCCGCCTAATTTAGCTTATTGTTTGCAAAAAAGCAAAGGCTAATAGTGAATAAGTCAAAAAAACGATGTGAAAATCTTAAAAAATCTTTATAGTAAACTTAGTGGAAATAAAACTTATCAGGATTATTCAATATGAAAAAATTGTCCGTTTTGCTTGCTGTTGTTTTTGCGGCGTCCTGCTCTCTCAGCTCCAAACAGGAAAAGCCGAAATATATTATTGAAACGCCATACGGGGAAGAAAACCTTTATGACGAAACAATTACTCCGGAAGTTTATTCTATTGTTGCGGTTCGCACCACAAACAAAATGCTCGACCAGACAACCAATATTTATGAACGGGCAACAACGCCTGCTTTATATGTTATGGAAGTGAAGAAAGCCAGTGAAGACCTGCCTAACGGTTTTTATTATGCCAGAAAAATGTCTAAGGACATTATCGCCGGTTCACGGACTTTCAATGTTGTCAACAACCTGAATGACGCCGATTATTACATTGAAACCGTTGTGGATAAAATCCCGCTTGAAAACACTCAGGTTCCGGCCATCAAATACACCATAACCCTTTATGACAAAGACAACAATAAAATCAACGAGTGGACGGAAGTTCTCCAACAAGTTCAAAACGGTGATCAAAGCTGGTGGTAAATGAGACTGGTTCTTTATACGCTTTTGTCCTTATGCCTTTCGGGATTTTTTTCCGCTTATGCGGAAGAAATTGCCGTTGCCGATGAAGATGACGGCAGCAATGTTGCCGTTTTCGGAACCGGCTGTGAAAAGCTGAAAGACGGAGAAGCCCGTTCTTCCGTGAGAGTTCGGGCATCGGACAAGGCCAGTTTTAATGCTGTCCGGAATTTGGCTCAGCTTTCCAATGTCCGAAAGGAATTTAACGAACACGACTTTAATGTTTTGGTTTACAATCTGGTGGACAATTCGCTGGATGACTTATCCGTTAAAACCACCAAACAGGACGAAGAAGAAATTTGTGTTGAAATTACCGGATACATTCGTCAGGAAAATCTGTTTTATGCCATTCAAAATGCTGTAGAGGCTCAAGAAGATATTGAACGGACAAAAGACACTTCCGTAAAAAGTTCCGATCCAGCCATGATGATTGAACCTACCGTTGTTAAAATCATTGAAAAAAATCCTAACCCGGGGCTTAACAAAAAGGGCGAAGAGCGGGTTAAAATTATTGTCGACAACAGAAAAAAACCGGATTCAACGGAGTTCCAAAATGTTTCTGCCGAAAGTGAGAACAATGTTCTCCAAACGGCAGACAAATCAGATAAAAAAGGCTTTGTTTACATAACGCCGACAGAATTTTTCAATAACACAAAATCGGAGAAAAGGGCTGAAGTCTTAAAAAAACAATTTTCTCAAAACGACTATTTTTACGTTACCGACAAAGCTGATTTGGCAGATTACATCGTCCGGACAAAAGTTCTGCGGGCAAAAGTTGATCCCATTAACAGCAACACCAACCGTCTGCAAATGGTTATTGCCGTAGAGTTGGAAAATGTTGAGGATAAAACGACTTCAACCGAGCATCAAAACCGTTTTGTGTTGTTTTCCAGCGAAGAAGACGAACAGGAAGTCGCCGCCAAATTAATGAATAAACTGTTTGAAAAAGCCGGAGAGCAAACAATCAACCGCATAGAACAAACCGAGCGGAAGAAAAACCGCGGCCCGGCCATTCCGAAAATTATTACCCCTGCCGGTTCAACAATGCCGGATGAGACGAAATCGGCCGCACCAGAAAGCACAGGTTATTAATCCGTTTGATTTTCTTCACGGCACAATAGCTGATAACCTGCATTTCCATTTTTTCATAATGCTTATTGACGTCCAAAACATCATTGCTGACATATAAAACGATTTCCATATCGGTAAAACCTCTGTCATTATAAAGGTTTATTTCGTAAGAAAGCATAATGTCTTTATTTCGTTCATACAGCTGTTTTTGCAAATTTGAAAAATGCTCCGTATAATTCAACTGTCGGTTTACATTCAGAAAATCCACCAGCATTTGTCTTGACGGAGCCGCTAAATCCGCTGCATTTATCTTCTCAATAAGAAAAGCGTCGCCGGAAGCAATAGCGTATTTCAACATTACAGGATAAAAAGAAAAGATATTTTCTCCGATATTGTCAAACCTTGTCTTCAGTAAGACGCCGGCCATTTCAATTAAACCGATATTTATTAAATTTTGAATATACAGATTTTCGGTTTCCACGGTCAAATGCCCGCCGATTTCCCAGATTTTGTAAGCCAAAGCTTTAGCCCGCTGATGATTGGCGAGCATTATCTGTTCCTGCATTAAAACGATTAATCCGTTTACATTTTCAGGATTTTGTTTCAAGACGGCATAAATTTGTTTTTCAACTTCCATTATCTCTGCCGTGCGGCTGTAATCATACTGCTGCAACAAACGCAAACACCGCATATATTCTTCATTCTGCCATTGCAAATCAGTATTATTTTCCATCATGTTTCCCTCTTTTAGTGTACCTGATTTTATTGTAATCAAAAAAACGTTTATTAAAAGCTTATTTTTCCAGCAAGAAAGTTACCGGTCCGTCATTTATTAAAGAAACCTGCATATCGGCCTGAAAAATCCCGTTTTGAACAGGAATGCCTTCGCTCCGGACGCATTCACTGAAAAATTCATACAGAGGTTTTGCCTTTTCCGGACGGGCGGCGGTTTCAAACCCCGGACGGTTTCCCCGACTGGTATCTCCGGCCAAAGTAAATTGAGAGACAATCAAACATTCGCCTTTTATATCTTTTATGCTGAGATTCATTTTTCCGTCCGCATCTTCAAATATTCTTAAATTGCTGATTTTCTTCGCCAAAAATTCAGCCTCTTTTTCGCCGTCCTCCTTTTCCACGCCGACAAAGACCAGAAAACCTTTGGCGATGGCGGAAACCGTTTCTTCGGCCACCGCAACAGATGCTTGTTTTACCCTTTGAACCAACACTTTCATTTTACATTCCTATTTATCACGTTTTCCTTATTATATTGAAATTATGTTTAAGATAGATTAAAATCCGAAAAATCTAAAATAAGAAGGATTTAATCTATGAAAAAAATTCTCCTGTTTTTGGCTTTGTTATTTATATCCGGCTGCACTTCTTTCGGGAGAGGCGTTGCGGAAGCCATTTTAAACAAAGATAATACCGAAGACCATCGGCAATGTGACATTATCGGGGAAAAAATCAACGGAATTAACGATTATTTTCAACAAAATAAAATCGTTAAAGTCATGATGATTCACGGGGTTGGTTCGCATACGCCGGGCTATGCCACCAGAATCCGGGAGAATCTTGCCAAATCTCTGGATTTAACGGTATTTTCCAAGCGGGCAAAAGATATTACCCTGCTTAATCCTGACGACGGAAAAACAGAAATCGGCAATCTGCAGGTTATCCGGATGCAGAATGAAGAACGCACCAAGGATTTGATTTTTTATGAACTTACCTGGTCAAACATTACCTCCAAGCAAAAAAAGATTTTGGATTATGACACCTCGGGAAAATATGCCTATAAACGGGCTCCTTTTAACCATAGCATGAAAAAGTTCCTGAACGATACGGTTCCCGACCCGATGATTTATCTGATTGACAAAGACAATCTTATCCTCAATGCTTCCAAACAGGCCAGCTGTTGGATGCTGGGACATAATTGGAATCAGTTAAAAGATAATCAAAAACAAGTCTGCCGCGTTTCTTCTTACAACCAGCTGAAAGATTTGAGCAACGAGAACATCATTTACATCACGCACAGTCTGGGCAGCCGGATTTTAATGGACAGCATGACCGACATTGTCAATGAAATCGCCCAAGCCGACGTTCATCAAAACCGAGATGCCGAACTGATTATCAATGAACTTAAAAATAAAAACATTACCGTTTTCATGCTTGCCAATCAGCTGCCTATTTTGCAAATCGGACGCAAAAGCCCTGCGGTAACCAACCAAATCTCATCCTATTGCAAAAAGAAAGGAAAAAACTATCATAACCGAGTATTCAAGCAGGTGGATATTGTCGCCTTCTCAGATCCGAACGATTTATTGAGTTATGATATTCCGCAGAGTTTTGTAGACTCTTATATCGACTCCCGGATGTGTCCGTCCCTTACCAATGTTAACATTAACATTGCCGAGGAAATTTCCGCATTCGGCTTATCCGTTGTCAACCCGGTCGCTTCACATACCGAATATGACAATGACGAACGGGTAATCGAAATGATTTCTCAGGGAACTCGCCATCTTAAAGAAGACAAAGTTCTAAACAAAAAATGCCGTTTTATTGAATTAGACGATTAAGTGCTTATATCTTTTCCCGGACAGGAGAAGAACTAATGAACGACACAACCAAAGAGCTTTCCGATTTTACGATAATTCTGGACGGCAAAGGCGGCGGATATCTGCCGGAACAAGAACAAACCGATAAGGAAAAGTTCCCTAATACGCCTAATAATTTTTGGCAGAATTTGGATTATAAAGATCCGGAGGCGTATCGTTTGCTGACCGAGGATTACGAGATTGAAAGCACGGTGGCCGATGCCTTGTGCGATGAAGAGACACGTCCCCGCTATTTTGCAACCGAAAAAGGTATTGTGATTATCTTAAGGGATGTCAATTTAAACAAAAACAGCGATATTGACGATATGGTTTCTTTACGCTTTTGGATTGACGACAAAAAAATTATTTCTCTTTCCCACCGAAAAAGCAAAAGCATCCGCCTTGTTTTTGAAAAGCTGCTCAAGAAGACCGGACCGAAAACCGCGGCTGAATGTTTTATTGATATTGCCGACGGAATCGTTTCCAACATTGAAAATGTCGTTATGGAAATCCGGGACAACACAGACGATTTGGAAGAAAGGGTTATTAATTTAGACACGCTCAGCGATTTTGATTTGCGTGAATCTCTCAGCGAACTGCGGCGGGAAATTATATCCATCCGCCGTTACAGCAATCCGCAAAAAGACATTTTTCTCAACCTGCAACATGAAACCTCTTCCGTTTTCAAAGGAAACAAAAACAAAGCCCGACTGAGAGAAACATACAACACACTGGTTAAAATCATTGAAGATTTGGATTATGCCAAAGACCACCTGTCCGTTTTTTATGAAGAATTGCAAAGCAAAATGAGTATCAATATGAACCGGATTATGTATATGATTTCCATTGTTACGGTTATCTTTATGCCGTTGGGGCTGATTACCGGCTTATTGGGAATTAATGTCGCCGGTATTCCGTATGCCGAACAGCATTGGGCTTTTGCCGCCGTTTGCGGTTTTCTGTTTCTTCTGGTAACCGTGTTGCTGGCAATTATGAGAAAGCTGCACTGGCTTTAGTCAAAAAACAAATAACCAAAACAAACCGCAGAAACAATGCCCACAACATCGGCAAACAAAGCACAAGGCAAAGCCGAACGCGTTTTGCTGATTTTTATCGCTCCGAAATAAACCGCCAGAACATAAAAAGTCGTCTCCGTCGAACCTTGGACGATACAGGAAATAAAGGCCGGAAAGCTGTCTGCTCCGTAAGTCTGCATGGTTTCAATCATCATCGCCCGGGCTCCGCTTCCGGATAACGGCTTAAGCAGGGCTGTCGGCAAAGCCGGAACGAATCCGGTATCCAGCCCCATCCATTCAAACAATGCGGCAAAACCGCCCACCAGCAATTCCATAATTCCGGAACTCCGCAAAACGGCAATAGCAACCAACATTGCCACCAAATACGGAATAATGCGAACCGCAATTTCAAAACCTTCTTTCGCACCCTGAATAAATGTATCGTAAACATTGATTTTCCGTATCATTCCGGCGAAAAGAAAAACAATTATCAAAGAGAACAGAATACAGTTTCCCCAGTTGGCGGAATTTGCCAACCGCTCGGCCGGCGGAAGGCTGTTAAAATACCAGGCCGTCAGGGCAATAAAACTTGCGAATCCGGCTAAATATGCCAAAACAACCCGGTTAAAAACGTCTAATTTCTGTATCACGGCAACTATTGCAAATCCGGCCAGAGTGGACAAAGAAGTCGCGAGAAGTATCGGGATAAATACTGCCGCCGGATTAACGGAACCAAGCTCCGCCCGATACATTAAAATTGTTATCGGAATTAAAGTTACCGCCGAAGAATTGATAACCATAAACAGAATTTGAGCATTTGAAGCCGTATCTTTTTTCGGATTTAATTCCTGCAATTGTTCCATCGCTTTCAAGCCCATCGGGGTTGCCGCATTATCCAGTCCCAACACATTAGCGGCAATATTCATAACCATGGAACCGACAGACGGATGGTTTTTCGGAACTTCCGGCATAATTCGATGAAACAGGGGATAAAGTGCCTTGGCGAGCAGATTGGTCAAACCCGATGTTTCGGCTATCTTGAGCAAGCCCAGCCACAAACATAAAATTCCGGTTAAATTCAGCGAAATGGTAAATGCACTTTTGGCCGACACAAAAACCGACGACACCAACTCCGTCCACACGGAAGCGTCTCCCAAGAACAGACTTCTGTATAACGCCGCCGCAAAAGCCGTTATGAAAAAAGAAACCCAAATAATGTTCAGCATTTTTCCTCCGCCGTTTTTAGGGAGTATAGGCGGAAAAAAGTGAAAATATTGCTAATTCCTTTAATAAAATTTAAGAAAAACAGCGTAGAGTCATTCTTAGAATTAATTTTACGGAGGTTGGGAAATGCACCATATATCTTTGCTTGTTTTGCTTGGTCTGACAATTATTTTTTACTTTATTTACGTTCAGCTCATTAAAGCCAGAAACAAAGTAAAAGAGGCATCTTCCGGGATAGATGTCCAACTCAAAAAGCGGTATGACTTAATTCCGAACTTGTTGAACATGGCAGCAAAATTCATGGAACATGAAAAAACGCTCATGGAAGAAATTACCAAACTGAGAACCCAAGCCATGGAAAATTCCTTTTCTGGAAACCCGAAACAGCAGATTGAATTAGAAAATTTGTTAGACAAGAAGTTGAAAGATTTTACGTTATCCGTTGAAAATTATCCTGATTTAAAATCCAACCAAACCATGCTTCAGGCAATGAACAGCCTGAATGAAGTTGAAGAGCATATTGCCGCTGCCAGACGTTTTTACAATGCCAGCGTCAATGAGTTGAAGAACAGGGCCGAAATTTTTCCGGGAAACGTGGTTGCCAAACTGGTTAACGTTAAAGCCGATATGCCGTTTTTTGAGGCAGAAGCCGCTGCCAAGGAAAGCATTGACAGCCGGGAATTCTTTAAATGATTTCTGACAAGAGGAAGTCCGCAAAACTCAATACCGAATTCAAGAATTTTTTTGATACAAAATTTCAAAACGATTTTCCGGAACTGGAAAGACAAAGAAAAAAATATTTATTGTATTTCTGGATATTGTGTTTTGTTTCCATTATCGTTATCGGCGTTATTCATACGTCCGTTGTTGTTGTCGGCGGGCAAGATTTGGCAATGAACGACAATTATGTAACGGTTATGTTTTTTCTGATTGCCATCGCCATTTATATTATTCATTCCCCGATTAACCGTTTTAAAGAACACGTCAAAAATCAAGTGATGGGGAGACTGCTCTCTTATTTTGGAAATTTTTCTTATTTTTATCAGAGAGGAATCAACTCCGCTTTGATTGAGAAAACCTGTTTGTTCGGACATTATGACGATAAGGAAGACGACGACTTTTTTATCGGGTATTATAAAGATGTTGAAATTATGGTCGCGGAAGAAGAGCTTACCAAAGTTGTCCGAACCCGTAAAGGCTCCCGCAGAGTTACCGTCTTTGACGGCATTATCATTGAATTGGACATGAACAAACCTTTTAACGGACAAACCGTCGTTAAAACCGATCACGGAATTTTCAACCGATTTTACTGCGTTTCAAACATGGAAAACGTCAAACTGGAAGATGTTGTTTTTGAAAAACATTTTGAGGTTTATTCCACCGACCAAATTGAAGCCCGTTATGTGCTGACAACCGCCTTTATGGAACGGATGCTTAAACTTAAAGAAGTATTCAAAGGAAAACAAATTCAATTCAGTTTTTTTGACAATAAAGTTATCATTGCCATAGATACTTCAAAAGATATGTTTGAGGTATCTTCTTTATTTCACAAAATTCCCGATTATAAAAGAGCATGCGAAACATTTAACCAAATTACCGCCGTATTTTCAATTATTGATATTTTGCTTTCCGTAAAATAAAAAAAACTTCCCGAATGTAACAGAAAAGTGAAAAATCCTTTAAATCGGCGGGTCTATGCACTTTTTTGTTGCAAAAAAAAAAAAAGACTTAGTATGGATAGTATAGGCTTTGGTTCTATAACTGTGTGAGGTGTACTATGATTAATACTAGGTATTTATTATATATTTCAACCTGCCTGCTGATTTCAGGCAATGTGCAGGCTTCTGATATTAAATTAACTTATGATTCGTCTGATA